>JAQBPB010000131.1 GCA_028287745.1 Chloroflexota bacterium
TTAATACCTGTAATTGAAAAGGCCAACCTCGTAAGGTTGGCCTTTTATTTTCAGATTCCGTAATGGTGTAACTACCGGGTGATTACCAGCTATCGCCGCTGCCGCCGGAGTCGCCTCCGCCGCCACCCCAGTCGCCGCCGCCGCCTGCATCGAAGCTGCCGCTGCTACCGAAGTCAGACCCGCCGCTGCTGCCCCAATCGGAGCCGCTGCCAGCGCTGCCAGCGCTATCGCTGCTACCCCAGTCCGAACCGCTGCCACCGGTTGAACCGCCAGCCTGGTTAAAACCGCCACCACCGTCGTTTTGAGCGGAGTGCCTGCCCAACTCATAACCGGCCAGACCACCAAGACCAGCCCCGATAATACCGCCGCCTAACGGGCCCATACCGCCACCCTGGTTACCATAACCGGGGCCGTAGCCCTGGTTGTAGCCGGGGCCCATACCGCCACCCTGGTTATAACCGGGGCCATAGCCTGGGCCGTAGCCGGGACCATAGTTCGTATTCGGCCCATAACCGGGACCGGCGCCAGGACCAAAACCGGGGTTTTGGCCGGGGTTGTAATTGTTCATAGCCCGCCGCCGTCCGGCGCCAAAGACGCTCATAGCAACCAGGGCAATGATACCAATAATCAAACAACCAAAAATCGGGAAGCCGCCACCGCTACTCCGGGTAGCCGTGTTGGTAGAGCCGGAAGGGCGGCTGGTGCTGGTCGCGCTTACTACAGAGCGGGTGCGGTCAAGCATCGCATCAATACCACCCCTGTAGTTACCGCTGCCGAAAAAGGTATTGGCGGAACTGACAATGCTATCCCTTTCTGCGCTGGTTATACCAATGTTGCCATTGGTTTCTACCCAGGTAGATTTAAGGTTAACACTAATGCCGTAAATAATACCGTTTGTAGGTGCATTGCTCTTAACGCTATTTACAAACTGGTTCTTATCAGTAAAGGCGTTAGTCGTATAAACTCTAACATTGGCAGGTAGAGCGGCCGCTTTACTCTGCAGGCTGGAGCGGTCACTGCTACTCAACACATTAGCATCGTCCTTAAACTCAACCGTACCTGCATAACTGGTCTGCACACCCATATTTACTAGCAGGCTTAGCAACAAAGCAAATGACCCAACTACCAACCCCAACTTACGCAGTTGAGGCACCCTAGACATTATGGAACTCATTTTTCAGTTTTTCCTTTCGTACGTTCTAGTATCCTGGCAAGGAACGCACTTGCTGCTCCACCCTGCTTAAACCCTGGCTAGCCTGTTCGAATTGAGCCCCGGTCAAATCCAGCTTCCGCCGATAATCAGGTCCCTTCAGAAGCAGGGTAACCGGCGAGACTTTCTGTAACTCGCGTAAACGGGTATTGGCTTCACTAAAGTTCTGGGTAGCCGCACCAAATTCGGCATTTGTCCTGTCCCGGCTGGGGCTGGCTTCGGGTAAAAAGTTAATTTCATCGCTAACTTTCAGTACCTGGTCGCTGACCTGATCAGCCCTTTGCTCTAAACCCTTGACTTTCTGAGTCCACTTCTTCTTGGTAGAAACCAAAAGGTATGCCACGCCCCCGGCGATTACCAGTAGTACTACCACAACCGTTCCAATAGTGGTAAGAAGGCTACCTGTAGCATTGGATGTAACCTTATTGGCCGCTTGCTCGCCAGCGTAAATTACCGCGGCAGTATAGTTTTTGGAAATAGCCACATTGGCGGCTTCCCGGATAATTTCCTGTTTCTCAGCGGTGGTCAGCTTATTGCTGATAATCGAGATACCATTAGCTTCCGCGTTACCCATAATCAGGACGGTCGGTTTAGGGTTAGTCAGAATGCTGTTGTAAAGGAAAGTGCCGTAACTCTCGGCCCCCGGTAAACCTGTGCCATACTGGGGCGGGATAATCCCATTGGTAAAGACGGCAATCCGCGTGTCCTTGTTGCCGCCAAGCTTACTAACCGCGTTCCTGAGTTCGCTCTCAATATTTGAGTTCTTGCCCATAAAATTAGTATTAGCTTTAACGGCATCAGAAACATAAAAGCGCTGGTTCGCCAGTCCACGGGCCAGATCGTCGCCGGTATCAGCCTTTGCCAGCGGCACGCTTACCAACAACACCAGTAACGCCAGTACGCTCAAAATTACGGCGCGCAGACCTTTAACCTTTACAGGAGATTGGCTTTTGTACCTATTCAACATTTCAACCCTCATTTTGTTCTTTTCCTATTAATATTGCTTCAACCGAACCCGGTAAGCTTTACCGGCTAAACTTTCAATATATGGTTTCACTATATCGTTGTCGTTCGGGCTCGTTTAAACCCGGAGAACCAGGCCAATATTTTTTGATAACTCTATCATCTTTACGCAAAGCTGTAATTGAAAGTTTCAGTCTAAAACCGGTTTCCCTGGTATTATTTGCCCGTATGGCCGTGAACCCTGGCTTATTTGACTTCACTTTGCATAAATCAAGCCAACCCTGCCCTTCAGGTGCTTGGAAAACTTTTTTCGGCTCAAAGAAAACCGGTTTTGACACTCTCCAATAAATTAGTACGCCCCCGGCTAACTTCTTTAACAGGATACAACAGAATTATGAAGAGTTTATGAATTGGATTATGCTATAATTCAGATAATCCGGATAGTAATAGAATAGACACCTGCTCAAACCTGGCAAAGATTAGTTAGCAGGCGTGATCTTAATTTATTAAATAATCAAATAATAAAGTCGTTTATTAACATGCAAATGGAAAAAAAGAGTCAGATCTTCATAATTGATGATATTACAGATACGGCCGATTTGTTAGCCCATTTTCTAAATAGCAGCGGTTATGATACCTGTATTTTTACAAACGGTGAGGAAGCTATAAAGGTGCTGGAAAACGCCGCCACCCCACCCGCCCTTATTCTTCTAGATTTAATGATGCCCGGTGTAGACGGTATTCAGGTAATCCGCCGGATCAGGGCCAATCAGAGCCTGACCTACATCCCTATAATAATGATAACCTCCAGCGCTGATAGTCAGAACCGCGTCCTGGGCCTCCAGACGGGCGCGGATGACTTCCTGGCTAAACCGGTCAACCGGGCCGAGTTGCTGGCCCGGGTGCGCTCCCTGAGCCGTCTGAAGCAGGTCTATGATGAAAAGGTAGACCTGTTGACCGATGTCCAGGAAGCTTATAACCGGCTGGCCGCCGCCCAGGGCGAATTGATCGAAGTGGAAAAGCGGAAATCCCAGATGGAAGCAATGATGACAACTGCCGCTGGGATATGTCATGAAATGAGTCAACCCCTTACCAGCGCCCTGATTACCCTCCAACTGCTGCGCCAGAACGGCGACCCGAAAATTTCGGAGGATGTATATACCATCGAAACCAGCCTGCTCCAGGCGCGGGTAATCCTGGATAAGCTGCGGGCTTTAACCCGCTATGAGACCAAACCCTACCTGGGCGAAGAACTCATCCTGGATATTGATCGCTCCAGCGAAACTCCCGCCCTTAAAAACTACAACCAGGAAATTAACGGCGAGCAAGACACATCTCTCAATTAGGCCGAACAAAAAGTTACTTTGAAACCGGGGCCCAGGCGCTGCCGGACCGCCAGGGCAATCGCGCTGCGGGCCGCCATACCCAGGGCCCGTTCCTGCCAGGGCGAGTTTAGCTGGACTGTTACAGTGTTCTCTTCGTCATCCAGCCCCGGCAAGTAAAGGGCCGCACCCTCCAATAATTCCAGAGCTTCACCCAGGCGAAATCGGCCTTCCAGGTCTTCATAAATCAGTTCCCATAAACCGGTCATAGCCCCGGCCGGTTCGGGTGTGGGAGGGGCAGAGGTCGAGCGAGAAAAGTTTCTCACTCTTTCCGCGCCGCCGCTCGTCATGGCTGGCACTCCACGGCTATGCGAAGGTGGGGTTGGCGGCCTCCCTGAAAGGGATTCCCCGGACATAGCGTGAGAGTAACCAGCCTGACGATAAATTGGCGGCAGCGGCGCGGTTTCCTCGGGGTAAAAGTTTTCTTCTATAGAATATGGTTCGGAATATTGTCCGGCAGCGGGCTGGACCCTGTGCAGGTGGGCCAGCGCTCCCGGAAAGCGAGCGGTAACGCGGTTGGACTCCGGTTGAGCGTAACGGGCCGGTTTGGCCGGTCGGTAATCTTCTTCAATAGCCTTGCGCAAGTAACCGGCGGTGTTTTTTACCAGGCGCTGGTGGGAATGGCCGTTGAGCTGCTGGCGGGTAAAGCTAATCTTTTCCCAGAGATATTCGGCCGGGTAATTAGCGACCAGGTCAAGGGCCAGTTTTTCGGATAGGCCAAGCCCTAACATCGCGTCAACCAGCTCACTGTCAGTTATGTAAAGCTCTTCAGCCGCGTTTGCTGCCATCTCCGGTTGTTCCAGGTGTTCTGCCTGGTAAGCTAAAGCTCCATTTGCCCGCAACACAGTTTGTGTTTCTGTAACTTGTTTTCTGGATTCTTGTAAACTGCCATGTTGTCTGTTAACCAGATTTACCCTACCAGTAGCTTCAGATTGACCACCCCGGTTAACTGAATTTACCATCCCTGGTAAAGCAGCTTTACCCCTGCTATGGTTAGTTTTAGCCCCTGGTAAACTAGCTTTACTACCATGGTAAACCTGGTTTACCCCCTCGGTTAACTCAATTTCCTGGTTCCAGGCTGTTTGATTGTAATCAGGGGTATCCCCGGACTGCCTCTGCCCGCCGTAAAGGCCTGAGCGTGTCTCAGGCAAGGGCTGTCTACCAGATGTTGGTACAGCCGGGCGGGCAGAAACAAAACGGGGGTCGGGAGAAAAAGGGCTGGTTTGTTCAATTTCGGAATACTCAGCAATTGAATTCCTGGGTTGGTTGGTTAAAGGGCGGGCCTGTATCGCACCGGTTTCATCGGCAAAGTGTAACTGGTAAATGTTGATCTCGTTGCGGCCATCTTCACCGGTCCTCTTTTCAATTGTGATAATCCCTTTGGTTTGCAGGCCGCTAACCGCTTTCAGGACCGAGGGTTTGGAAAGGCCGGTTCCGTAATCCAGCACGCTGCCGTCGCGCTTGCGAATTCCGCCGGTTAACTGGCTCAAAGAAATCGCGTCGCCTTTTTTCTTAAAGCCAAAAGTGCGCCGCATAATGTATAGTAAGACCCGCAATTCAGCTTCGCTTAGCTGGACCGCCAGGATATCGAAAAACTCATCCGGTATTGGTGTAGAGTTGAGGTTTTTGAAACCGCCAAAGCAATATCCGTCCTCCTGGGACAAAGCGGCTGGCAGGACTGGGGCGTATTCACTTTTTACAGGAGAAATTTGTTTCATTATCACGGCTAACTCTTTATTTGTTTACATGTAGTTCCAGGGTAATAGTAAAGGCTGGCGATTAAGTAGGCAATAGCCAGCCCTAATATACATATCACTACTGGTATTAATACTTTATAGAACGCCAGAGTCAGCCTGAATCGTTTACCCTACACCACACAGGTTTTTACTTCATGCCACACATCTATTTACTGCATGCCCCATGCCCCATTTTAGAGCCCAAATTTACTGCATACCACACGTAAATGCACCGGATTTACCGCTTACCACACCAACCGGTAAACTTATCCACAGACATGATTTACTGCATACCACACGTAAAGAATCCTGCGGTAAATATACGGCATGAAATTTACCGCATACCACACGTACGCATGAAAGTTCTAAAACAATCTTTACCGCTTACCACACAAAACCTCGCTATAGCCTGAAAAATAGACTCAAAATGTTTACTGCTTACCCCACATGCGGTAAAAAGCTGGTTTCTGGCGGTTGAGCCAGGGTTAAAAGCGGTAAAGTGCGGGGCAAGCGGTAAAGAGCACATCCGCAGAAAAATCTTAAAGTCTGAGCAAAAAAAAAGGAACCGGTTAATTTGATTTACTGGTTCCTTCTATTAAATTTACTAAAATTTACCGCTTACCACACCGGCAGTAAAGATTACTTTTTATCTTCAGCCCGGCGGCGCTGGTAAAAGGCCTGTTCGTTGAGGTCAACCGTAAAACTTTCGTTAGGCCGCAAGGGTAACGGCTTGGGGTTGTAACCGGTAATAACGCCTTTGGTCTGGAGCTTGTCGAGCGCTTTCTGCAAAATCTGGGTGGCCCGGGTGACATTCTTGGTAGTAACACCGGCTTTATCCAGGGCGGTGCTGCGCAGAATATTGATATTCAGGCGGGCATAGCGCAGTTCCTTGTAGCGGGTGTACAGGTAGTTTTCCATCCGGTCTTCCGTCCGGGTGTGAGTCGGGTTGCTCAGACCTTTAGGATCTCCCAGGCGCGGCACCAGCGTATAGTTGTTACCCCGCGAGCCATCGCTCCGGCGCACACCTTCGTACCAGTCCGGCCCGATCCTGACCTGGATAACATCGCCCGGCACGCCTTTCTCAAAAAGCTCCCAGGTCGAAAGGTGCTTGTTGGCTTCTTCATCATTATCATAGATTGTCCGTAATCCGGTCAGCAGCGGCGACATAATAACTTCGCGGTAGTTCTTACCTTTATCGTAAATGGGCCGTTCGGCAATAATCTGGGCGGTCTGCAAGGCGACCAGCGCGCGCATCAGGTAGCGGCGGTTCTTACTATAATGAATACCGCGTTTATCCCGGGCGTATCCCAGGCGGTCCAGGAATTCGTTAACCGAAAAGGTTACGTTGGGCGTCCGCCAGTGGGGATAGTCGTTGGCGATTTCAAATAGCAGGTGCATTACCCGGGCGGCGTAATCCCCCAGGGCGGCCCGGGCTACTTCGGTGACGGCGACCAGGGCCGCATCGGTTGCCTGGGTCTGGTCCAGGGCGGTGGTATCCCACCTGGCCGCGTTGTCCGAACCGCCTTCCTCGAAGCCGGGCATAGGGATTTGCAGCTCGATTTTGCCACTTTTGCGGCGTATCACCAGGTTTCCGCCCTCTACTTTACCTTCATCGCCGTCATAGCGGTGAATATCCGGCCGGTAGACCGTATAAACCGTATCCATCGCGATTAAGCCTTTGGTGGCATCTTCCTCTATATCACGGCGCAAGCGCAATTCTTCCGGGCTGATGACCTCCTGGCCCCGGAGGCGGGCCAGGAAGTTCTCCAACTCATCTATTTTGTGGCGAAGGGCTTCTAATTCCTGGGTACGTTCTTCCGGATCTAAACTGGTATTGTTGTGGATGCGGCTTTCTTCGGCCAGACAGTCTGTCAGGTAATTTTCAACGACTGTTTCAAACTCGGCGTCGGTTTTCCCGCCGCGCTGGTGCCATTCAAGCATTTTAAGTTTTCCTGCATAGATTGATAATATGGCTACCGGTAAGTCCGGACCGGCTTTATAAGGTATAATCCGGTCTATTTTACCTTACCGGAGTATTTAAGAGCAAACAGGTAAAATAGCGCCTGGCCGGACGGCCGCGCCGCATTGAACCGGAAACCGGTCGGCAAACTGTAATATAAATTGCTGCGGATTGTTAATTTATCCGTTCTGCGTTATACATTCAATTGCGGAGTTTTGTGGTAAAATTATTTAACCACAACCAAATTCCCTGAATAGAGGGTATCTAAAGAGGAGTTAAACATCAATGCCAGCAGCACGTCCCAAAAAAGCCCGTGCCGGAGCAAAAATACCGCGACCCATTATTATTTCCGTCGCTCAAAATAAAGGCGGTACCGCTAAGACTACCACGACGTTAAACCTGGGTGCTGCCCTGGCTGCGCGCGGCAAGAAGGTGCTTTTAATCGATCTCGATCCCCAGGGCAATCTGACCAGCGGCACCGGGATAGACCTGGCCGCCTTAAACGGTTCCATGTACCAGGTATTCACTGACCGGAATGTCACCCTGTCCGATATTACCCAGGACCGGATTGGCCTGACCGTAGCCCCGGCCCATATTTCAATGGTCACGCTGGAAATGGACCTGGTTAACCGGAACGGGCGCGAGTGGATTTTAAAGCGCAAGCTGGAAGCCCTGGACGGTGAGTTTGATTTTGTGCTGGTGGACTGCCCGCCCAGCCTGGGCCTGACCGTAACCAATGCCCTGGCGGCCAGCCATTACGTCTTGCTGCCGGTGCAGACCCAGGCTTACGCCCTTTATGGGGTGCCCCAGTTAATGGAAATGATGAATGTTATAAAGGAAGACCTGAACCCGGACCTGACGGTGTTGGGCGTCTTATTAACCTTTACCAACCGCACCCGGCTTTCACGCGAAGTGGAAGAAGAAATCAAAAACTACTTTAAGGATGAGGTTTTCCCGACATCGATTCGCCAGAATGTTAAGATTGCCGAAGCTCCTTTGAGCGGCCAATCAATTTTAACCTATGCCCCGGAAGCGGCCGTAGATTATATCAGCCTGGCCGAGGAGGTAGAAAAACGTGTCAACGCCAAATTCAAGTAACCTGGGCAAGCGCAAGCTGCTCAAAGAGAGTCCTTTTCAGAAACTGGCCCAGCGGACGGTTGATACCGGGGATGAAGCCCTTAAAGAAGCCCGCCAGATTGATATTAGTAAAATTGATACAAACCCCCGGCAACCCCGGCGCACCTTTGATAAAGCAGCCCTGGCCGAATTGGCCCAGGATATTGCCGCCCGGGGTATTTTGCAGCCACCGATTGTCCGCCCGATTGGCGGGACCGACCGTTTTGAGATTGTAGTAGGAGAGCGGCGCTACCAGGCAGCCAAGCAGGTCGGTCTGAAGAATATCCCGGTGCTGGTGCGGGAGCTGGACGACCAGGAAGCCGAAATAACTTCCCTGGTCGAGAACATCCAGCGCGAGAACCTGACCTTGGGCGATGAAGCGAGCTATTTTAAGATGCTTCAGACCAAATACGACTACAGCATCAGCGAAATCGCCGAAGAAGTGGCCCACAAAAGCCGCAGTTACGTGGAAGTCCGGCTGCGGCTGGCCGAGTACCCGGTGGTTCTGGAACTGGTGGAAGACAACAAACTGGGATTGCAGGAAGCGAATTTGCTTTTAAGGGATAAAGCCCATTTACAGGAAAACCTGAGCAAGCTGCGAGAATCGTTAGAAAATTCACAAACTGTCTTTTCAAAAGACACTAAGTTAGAAAAATCACAATCAAAAGAAAAGACGGAAAAGCGCCAACCCGCCATCGAAAGAGGCCCATCACGCCTGACCCGGCCTTTTTTGAACTTCGCCAGGGAACTTAAATCGGTCGCCCGTAAAATAGACCAGGCGGAAGCACCGGAGCGCAAAGCCTTACTGGAAAGTATCGAAGGTCTGGAAAAGGAAATCGCGGTCCTCAAAAAGCACCTGAGTAATGATTAGTAATTTTGTAACACGTGAAACCCATAAAAAAGGGCCGGGAGTGCGCACTCCCGGCCCTTTTTTATGCCTGTATATTATCAGCCGCCTGGCTGATTTTCTGCTTCTGCCTCAAGCTTTTCGCGGTTTTTGCCAAACCGGACCTCGCTGCAAATCATCCCGATAAAAATAAAGGCGCAGCCAATCCAGGCGGGCAAGCTGAGGCTTTCCCCGGCCAAATATCCGAATATGCCGGCGAATACCGGTTCCAGCGAATAGATCAGGGCCGCCCGCGTGCTGGTAGTAAACTGCTGGACCCGGTTCATTACGGCAAAAGTAAAAGCGGTCGCGATTACTCCCATAAAAATAATAGCCAACCAGGCCGAGTGCGGCGGCAGCACCAGCGGGTTTCCGGATGGAATAATAAAAAGGAAGCTGAGCAGCGCGGTTACCCCAAGCTGTACAATTGCCAGGTTAAAGGGGTCCTGGCGGGGTGCAAACAGGCTAATCAGCACAATCTGGAACGCAAAACAAAACGCGCAGCCCAGCACCAGCGCCTCGCCGGTCCCAAATTCAAAGTTGAGCTGGTTGCCCATCGAAAGCAGGGCCAGGCCAACCGTCGCCAGGATAACACCCAGGGTCGCGCCTAATGAGGGCCACTGCCGCAAAATCAGAATACTTAGCACCGGCACTATTACCACGTTTAAGCCGGTGATAAACCCGACTTTAGAAGTGGTCGTATATTGCAAGCCGATGGTTTGGAAAGCATAGCCCCCAAATAAAAAAAGCCCGATCAAGCTGCCGCCTATCAATTCAGGCCGGGTTATTTTCCGGAGGTGTTTCCAGAACAACAGGGCCAGCACCAGGGTTCCCAGCCCAAAACGGAAGGCTAAAAAGGTGTAGGGTTCCACCACCTTAATGCTATTTTGCACTACTAAAAAAGTGCTGCCCCAGATCAAAGTGACCAGCACTAGCAATAAATCTACTTGCCAGCGCTTCCACCTGGTCGTTTGATATTGGGCATGTTTTATTTCCAACTCTTCGTTGGTAGCCATTCTTTAAAAAGTCCTCTCTTAAATTATTCCGGAGATAAAATGTTTGTTCTAAAGGACGCTATTAATTATAACATGCCTCTGAAATCCTGGCCGGTTCATGTTATAATTTTGACCTTAACGAGTTGGAATAAGGCTTGATAAAAGCTGTTTTTTATTGAAAGCAAAAGATGATTGATTCTGGCCTGGGAACCTTTTTAGCCCTTTTAATTTTGCTGCTGGTAGCAGCCTTTGGCTATTATAACGGCTTTCTGGCTTTGCTTAAGTACTCGATGCGCCGGGGAAATACGGCGGTAGTTAGTCACCGGTCCACCATTATTAACGGTCTTGTTCAACTGGCCGGGGCGGTAGTCGCCAGTGGAATTGCCATCCTTTTTTATTTTAGTCAGGTCAGGTAAATTAAACATACTATGTCCAAACAAGAATTTTTAAATCAGTTCAAACAGGCCCGCGCCAACTTCCTGGCGGCCCTGGAAGGACTGGACGAGCGGGAAGCCAGTATTACCAGCAGCACCGGTGAGGGCTGGCCCAGTATCAAGGATATGATCGGGCATATCGCCGCCTGGGAACGCGAAGTCTTGATCGCGGACGAAATGATCAAACGCGGTGAGGTAAGTCACCTGGACACTATTAATAAGGCTGAATTTAACCAGGCCCAGGTGGCTCACCGCCGCAGCTGGCCTTTGAAACAGGTCCGGGCCGAGCTTGACCTGAACTACGAAGCGCTGTTGATGGCCTGGGACGAATACGAGGGCGAAGATGGCCCGGCCGGTTCTGCCACCTGGGAACCGGGCCAGCCCGGCTCGCTCTGGACCCTGGTTGAGCATCAGAAAGAACACGGCCAGGAAATCGCCAGGCGGCGCAACCTGGACCTTGAATTTTAGCTTAAATCTGCTAGCATCAAGTTTTAGTTGGAGAATTCTGTATGCCGGTACTGGTTAATTACACTCGCTGTACTTATACAAAGACTTGTTTCGCGGCCAATGTCTGTCCCAAAGGCACTTTACGGGTTGATTATATCCTCGGTAAAGTTGTGGTTGACCCCACGGTCTGTGGGGATTGTCCTGGCCCCTGCCTGAATTTCTGCGACCCGGTCGCCCTCAAATTTGCCCCGGACCTGGAAGAACTTGACATAACTCAAAAAGAACTGGATGGGGTCCTGACCAAAGAAGCGGCAACCCTTCAACGAGCCGACCTGCTCCGCCAGCGAAAAGAGGCTGAAGCGGCCGCTAAAGCTGAAGCCGAAAAAGCGGCCTTCGCCCCCATGGCGCTTACTTCCAAGAACTTCGTGGAGGAAGTCCGTGGCGCCGAACTGCCGGTCCTGATAGATTTCTGGGCGGAATGGTGCCAGCCCTGCAAGCAAATTGCCCCGATAGTCGAGCAGTTGGCCCAGGAATTTGCCGGTAAAGTGAAGTTTGCTAAAGTAAATATTGATGAAGAGCCTCAGATTGCCGGGCAACTTCGTATCCAATCTATCCCGACCCTGATGATCTTCTTTCAGGGCCAGGTGGCCGATATGATTGTAGGCGCAACCGGCAAAGACCAGCTGCGGGCGCGGCTCCAGCGGGTAGTAGAAGCTATTGCCCAGGCCCCGAGCCAGCAAGACCCGGGGACAGTTTCACCGGCGCGGCCGGTTGGCCCACCGCCAGCCCCGCGCCTGGTCCGGCCTTCGGATGTAATGCCACCCCGGCGGCCAGGCCCATTATAATAAAGGAATCAGGGTAAACATATGACAGACGTGATAAACGATTTGCAGGGAAAATCTATTGCAGTTTATTGCGCTTCCAGCTCGGCCGTGAGTGAGGTATATTTCGAAGCGGCGCGCAAGCTGGGTGGTTTAATTGGGCGAAGTGGCGCGACCCTGGTTTATGGCGGGACCAATATTGGTCTGATGGGTGAAGTTGCCGATGCCGTGATAAATGCCGGTGGTAAAGCCTGTGGTGTCATTACGGTCCTGCTAAACCAGGTCGGAATTGCCCATCCTAAACTGGACGAACTGATTGTAACGGACGGTATGCGCGAGCGGAAAGCGGCTATGGAGCAGCGGGCCGACGGTTTTATCACGCTGCCGGGCGGCTACGGCACCCTGGAAGAAATCTTTGAAATTCTAACTTTGAAACAGTTAGGCATCCTGCAAAAACCGGTCGTCCTCCTGAATACCAACAATTACTATTCCCCGCTGCTGGAGCTTTTGCAGAACGCCGCCGACCAGCACTTTATGAAACCGGCCAATCTGTCACTCTTGAAGGTCGTAAATACTCCGGAAGAAGCCCTCGACTATATTGCTAATTATGTAGCCGGCCCCTATGAACCAAAATGGGTACTTCCCAGGGCCTCGCAAAGTAAGGCCGGAGAAGTACCCGGTTTGGAATAAAAACCCTGAGTATTGTTACTCAAAATTTGAAAGGTTAGCTGGAGAGTTTCGGCTATCCTTTTAACGCTTCGCCTAAATCCGCCAGTTTAACCGACTTTTGCTCGCGCTGGCGCAGGTTCTTGACGTTTACCTCACCCCGCTGCAATTCATCGGGAGCCACAATGATGGCGTAACGCGCCCCGCTGTTGTTAGCCGCCTTTAGCTGTTTATCCAGTGAGTTATCCAGGATATTGAGTTCAGTCCGCAGTCCGCTCTTCCGCAGGTCGGCCGCGATTTTGATGGCGGTCGCTTTTTCCCCGGCGGAATAGTAGGCCACGTAGGCGTCAATTTCGCGAGGCAGTTCGGGCATTTTACCCTGCTGGGCCAGCATTTCCTCGATTGTTACATCACTGAAAGCAATCCCGACCGCCGGTAGCGGTTGACCGCCCAGCGAGGTTATCAGGTTATCGTAGCGGCCGCCGCCCATAATCGCCCGGTTAAACTTCTTGGTAGGGTCCCAGACCTCAAATACCGTCCCGGTGTAATACAGCAAGCCGCGCACGATGCTGGGATCGAACTCGACATAATCTGAAATCCCGTACTGCTCAAACTTTTCCCACAGCGACTTTAGGGCCGGGAAATCGCCAAAGTTCTTCTGGCGCAAAGCGCTGTCCAGGGCCGTTATCTGGTCGGCTGACAAACCGACGGTTTCCAGGTTAGTCCGGAAGGCTTCCGGTTTGAGCTTTTCGACCCGGTCGATCTCGCGGAATACGGCGTCTTTTTTATCAATGTCTATTTCAAGCTTGCGCAAGAGGTCTTCCAGGTAGTAACGGTTGTTTACCCTTATAACGAATTCGCCCTTTTCCAGGCCGAGCGCCCGCATGATGTCCACTACTACCGAAAGGACTTCGGCTTCGGCTTCAATAGACTCAACTCCCAGCAGGTCGATGTTATACTGGTAAAACTCGCGCTTGCGGCCGCGCTGGGGCCTTTCGTAGCGCCAGATGTTCGGAATTGTAAACCAGCGAATCGGCTTGCGCAGTTCGTTCTGGCGGGCGGCTACCATGCGGGCCAGGGTCGGGGTCATTTCGGGCCGGATAGCCAGTTTCTCACCGCCCCGGCTTTCAAAAATATAAGTTTGCTCGTTGACCAGTTCTTCGCCGGACTTGGCGGCGTACAAGTCCAGGTACTCGACAAAAGGACCGTCAAATTCCTCGTAACCGTAAAGCTGGGAAACCTGGCGGCAAGCGTCAAACAGCCAGTTCCGCCAGCGCATTTTATCCGGGTAAAAGTCGCGGGTGCCCTGCACCGGCTGGATTTTCATGGATTTCAGGTCTTTTTTGACCTGCGCTTCTTGATTGGTCACTTTCTCACTCAATTCTGTGTTTATTATTTAAGTATGCCTGTTACAAAACGTTATTTTATCATGTTTTAAGACTTTCCCCACCACGCCATTATATTTAAAAACCAAACCCGGCCCAATTAGAGGAATTAAAACCGTGCAAATTCTACAAATATAGCTGGGCTCGCTAACAATTGAGCATATAAAAACCCAACCCTGTCTTTTTAGTTTACCAGGGCATTGCTACATCAGGCTGATTGGCGTAGCTTCTATAAATTTAAATATTAAACTTCTTGTTCATTACAAAAAAATGTAAGATTAACATATAAAATATATTAAAACAGGTGACAATGAGAGGGCAAATAGTGTACAAAGGTATAGGTACAAACCTGGATCATTTCCTTAAAGAGGAAGGTATCTACGAAGAATGCTATGAGCAGCTACAAAACAAATAGAAGATTGGAAAAGGCAAGGCGAGCAAAATCGAGGGCTTATGATTAAGCGCATGGTAACAAAACGGCTTAAATCTTCCCGACCGGCTCGTCATGTCCGTGATTGGTTTTACCGCGCAAGTTAAGCCCAGATCTAATATACTTTAACCCGCTATAAAGTGGGTTTTTGTTTGTGTTTTTGATAATCAAAAAATTATCGGTAGATAATAGGAAAGGATTGCATTTCAGCATGCTGGTTGTAAAGCAGGTAGAGGCCGCGGGAGAGAATGAACTGGCCTATGAGTGTTTTAATAACGGGCAAAGGGTGGGCCGTTTGGTCGCCCGGCTCGCCCCGGATGGCTTACTGGAAGCCTCTTTAGAGCAAACCGTCCAGCGGGAAGCCGGGCGGACTCTGGTGGCGAAGCTGGAACGTGACGCCCAGGCCCATGGTCTGGCCGGTCTGTACGTCCTGCCCCGCGATGAGAAAGAGCGGGATACTTTTGTGCCCGCCGGTTACGAGCCGGTCGAAGAAGCCGGACTCAAGCTGGTAAAGCGGTTTGACCCGGCCTAACCGCCAATTTGCTTGCCGTAGCTTGGATTGGAGCCGCTACCTAAATCCAGGGCCGGACCGCCCTTCGCTGTATTTACCAGTTGTAGCGCCGGGCCTTTAGCGCAAGCATCCCCGCTATAGGCCAGCCAGGCCCCGCTGACGGCATAACTTAGGGTAAGGGGATATCCGGGGCCATCCGCCAGCTTTCGCAGGTCCTTGCCCTCCCTGGTGACACTGTACAGGGTGTAGGAACCGCAACCGTCGCCAATTGCATGGGTAAAAGCCAGGTTCTGCCCGTTCGGGGACCATGTCAGGGCCGAAATGCTTTGAAATTCTCCGGCAGGTAAATCGGTCAGGCCTTTGGGCTGGCCTCCGGCGAGCGGGACGACGTATACATCGGCTTTGGTGCGCCTGGTCGCCGCATCAGCGGTCGCGACCACGTAGGCCAATTGGGTGCCGTCCGGTGAAACCGCCACCTGGTTAACTCCGCTTTGCTTTATGGGCAGGTCTTTAATCTTCCCGGTCGCGACATCCAGAATAGCCAGAGCTGCCAGGCCGCTCTGCTGATTTTTGTTGTCGTGCTGGCTGATGATAATTTCCTTACTGGAAATCCAACCCAGCGGCAGGCGCTCGACGTATGCGCTATCCGGGGCCTTTGCCAGGCGGGTGCGATTCGAACCGTCCGGCCGCATGGTGAAAATGTCATAGCCGTCCTGGTACCCGGGCAGCAGGCTGGCATCAGCGGGTGAGGCAAAGGCAATTGAAAGGCTGCCGGGCGCCCAGACGGGCCTGCGGTTGTAGCCGGAAGGAAAAGCTATTCTGGTGTTCGCCCCGTCATTGGTTAGTTTTCGTTGCATTCCCTCCGGCAGGACCATTGCCCAGATATCGCCTTCGTTTTCGTAAGCAATAATACCGGTACTCTGTTTGTCCAATTGGGCCAGGCTGGCTTTGGACGGACCCACCGCTGAAGCCGGTTGGGTAGTGGCCGGCGATTGACGGACCGGCGTGGCAGCAGTAGCAGCCTGGGTGGTCCGGGCGGCAGTAGTGGCCGGGGCGGTTGTGATTGCGGCCGTAGTGACTGCGGCCGTTGTGGCCGCCGCAGTTGTAACCGGGCGGGTCGTGGCGGCGGTAGAGCTGGGATTAATAGTTGTGACAGGCAGCGTGGCGGTTGCCGAGACGGCCGTGGCCGGAAGGGCAGCTGTAGTAGGGGCCGGGCTTTGGGTGGCTTCGCCGCAAGCCGCCAGGCCCAGGTTCATTACTAATAATAGGCTGGCGAAAAAAAGCCGGTACTGCCTGGTTTTAGCTGGTTTATTGAACACTTTAACCTCTTTAATTTAACAAAGATGGTACAAATAGCCACTTTACCCGCCGCACCTGGCTTGTTATAATTTTCTTTAATCTAAACCAAATGGGTCAGGGTATCTTAGCTCCTGGCGTACCTTATAATCATAAACCTGGTAGGATATTTTATCAATGGCTGCAAGTATACGACCAAACTATTACGAAATTCTTCAACTCCAACCCTTTGCCAATCCTGCCCTGGTAATCGCCGCATACCGCATTTTATCGAAAGTCTATCACCCCGATACCGCCAGGGAACTGGCCGACCCGGAAAAGTTCCGGCTTTTGCAGGAAGCTTATGATGTCCTGAACGATCCCAAAAAGCGCCTGGAATACGACAGCGAATTGCGTATGAGCGCCGCGCTTGACCCGCAGGAAGCCGGTTCCAGCTCGCAAAGCTTCAGCACCAGTTACCAGTACCGGCCTGATCAGCCCACCCGCGACCCCTTATGGGAGTCCACCTTCACCAGCCAGCCGGCCTATACGCCGACCGAAGAAGAATTGAAGTTTTACCAGAGTCTTTACCAGACCCCCTCAAAAGGCACCCGCCGCAAGACCCTGGCCCTGATTGTACTCTATATTTTCTTGATGATTGGCGCGATGGGCCTGGGCTTGCTGGGTCTGTTCACCATTTTCAATGGCGAGAGCGACAGTTTCGGCTACGGCGTGCTCTACCTGGTCGGCGGTGTCTTTTTACTGATCCTGGCCCAGGTAGAAGCTTATTTTTCCTAGACCTAGATTAAGGTAAAAGAGTCTCTTACTTTACCCAGGCTGTCAAAGATTTTGACGGCCACGCCATTTTGCGCCACATTAAAGACCCCGTAGTGGTAAAACTCCCCACCATAACCGCCATAGATGGCCGAACCGCTGGTCCCGATGACAAGCTGGGTCAGTCCGCCCTGCTGGCTGCGGTTGTAGAGATGCTCGTGGCCGCAAATATAGGCGGTAACTTTGTATGTTTGCATTATCTTCCAGAGCCTGTCGCGGTCCTTGGGATAGGCATCCAGCGAACTGCCCGTATGCGGGCCGACCGGGTAGGCCGGGTCATGGCTGAAAACAAAAGTATACGGCTGCTTGTTGGCTTTCAAGTCGGCTTCCAGCCAGTCTAGCTGGTCCCCGACATAGTGGAACCGGGTAGGGTACTCGGATGTCAGGCTGACAAAATGGACCGACCCGGCATCGTAAGAATAAGTTATTCCTTTGTACTTGCCTGGCCCGTTGTCGGGCAGTGCCGGGAAAGCTTCGTTAAAGTAGGGCAAGACTCCGGCTATGCCGTTGGTCTCGTGATTGCCGACAGTGGGCAGGATTGTACCGGGTGCCAGCGCGGCAATTGCCTTGTTGACGTTGTTCCATTGTTCCCGCACTACCGGCGCGGTCGTTCCGGCATTGATAATGTCGCCGACAAGGATAACCGCCTGCGGCTTGTCAGCTTTCAGGCGTTCCAGGATCTGATAGGCAACCTGGGGCGGTTTAGGCCCGGCAGTCCGTATATCTCCGACCACACCAAAATTAAGCGGTTTGAAAGCAGGTGTCGGTGTGGGCGCCGGGGTAGCCGTAGGCGGTACCGGCGTGATGGTCGGCGTGGGTGTCGGCACCGGCGTAGCGGTTGGCGGTACGGCGGTGTTGGTTGGCAGCGGGGCCTGGGTTGGCGTGGCGGCCGCGGTTGGGCTAACAGTCGGCGGCGGTGGCGTAGAGGTAGCGGTTTCGCCACAGGCGGCCAGCCAGTTTAAGGTCGCTACACCACCCAGGGCCAGGGTAGCCGCTTTCTTAAGAAAACGGCGGCGTTTTATGGGAGTAATTCCCGTTTCAACCGGTTTGAGCGGGTCTTGTTCTGCTTCAGGAAACTCCGGGTTCACTGGATCGGGTTGTTCTTTGTTCATTTAGCCTCATAAAGAATTCTGGTTAAGGTTAGCGGGTTTAAGGTTTTTTCGTAGGTGTTATCTGCCGTATAATCCCTGGTGTCGTGGCTGACGGGCTGGCTGTGCCGGTTAGTTTCGCGACTAATGATGGCCTAACAGTGCCGGTTAGTTTCGCGACTGATGATGGGCTAACGGTGCCGTTCGAAATCGTGGCACCGGGTGTCGTAGTGGTTGTCCCGGCAGTTCCGGTGCTGCCGGTTACCACCTGGTCGCTGTATGGCGACGGTGTAGTTATGGAATCATCCCAGTTAAAAAGCACCGCGTTGGGCACCATGCGTTCCACGCTGAAAGACCCGTTACCATCGGAAGGGCGGCTGGCTAATTTCCCGTCTACCCACATCGTGGCCGAACCGCCCCCGTCAAGTTCCATGGCGTTGGTCGCGCCAAATTCCAGGAAGAGCGCGGCTAACTCTTTTTGGGTCATGCCGATACTGTAGCCCGGTTGATAGCCGTCGGTTACAGCCGATATCAACAAAGTTTTATCCTGGTTAAAGCCAATGCCATTGCGCGGCATTCGGACGGTCAGGTAATGGCTTTCTTTCCAATCAGTTGTAAATTCTTCGCAAACAACTTCTTTCTGGATACTGGCGCTGCAGTCTTCCAGGAAGCACATACAGTCCTGGATAAATTTGCCGTCTTTGAGGAATACCGGGCCGCCGCTCACAATCTGGTCAAAGTTGCGGTAATCCGGGTCGGTGACCAGGTTTATGCCCAGGGTATCGCCAACCTTGACGTTGTTCAATAGCCATTTCCCGGAGGTACCTTTACCTACCAGGACCTGGTTGCCGGGGGCGATCTTTATAGCGCCCTCCTGTTTTATAGCGGTTACTGCGTTGTTGGCATTAAATATAACTTTGACATCATTATTATTGGCCGGTAAATCGCGGGCCAGGTCGTTATAAATACAAAGCCAGTTATCTTTGCAGGTAGAGTTCAGCACTTCCAGCGAATGGTACTCGCCATTAGTTGCCATTACTGACGAGGGCCAGGTAAAGCCCTGGGTAAAGTAACCGATAAATGGCCCATCTTTGCCGTAGGCAAAGGTCGCCCGCCTTTTGGGTGCCAGGGCTAATTTCCCATCGGTCATCGTCATACCCTGCGGCAAACCGGTGCCGCTGAATAAGTCGCCGTTTACCGCTGCCAGGGCTTTATTTTCTTTTGCCAGGGTCGAAGTCTTTGAAACCCCGTTGAGATAATTGTCCTGGAGGGCCACCCGCAAGCTGAATTGCGGTGCGGTCAGGTCGAACAGCAGGAAATTTACCCGGATTGGGCCTGGGTCCAGCCGCTGCACCTGGATAACACCCGGCCTTAATTGCTTTACCATGTCGGTTTTCCTGAAGGTAAACCGCTGGATAAAAGGAACTTTAGGGGCGTCCAGTTTAATCAAAGGAGTGGCGGTGGGTGGCGGTACCGGGGTGGGCGTTGGAATTGGCGTTGGTGTAGCAGTCGGCTGGGGAGTCGGCGTTGGTTCGGGTGTAGCAGTTGGTACGGGTGAATTAGTCGGAATAAGGTTGACTGCTGTAGCAGTCAAATCCGGCGTAGTGATCTGGTTAGGCGTCTGCACAATCGGGTTGGAACTCTCGGCCGGAGAGACAGGCGTAGTATCGCCCACACATCCGCTCAAAAGGGAAACCAGTAGAGTTAATAGGACCAAAGTGGCGAGCCGGGAAAACTTTATTTTTTTAGGCATTACTAAATTGTTGCAGAGTTTAAAGGGTGTTTAGATATTTAGTACTAGATCTTCGCTGCTAGTAGAACTTTATTTTAGCCTATTGCAGTCTTTTATACAAGTAAAACATCTGGCCGGACCAACATTAGCAAAACATTAAAATTGAGCCGAAAAATGTTTGACAACGGGCTACTGCTATGTTAATATCCTTTCTGGATGAGAGCTATGAGTACAAGAAATCTTGTGTCCCTTACTCCAATCAAGTTTAACAAAACAATCAGCGCTAACTCTAAATGTCCATTCGGACCGGCAGAAGCAGGGGCTGGTTTTTTTTAGCTTGCTTGAAAAAGGGAAGTAGCGGGGGATTAGTATCCGAGCGCTCTACCCGCTGGAATAAAAACAAAGTGTCCGGCGCTACAATAGTCAAGTAACAGGCAATTTTGCACCAAGCGTAGCTGGGAAGTCCGGCCGGCCCAGCCGGTTAAGCGACTCGACAGCACGTAGCACGCAGTAAGATGCTAAGAAAGTGAGGACGTATTCGGTGAGAACAACTGGCAAGGTGAAGTGGTTTAACGACGCTAAAGGTTATGGTTTTATTGAGCGGCCCGGCGGTGAAGATGTATTCGTTCACTTTTCGGCCATCCAGATGGACGGTTTCCGGACTCTGACGGAAGGTCAGGAAGTGGATTTCGATATTGAAAGCACTGACAAGGGCCCGCAAGCAGTAAACGTAACTCACGTTGGCGCGGCGCAGCTCGCCTAATCAGCTATACCGAAGCGAATTTATTCCAGCAGGACAAGCACCGATCAATTCCGCTATTGATTTTAAACTGGACAGATAAATTCGAAATCTTTTCGGAATACAAAAAAACCTTCCTCACCGGGAAGGTTTTTTTGTTGCCAATTTTATGGCTATCGGCCCTAAGAAGTAACTTTGCTGCGCGATAAGTGCCGGGCGATTTCGGAAATATTGGTGAAATGGGCTACATTGGCCGGGTAAGGCAAACCCTGGTTGCGCGGCCAGTCCCGCAAGAACAGTTGCTTGATGCCTTTTTTAGCCAGGTAATAGGTAATCGCGCCATCGTCATCGACATGTTCGTCAATGTTCAACCGGCGGAGCATGTACAGCTTAAACTGCCGGGTTGGTAGGGCGGTATTGTTGGCATAAATGGCCGAGAAATATTCTTCCATTTTGTACTTCTTGAGCCAGGCGTCAATAATACTCTTTGCCATGTAGCTGCGGCCGGTAATAATAATCGGCGTGCGGTACTGGCTGACTGCGATTATACCCTCGCGGGCGGCTTCCATGGGGTCCCGGCCGAAATACTTCAGGTCTTCTACCAGGCCGCGGGCTTGCAGGTATATTCGCCGCTGTAACGTGGTCGCCGGACCGTCCACCATTCGGATATTTTCCGGCAGGTCTTCCTCGTGCAACATGCGGCCCAATACCCGGTTCTGGCCGAAGGGCGGCCGGCAAATTACCCCGTCAAAGTCAAACGAAATTAAAGGCTTGTCGTTATTACTGGCAAGCGGTAAATCCTGGGGCTCGCGCAGTTTGCCGGTTTGAATCTGCTTCTCAATCTGCTCTTCCACCTTAGGTGTCTGCGCGGCCAGTTGTTCCTGGACAGTTTTGGTTTCTTTTCCGGTCGGCGTTGTATCGCTCATAATTCTCCATAATCTATTTAAGCTTAGCCCATTAAAATAAACGTAATATTACAACTTTAACTTTAGTTCCTCGGCCAATTCAGCCGGAGTGACCGCAGGCTGCTGACAGGTATAGTTCTGGCAGACATAGGCCGTAGGTTGCCCGCCCCGGCGCGACCGCTCTTCCAGCAGGGGCCACCCGGCCGGGTTTACGCCATCGGCCAGGACCATCACCAGCCGGTTGGGCAGGTAGTGGCCGTAAACCACCTTGAGAAACTCCCGGGTGCCCGGTTCCGCTTCGTTGCCAACCAGGGCGATTTCAAAAGGCGCTCCCAGGTAAAAGTCCAGCGCACCCAGCAGCCGCCCGAAGGAACTGGGGTTATTGGCCGCTATCTCTCCCAACCGGCCCAGGATGCCCTCGGCCTTAGGTAGATAGAGATTGTCCGGGTCGCCGGTCAGCAAGGCCAGCCGCAGCAGCACATCCGCCGCGACCGCGTTACCACTGGGTACGGCGTTATCGTAAAAAGAACGCGGCCGGGTGACCAGTTGTTCATGGTCGTTAGCGGTATCAAAGAAAGTTTTGTCGGCTTCATCCCAGAACTTTTCGATCATCGTCGCGGCTACTTGCCGGGCTTCGTCCAGCCAGGCCAGGTCAAAGGTTGCCTCATAAAGCCCCAATAGCCCGTCAATAAAATAGCTGTAATCTTCCAGAAAGCCGTTGAGATGGGCCTTGCCGTCCTTGTAGGTCCGCCAGAGCTTGCCTTCAGGCGTGCGCATGGTTCCCAGGATAAAGCGAGCGTTCGCCAGGGCGATTTCCCGGTAATCTTCTCTATCCAGGATACGGGCCGCCAGGGCGAAGCTTTTTAACATCAGGCCATTCCAGGAAGTCAGCACTTTATCGTCCCGGCTGGGGTGGACCCGCTGTTCGCGTAAGGCGAAAAGTTTGGCCCGCGACTGCGCCAGGCTGTCCGAAAGGTCTTCTTCGCTGACACCGGCATCTCGGGCAACGTCCGCGAGTGAGGCGGTGACGTGCAAAATGTTCTTGCCTTCCCAGTTACCGGCCCGGCTGACATCATAATAGCGGCTAAAGAGCGCGGCGTCATACGGTTCCAGCGCCTGGTTTATTTCAGCCTGGCTCCAGACAAAGAATTTGCCTTCTTCGCCTTCGCTGTCGGCATCCTGGGTTGAGTAAAAGCCCCCGGCCGGGTCGGTCATTTCGCGGGCGACATAATCAAGGGTTTCCGTAGCAATCCGGCGGTACAGCTCGTTGCCGGTGGCCTGGTAAGCTTGCAGGTAAAGCAGGCTTAACTGCGAATTGTCGTAGAGCATTTTCTCGAAATGGGGCGCGAGCCAGCGGCCGTCGGTGGAGTAGCGGTGGAAGCCGCCGCCCAGTTGGTCATAAATACCGCCGTGGGCCATCTTGGTCAGGCTGAGTTCCAGCAGTTGGCGGGCCGTGTCGTCCCCGGTCCGGGCATACGTCCGCAACACGAAGTCCAGGGTCATAGGCTGGGGAAACTTGGGCGCCCCGCGCAGGCCGCCTTCTTTCTGGTCAAACACGGTTGCCAGCCCGCCTCTGACCGGCTTATCTTGCAGGTTCACCCCCTCGTAGTACCAGGCCATGTCCAGCATGGCCGGACTGAGCGCCTGCCCGCTGGTCTTGACTTTCAGGTTGGCCGATTCTTCCAGCATGGCTTTCATAGCGGTGGCATTGTGGTCCACATCTTCGCGGTTCTCGCGGTAGGCCGTTGCCACACCTTCCAGGATATCGGGGAAAGAGGCCATGCCACGCTGGCGGGTCGGTGGGAAATAGGTCCCGCCATAGAAAGGCACGCCATCCGGGTTCAGAAAGACCGTCATCGGCCAGCCGCCATGCCCGGTCAGAGCCTGTACCGCATCCATATAAATGCTATCCAGGTCGGGCCGTTCTTCGCGGTCCACTTTTATACAGATATAATTCTGGTTCATCTGCGCGGCAATAGTTTCGTTTTCGAAACTTTCGCGCTCCATCACGTGGCACCAGTGGCAGGCGCTGTAGCCGATGCTGAGCAAGATAGGTTTATCTTCAGCTTTAGCCCTGGCCAGGGCTTCTTCACCCCATGGATACCAGTCGACCGGGTTATGGGCATGTTGCAGCAGGTAAGGGCTTGTTTGAGTAATCAGCCGGTTGGTATGTTTTGGTGTATGTGTATCCAAAGTCCCCTCATTTTCCTGTTGATATATTTTAGGCCCAAAGGCGGTAATTAGTTCTGGCAAGCTTTAATGCTTCAAAATCCGTGCCAATGTTGTTATAACCTGGCTTTATTATAAGCCTTGTGGCAAGGGAGTTCGCAAGGAGATAACCAACCATGTTCCTGAGACGTGCTGGTGAGGTTTATCCACAATAGACTTTACATAAATTACAATATATTGTGGTTAAGCGGTAAAATAGGAACTACTAATAGACGAATTTCAAAAAGAATTTCAAAAACATATCCCAATGCTATTGACATATCCCTAAATTGGTGTACAATAGAACCATAGAAACAAACAACTTGCAGGGCAGTTATCCAGACCGGAAGGACTGCAAACAGCTACCAGAGCAAATTAACAATTAAAAGTTGGGTAATTAAACGGGTGCCGACCATAACAGGAAGGCCGTCCCGTAAGAGCAGCCAGAGTGGCAAAATTAGGGGTGTCACTCTAGCCGGGTTAACCGGTCGAAAGCTGTTTTTGGAATGACTACCCTCCTTCCGCGCGGCCATAAGGCCACAAAGAGCAGTCGCAGTTCCGGCGACTGCTCCTTTTTTTTATACTCCTTTAATTTAATTAAAAATAAGCCATTTATACAATGACAATACCCATTCTTTCGATCATAATAGGTTGGTGTCTATTATTGGTAATCATTTCAATACAAGCGAGAAGTAGTTGAACCTCAAGTACAAACGAAACCCGGTAGAAGATGGGACGGCCGGACCTCCACCGGGTATCGAAAACGAAAATTACCGGGCTAAACGCAAAAGCCTGTGGTCCGATAAACATATTGCCAGTTTAATCATAGCGGTGGGTATCTCTTACCTGGGTTTTGGCCTGGTTTCGCCCCTGCGTACCCTCTACGCCCGCGCAGAAGGCGCCAGCGGTGGCGAAGTCGGCCTGATGGGCGCGGCGTTTCTTTTCTCCGGTTTTGTATTCTTGTTTCCGTTTGGCTGGTTGAGCGACCGGGTAAACCGGATTGCCCTGATTAATGGCGGGCTGCTGGCTCACATGGTTATTACCTTGCTTTATTCGGTGACTACCAGCGGCGAATTATTTATTATCCTGCGCTTTGCCGAAGGTATTTCAGCGGCGGCGGTAATGCCCGCGGCCAGGGCAACCCTGGCCGATTTAATTCCAAAAGGCCGTAACGGTGAAGGGTTTGGCCTGATGGGCGCGGCCATAACTTTTGGCATGCTGGGTGGACCGCCGGTAGGTACTTTCCTGGCCGAAGGCTTTGGCTACACGCTAGCTTACTGGTTGGCCGCCGGTATGTTTGTGCCCGCGATAGTCCTCGTACTTTATACTTTCCGGGATTACCACCGGGTTAACCCCCAACCGCAACCAGACCCGGACGCCCAGCCGCAAGCCCGGCTGGAGGGCACAGGTGCTAAAGACACCGAGAGCCTGTGGACCGTCCCGCTGGTGATGGGCTGTCTGTTCCGGGTAGCCCTGGGTATCGGGCCGGGCCTGGCTATAACGGTCTGGAGCATTTATATGCAAGACCTGGGTTTTTCCCTGGTCCTGATCGGCTGGACCTATACGGTTTACGCTATCCCGATGCTGCTGGTCGGGCCGAGTGCCGGGCGTTTTTCCGACCGTTACGGGCGCTTGTTGATGATGTTCGGTGGCGGTTTATTACTGGGCCTGATGTGGGTTGTCTATGGCTTTGTAACAACTTTTATTATGTTTGTGCTGCTGGGTATTGCCGAAGGAGCGCTTGATGCGGTGGCCCGTAGCGCCAATGACGGCTACATGGCCGACCACTCCCCGGCTAGCAAGCGCGGAAAGGCCCAGGCTATCTTTAACGCCGCTACCCAGTTCGGCAGCCTGTTTGGCGCGGTCGCCGGTGGTTTCCTGTACGAGGTAGATAAAACCTTTCCTTTTATCATCCTGGGCTTTTTCCAGTTCTTTTTAACCCTGGTATGTATGGTTATCCTGCTGCTATTCCAGCGCAAATCCGCCCGGCAGGCTTTCCAGGCTTAAAAGGGATTTTCAAATAAAATCGGGATAAACTAAATACATAGTCAGGCCGCTAATCAGTCAATTAGCGGCCTTTTATTTATTAATTGGCGGTATCCGTTGGGTGCTGGGGGTGCCCGTTACCGTTGTGCGAACCGTTGGTAAGCCCGTGCTTGTTAACCTGTAGCGGTTCTTCCATCAGCTTATCAAAAGCTTTGCCGCTCTGGTAGTCCGCGCTGGTCGCCACCAGGGTGGTAGGCACTTCGGTCTTCTTGAAACCGGGCGAGAAAGTTACCAGTGGCAAATTTTCTTTTGTGGAGCTGCTGCCGTGGCTAATCTTGCGGTAGAGTGTCAGGGCCTGGGCCACTACCTGGTCCATGTTGTAATATTTATAGGTGCCCAGCCGTCCGGCGAAATAGACTTTTTCGGTCGCGTCCGCCAGGGCTTTGTATTTCTTGTAAAGCAGGCCGTTTTCCGGGCGGGGCACCGGGTAGTATGGGTCACCTTCCGCCTTCGGGAACTCGTACACAATCGAGGTCTTGCGGTGTTCCTGGCCGGTCAGGTACTTAAATTCCGTAACGCGGGTGTAGGCATTGTCGTTGGGGTAATTGATTACCGGGGCCGGTTGGTAGACGGCCTTATCGTGCGTTTCAAATTTGAAGTCCAGCGACCGGTAAGGCAATTTACCATAGCAGTAGTCGAAGTATTCGTCTACCGGGCCGGTATAGATTATTTCTTTAAAAGCGACATAATTTATGATTTCCCGGTAGTCGGTATTGACCATTATTTTGATATTGGGGTGGTTCAAAATATTTTCGAACATCCGGGTATAGCCTTGTAAGGGCATGGCCTGGTAAGTATCGGTAAAATAGCGGTCGTCCCGGTTGGTCCGGGTTGGCACCCTGGCCGTGACCGAGGCATCTAACTCGGAGGGGTCACAGCCCCACTGTTTGCGGGTGTAGCCCCGGAAAAACTTTTCATATAGTTCCCGGCCCACCTTACTGACAACTACATCTTCCGAGGTCCGGATGTGCTCGCGGGGTTCGGCCAGGGAAGCCAGGAAGTCATTGACTTCCAGCGCGTTCAGGTTTAACCCATAAAGTTTATTTATTGTATCCAGGTTGATCGGCATGGGTACCAGTTGCCCGTCAACCTGGGCCTGGACTCTATGCTGGTAGGGCCGCCAGCTGGTGAATTGGGAAAGGTAGTCGAAGACTTCGGCCGAGTTAGTATGAAAAATGTGTGGGCCGTACTTGTGAATCAGGATACCGTTGTCATCATAAAAATCAAAGGCATTACCGGCAATATGATTCCGCTTATCAATAATCAAAACCTTTTTATTATCCTGCGTAGCCAATCGCTCTGCCAGGACACTCCCGGCAAAGCCCGCGCCAACAATCAAATAGTCAAATGGTTTCATACACTTTTCCAACTTTCTACTTTCCAACTTTCTACTTTATCGGCTCCATGCCCATAATCTTTTACACTGACCACCTGTGAAATGCTTCAGCAAAAGAAATTTCACCTGTTTGCTAAGGAGTTATTCAGATCTATTAAGATATTTAACCAACTGCTTCAAATAAATCAAAAATTTATATAAACTAACAGACACCGAAAAAAGAAGCTAATGCCTGTTCAGCTTTGAATTGGCTTTATGGGATAAACCGGAAACCGGTCGGTTTTATTTATTTTATTGAGTAGATTTCAACACTTGACCCGCTGACAACCAGGGGAAGCAAATTAGGGAGGTACCACTTCATTGGATAGCACCCCGTGTCTAAATAAAGCCATTACTTTTATTCAGGCTGCACTTTCTTAATATGCAATTTGTTTGCCACCAATTGATAATTTATCTTGAAAAAACGTATTCATTAGACAATAGTATTAGTCGGAAGACCACATTAATCCTAATAGGATCTGTCAAACAGTTCATTCTTACTATTTTTGCAGGTTCGATTTTTGCATGTAATAAGGTGGTTTAAAGTGTGATGTTAAAAGGTTTAGTGCTGTAACGGTTTACCGGTTATTTTGAAAGAGGAAAAAATTGGATAGTTTGATCTGTTTCAGTCATCTTCGCTGGGATTTTGTCTGGCAGCGCCCCCAGCATTTGCTTTCGCGGTTAGCCAGGGATTTCAAAATTTATTTTGTCGAAGAACCGATTACTTCAACCCAGGCTCAAGAACCTTTTATTGAGACTTTTCCGGGGGCAGGCAGTTCTAATATAGAGATAGTGCGGCTGGTGCAACCTTCCAAAGAAGATTATTGGATTGGTCACGGCAATCCCCAGACCCAGGTTACTTACAACCAACTCTTAAGCCAGTTCTTACAGGAGCGCGCAATTAAAGAGCCGCTAATCTGGTTTTATACCCCGATGGCCCTGGATTTCTTGAGTCTTTTTCCTGACTATAAACTGCTCATTTATGATGTAATGGACCAGTTAGCCGCCTTTAAGGGCGCACCGGTGGAACTGGTTGACCGGGAAAAAGAACTCTTAAGGCGCGCCGATATAGTCCTTACCGGGGGCTTAAGCCTCTACCGGAGTAAATTGCCTTTTAACCCTGAGACCTATCTATTCCCAAGCGGGGTTGAGATTGAGCATTTCGCGACAGCCGCTAACCAGGCTAATGTCACCCGCCCGGCCGAATTGGAAGGGCTTAAGGGGCCTATCCTGGGCTATTATGGGGTTATTGACGAGCGGTTCGACCTGGAACTTTTGCGCCATTTGGCCCAGTCGCGGCCGGATTGGACCATCCTCCTGATCGGCCCGGTCTTAAAGATTGACGAGGCGGATTTACCCCAATCGGCTAACTTGCACTACCTGGGCATGCATAGTTATGCCGAGTTACCGTCTTACCTGGCCTTTTTCGATGTGGCGCTGGTACCTTTTGCCCTGAACGAAGCTACTCAATATCTCAGCCCGACTAAAACCCTGGAATACCTGGCCGCCGGAAAGCCGGTAGTGTCCACCCCAATCAACGATATCGTGGAACTATACGGCGAGGTAGTAAAAGTGGCCCACACCCCGGCCGAATTTGTCAGCCAGGTTGAAGCAGCCCTGGCGGCTGACCCGGCAGTTATTCTCCCCCGGGCAAAGGAGATTTTAAGCCAGGCGACCTGGGACAGTATAGCTGAGAAAATAAAAGGGCTGTTTGTGCAAAAAATAAATAGCCTTCCGCTCAAGTCTTAGTTCTTATGCACGGCAGGCGGGGCAAGCATTGGTTGGTGCCTCTTGTCCCGCCCAAATTAGCCTTGCCGTTAAAGTGAAGCAACCTCGCCTACACTGTCGGCAGCATTGTTTTTCAGGTCACGATACGCCGCTACAACCTCGGTTTCCACGCGGCTCAACCGCCCATCCGGTTCGGGATGTAATTCCCAAAGGCCGACCGGGTGAATATGGTCCCGCTCTCTCAAAGCCAGGTCCCAATTCATATGGTCTATCGCGGGCCACCAGGTATAACCTATCACGGGGATACCGGCGGCCCTGGCGCGCTTTACTTCCTGGACAGTGTAGCGCAGGAAAAGAGTTTTGTGTTCGTTAAGCCCACAGTAATCTATCTCGGTAATCATCAAGGGCCGGTTGTAACGCTCGCGGAACAGCTCTAGCATCCCGGTAAGTCCCACCGGAAGGTCGGCCAGTTGATTTACCCTGGCGCTATCATTGGTCTTTGAGAAGTGATGCACGATGCTAAAGCCGTGGTCCCGGTGCTGGATAAGTTCATTTTCACGCCGGTTGAGCCAGACTTCGCAGTGGGGATAGTAATCCACCCCGATTACGTCCAGATTAATCGCATTTTCGGCGAACCAGGCCAGATCACTATCGCTCATGCCGTGCGTGGCTAACCAGTCGGAAAGGGGATGGTCTTTTCTCACCTGGCCGCTGACCAGGTCCAGGAAAAGGAACCGCCGTTCGTTCCGCAGCCAGATTTCTTTTTGCACAAAGGGATCCGGGTTTTTAGCCGCATAATGCTCAGCCGCTTCGACATGGATCATTTGCGCCTCGGGGACTTCTTGCAGGACCGCCCGGGTTGATTGGACTATTTGCCGCCCGATATTATTAACCAGCCGGACATAATTATCCAGGCCCTTCCAGTAAGGGGGCCAGTGTCCAAAATCACCCCCGAAAAGGGCTGAAATGAGCGGTTCGTTATGGGGCGTATAAAACTTGGCCTGGCGTCCGTAACGCCGGGCTACCCGGTTAAAATATTCGGCGGCGTAATCGGGAAAGTCGAGGTTGCCAAAGCTATCCTGTAGCCAGGCTGGTGTGCCAAATTGAATCGGGTTAAGGACCAAGTCAAGCCCTAATTCTTCGGCTTTCGCCATCACCCGGTCGGCCCAGCGCCAATCATAGCGCCCCGGGGCCGGGTTTAGCCTGTACCAGGGCAAGGTATAGCGTATCCGGGTTAAATCAAGGCGCTGGCGGACCTGCTCAAGGTCCTGCTGCCAGTTGGCGTAATGCTGGGTCCATTCGTACTCATCAGCCCCGATTTCCGGAATATTTGAACCCTCAAAACCGGTCATCCACCAGAAGCCATTCGCGGTCATCCCATCCTGGATTTGCTCCCTGGGCGTTGCAATTGTTTGACTTTGCATTTAACCTTCCTTACTTGGGATTTTCGCCTGGCATAATCGTTTTTGGGGTGATGTTCCACGCTTTATTTAGACTGTAAAACGAAAGTCATATTTATAACTTGCCTGATTAGATACTTACTGACCATTACCAGGGCTACATCTTATGGTCATAGCGACCAAAGAATAAGGCAGCAAGGTTTACACCACCATAATTTTATCTGGCGGGACTTTTTCTATTCGGTTTGTTTTATTAAGAGTCGGGTTGGGAAGCGGGTTGCCAGCTATAAAATTAAAAAGCTCCTTTATCCGATTGGAAAAGGAGCTTTTTAATTCAGAGAGCGCTTTAGTGGACTCCGGCCAGTTGTTTTCCGGCGCGAGGACCGACCATACAGGTCTTGTGGGTAATATGGTACTCGAACTCTTCGCGGAAGAGCTTGAGGGCGCTGTTGTAGGGCACTGGCGCCGAGTCTCCCAGCAGACAGAAGCTCTTACCGGCGATATTGCTGCCCACATCGGTGATCAGTTCCAGGTCGCCCGGGCGGCCTTCGCCGTTTTCGAGGCGGTGGAGCATCTGGACCAACCACTGGGTGCCTTCCCGGCAGGGCGTACATTTGCCGCAGGATTCTTCTTTGTAGAACTCGACTAACCGCAGCACCGCTCCGACAATACAGGTCTGGTCGTCAAAAATGACTACCCCGGCCGAACCCTGCATCGAGCCACGCGCCGCGATACCTTCAAAGTCCATGGGAGTGTCCATTACTTCATCGGTCGGCGCGAGAATCGGGGTGGAAGAACCGCCCGGAATAAAGCATTTAATCTTGCGGCCTTTCCAGGCCCCGCCGCCCAGTTCGTTAATCAGAGTGCGGAAGGTCGTACCGCATTCCAGTTCGTAGTTGCCAGGCCGTTCGACATGGCCGCTCAGGCAGTATACGCGGAAGCCTTTGGTCTTTTCGGTGCCAAACTTGGAGTACCATTCCGCGCCTTCACGCATTACGTGCGGCACATTGGAAAGGGTCTCGCAGTTGTTGATGACGGTTGGGCGGGCGTAGAGACCGGCGACAGCCGGGAAGGGAGGGCGCAAGCGCGGGTAGCCACGTTTACCTTCCAGTGACTCCAGTAAAGCCGATTCCTCGCCGCAAATATAAGCCCCGGCCCCGGAGTGGATAACCACTTCGCAGTTAAAACCGGTGCCCAGGATGTTCTTGCCGACTAACCCGGCGGCCCGGGCTTCTTCTACGGCACGCTTCAAGACGCGGATACCCCGGGCGAATTCACCCCGGCAGTAGATAAAGCCGTGTTCGGACCCGATAGCGTAGCAGGTGATTAAAACCCCTTCAATCAACTGGTGCGGGTTGTTTTCAATCAGTTCGTGGTCCTTAAAAGTACCCGGCTCCGACTCGTCGGTATTGCAGGTAACGTACTTGGGACCGCTGACCTTGGGAATAAAGCTCCACTTCATACCGGCCGGGAAGCCTGCACCACCGCGACCGCGCAGGCCGGAGGCCTTTACTTCAGCCACAACCTCGTCCGGCTGCATGCTAAGGGTCCGTTCCAGGCCCTTGTAACCGCCATTGGCCCGGTATACTTCTAACTTATCGAACCCTGGAATGCCCCGGTGCTTGAGCAACTGGTACTCAAAAGGCGGTTTGTCCGTCAGAAGCGGCGGGGGCGGTGGGAAAATTTGCTCTTGCTGTGCCATATTTCTTTCTTATTCTAACTCATGAGCCAGGCGGACGGTTTGCGCCACTGGCCCTGACCCATTAAGGTATATAATAAGGGTTTTCTTTAGCTGTTTTCAGGGTATCCAGGATTTCATCGAGCTGCTCCGGTTGGACGTTGTACATGTACTCGTCATTTACCTGCAAGCATGGTGCCGCTCCACAGGCCGCCAGGCATTCAATCTTGGAGATTGAAACCTGCCCGTCACCGGAAACTTCGTTTAGCCTGGTGCCCAGCCTTTGCAAACCGTGTTGAATCAGTTCATCGGAACCGCGCAGGTAGCAGGAAATGCTGTCACAAATCTTGACGTGGAATTTGCCAACCGGGTTCTGGTTGTACATGCGGTAGAAGGTAACAACCTGTTCTACATCGCCCTTCAAGATACCCAGCATTTCGGCTAACTCGGCCATCGGCTCAACCGGCACAAAGCCGAACTGGGCCTGGACGATATGCAGGGCCGGTAAGATCGCCGAGCGGCTGCTCGGATACTTCTTGACCAGTTCCACAATCTCCTGGCGAGTTGCCTCGCTTAACTTATATTCCTGGGATCTAATTTCTAATTTATCCATTTTTTCAATCACTTTACCGGTCTACCTCGCCGAGAATGATATCAATACTTCCAATAGCGGCCACAATGTCGGCAAACATTGATCGGCCTTCCAGGGTTGGTCCCAGCGATTGCAGGTTGGCAAAACTGGGGCCGCGCAAGTGCATCCGGTAGGGCTTATTGGTGCCGTTGCTGACCATATAGCAAGCCAGTTCGCCACGCGCCGACTCAACCCGGCTGTAAACTTCACCAGTAGCAGGTTTGTAGCCTTCGGTAAAGAGTTTAAAATGGTGGATCAACGACTCCATTGTAACGGCAATCTGGTACTTCTTGGGCGGCACAATCTTAAGATCATCGACCTGCCATTCGCCACCCGGCAGCTTGTTAAGGGCCTGTTCTACGATACGGATACTCTGGTCTACTTCCAGCATCCGGACCAAAAAGCGGTCGTACACATCGCCGGTCTTAGCGGTAGGTATTTCGAAATCATAGGTTTCGTAACCGGAATAAGGGAACATTTTCCGCACGTCATAGGCAATCCCGGTCGAGCGCAGCACCGGGCCGGTCAGGCCCCAGTTCAAAGCTTCTTCCTGGGAAATGGCACAGATGCCTTTGGTCCGGTCGATCCACAGTTCGCTATTGGTCAGCATTTTGCCGTACTCGGGCCAGGTCTTTTTGAAGTAGGTGATAAACTCGGCTACTTTTTCGGCAAAACCGGGCGGCAGGTCGGCGTAAAGGCCGCCGGGCATAATATAGCTGGTCATCATGCGAACGCCTGAACACATTTCAAAAATGTCCAGGATTTTCTCGCGGTCGCGCATACCGTAGAGGAAGGCGCTCTGGGCCCCTAAGTCCATCGCGTGGGTACCTAACCAGACCAGGTGGCTGCTGATGCGCTGCAACTCCGAAAGGAGGACGCGGGCAACCTGCGCTTTGGGCGGGATTTTGTTGGTAATACCCAGCAACTGCTCAACCGCCAGCGAATAGTTGAGGTTGTTGATGAGCGGGTTAAGATAGTCGGTCCGGTCGGTCAGGGTCAGGGCCTGGTTATAGGTCTTGGTTTCCGCCTGTTTTTCGATACCGGTATGCAAATAGCCGATAACCGACTCGCACTTAATGACTTCTTCACCGCGCATGGTCACCACCAGGCGTAAAACACCGTGGGTGGAAGGGTGTTGCGGACCCATGTTGATGGTCATCAACTCACTGCTGGGGTCCTGGTATTCGTCTTTGTCTCTTAGATGTTGCTCTTCATCATCATCGTTGAGCCAGCGTTCTTTAATTTGAAGGTCTTCCAATTTTAATACCTCATTCGGGCAGAGTTAGGCCGCTTCGGCCTTCCGGCCGGAACTGGTTCGAAGGCAGGTTCGGGCGCCGCGGTCCGGTCACCGGGTAATCTTTGCGCAGCGGGTGACCCTCCCAATCGTCGGGCATTTCAATCCGGCGCAGGTCAGGGTGATTCTCGAAGGTAATGCCAAACAGGTCGAATACTTCACGTTCGAACCAACCGGCTCCCAGGAACAGGCCGGTAATCGAGGGTACGCTCGGCTTATCGCCGGGCAGTTCCACTTTTAGCCGGATCGGTTGTACGGTGGACAGGTTCAGGAAGTGGTAAACAACCTGGAAACGCGGCTCTTTGGGTAGCCAGTCTACCGCTGTAATATCTTCAAACAGGGTAAAACCGCTGTCTTTGAGGTATTTAACAACGGCCACCAGGTCCTCGGCCGGTACAATGAACGTAGGAGTTCCATCGGCCACACGCATCGGACTGGGCCGCACATTGGGGAACTGGGCTTCCGCGATCAGTGAAGGCCTGGACGCGGCGGGCACTTCTTCTGGATTAAGCGTGTCGCCCGAAGTTTGGGTCACGGACTACCTCCGGCATATATTCTTTGGGATCCTGGGGTTGTGGCACACCCGAAGTAATCCGGTCCTGTAGAATGCGGATACCTTCTATCAAGGCTTCCGGGGTCGGCGGGCAACCGGCGACATACACATCTACCGGCACAATCATGTCCACACCCTGCACGATCGCATAATTATTAAAGACACCGCCGCAACTGGCGCAGGCGCCCATGGCGATAACCCATTTCGGTTCCGGCATCTGTTCCCAGATCTGGCGTACGGCGGGGGCCATTTTGGCCGAAACCCGTCCGGCAACGATCATGAGGTCAGCCTGGCGGGGTGATGCCCGGAAGACTTCCGAACCAAACCGGGCCAGGTCAAAGCGCGGCGCGGAGGTCGCCATCATTTCAATGGCGCAGCAAGCCAGGCCGAAAAGGGCCGGCCAGAGCGATTGGGCACGGGCCACGTTGATTACTTTGTCAAGGTTCGTAGTAACTACGCCGCCAATTTGTTGAGCGCTGCGGTACGATTGTAGTTCACCCGGCACAATTGTGTTATTGGTGAAAAAATCGCGCTGGCTAAAATCACCTGCCACAGTTTAGAACTCCTTCTCCCAATTAAATGCGCCCTTGCGCCAAAGATAGATGTAACCCACACCCAGTACCAGCAGGAAAATGCCCATTTCGATCAGACCGAAAACCTTAAGCTGGTTGAGCAGTACCGCCCACGGAAAGAAAGCAATAGTTTCAATATCGAAGATCAGGAAAATCATGGCGACTTGCAAAAACTTTACCGGGAAGCGGCGCGAGGTTTCCTGGATTTGTGGTACACCGCCTTCATAAGGTGAAAGCTTGGCGGGGTTAGGGTTTTTAGGCCCCAGTAGTAATGCGGCTACGGCTGTAACTGCCGACAGTACTGCCGCCAGCAAAAACATAATCAGAATCGGTAAATAAGCATCCAACATGGTCATTTACTCCAGAATGGGGCAACTTCCGCTAATAAGGGCGTGAAAGGGTAATTAAGTGTGTAACTGAGTAATAGTCACGGGTACAGTATCACATACCGTCCGGTCAATGTCAAGGTATTTCGTGAAATTTCTTGCAATCTTTTTAAGGGTTTTTCTCGTCAGAATCGCTTTCCGGTGGCCCTGGCGGCGCGGGTGGTAGGTAGATGTTAGCCTGGGCCGAGGGCAGGGCTTTTATACTCTCCAGAGCGTTTTGAGCCGCCCCGGCAACTCGCCGGTCGGGGTCAACTGCCACCGCGCTAAGCGGCCCGGCCGCCGATTGGATACCGAGCTGGCCGAGAGCCTGGGCGGCGGCGTGGCGCACATCGGAACTCCGGTCGCGCAGGAGTGGTATCAGGGCGTCGCCTTGTTCGGTCTCACCCAGCCGTACCAGCGTTTCGCTCAGGGCAATCCGCACTTCGGAAAAGGTGCTGCTGACCAGGGGCAGCAAATAGGGTACGGCGGCCCGGTCCCCGCGCTGGCCGAGAGCTATAATTAAAATCTGCTGGCGGCGGAAGAACCTGGCTTCATCTTCAAAAGGCGCTAATTTGAGGTAGCCGACCATTTGCTTGAAACTGGTTTCACTCCGCAGCATGCCCAGGGCAGTGGTAATTGACTCCAGCAGGTCGGGCGATTCAGCGTCACTGACGCTTTCTATTAATGCTTCATTACTGATCGGCTGGTCGAGGAGGCCCAGGCCGAGCGCGGCGGCCTGCCGCACCTGCAACTGCCAGTCGCTAACCGAATGCTTGTAACCTTTTTTCAACATTTTGATAAGCAGGCTGGCGGCCCGCTCATCTCTAATCCGGCCCAGGGCGACCAGTCCCTGTACGATTGCCTGGTGTTGCACCAGGATGTTAGGCCCGAAACGCAGCACCCGTTCGACCATCTGTAACAATGGCTTGACAGCCCGTTCATCCCCGATCAGCCCAAGGGTCGTGGCGGCCGAAGCGGTTACTGCAAAGTTTTTGTCTTTGAGCAGTTCGATAAGGCTGGGTACAGCCTGGGGATCGCGATAGGTATTCAGGGCATGCGCTACCGCAATGCGGACCTCGGCATCTTCATCGTGGAGGGCTTCCAATAAATATGGTGTTACCTGCGGATTATTTGCCACGGCAAGGTTGGTCGCCGCTCTGATGCGTACCTGGGGCCCGCCGTAGCGGAGTTCATTGATTGTTTGGTCCATGCTCATAATAAAAAAGATTGCCAATTTTAATTTTTTACGATTTGTCTCAAGTTCAATAATACTTTAAAGCTATAATAAAGGAAAGTGAGAAAGTAATAAGAAAACAAAAGGTTCAGAAAAAAGGCTTGGCTACTCCAAAAATCGCTAAGATTATATATAATCAGGCTATTTGCCATCAAAAATATATGTAAACCCTTTATTTGACCATTTTTTCACATAGTTATCGTATACTTATATTGATTATGATTGACATTGACAATTGATATGGACTTAAGGTAGTGGGAGTAATAATTGGTATGTTATAATTTGCCGGGCAACTTGACCTGTCCATGCTAGCCGGTCAAAGCTTGTTCCCTGGCTGGATTGAAATTTAACCATTGGCGGAACCTGGCCCGTTTAGGTTTTGAAAAGAATTAGCAGATTACTCTTACAAAAATCGGATTTTCGGCTGGCATATCCCTGGTGGATGCTGCTCCCGGCTTACCGGGGGTTAAGGCTTAAAATGAAAGTCGTAAACAAATAGAAAAGAAGGAGCATATTAATGACCGCTTCAAATGGTCAAACAGGCTCATATGATTTAGTAATTATCGGTAGTGGCCCTGGTGGTTATATTGCTGCCGTGCGAGCCGGCCAGCTTGGCCTTAAAACCGCTATTGTTGAACGAGAAGAATTGGGCGGCGTTTGTCTGAACTGGGGTTGTATCCCTTCTAAAGCTTTACTCCGCGCAGCCGAAGTATTGACCCTTTTCCAGCATGCCAAAGATTTCGGTATTACCGTTACCGGCGTAGAAGGTGATTATGGAGCGGCTATTGACCGCTGTAATAAAATCATTGCCGGGCAGACCAAAGGCGTCGCCTACCTTATGAAGAAAAATAAGGTCGATGTCCTGCGCGGCGCCGGCCGAATCGAAAGCCCCACCAAGGTTGTAGTCGAAGGTTCTAACGGCAGCCAGGAAGTAACAGCTAAAAATATCTTGATTGCCACCGGCTCGCGGGTACGCCTGGTGCCGGGAATGTCGCCTGATACGGTTGACGGGCAGACCATTGTCACCAGCAAAGAAGTCTGGAAACTGAAAGACAAGCCCCAGTCGGTCGTTATCATCGGTGGCGGCCCCATCGGCGTAGAATTTGCCACAGTTTATCGCGGTTATGGTTGTGATGTTACAATTGTAGAAATGCTGCCGCGCCTGGTGCCCCTGGAAGACGAGGAAATCAGCGCCCACCTGACCCGCGAGTTCAAGAAACGCGGTATCAATATTATGACCGGCACGATGGTCAAAAAGGTCGAAAAGGGTGGCGAGGGCAAAAAAGCTAAAGTCGACGTCCAGGTAAACGCCACGGGTGCCACTCAGACCCTGGAAGTAGACCGGGTCCTGATCGGGATTGGTTTTGCGCCGAACAGCGAGAACCTGGGCCTGGAAAAGGTCGGGGTTGCGGTGGAGCGCGGGTTTATCCAGGTTAATGATAAAATGGAAACCAACGTTCCGGGTATTTATGCCATCGGTGACGTAACCGGCAAACTGCCCCTGGCCCACGTCGCCTCTGCGATGGGTGTGGTCGCGGCCGAGATTATTGCCGGGGTACATGCCCAGGTCTTGAATTACACTAATATGCCCCGTTGTACTTATAGCGCGCCCAATATCGCTTCCATCGGTTTAACCGAAGCCCAGTGCAAGGAACGCGGTATTGAGGTGAAAGTCGGCAAGTTCCTGTTTAACCCCAACGGCAAGGCCCAGGCCATGGGTGAAGCTAGCGGTTTTGTAAAAGTTGTTTCTGACGCCAAATATGGGCAGGTCCTTGGCGCTCATATGATTGGACCGGAAGTAGTCGAGTTAATCGGCGAGTTTAGCCTGTTGACGCTCCTGGAAGGCACCAACCAGGAACTGGCAATGGCGGTTCACCCTCACCCGACCTTATCCGAAGCCCTGGCTGAAGCAGGCCTGGCGGTGGATGGAATGGCTTTGAATTCGTAAAATTAAAGATGCCGGTCCGAAGGGGAAAGCAATTTCCCCTTCAAAACCTGGAGAGGATGATATCATAATGTTAGTACGTGACATCATGACGGCTGACCCGATTACAGTCACCGAAGATACTCCGGTCCGGGACGCCGCCCGTCTTCTGGTAAGACACCGTATTACCGGTTTGCCGGTGAAGGACCAGGGCGGTAAACTTACCGGCATCGTTAGTGAAGCGGATATTTTTAGTAAGCGGGGCGAAACGGTCGGCAACGTGATGACCCGCGATGTGATTTCTGTTAGTCCCGATACTACCGTTGAAATTGTCACACACCTGTTAACCGACCACCGCATCCGGCGTGTGCCGGTGGTGGATGGGGACAAATTGCTGGGCATCGTAAGCCGAGCCGACATTGTGCGGATGATGACGATGTACTGGCTGTGTGAAGTGTGTGGTGAAGCTATTCGTGGAGAGCAGGCCCCCGAACGTTGTTCCAAATGTGGTGCAGATTCAACTTATGTCCACGCAATGCAAGCTCCTGGAATGTAAAGTCTTAAGAATGGATGGAATAAAATGACAACCGAGACCAAGCGAGAGAAATCGGCCAACCAGGCTGTCGCGACGGAAAATACTCTAAACGGACTCAGTCCGGAATCTATTAAAAAAGAAGATCCGGCAACCCTGCTGCAATACTATCGAATGATGGTGCTGATTCGTAAATTCGAAGAACGCTCCGCCGAAATGTACACTAAAGCCCGGATTGGTGGTTACTGCCACCTTAACCTGGGTGAGGAAGCAACTATTGTGGGTTTAATGGCGGCCCTGCGGCCCGAGGATTACATTTTTACAAACTACCGCGAACACGGTTACATCCTGGCCCGTGGTGCTAAACCCGGTCCGGTTATGGCCGAATTGTTTGGTAAGGAAACCGGTGTCTCCAAAGGGCGCGGCGGTTCGATGCACCTTTTCGATGTAAACCTGCACTTCATGGGCGGTTACGGTATCGTCGGTGGCCAGTTACCGCTGGCAACCGGGGCTGGCCTGGCCCTTAAATACAAGGAAAAAGATGGCATGGTCGTGGCCCAGATGGGTGACGCTACCACCAATATTGGTGCCTTCCACGAGTCCTTGAACCTGGCCCGTATCTGGAACCTGCCGGTTATGTTCCTGGTCATCAATAACGGCTACGGTATGGGCACCAAAGTTGAAAGTGCTTCCGCCGAACCTGAGCTGTACAAACGCGCCGCCGGTTACAATATTGTTGGCGAACGAGTGGATGGAAAAGATCCCCTGGCAGTCCGCGATGCGGTCAGGCGAGCGATTGAGCGGGCCAAAAACGGCGAGCCGACTTTACTTGAAGCCGTCAGCCACCGCTTTAAAGGCCACTCGGTTGTTGACCCGGACCGCTACCGCGACCCTGAGATGGTCAAGACCTTCCGCCAGAGCGACCCGCTCTTCAATTTTGCCCGGGTCCTGGAAGAAAATGGCATCCTGACCCCTGAGCAGGACAATAAGCTCCAGGAGGAAGTTGACCAGGAGGTCCAGGAGGCGATAGATTTCGCCGAGCAGAGTCCTACTCCCGCTATTGAAACTATGTTTGACTTTATGTATGCCACCTCGGTCGCCAATGAAATTGATCCGCAGTGGGCCCAGTTTAAGCATGCCAAGGAGGCCAAGTAAGCAATGCCAGTTATAACTTTCCGTCAGGCCCTGACCGACACCTTACGCGAGGAAATGAAACGCGATGAAGATGTCTTTTTAATGGGCGAGGAAATCGGGATTTTCGAAGGTTCCTATAAGGTCACCGCTGGATTGCTCAAAGAATTCGGGACCAAGCGGGTTATGGATACCCCTATCGCCGAAGAAGGTTTTGTCGGCGCGGCGGTTGGCGCGGCAATGCTGGGCCTGCGGCCGGTGGTCGAGATCATGACTATTAACTTTATCATCCTGGCGATGGACAGCATCGTAAACCACGCTGCCAAAATCCATTACATGTTCGGCGGTCAGACCCCCGTACCGATGGTAATTCGTACTCCCGGCGGCGGTGGTCAGCAGCTGGCCGCGACCCACTCCCAGAACCTTGAAGCCTGGTTCGCCCACGTTCCCGGCTTGAAGGTTGTCGCTCCTTCCACTCCTTATGACGCCAAAGGCTTGCTCCGGTCCAGTATCCGGGACAACGACCCGATTGTGTTCTTAGAAAACCTGGCCCTGTACAACGTTAAGGGCGAAGTGCCTGAAGCTCAGGCTGACGGTGGCGACTATGTCATCCCGATCGGCAAAGCCGAGGTTAAAAAAGAAGGCACCGATGTAACTATTATCAGTTACTCGCGCATGGCCGCCATTTCGCTGGATGTCGCTCGCCGGTTAGAGGAAGAGGAAGGCATCAGCTGTGAAGTTGTTGACCTGCGTTCCTTGCGCCCGCTGGACCGGGAAACCATTATCAACTCGGTTAAAAAGACCAACCGGGCGGTAATTTTAGAAGAAGATTGGCGTTCGTATGGCATTGGCGCCGAACTGGCCGCAACTATTCAGGAAGAAGCTTTCGATTACCTGGACGCTCCTGTCCTGCGGGTAGGTAGCCTGGAAGTGCCGCTGCCTTACTCCAAACCGCTGGAACTAGCCGCCCTGGCAAGCGCGGATCACCTGGTTGATGCCATTCACAAGGTATTGGAAGGCAAACGCCGCTAAGCCGGTAACTAAGAAAGGAACGATAGAGCTATGGCCGAAGTAACAATGCCTCGCTTGAGCGATACCATGACCGAGGGCCATATCGCCGAATGGCTCAAAAAAGAGGGTGATAAGATCGAAAAAGGCGACGTGCTGCTGGAAATCGAAACCGATAAGGCTACCATGAGCCAGGAGTCTTATGACGCCGGTATCCTTGAAAAGATTGTAGTTCCGGCGGGCCAGACGGTACCGATTGGAACTGTTATCGCTATTATTGGAAACGGCAAGAGTCAGTCCAAACCCGCCGCCCAGGAAACTGCTTCCGCTTCGGCGGTTGACGGTGCTAAAGGCCCGTTACCGGTTGGACCGGAAGGTTCTTTACCGGCCGGTGCTGCAGCAAATCCGCCGGCAGCAACCCAGTCTACCCAGCCAGCCCAGGGTCAGCCAGCGGCGGCCCCGGCGGACGGAGGACGTATTAAGTCTTCCCCGATGGCCCGTAAGAAAGCCGAAGAATACGGCCTGAACCTGGCCAGTATTAAAGGCACCGGCCCCGGCGGCCGTATTCTGTCCGATGATGTCGAGTCTGCCAAAGCTAACGGTGGAGCGGTCGCCCAACCTGTCTCTACCCCGGCCCCGGCTTCACCTACCGCGGCTCCGGCCTGGGGTGGCGCGGTATTACCGGACGATGTGGAAGCCCCGGCTTCCGCTCAACCCGAGCGGGCGGCAGCGGCTCAACCGGCCCCGGCGGTTTCCAGCGCCGACTACGTGGAGAAAGACCTCAGCCGGATGCGCCAGGTGGTGGCTCGCCGCATGACCGAGTCCAAGCAGCAGGCTCCGCATATCTACCTGACAACCGAAATTGATATGACTGAAGCCCTCAAGTGGCGGCAGACGATCAACGGCGTGTTGGAGAAAGATGGCGGCTCGAAAGCTTCCGTCAACGACTTGATTGTTAAGGCGGTTGCTAAAGCCCTCAAAAAGGTGCCCGCGCTCAATGCCAGCTTCGAAAACAACAAAATCCGGTTGTACAACCGGGTCCACGTGTCTTTCGCGGTCGCGCTGGATGACGGCCTGATTACCCCGGTCGTGCGCGATGCCGACCAGAAGGCTCTGGGCCAGATTGCCGCCGAGACCAAATCCCTGGTAGACAAAGCTCGCAAAGGCCGGTTGGCCCTGGACGAGTACCAGGGTGGCACTTTCACCATCTCCAACCTGGGTATGTTCGATGTCGAGAGCTTCACGGCAGTCATTAACCAGCCTCAGATTGCCATCCTGGCGGTCGGGTCGGTCAGGCCGACGGTCGTGGTCAAGGGCAACGGCGATACGGATAATCCTGAGTTCGGCGTCATCCAGGCTATGAAGGTAACCGTGTCGGTTGACCACCGGGCGGCTGATGGTGCCAACGGCGCTCAGTTCTTGCAAGAGTTGAAACGGCTCCTGCAAAATCCTTTGCTGCTGCTGGTCTAATTGCTCTAAAAACAGGTGGCTGCTACAGCCCCGATTTCTGAAAATAAAAACGGCTTCCTTAAAAGGGGAGCCGTTTTTATTGGATTAAAACCACATTTATCAGAATAACCCCTTTAGAATAACCTCTTTTCTGCCCACTGCCCTACCCAATTCTTTGCAAAACCTTTACAGCGTTTTAAATGTTTTAGTTGAATCAGCTTCATGATTGGAGTAAGCTTTAAGCCATATTGTTGTTCGAAATCATACTTCCAGAGTTATAGCGGTAAATTTGAATGAAAAAGCCTCCTCGTGCGCCCTATTTTTTACTAATAGCTGCTTTGATAATCACCGGCCTGCTGGGAATTGTTACGGTTACTTCCCTGGACTCTAGCGCCTCGGCGGCCGTACCGGGGACCAGTGATGCGCAGAGTTTAGCCGGGCCGGGCGGCCAACCGCCCCGTCCCACCCGTTATCCAACGGCCCAATTGCGTTTCTCCGGTCCCGACCGGATTGTTAGCCCCAATGTTTTAACCCCAGGGGCCGCAATGACTTACACCATGACCCTGCTAAATGACGGCGGCTCTATGACCGCCCGTAATGCTACGCTAGAAATCCCCTGGAACGGTAACCAGACTTTCGTGGACTTCAGCACCGACACGCCAGGCTGGAAACTAAAAACTGCCAACGATACCGGCGTAATTGTAGACCTGGGTGACGTGCAGGTTAATCAAAAGGGTAAAATCACTATCAAGGCGACTTTTGCCACCAATTACGATAAGACGATTTTTCGCCAGACCCTTTATTTGAACTGGAATGATGATTACGCCGCCCGCCGCGCCGGGACCAACCTGACCGAGTCGGTCGAGTTGCCAGTGCCCACTCCAATTGGCCTTCCCGGTGGGCCGGTGACTGACCCCGCCCCGGCTCCCACAACGGCGCCGGTTAGCGCCAGCGGACCCTTTGCCCCGTTGGCAACCCAACCCGGCAGCGCTAGATTGTGGTATTTCCCGGCCACCAGGCACACTTTAGGGGGCCAGTTCCTAAATTACTGGCTCGAACACGGCTCGGTAACTAACCTGGGGTATCCGATTTCAGAGGAGTTTAATGACAATGGCCGGACCATCCAGTATTTCGAACGGGTAGTGATGGAATTCTGGCCGGAGAATCCTGATCCCTATAAAGTGCTGCTGCGTTCTTTGGGGCGTGAATTGAATGGAGTAGAGCCGCCGGTACCGGCCGGAACGCCGTCCGCTTCGGATGGTTCAATCTTTTACCAGGAAACCGGGCACTGGCTGGATGGCCGGTTTGCGGCGACCTGGCAGGATAGAGGCGGCCTGGCTCAGTTTGGCTTCCCGGTCACTGAGCCGGTAATTGTCGGTGACAGGTTAATCCAGTGGACCGAGCGGGCCCGTTTTGAACTGGATATCTCCCGGCCCAATCAGCTTGTCATGCTGGGACTGGTCGGCAATGAAGCGGCCAAAAGCAAGGGGTTGTTAAATTAGTTCGGGTTCCGGGTGAGCATGTAACTTGCGGTAGAAGTGCAGCACAGTCCGTTCCTGGGACTTAACTTCGACTGAGCCGGGTCTTATCCGCCGTACCTCGGCCAGGGCCTGGCTCGGCAACATTCCGCGTTTTACCAGGTAGCAGGCCAGGATGGTCCCGGTACGACCGTATCCGCCCCGGCAGTGGACTACCACGGGCTGGTTATTCGCCAACCTGCGCTCAATGAACCCAACCGCTTTTTCTACCAGGTCCATGCTGGGGGCTTGAAAATCTCCTATAGGCAAGTGCTTGGACATCAGGCCGATTTTTTCCAGTAAATCGGGCGCGCAGGGCTTGTGGCACAACGTAATTATGGCCCGGATACCCTGTTCGTGTAAGAATTGCAGGTCGGGTTCTTCCGGCCCGTTACCCCCCGGCTGGGCCGCCCCGGCCAGCTTTCCCTCAATTAACCAGCTAAAATTTTTTAGACCCATTTTTGATCTCCAGCTAAAAATTTTCAGCCTCATATTTAACCCTCATATTTAATTACATATATACAGCAACTTTGTATATAACCGGAATTTTTGCTGCTAATTTATGAATTAAAACTATATCACATTACCCTACACAGGGGGAAATGAAGAGTTTTACCTGTAATATATGTTCCTAACCGCTCCCGCATTGCCAAAGGTTGAAACCTGGCCTTATAATAAATTTCTGTATTAAACCATTGGCGTCGAAATTATTACGTTAAACCTACTCCGTTCCAGTTTAACGCTTACACTACAGGTATTTTAATGGATCAAACGACTACCCGTTTTGGGAAACTGAATTACCAGCCCAAAGACTGCGCCCGCCAGTTCGAGGAACGGGTTAAACCTGGCGAAGAACGCAGTGCTTTTGAAGTGGACCGGTCCCGGATTATCCATAGCGCGGCTTTCCGGCGCTTGCAGGGCAAGACCCAGGTTTTCGTGAGCGGGTCGGGCGACTTCTTTCGCACCCGCCTGACGCATTCCCTGGAAGTGGCCCAGATTGGTAAGGGCCTTGCTTTGCGGTTAGGGGCCGATTCTGACCTGGTAGAAGCTTGCAGCCTGGCCCACGACCTGGGCCACCCTCCCTTCGGGCATACCGGGGAAGCGGTCCTGAACGAGTGCATGAAAGAGTACGGCGGGTTTGAGGGTAACGCGCAAAATGTACGTGTCCTGACCCGGCTCTCGACCAAGTCGGTTGACTATGACGGCCTTAATCTAACCCGTTCCACCCTGGACGGAACTTTTAAGTATAAGCAAGCCTTTGCTACCGGCTCGAAGAAGTTTTACTATGACGAGGATGGTCCTTTGATGGCCTGGGCAACCGATGGCGGGGTGCCGGGTGAAAAGTCGTTTGAATGCCAGATTATGGATTGGGCCGACGAAATTGCCTACTCGGTCCACGACCTGGAAGACGGCATGAAAGCCGGGATGATCAGCAGCGCCCGCCTGAAGGCTAACCGGCAGGTACAGGAAAACCTGGGTGAAGAACAGACCCGCTGGGTATTGGAAAAACTGGCCCTGGTTGAAAATCAGCCGGGGGAACGCGCCCGTAAGGCCGCCCGCAAATCTTTAACTTCCCAGTTAATCCATGACTTTATCATGGCGGCGAAACGGGAGTTGCGCACAACTGCCCCGGCCACTTCCACCGACCGCTACCGCTATACCCTGGTGATTGACCCGGTGCAGCAAAACCGGGCCAGGGCCCTTAAAAACATTATGTTCCGGCTGATGGTCGAAGATGCCAGGGTGGCAACCCTTGAAAATAAGGCCGAGCGTATTATAAAAGGTCTTTTTGAGGTTTTTTCGGGCCTGGAACCGCGCACCGCTTTTCTGTTCCCCGAAGACTTCCGCGACATCTGGGAGGCCGCCCACGACCTGGGTAAGCTCAGGATTGCCTGTGATTACATTGCCGGTATGACGGATGACTATGCCGAGCGGGTATATGCCCGGCTCTATTTGCCCCAGGCCGGTTCCATCTACAGCCTCTAATTTAGCATTTCCAGCTAAAATACCGGGCAGCCTGCTTTTACTAAATCCGGCTTTCTGCTCGTTTATATAACAGGGCCTGACGCGGCCAATGAATCCGGCGGACTCCCCGGCAGGTTCAGCCTCTAAAGGCAAAGTGGCCGGGGATTCTGGAAGGCCCGGAGTTTATTAACATTGAATAGTCCTAACCAGTCGAGTATAATATTTAATGTATTTATCTCATTTCATTCGGGTATTTTAGCCTTGCGTGAGGTTTAATGACTGCAGCGGCGCTAACCGGTGAAGAAAAATCGGTCTCTTTCTTGCCCCATCTACTGATTACCAGAGGGCCCCAGGTTGGCACTTCTATTCTTCTGGACTTTAATCGCCTCGAAACGGCTCCGTTGGTGCTGGGCCGCCTGGCCGGTGAATGTGACGTAGTCCTACAGAGTTACCAGAATAAAGTTTCCCGCAAGCACGCCCTGGTTTCCTACCGCACCGAAGATAAACTGGTGATTCTGGCCGATGCCGGTTCTTCCAACGGCACCCGGCTTAACGGTGAATTTATAGCCGGTCCGACCGCCCTCTTTCCCGGCGATACGCTGGCCTGTGGCGATGTCGAGCTGGTCTTTGTCATCCCGATTCCGCAGATGGGCCTGCCGCTGGTCAGGCTGCCCGGCCAGACCGGCCGCGAATTCCTGGAAGACTCCGAACCCGGCATTGGACGCCTGGAAGTGGTTGCCAGCGAGGTGCCGTCTATCCGGCCCGGCGCGTTTAGCCGCCTGACGCCGCGCCATCCTTTTTTAATCGGGCGGTTTAGCTCCAACGATTTGCCTTTGCTGGAAGAGGGCGACCATGCCCGCCTGGTCAGCCGCCGCCATGCCGAAATCCGCTGGGGCGGTAGCGGCTATATTATCCGCGACCTCGGTGCCGCAAACCCGGCCTGGATCAATCAATCCCGGCTGGAAGCGCCTCGCTTGCTGGAAGACGGCGATTTGCTGCAAATCGGCTCGACCCTGCTGCGCTACCGGGCACCTCGCCTGCCACTACCGGCCGGTCTAAGCGGTCCTGCTGAAAGCTTCCGGCTTACTACTTTTATTCTAAAAGTCCAACCTGACAGGCCTCTCCTGAGCGGGCCGCAATTGCTGGCTTTGCCTTCCGACCGCCAGGTACTGATTGGCCGGGCCGAAGGTAATGAGATACGCCTGGTGGACCGTTCGATTTCGCGCCGCCACGCCCGTATCTTTTTTGAAACTCACCGCTATATGCTATCGGATTTAGGTTCAGCCAACGGCACCCGGCTTAATGGGCGCGAAGTACTCGAACCGGTGGTCTTGCAGCCGGGGGACCGCTTGCAGTTTGGCGATTTCGAATTTATCTTGCAAGAAGTTGAAGCCGGTTCGGCCGCTTCTTCCAGCAGCATGCCTCTGCCCCTGGTAGAGCCGGTAGTCTACCAGCTTGACCCGGCTGCAGGGACAGGGACAGGCGCTTTCTCGCTGGTAGCGGCTACCCCGGATGAAACCCACCAGGGCGAAGAAACCAGGCGGTCTTCCCACAACCGGGGCACCACCACCGGCCAGCCCGTATTGCATCCGCTACACCGGATAGCCCCTTTTGACCAACTGGACAGTACATCCTTTACGCGCCTGGCCCCGCATTTCAAAGAAGTTATTTATAAGGCCGGGCAGGAAATCGTCCGGGAAGGCCAGGGCCGGGGCGCTTTCCTGGCGATTCTGGAAGGCCGGGTGACCATTTCACGGGCCTTAAATGAACGGCAGCGCCTGGTAGTTGGCGAGCTGCAGGCCGGGTCGGTCTTTGGCGAACGTACCGTTATGGAGGACATGGCTTTCGCCAACCGCCTGGAAGCGGTCACCGAAGTGCGAACCTTGCGCCTGGAAGAAAATGTCTACAGGCGGGAATTTAGCCGGAACCGGGCGATACAGACCTTTTTCCAGGAGCAGGTTTCAGCCGCTTCGGCCACTAACTGGTTAAGAGCCACCCTGCTAATGCGGACCCTGCGTGAAAAGACCCGCCACGCCATGGCTAACCGGCTGCGTTTCCGGGTCTATAACCCGGGCGAAGTTTTAGCCGAAAGAGGCCAACCGGCCGAGGAATTTTTCCTGGTACTAAGTGGGACCGCGGTAGCTTATGTGCAGGACGCAAAGGGCGGCGAGAGCCCGCTGGCAACCCTGGAAGAAGGCGATACTTTTGGGGATGGCATTGTCGCGCCCGGCGAGACTTATCCCATGACCGTCCGGGCCGAGCGTAAAGTGGCCTGTTTTGTGCTGGCCCGGCCCGACTTTGAAAGTGTCCTGGCAAAGAGCGGCGACCCTATGGCCAGCCTGGGCGCCGGGTTAGGTGGGCTGCCGCTGGGAGCGGTGCTGAACCGGGTCGGGCCGTTTATGCTGATGCCGCCCCAACTGGTTACCCAGATAGCCGCCGAAATGAAGCCCAAATTCTTCAAAAAGGGCGAGACAATCGTCGTCCAGGATGAACCGGCCAGCGCCTTTTATATCATCCGCAGCGGCAAAGTTGAGGTCAGTTTCCGCACCAGCGGCGGCGAGGTCCGTTCCGATATGCGCCTGGGTCCCGGCCAGTACTTTGGTGAGGCTTCGCTATTGACCAATACGGCCCGCACCGATACGGTTAAAGCGGTCGAAGACTGCGAACTGCTGGCACTGTACCGCAACAAGCTGGAAAGTGTCCTTAAGCTGGGCCAGAGCTATGACCTGGGCCAGTATTTCGCCAAAGGTCTGTCCAAACGCTTCCGCCCAAAACGGATTGCCCAGGTCCAGGTCAGCCGCCACGAAAGCGCCACCGGCGAACCTTATTACCTGTTGAGCCGGGGCCAGGGCGAGCAATTCTTTAAACTGAGCGACCGGAGTTTCTATCTCTGGCAGTTAATGGACGGCGATAACAGCCTGAACGACCTATCGATGGCTTTTTTCCTGGAATATAAAAAGCTGGATTTGGAAGGGGTTTCTAACCTGGTCGGGCAGCTACAGGCGGCCGGTTTCCTGGAAATCCCGGCCATTGATAAAAACTTGATTGACCCGGACGAGGGCAAACGCAAGCACGGGCCGTTATGGCGCATGTTTAACTGGCGCTATGAATTCAAGCATATCGACCGGTTCTTCGACCGTTTTTATAACTACGGCGGGCAGGTTTTCTTCTGGCCCCCGGTCGCTTTTCTGGTGCTGGCTTTGATTGTAGCCGGGTTTGGCGCTTTTCTTTACTACGGCTTTTTTAGTCCGGCGGCCGCGCAATCCGGCATTATCCGTATTTTCCAGGGAGGCGGGCTGGGCGCTCTAACCGTACCGGGAGCCTTGCCGTTCTGGGGCTTGCTGCTGGTCTTGCTCTTTAACTTTATTATTCACGAGGCCGCGCATGGGCTGGCCTGTAAGGCGTATGGGCGGCGGGTAATCAGCGGCGGCTTTGGCTTGCAGCTTGGCTGGCCCTTTTTCTTCGTCAATACCAACGAAATCTGGTTGGATAAACGCGGCCCGCGCATCGTGGTGAACCTGGCCGGACCGGCCAGTAACGCCCTGGTGGCCGGGATTTGCTGCCTGCTGCTTTTTTTCACCCCTAACCCGGAGCTAAGGACGGCCCTTTTCCAGGTAGCCGCGATTGCCTATGTCCTGGTATATATAAACATAAACCCTTTGATGGAACTGGACGGCTATTTCGCTTTGATGGACTGGCTGGAAATACCGGGCTTGCGGCGTAAGGCTCTGACTTACGTCCGGCGGCGGGTTTTGCGGCGCTTTCCACCGCCAGTGGTTACACCGCGCGAACGGCGTATATTTGCCTGGTACGCCGTTTTAACCCCGGTTTATATTCTTTTTACCATGGTCCAGTTCGCATTTTTCCTGGGCAGCCTGCTGGGTGGGTCATTGATGCAGGGGCTTGGCCTTCTTGGGGTTGACAGGGGCCTGGGGGATGGGTTAATTTGGGCCTTAGCCCTGGCTATTGCCGCGGCCCTGGCCTGGCCGTATTTTGCTGAACTTTTAACGATTGGGCGTGATGAGGAAGAACTGGCCGGTGCGGGCCGGGTGCGGCGGAGGAAAATCCGATGAGTAATGATTTAACAGGGTTTAAATCAAACCCTGCGCGCCAGACGATGGTTTTTGATATCGTGGAGGGGCCGCGCGCCGGTGAGAAAATCAGCGTGCCGCTGCCGGAGCCGGGCGAGCCGCCGGTCTTAATCGGGCGCAGCCGCGAGTGCCAGATCTGGATTGACGCTCAGAATATCAGCCGCCGCAATACCGAAATCCTGTGCGGGCCGGACCGCCGCCCGGTCATCCGGGATATGGGCAGCGTCAACGGCACCCTGGTTAACGGCCAATCCATCAGCCAGACCACGCCTCTACCGATTGAGAAGGGCGACCGGATTCGGGTCGGCCTGACTGAACTTGTATTCCTGGACCTGACAGTTCCAAACACGCCCGCCCCGGGCTTACCATCGCCGCTGCCTTTTCCGGGCCAACCATTTCCTAAAATAGCCGGGCGCCCGACTACCAGCTTGAATGTGCCCCCGGCAGTGCCTTTTGGATCCGGGCCGCGCCCCACGGCAATTAATCCTTTGCCCACGTCGCCCCGCAGCGCGCCACCAACTGCCGATTACTTTGTTTACCTGGTTGTGCGCGGCGGGCAGCGTTATCTTTTTGAAAATGAGGAAGCGACAGTCGGGCGCGGCCAGGCCAACGATATTGTAATTGATAGCCATTCAATCTCCCGGCAGCATGCCCGGTTTCAGAAAACCGTCGCCGGGGTTTTCGTCAACGACCTGGGCAGCACTAACAAGACCTTCGTAAATGGGGTCCAGGCCGATGGGCCGGTCCTGCTGCGGGATGGCGATGTGGTCCGGTTTGGCGATATCGAAGCGGATTTCCGGTTGGAACCGCAAAGGTTGACCAACTTAAACCGGTTGGTGGCTCGCCCGGGCCTGAATGAGGTTGAGAAAACTTTTGTAAGCGTTGATTTTCAAACAACCGAACGCGAGCCTCAGGCTTCCGAGGAAACCTTTATCTCTCAAGCCGCCGAGCAAACTTTTGTCGGCAGCGGGGCCTTTAAGCTGCCCGGCCAGAGCCTGGCTGAACAAAAAAGAAACCTGGAGCAGTCCGAAACGGCCCTGGACCTGGACTTGCGTGAGGTGCGGATAGTAGGCCGCAATTTACGCCAGTCTTCCGAGGTGGTGCCCGTCCCAGCCAGCACCGGCAAACCTGGCCAGAAAGCCACCCTCGCTGAAGTAGTGCGCCTGGAAGGGGTTTACCTGACCGAAGGGGCGGGCCGTGCCACCGAAACCCTTTTAAATGATTTGCGGTTGGGACTAAAGCCGGGCGAAATGGTCGCACTCCTGGGGCCGAGCGGCAGCGGTAAGACTGAACTGTTACAGGTGCTGGCCGGTCTGCGGGCCGCCGATAAGGGCCGGGTGACCGTCCTGGGCCGCAGCCTGCCTACCTCCGAAAGTTCCGGCGGCAACCGGCCCAATCTCGAAAGCGACCGCGAACTGGCCCGCTGGCGTATCCGTTCGGTCGGCTTCCTGGCGAGCGAGCCGGAACTAAACCCCCGGCTGACGGCCCTGGAACAGGTTATGTCCATGTTGGAGCAGGGCGGCTTCGGGCGCGACCCGCTCGAACGCATGGAGAAAGCCGCCGCCCAGTTGGACCTGGTAGGGCTGGCCGATCCTGAGATTATCAAGTTGCGGCCAAACGAGCTAAACCGGACCGAACGCAAGCTGGTGGCCCTGGCCCGCGCCCTGGCCCTTGACCCGCCGCTCTTGCTTACCGATGAACCGACCGGTCGCGTGCCCAGCGCTTCAGCCGACCGGATTTTCAACCTGCTAAAAGCGGTTGCCGCCAAAGGCCAGACCGTCTTTATGGTCACTTCCGACCCCCTCTGGGCCCGCAATACTGACCGGCAAATTGAAATTTTGGACGGTACGATTGTCGGCAGCCTATCCTGACCTTTTAAAATACCGGAAGCGGCTCACTCCTTAAAAGTGAGCCGCTTCCGGCCGGTTTAAACCTTTACAAACTATTAAGAGCCTTTTACACCCTGGACAATACTCCAGCGAGTAGGCAGCGGGATTACTTTGTCCAGCCGAAAGCCCGCCGCTTCGAAAAGTTGCCTGAATTCCGTTTCTGTCCGTTCCCGCCCGCCCGTTACTGTTAACATTTGCATGTCAAACATTATTTTAGTCAGGTGTACATTATTTGCTACCACCTGTTCCGGCAGCACTACATCCACCACTAACAGTTTAGCCTCTGCATCCATTGCCTGGTAGCAGCTCTTAAGAATGTGAATAGCCTTTTCATCATCCCAATCGTGAAGAATTAATTTGAGAATATAAGCATCCCCACCGGTAGGGACGGCTTTAAAGAAATCACCGCCCACCACCTCGCCTCTTCCGGCTAAGCCTGCTTCCGTTATTAACTTTGAAGCGCGTTCCGCCACCGGCGGCAGATCAAATATCACTCCTTGCAAGTTAGGGTTGGCGGTTAACAGGGCCGCCAGCAGGGAGCCATTTCCACCCCCCACGTCCACCACCCGTTTGAATTGGGAGAAATCATAAGTGGCAATCAAATCTCTGGACATACTGGCAGTTATACCGGCCATCCCTTTATTGAAAATCTCCCCGAATTCCGGATTCTGAGTTGCATATTCAAATAGGTTCATCCCAAAGACGTGTTCGAAAGCCGCTTCGCCGGTGTTAACGCTATGCCGAAAATTACCCCAGGCCTGCCAGTTAGTCTGGCCTGCTATAAAAAGAATGTAAGGACGGACGGAAACCGGGTGGTCTGCCTGGAGATACGCGCCTGAAGGTGTCACGGTAAACCGGCCCTGGTCATCCTGGCCGAAAAATCCCATACTCACCACTGCCCGCAAAAGCCGGTAAAGCGCGGTAGGCGAAGTGCCGCAGGCGACAGCCAGTTCTTCCGCCTGTTTAGGCCCCTCCTTCAACAGGTCAGCCAGGCCCAGCCTGGCGGTAACGTACAAAATCTGGGAAAGACGAAAGGCCCCCGCCATTTGCATCAGGGCCAGGTTGGGGGGCATTGGATTTTCACTCATGCTTGTACCTCTGTTCCGATGGTTATAATATTAGCCGGGTAGTAAGGTTAACTGGGTAGGATTACTCCATTTTACCCTTTTATAGGCGGTTTCAAAATTTGTGGCTGGTAGGATGACTTTATATTATACCTTCAATAGGGAAAAGGAAAGGATTAATTGCGAAAACCCGTTGTAACAGGCCGGCAAAGCTTAAATAAAAGTCCGGCTTTTTTATTTATAAGAATTATATAGACGCTACTTGCTATTTTCGACACTTTACAGCGTTTCATTAACCCGGCTAAAGTTTAGCTTCACTCTCCGGCGTGGCACTATTTAATATGCCAGGTCGGCGCATCCTGGCCCGGTCCAAAATTTAGACCTTTACCTTTTTCTTACCTTATTCTTATTATATTCCGCTTTGTAACTTTTATAACCAATTTGACTCCTATTCCAAATGGCGTATAATGTATTCATTGTATTTGTCTGACAAATGTACTTTTAACCTTAATAGGTAAAAGTAGGAAAATTGTCGAAGCAATAAGCAGGCTTAAGAATTGTGAAAAGGGGCATGGGAATCAAACTTTGAGTACACCTTACTACGCCCTTGCTGTCGAGAAAGTCGCTACCAGGGAAATTGGGTCGGTGCGTGGGAAATCGGCCATGCGGCTGGATACCCTGAAAGTGCCGCGAGCCAGTGAATTGGTGGCAGACAAATTGCGTTCACTGATTGTGGATGGCGTTGTCAGTGAAGGCGCGAATCTTCCCTCGGAAAAAGAGTTGGTCCTTCAATTAGGGGTCAGCCGGGCAACTTTACGGGAAGCTTTGCGTATACTTGAAGTGGAAGGGTTGATTTCCACTAAGACCGGCCCAAAAGGCGGTATTTTGGTTCAAAGGCCGGGTGTGGCTAACCTGACCCGCTCACTTTCTCTGTTGTTGCAACTCGAAGAAACACCTTTCAGCGTTTTGCTGGAAGCTCGCCGGTTGCTGGAACCGCTGTGCGCCAACCTGGCGGCCGAACGAGTAACCGTTGAAGAAATGGCGGAACTGGAAGCCATTATCGAGCAAATGCGTTTGAACTTGCATGACACCAACGCCTACATCCAGCAGCAGCTTGCCTTTCACTTAAAAGTGTTCGCGGCGGCGCATAATGATGTTTTAAGGCTTTATACTACTTCGGTAGGCGAATTGATTTCAGCCAGGACGACCCAGGTTGGTTTAAGCCTTGAGCAGCGTCAAATCGGTCTTAAATCGGCGGAAGGTATCCTGGTGGCCCTGAAGACCCGTAACGGCAAACTGGCGGCGCGCCGGATTGAATTGCACTTGCAGGCCTTTGAGACCATTATTGAAAAATAGGAAACGTTCCTGAGTAAATGCCCGGAAGTTGGAATTATCTTTCTGTCCTGTCCCTGGGTTCAAACTAGTACGTGATGACTTAAACTGATACAGTCAGCGCCCAAAGATTTTATCAGTGGTGAAAATTGGAAGAAGCCGGTATGGTAGACTGCCGGTGAATTGAGGAGATAGGAGAACAAAAAGTGCTTTTCCCTAGTTTATATGAACGCCTGGAACGGGCGCGGTGGGACTTCAACTCTATCGATTTTTCGAAAATTGATAAGAGCAAAGTTGATGAAAAACTCATTCATGAAATCAAGCATGTCTGCCTGACCGAAGTAGGTTCTATTCCGGCCACCAGTATGTTTATGCGCGACTTCAGCCACGATATTGATTTCCAGCGCTTTGTATCGGTCTGGGCTTTCGAAGAAGGCAAGCATAGCCTGGCCCTGGAAAAATGGCTGAATGCCGTTGGAGTGGATATGGTCGAAGAGGAAATGGCGAAGATCAATATTACCTTCGAACCCGCTCCCTGGATCGAAACTCTGACCATGCACTTTTTGGGCGAACAGCGCCTGGGCCTGTGGTACGGGGCTTTTGCCGGTATCGCGCCCGGTGCCAAAGAAAACCCGGTGGCCGAGCCGGTCCTGCGCCAGATTTTGGAGCTGATGGCCCAGGACGAATGGCGCCACGCCGGTTGCTACTTCGCTTTCCTTAAAGAAGCGGTGGAAGCCGACCCGTCCAGCCTTGAGAACATTGGCAAAATGACCCTGTGGATGCTGCGCGGCCAGTATCGCCACCCCACGAATATCACCCAGCCTTCGGTGATGGACCAGTTGCCCGACCCCGGCTACTTCGCGCCCATGATCGACCGCCACGTGACCCCGGAAGCCATGAAGGTCATGGAAAAACGCGTCTTGAAATGCTACGAAATGATGGCTAAAGAGCCGATTGAAACCCAGCGCGACCTGGCCCGCTTCTTACGCAAGAAGTTTGGGGCTCGCTCGGAAGAACAATTAGCTACCCTCAGCCTTAACTAAAAGTTTCCCTTGCATCGCCAGGAGCTAGACAATTTCTAGCTCCTGGTTTATATTTAACTCACCTTAAATTATTCACTATAATTAACCCGGTTTCCTCATATACCCTGGCTTACCTGCAAGGCCAGTCTCTTACCTTTCCTCACCTGTAACTGTTTCAATGTTAGAAGGAGTTAACTATATGGATTTCCAATTACCCGAAGAATTGATTGACCTCAAAAAATCTATCAGGGAATTTGTCGATAAAGAACTTATTCCTGTCAGCCAGCAGGTCGAGGACGAGGATAAAATTCCTGATAATGTCCTGAAACAGATGAAGGAACTGGGCTATTTTGGCTTGCCGTTTCCTGAAGAATACGGCGGGATGGGAGTAGGTTACATGGGGTATTGTGTCGCCCTGGAGGAACTTGGCCGGGCTAACGCGGCCTACAGTAATATCCTGGGAGCGCATACTTCAATCGCGGGCGGTACGATTGCCCTTGGCGGCAATGCCCAGCAAAAAGAAAAGTACCTGCGCCCGATGGCCGAAGGAAAAATGCTGGGCGCTTTCGCTCTGACCGAGCCGGGCAGCGGTTCCGATGCCGCCAGTATCCGCACTACCGCTTTTAAGAAGGGCGACCGCTATATCATTAACGGCCAGAAAATCTGGATTACCAATGGGCCATACGCCGATGTAATTACGGTTTACGCTTCTACCGATAAGACGCTAGGCCCGCGCGGTATCAGCGCCTTTATTGTCGAGAAGGGCACGCCCGGCCTGGAATACGGCAAAGTTGACCATAAAATGGGTCTGCACGGCAGCCATACCTGCCCGCTTTTCTTCGAGGACATGGAAGTGGCCGAGGAAAACCGGCTGGGTCCGGAGGGAACCGGCTTCTATACCGCCATGAAGGCCCTTGACGGTGGCCGGGTCAGCCTGGCCGCCGGGGCGGTCGGCGGCGCCCAGGCGATGCTGGAAGCTTCGGTGAAACACGCCCAGGAACGCCAACAGTTTGGTAAGCCGATTGGCGAGAACCAGGCCATTCAATGGATGCTGGCCGATATGGAGGTTGAAATCCACGCCACCCGCCTGATGGTCTACCACGCTGCCTGGAAGTTGGACCAGGGGCAGCGAGCCAGCCACGAAGCGGCGATGGTTAAGGTTTATGCCAGCGAAATGGCGGGCCGGGTAGCTGATAAAGCGGTCCAGATTCACGGCGGTATGGCCTATATGCACGACTCGCCGATTGAACGAGGCTACCGGGACGTCCGTATTTTGCGGATTTACGAAGGCACCAGCGAGGTCCAGCGCATGATTATCGCGGGCGACCTGTTAAAGAATTCCTCAAAAAATTAGACTATGTCAAAGGTACCAATCCCTTTGATAATCATAATTACATAGATCAGTGGGGAATTACTCATACCTACTCAGAAATTTTCCCAACATATGATTGGGTACTAAATGATGGGTATAAAAATATTTCTACCTGGATTGAACAAGCGGCTAAAAAAGCTGGTCGTTAAGATAGAAAAATAACTTTGCTGCCTGAGGAATTAATTCTTAGAATAAATCCTTAGGCATTTATTCTAAGAATTAACACATTTGAAAACTATTTCTGATTTACTTAAATAAAACCTTAATTTTTTATTAGATGGTATATGGGCTAGTCAAGTTCCTGGTCTAAAAGGACCATGTCCCGGCACTGGAGACCGTTTTCAAATATCGGTTCTTTGTAGTTCACCACGAAAAAATCCCGGATGACCGACTTAAACCTGAACCCTGCTTTCTGGTAGAAGGTAAAAATCCCGGCGCCGGAATTGCCGGTCCCTACCAGTAAGGTACGGTAGCCCTGCTGCTTGCCAAATACTTTAGCCTGATTAATCAGCCGCATGCCGTAACCTTTTCCGTGCGCACTCTCTTTAACCGCCAGGTTTTTTATTTCCAGCGTCCGGGCATCGTGTTCGATAAGGTGCATCACGCCGTAAAGTTCGCCGTCCTCATACAGGGCAAAAAGCCAGCCCTGGTTTAAATAGGCTAAAACTACCGCTTCTTCCGGGTCGGCTAAAAGTAGTAAATCCAGAAACTTTTCGCGGTTATGCTTAATCTCTAAAATTTCAGTTGACATAATAATTGTACCTGGTTATTTTCTTGAGAATTATTAGTAACATTATTACCCGTAAAGTATATCAAAATACGGCGGTATTGAGGCGTGATGTAATTCCCTGTTTAGCAGCCAGCAACTTTATGAAAACAGGCAATAAAACCTGACGACCGAATTTTAACTCATGTTCAAAACATACCGGGTGTAAGGATTTGGTTAACCCGGCGGGTAAAGTTTTTTAATAAACAAAGCTAATAAAGTATAACCAAATGAGGCTCTGCTACGTATGTATTTAATATAAGCATTTCAGGAAGCACCGGCTTATTTATAGAAGCCGGACCCTGGAGAAGCCGGTTGCTAATTGCTTTGGATTTGTCCTCTAAACCTGGCTTTGCGCTTCAGCTATACCCCGATTGGCACATTGAATAAATTATCGGGATATTACCTTATGAACAGGGCGCTAAATTAAGCGACATTTCGTACCACTCCAGGCTCTACCGGTTGCTACTGTTGAATAGGGGGGAAACGGGTACAACAGTAATTATGAAGGAAAAAATCAATAAAACGGAAGAGGTAAACGCCTTTCTGGATAAGCTTAACCACCCGTTCAAGGCAGAAGTGCTGGTTGTCCGCGATATTATTAAGGGTGTAAATAATGATATTACTGAAGAAATAAAATGGAATGCGCCCAGCTTTAGCTATAAAGACTATATGGTAACGTTTAATCTCCGCACCAGAAAGCATGTGCACCTGGTCTTTCATAATCAGCACATTGTAAACGTACCAAGCGAACTACTGGAAGGCAATTATCCCACCCGGCGAATGGTTTATTTTTCCAGTATAAATGATGTGTTAGCTAAAAAAGAAGCCCTGGAAGACGTGTTGAAAGAATTAATCAGGTTGATAGACCTGGACCATCAAGAGGTCTAACTTTTGGCCTGCTATTCAGGGCTTCTTTTTCCGGGAGAAAATTATTTATTATAATCTAATTATTTTTTGCACTCAATGACCCGTTTTTACGGTATCCTATAAGTAGCAAGCTTGCCATTAAGCTCGATTCAATAGTTTTAGTAAGTTCGAAGGAGCAATGAAGCTATGAACTCTAAAAATATTATTGCACCCCTTTCCAAATCCACCGGTTCAGACCTGAAAGAGCTGGTTGAGAGGCTTAAAGCGTTTCTACCACACCCGGCTCAGCCGTCCGGTCTGTCCCGGTCCTACCGTCTCCAATCCATTATTAGCGAAGAACCGCGCACCGATATAAGCCCTGAAATCCTGGCCGAAAAGCCCTGGTTGCGGTTTTATCCACCCGATATTCCGGTTGATATAACACCTTCCGGCGATACTTTACCCGGCTTATTAAGGGAAAGCGCTCGCCGCAGACCGGCCCAGACCGCTATTATTTACTTCGGACATAAAATTTCTTACCGGGAATTGGACGAGGCGGCGGACCACTTTGCGCTAGGCCTGCTTGCTAAAGGCTTGCTGCCGGGAGACCGGGTAGCCCTGATGCTGCCAAACTGCCCCCAGTTTGTGATTGCCTGTTACGGCGCTTTGCGGGCCGGGGCGACTGTGGTTCCCTGTAACCCGCTGTATGTCGAGCGCGAGTTGGAACACCAGTTGCGCGACTCTGGGGCGAAAATCCTGGTGACTTTGACGCTTTTCTACAAAATGGCGAAAGCGGTCCAGCCTAAAGTTGGCCTGGAGCAGCTTATTGTTGGTAACATAAAAGATTACTTTCCACCCGCTTTGAAGCTGCTGTTTACGGTTGCAAAAGAGAAAAAAGGCGGCCACCGGGCCACCCTTGAAGGGCCGGGTGTTTTTAGCTGGTCGGACTTCCTGGCAAGCCACGATGAGAAACCGGCGGCTTACTTGCCCGAAATAAAGGCTGATGATATTGCGCTTTACCAGTATACCGGCGGCACGACCGGCATACCTAAAGCGGCTGTTTTAACCCACCGCAACCTGGCGACCAACACCCGCATGTGTTGTGCCTGGCTGGGTGAGCGGCCAAAGGCCCAGGCTACAACTCTGGCGGTAGTGCCTTTCTTTCATGTCTACGGCATGACCGGGGCACTTAACCTGACCATTTACCTGGGTGGAACCCTGGTGCTATTACCCAGTTTTGTGCCGGTCGATGTCTTAAAAGCTATCCACCGCTACCACCCGACGCTTTTCCCCGGTGTACCGGCCATGTATATCGCCCTTTTGAACCACCCACAGGTGGGCAAGTACGACCTTAATTCTATCGAAGCCTGTATCAGCGGCGCGGCTCCCTTACCCATGGAAATTGCGACCCGTTTTGAAAAACTTACCGGCGCGAAACTGATTGAAGGTTTCGGCATGACCGAGGCCAGCCCGGTTACCCACGGCAACCCGGTCTACGGTCGGCGCAAGGATGGCAGTATCGGGCTGCCCTTCCCCGGTGTGCGGGCCAAAATTGTGGACCTGGATACCGGCCAGGTCGACTTGCCGCCCGGCGACATTGGAGAACTGGTAGTCTCCGGCCCGATGGTGATGCAGGGTTATTACAACCGGCCGGAAGAAACCGCCAGCACTATCCGGGACGGATGGTTGTATACCGGCGATATTGCCCGGATGGATGCGGAAGGTTACTTTTACATCGTGGACCGCAAGAAGGACATGATTTTAAGTAACGGCTTTAACGTTTACCCGCGCGACGTTGAGGAAGTGCTTTACCAGCACCCGGCGGTTAAGGAAGCGGTCGTCATCGGGGCGCCCAACAACCGGGGTGATGTTACGGTTAAGGCTTTCGTGGTATTGAAAGAGGGCCAGACCGCCAGCACCGACGAAATTATCGCGTTCTGCCGCGAACGTTTAACCCGCTACAAAGCTCCGCGCCTGGTGGAGTTCCGCGACGAGTTACCCAAGACCTTGATCGGCAAACATCTCCGGCGAGTGCTGGTGGAAGAGGAACGCAAGAGGCTGGCAACCCAACATGAGGAAATAACGCCCGCTTCAACTGCGCCGGATGCGGGGAACCCTGATGAGAAACCGGCCAGGAAGGGTCTTCACCTGCCTGCCGGGATTGGCCGCAAGCGGTCGTAAATAAACAAGTTTTG
>JAQBPB010000133.1 GCA_028287745.1 Chloroflexota bacterium
TCGCGCATAGTCACCCAATGATAGCTGCCAATCGCCAGGGCTACCGCCAGCAAGAAAGCGGCTAACATTACAGTTGCCTGCTTACGGCTTTCCCGGCGCAGCCAGAGCACAATACCGGCGGCCAGGAATACTACCCCTGAAACAACTACTTCGCCGGGGTGGACCAGGAACGAAAGAAACAAAGCCAGCGTCAGCAGCCCGAAAGTTAGCGGCCGCCGCAGGGTATCCCATTTAACCGCAACCAGGCACAGGGCCGCCAAAATGAACCACTCGCCCATCAGGTTCGCCACCTGGCCCCAGGCCAGCGACAAAGTGTTAACCGGCAGGATCGCCATGAACAGGGCGGCAATTATCGCGGCCCGGCCCTGGCCGGTTACTTTCTTGACCAGGTAAAACATCAACAGGACCCGGCTGGCTTCAAAAGTGGTCATCCATAAGAGCAGGAGCAACCGGCGGTCCGGGATTAACAGGTTGAACGGCCCCATCAGCAGGTAAGTGACCGGCGGATAATAAGTTTCGCGGCCTCCCCACTCGCCTGAAGCAATCTTGTCCCACCACAGGCCCAGGTCCCAGAGCGCCTCAAACCGGTGCAGGTGAAATCCGAGGTCTACGATTTTATTAACGGTCGTGTCGGTCTGCGGGTGCAAAAGGCCCAGCAAGTGCAGAGCCAGGGTCAGGCCAAAAATACTCAACACCCAGCGGCGTTCCCGGCCAAAGCTCCAGACGCGCCGGAGCGGAACATCGGCCAGCACGACCATAATTAACGCCCAGCCAAAAGCGAAGGTAATTTTATCGGAAAAAATCGTCAACCAGGGCCGCGCTCCCGGAGAAGCTACCACCCAGGCTGGGATAAGGGCCAGCAAGCCCGCGCCAATTACCGCCCGCCAGGGGCTAAACCCGGCCCGCGCCAGGAGGAAATAGGCAAGCATTACCGAACCGATCAACCAGCCTAACTGGGTAAAGGGCGGCACTACCGGCCCGTCCCCAGTCGGGGTTATCCGGGCCGAAAAGAAAGGAAAGCCCAGTTCGCGCCTATCGGTGCTGCCGGGAGTAAGCTGGGCAGGGACTACCCCCTCTACTTTTAAGGTCAGGCGCAGGTTACCGTTCTTGCCGGGTACAGCGTGGGCCGGAATGTCAAAAGCGTAGGTCTTCTGGCCCGGTTCAAGGATGCCCTCGGCGATTTTAGTCTCGTTGGCAAACAGTACATAGGGGGTATCCGGTTTTATCCCGCCTGCCGCCGTTATTTCATAATGATAGGCCCTTTTACCAGCGCCGGGGAAATCAACCGTACCCTCGCCCTTGGACCAGCGGAACCACTCACCCTGGGTGGTCTTTTCAATATCATTCAGGTTGCGCATGAAGGGCTGGTCGAGCTTTAATTCGTTGGAAGAGTCGAGGGTATACCTGAAGGGCACCTGCCAGGCCAGGCTAAAGAGTAACAGAAGCCCAAATAGCAGGGCGTAAGGGGCCGGACTGTTTAATGCGCGCTGCCACAAGCGCCCCTCGTAAGCTGCCCAGGTACGCAGGCTGCGGCCGGGGTTGAACCCAAACCCAGGCTGTGTGGCCGGTATTTGAGGGCCGCCAGCCCGGTCAAGCTCTGGAGCATCTGCACTTTTAGTTACCAGCGTCTGTTGTTTCGCCAATCTTAATTCCTTAGAAAACGTTAACCGTGAGCACCTGTCCGGGTCAGGGTTTCCCTACCAGGGAGATAAATTTGCCGGGTTAGCAGCACCCTAAAATCCTTAATTCTTGTATCCGCAGTCTTTCAGGTCCGGCGTGCTACCTTTAACGTTTTTCGCTTACTTAGGCAAAACCAGGAAAGTAAGGGCGGTATTATAACCCTTAAAAGCCCCACTCCGGCGGTTTTCGAGCCGGTTTTTGTCACCCTGGGTCCAGACCGTAAAATCAAATAGCCGGATGGTTCCGGTCAATTTCTCGCCGGAAAACAGGTTGAGGTTGGCCCGGAAATCGCCCAGGTTGCCGTACTTTGCCAGGTCCAGGTCTTTAGGGTCAGGTGGGTAATTAGGCACGTCGCCCCCATTTTGTTTGGTCGCCATCTGCTTGTTTGTCAGTTGAAGCTGCCAATCCAGGCTAACCCCTGTCCCACCGGCCACCGGCACCGACCAGTAACCGTAATGCCCGCTTGGGTGCGACCCCCAGGGCGTATTGTAAACGTCCATCGTGGCGGTATAGTCGTCCGGCCTGGCCGGGGCAACCACCCTAACACTGGCCTTGCCTAGCTGGTTGGCCTGGTCGAAAGCGGTCTGAGTTGAAATCAGTGCCACGTCCGGCCGCAGGACCGCCACGGAGTTGGCCGGGGCGGTGCCCTGCCAGCTTTCGATCCAGGCCACCGAAAACTGGTTGCCGGTCGTACTCTTTATATTTACTCCAACACCCAGCGGCACCTGGAAAGTAGAGAGGCCGGGCGCCAGTGTTAAGCGGCGAGTTTCGTTCCCGGCCAGTTCAAGCTCCAGGTTTTGCGGTTCCAAAGTCCCGATAGCCACCGAAAGATACCCATTGTTCCGGTCGGAAGGGGCCGCGCCCGGTTTCGCGCCATCCTTAAATTCAAGGCTGTTAGAATTGCCGCCGGGCGCAATCAGCAAAGGCTTATCCCGGTTTAATAGGCCCAGAGTATCCTGGCGGGCCGCATCGTAACGGGCAAGCAAGTCCGGGTTCTTTTTGAACACGGTAAGGAATGAATTGCCAAAAACCTTATCTTCCGGCCGGAAACCGTACAGGCCGGGGTCTTCACCCGCCTGGATAACCAGGAAGTCGGCCGGTTGTCCGGCCGGTAAGGGCGGTAGCGCCCGGAACCCGATCGAAATATTACCAAATTGGGCCTTGCTGGGAGTCACGCCGGTCCGGTCAAGCATTGTCGCGGCCAGTTCCAGCAGGGTCGAAGCGTCCCGCTGATACTCTACGAAATAAACCCGGCTGGCCGGAGTCAGTCCAACTTCTTTCAAACGCGCCAGCCAGGGGTCCGCCTTTAGTTCATATATAAAGGTGCTGCCGAACTGCTGGGCCAGCCCTACCCGGTTCTTTTCAAGGTCGGCTTTGAATCTGGCCCACTGGGGCTTAACCGCCGGGTCTTCGCTGTCAATTACCAGGTAGCGGACTTGCAGGCCCTGCAATAGTTCCAGCAAGCGCGGCGAAAAACCTTCCCGGGCAACCGCTACTTTAAGCGCGTCGTAAGCCGGGGGCATAAAGCCGCTGAACCCGTTCATTACCGGACGCCAACTGCCGCGCGTCCAGTACTGCAAAAATAAGTTGCTGTTATCGCTACCGCTTAAAGGTACCCGCAAAGCCGGGGCCGGGTGAGCATCCAACCAGCTTTCCACGGCCGGTTTCGGCCTGGTCAGCACATTCGAGGCTTGCAGGTTTACATCGCTCCAGTATTCGCCGCCCAGCAGCACGACCAGCCCCAGCGCCACCAAACCGGCCTTTAGGAAGGTCGTCAGGCGGAACCGCCTTTGCAGCCAGGCAATCCCATAGGCCGCCAGGGCCGCCAGGGCCAGGGCCACCACATAGATAAAGCGTACCGGCACCCGGATAGCGCCAAACCCCGGGACGTAATTATACAACAAAGCATAAGGCAGCGGAATTTCGCCAAAACGCCCGGTCTGCCAGCTCGGCCCAAAGGTAAAACTGACCGATACCACCGCCAGTATCACATAAAAGAGGGCTTCCCTATCCCTTTTGGGCCGCCGTATTGCCCAGGCAGTCCCCACCAGGCCCAGCAGCATTGCCCCCAGGCCCATGTAAAGCCCGCGCTCACCTCCGGCGCTGCCCTGCCACCAGCCCTGGTTGAAAAGGGGCCGGTAAAGAAACTGGTTGAGCTTGTTTTCCTTTGGCACGTCCAGGTAGTAAAACGGTTGGGCCGAGAAACTCTGGACCTCGCTGGCGCTGCGCTGGAAGCCCAGGTCTTGCTGCACCGCCAGGTAGGGCAGGTAAAACGGCAGAACTACCAGGCCAACTATCACTAATACAACGCCTAACCGGACTATTTTGTTGAAGTTAACCCGGTTTTTCCAGTCCTGCGCGGCTTTTAGCCTGAAATCCCGGTTTTGCCACACCCACCATGCCAGGTGATACAGCAGGTACAGGCCAACCGTCGCGGCCAGGAACAGGCCCAGGTAGGTGCTTGATAGCAATTCCAGCCCGAAAAAGAAACCGAACAGGCTACCGTTAAGCCAGCTTGCAAAACGGGATTTACCCCGGACAGGCGTATTTGCGGTTGCTTCCGGTCCGGCCGGGGTTTCTTCACAAGGTTCCGGGGCGGCTGCACCAGGGGTAACGGGTATTTCAGAGTTAGCGGTTATATTCTTTGGGTGAGGTCGGGTAATCGAAACTGGCCCCTGGATAAAGCGCCTTAGATACAACAGGCAAAACGGCATCCACTGGGCGGTAAGCATGTGCAGGTGCGAAAGCTGGCCGAAACGGTGCGGGAAGAACCCGAAAATAATTCCGGCACCAAGGGCCGCTACCCGGTTGTTGGTCAGATCCTTACATAAAAGGTACATGCCCCAGCCGCCCAGGGCAAACGAACTCAACAACAGCAAGTTGTAACCCAGGACCGGGTTATTGGTCAGCCAGATAATCGGCGCGACCAAAATGGCCTGCCCTATCAGGGTTTCGGAAAAAGCCAGGGTGTTGTTATAGGGGTAAAAGGCGTTAGCCTGGGCGAAGTTTAAGGGGTTGGACACCAGGGCGTAAGCATCCCAATCCAGGGTCCAGGTCTGGAGCAAAGCGTCGCCCCACTGTTCCAGGGAATGGTTAATATTAGGGGTCACCGGCCAGGTCATTAAGACAGACAGCACTACAAAAAATAAGAGCGCCAGGCCGTCAATCTGCCAGCCTCTTAAATTAAGGAACTGCCGGTTTTGCCTGATTCCAGGCTTTTCTATCTGCCTAGTCACCATCCTCAAGTCTGCTTCCCCGGCTTTTACCTACCTTTGAAAAATGCTATGCTGGTCGAAATGCATTAAAAAACGGCTCCAGCTTTGAGCCGTTCAGACCCATCTATCATACCTTTTTCACTATTAGATTGCAACCGGGTCATATTTTCGCTCTCACTAACCGGAAAACTTTATGGGCATAAATCAGGTTTGTTCTATACAGCTATAGATACCTTTGTTTTTATGGTTACTAGCCGCCAGCGGGGCGGTGGATACCCCTGGATGCCGCGCTCCGGCCCTGAAGGACAGTCCAGGGCACACCCAAAACAAAAGGGCCTCGCTCCGCTATCCGGAAGAAGCCCTTTTGCTGCTTATATTTTACCTGCCTGGCAAATTCTAGCGGGACAGGTCATTTTCTAATAGCCCGGTAAGGCTGGTAAGGAATTAACCGGATATAACCGGAAAATGTGGCCTAAGAACCGCCGCTGATGCGCTTCCCGGCCCCACCTATGCCGCTTTTGGGATTTCCCTGGTTTTTATCGCCCCCGGTTGGGTCCGGCTTACCTCGCAGGGACTCGTTCGGACTGTCCTGGACATTAAGGGCCGTGAAAGGCACAATCTCGGCCAGATGAGTTGACCCGCCATCGGCCGCCCCGCTGTTATGCTCAAATTTAACCAGTGAAACCGGGATTTCCCGGATATTGGTCGCCACTACCGTAGTCTCCGGCTGGGAAACCGGCGGCTGGTTGGCCGGGGCGGGGCCGGTTTCTTTATCGGGGTAAGAAATCCGGGGATGGTATATACCGTTTAAGATGTCGACAAACAGGTCACGAATATCGTCAATATCGCGCAGCGTCAGGTCGCACTCACTTAACTGGTTTTCCTTGATCCGGTCGTCAATAATCTTATTAACCACATCCCGGATGGTCAACGGTTTGGCCCCGTTACCTGAGTCGGGGTTGGGTGCGCCCGGTACTGCTGAACGGTTCCCGGTTAGAATCCGGCCGCTCTGGACATTCGCCCGTACCGCTGCCTCGCAGCCATCGGCCATCATCACGATAGCGGCTACTTTGGTCTGCGGTTTAGGTCCCGGATAGTGAAAATCTATTTCGTTAACATCCAGGCCCATCTTCAGGGCTTTCTGGTAGAAGAAGGAAATCGCGCAGGTCCCGTGATGCTGGTGAATAATATCCACGACCTTACGGGGCAAGTTGTGCTTGCGGGCCAGGGCAACACCATCCGAAACGTGGGCTTTAATCAGGCGGGCACTCTCCCGTGGGTCCAGCGAGTCGTGAATATTGGCGCCACCCGCCTGGTTATCAATAAAGTAAGTTGGGCGCGTAAGTTTGCCAATATCGTGGTAATACGCCCCGACCCGGGCCAGCAGCGCATTGTCAGAGACATGTTCGGCGGCCTGTTCGGCCAGGTTACTGACCATTACCGAGTGATGATAGGTGCCGGGCGCTTCCCGAATTAGGCGGCGTAACAGAGGCTGGTTGGGATGAGCCAATTCCAACAATTGCAGAACCGTGGCGACCCCAAAAAGTTTGCCCAATACGGCAAAGCTTAAGAAAGCCAGGCTGGCCGATATCAAGCCGTTAAAGGCGCTAAATGCTAAAAGTAAAGGCAGGTTTGCCGTATCCAGGGTGCGGTTCAGCAAAATCCCGGCCAGGCCGACCACAAACTGGCTGCCCGCCACCGCTAGCCCGGCATAAGCAAACACCAGGGTATTTTCGGCTTTTCGAATGGTCAGCGCTCCCATGGCGCTCCCGGCAAAATACACCGCGACCAGTTCCGGCTGGCCGCTGACCAGGCCGGTAAACAGGGCCAGTATCGCCGCCAGGAACAGGGCCAGTTGTATATCCAGCAAGGCCGCGAAAAGCATCACCACAACCGCCAGCGGCACCAGGTAGGCCCGGTAACTATCTTTACCGGCGTCTATAATCAGAATCCGCATAGCCAGCGAGGACGCAATCAGGGCGGCCCCTAATAACATAACCCAGCGCGGGTTGGCCCAGATCTGGGCGGAGAATAGACTGGTATAATAAACCAGGAGCAATATCAGAAAAGAGGTTATGCCCACCGTACCTACAACCTGACTGATATTGTAACTGCTGGTTAAAAGCCCCAGTTCTTTAAGTTTTTCCAGGTCAAGGGCGGTCAGGACATCACCCTGCCGGACAATCGCCGTTCCCTTTACAATATCAACGGTCGCCGGACCAACCCCGGCCCGGGCGTCGGCCTGTTTCTTTTTGGTGGCGGCGTCATCCAGGACCGTATTGACCTTTATAAAAGGTTTTACCAGGTTTACGGTTAGCTCCCGGTTAACCTCGTCTAGCTGGGCGAACCCGGCTGAAAGGGTATACGGCACGTATACGGCGTCACGCAGAATATTGGCAAAGTTCGCCAGGTCACCCTGGTTAATATCGCGCACCATTATTACGCTGTAGGCCGATTTGGCCTCCTGGACAATCTGGTTCCAGGTACTGTCCGGGAAATTCAGGATATTGGTCAAATCTCGCATGCTCAAATTGGCGGCCTGGACTGCCGGGTCGTTCATCAAAGCGTTCAGGTTATGCAAAGCATCCGAGCTGGCGCGAGCATTTGTCAGGTTATTTAATAAGCGCGAGAGATTTTCACGTTGTTGGGAAACAATCGTAGTATCGCGCTTGTAGACCTGGTTTGCCGGATTATTGGCGGCGGCATCCGCCAGTTCTTTGGTTTTAACGGCGCTGATGTAGCTATGGCTTTTAGGTGCAAGCAAATTCGCCAGGGCCACCTCACCGGTAGATTGCCTGGCGACAACATTGCTATCAAATCGCCACAAAAATATAAAACTGATTGCTGCAACGCATATTAAAGAAAACAGCCCAACGCTGCCAAGTTGCCTCCAGTTGGGACGTAAGATGGCATGGTGTGTTTCGGGCGGTCGCGAGTTGGCAGTGTTTGCGGAAGAAGTAAAAGTGTGAGTAGTTGATTGAGCGGTGGCAATAGTTGACGAGTTGAAAACTTCTTCGGCCTGTTTCTTACGCTTGGCTTCTTTCAACGTATTTTTTTTGTTACTTTCAACCGGCGAATTGGCCGGATTTTTATTAAATAGCGCCATCCTGTTCTGTCCATCAAGCTTATACTAGAACTGGTATAGTAGCGCACCTGTCAAACCAGGGTTAGAACCGATTCGGAAAGCGGTAGTTATTACAACAAAACACTCATAACAATATGAACTTTTACGTGTTAATTGCAATAATTGTACCGTATCTTTCGATGTTGCGCAATGAAGCAATTATTAATGTAATAAGTTTGTCTTGACCTCGATTTGAGTAGCAACTATTCATTACTATAACTGAATTTCTTTGTCGAAAATTACACTCCCTTCAATAAAAAATACTGGCAATACTATCCCTACAGCTCACCCATAAATCTTGCAGGCTATAAGAATCCGACTATAGTATCACATACTAATATAGCACATCCTATCTAAACTGTTGCATTTTCCTATTTCCCTGTCTTTCCCGGCATGTATGATTCCGTCCGAAAAGAGTATAATATGGGGGCGGCAAAGAAGCCGGGAATTATTATTGCTATTTTTAAATTGATATTAAAAGGATTATTTACTTTCTTTATTTCTTATGGAAGGAGCGCGGAATGTCAGACAGACCGAAACCGGTAGTTTTAATCGTATTGGATGGCTGGGGCTATAGTTCTAATCTTCATGGCAATGCTATCCAGGGCCACAGCCCGAACCTGGAACGCTATTTCCAGGATTATCCTCATACCTTTTTGAAAACCAGCGGCGAAGCGGTCGGCTTACCGGATGGGCAAATGGGCAATAGTGAGGTCGGCCACATGAATTTAGGGGCCGGGTTTATTGTTTACCAGCAATTTGTCCGGATTGACCTGGCAATTCGCGATGGTTCCTTTTTCCAGAACCCGGCCCTGATAGACGCGATTGAACACGCTAAAAGGACCGGAGGCAACCTGCACCTGATGGGCTTAACCGGTACGGGCGGGGTCCATGCCCACTCCCGCCATTTATATGCTCTCCTGAAGCTGGCCCACGAGTCCGGCCTGAGCGGCGACCGCGTATTTATTCACGCCTTTATGGACGGGCGCGATACCGCTCCTACTTCCGGTAAAGATTTCATTGCCAACCTGGAAAGCCAGTTGGCCGAATGGGGCGGGAAAATCGCCACGGTCTCGGGCCGCTATTACGCGATGGACCGCGACAACCGCTGGGACCGGGTAGAAAAAGCTTACCGGGCCATTACCCTGGGTGAAGGAAATACCGCCCCTTCGGCCGGACAGGCCCTGGAAGCAAGTTATGCGGCCGGTGTCACCGATGAATTCGTACTGCCAACGGTGATTATCAGGCCGGACGGCCAGCCCACCGCTACGGCCAAAGATGGAGATGCCATCATTTATTATAATTTCCGGTCCGACCGCGCCCGCGAATTAACCAAAGCTTTCGTAATGCCGGACGATAAATTTGGCCCCTTTACCCTGCCAGACGGAAAACCGGCCGGGTTCGCCCGCCCTCGCCAGTTACAAAATCTCTACTTTACGACCATGACCGAGTACCAGCAGGGCCTGCCGGTTAAGGTGGCCTTTGACTCAACCGATGTAAAATCGCCCCTGGCAAAAGTAGTCAGCGACGCCGGGTTGCGCCAGTTGCACATCGCGGAAACCGAGAAATATGCCCACGTGACATTTTTCTTCAACGGCGGCCGGGAGCAGCCCTTCCCCAACGAGGACCGGGTGCTAATTTCTTCGCCCAGGGTGGCAACCTATGATCTGAAACCGGAAATGAGTGCCGAGGAAGTAACGACGGCTTTACTGGAGCGGATTCACCAGGATACCTACGACTTTATTATCGTGAACTACGCCAACTTTGATATGGTCGGCCATACCGGCATACTGGATGCGGCCATCAGGGGCGGCGGAGTGGTCGACAACTGCATCCGTCAGGTGGTGGATGCCATCCTGGCTAAAGAAGGCGCGGTCCTTATCACCGCCGACCACGGCAACGCCGAAATTATGATTGACCCGGAAACCGGCGGCCCTTTTACGGAGCATACGACTACCCCGGTCGAATGTATCCTGGTAGTACCGGAAAGTTCGCCTTACCGGAATGCCCGGCTGAGAGAAGGCATCCTGGCGAATATTTCACCGACTTTGCTTCATTTGCTGCAACTGCCAAAGGCTCCCGAAATGACCGAGGATAGCCTGATCGAAGGCTGATTTACAGGGCCGTACTGCTTTAATCACCGGGGTAGGGTAACTAACGGGGCAAATTTGTACTTTACCCTACCCCGGCTGCTTAAAGTTTTATTTGCCATTTAAGACGGAAATGTTAAAATGATGAGCATCTAGAGCAGTTTTGTTTTTTAATCCTAATTTGGAGCAAAAGTTAACACAGTGGAAAATAATGAACCGGTCCAAAAAACCGGCGTTCCGCCCAGGCAGCGCAATCTATCGGCGCGTTACGGCCAGTCTGATACAGCTAACCTGGCCACCGGCCCGGTAGAAGATGATGTAATCCCGGCAATCAACCTGAAACACCCGGTTTTTCTATTAATTTCCAGTGTCGGGTTCGCCGCGCTTTATACCGAAGTGCTTTTCTTCGCCGCGACTTACTACGGTAACAGCCTGGGTACTGGCTTGAATATAGCCCTGATGGCCGGGGTCTTTTTGCTCACTTTTGGTGTTATGTACACCTCGTTCACCCTGCCGCACCGCCAGTACCGGTCGCGTTTTAACAACTATTCGCCGATCATCTTCCTGGCGACCCAGTGGACAATGGCTATCATGATGATCCTGGCCGTGACCGGCCTGGCTTTTGTCGCTGGTATTTTCCTTGTCGATGGGAAGCTAGACGCGGTCGGGGAGTTACTACGCTCTTATGCGCTCTACTCTATCGTAGCCATGATTGTCATTCACGGCCTGGTGATTATCGTGCGCTATATCCGCTTCCTGTACGAACGTGAAATGCACGAGTCTTATAAAATCGTCAGCCTGACAGGTGTCCTGGCGGTTGTGATACTGGTCGTCACTCTTTTCCTGTTCCAGTTCGACCTGGGCCGTATGGGCGGCAACCTGCCAAACCAGGGCTGGCTAGCGTTACACCTGAGCATCCGCGATATAACCCTTATAGGGTTGACCTTTTTCGCCTTCCTCTGGCATGGTACGGCCCTGGCCGACCACTAATTCCCGGAGTTTGTAAAGCAGCTTCAAATTTCAATGGTTTTAAAAGGACCAGGGCCAGTTGATGAAACACTGGCCCTGGTCCTTTTTGGTAATTAAATTCCGTACCAGGGTTCCGCCGCCAGGTCTTTTTCGAAAATTCCCCGGTCCTCGGCAAGTTTGATTTGTTGGGCTTGAATCTGGGCCAGGTTCAGGTAATGCTGGGCTTCGGTTTTATCACCCCCGGCAGCCAGGGCCCGCCCCATCGCTTCATAGGCGTACCCAAGGTCAAAATCACCAAAGTTATTTTCCTGGCAAATTTCCAGGCTCCGCCGGGCATGATGCAAGGCCGGACCGGGCTGGTTGAGTACCGCATAGGCACGTGAAATTAGCCACTCGCCCCGCGCCTGATTTACCGCCGTCCCGACCTCACCCCAGTGATAGCAAGAAGCATGGGCGGCTTTAACCATCTTTTCGTCCTCTTCCGGGCTGCGGTCGGTTTTCTCCAAAAGCTTCCAGACCCGATTGTGGAGTTCAATGCCAAAAAACTTATGCGCTGACTGCTCGGTAAATCTTTTTTCTTCTGACATTACACTTACCTTTCTCGATCAGGCTACCCGGATTGCCTATACCGGAGCCTTTCTTAAAACATAAGGGTGGACGGTGAGCCAGTACCCTGGACTTACGGTCCGCAACATCTTTTTACTACTTTTTCCGGTTAATCGCACTATTTTTTACCGCCCGGTTAAACTTCACGGGTAAGAGTAAAACCCCAGACCTCTGCTGCGCCTTTTGCCTTGAGGACCCGGGCGCACTCGTTCAGGGTTGACCCGCTGGTACAGACGTCATCAAACAGGAGAATTTTCATATTGCTGATTTCAGGGCCTTGCCAGCTAAAGGCGTTCCTGACATTTTGAGAACGGTTTCCACCGCCAACCTGTAACTGGGACGGAGTATAGCGCTCGCGCCGCAGCCACCCGGTCCGGTAAGTCAGGTTGCTCAGGGCCGCGAAAGGCTCCGCCACGATAGCCGCCTGGTTGTAGCCTCTTTTGTGTTCCCGTAAAGGATGTAAGGGCACCGGCATCAATAAATCGAAATTGTTTGACAACCCAAAACGGGCGAATGCCTCGGCTGCTTCCTGGCCTGACCATGTCCGCAAAGTATAAACTCCCCGGTATTTCAGGCGTAAGACTGCTTCGCGACCGGCCCCGGTATGCCAGAAGACCGACCGGACCCCATCCAGCGCCCGCGCCCTTCCCGGTAACCGGCACAAACTGCCCTGGCAGTGCCGGTCTTTCAAAGGCATGGCGCAGGTGTGGCAAAAAGGCTCTTCGATATAAGGTAAGGCCGTCCGGCAACCGGAATGGACGACAGCACCGGCCTGCTTGCAGACCAGGCAGCGGGTCGGATAGAAAAATTCGGCCAGTTTGCTTAGTATTTCCAAAACTTAGCCTTACCTCACCTTCCCGCTGCCTTATAGGCTCCGGTTAACTAACTTTCACCAGTTGCTTGCCAAAATTTTCGCCTTTAAGCATCCCAATGAAAGCTTTAGGAGCGTTTTCCAGCCCTTCGGTAATAGTTTCGCGGTATTTCAGCTTGCCCTCGGCAACCCACTTGCTGAGTTGGTCCAGCGCTTCCGGCCAGCTCTGGGGGAATTCGCTGACAATAAAGCCCTGCACTCTCAAGCGCATCGTCAGAAAAACCCGGTAATTTTTAAGCCCGTAGGGTTCAGTGGCGTTGTATTCGGAGATGAGCCCACACACGGGAATACGCCCAAAGGGGTTCATCTGGCGCAGGACGGCATCCAGGATGGGGCCACCCACGTTTTCAAAGTAGACATCAACCCCATTCGGGGTGGCCTTTTTCAAATTAGCGTAAAAATCAGGCGCTTTATAATCAATGCATTCATCAAAACCCAGTTCCTGCACAACATAGTCGCACTTGTCTTTGCCCCCGGCAATCCCGACCACCCGGCAGCCTTTTAATTTGGCTAACTGCCCGGCCACGCTGCCGACCGCCCCGGACGCCGCCGAAACGACCACATTTTCGCCTTCTTTTAATTGGGCTATTTCAAAAAGACCTACCCAGGCCGTCACACCCGGCATACCGGCCGTACCCAGGTAGGCGGTTAGTGGGATTAATTCCGGGTCAACCCTGCGCAACTCTTTGCCGTCACTGACCACGTATTTCTGCCAGCCCGCGTTACTGGCTACCGTATCGCCCGGCTGAAACCTGGGGTTGTTGGACTCGACTACTTCGCTCAAGGTGCCGCCCACCATGACCTGACCAATCTCAACTTTGGCCGAATAGGATTTCGTGTCATCCATCCGGTTGCGCATGTAGGGGTCCACCGACAGGTAAAGAGTTTTGAGCAGCACTTCACCTTCACCCGGTTTGGGGCAATCCGTTTCAACAAGTTTAAAATCGCTTTCCTGGACCCAGCCTTTTGGCCGGTTTGCCAGCACCAACTTAACATTTTTATCAGTCATCAATTAGGGCCTTTCTTAGTTTATTGTGGCTTAAGTAAAGAGTAATGAATAAATTTAGATTGATTATAACTGCAAACCGGTTTTTTTTCCTTTTTATGCGTTTAGCCAAACTTTTTAGGTTGACACTAACTTCAGATTAATCTACCATTAATCAAATTTGATAAGATAAAGCCTATAGCTAAATGAAAGGCTAAAATGATCGAAGTTGCTTTAATGGTGGAAGGACAAAATGACCTGAACTGGCCGCGCTGGCAACGCATCGCCCGGGCCGCCGAAGACCTTGGCTTCGTAGGACTGTATCGTTCGGACCATTATATCAATCCTGAACCACCCGATAAAGACTCGTTAGAATTATGGGTTTCGCTCACCTGGCTGGCTAGTCACACTAAACGTATTGAATTTGGACCCCTGGTAAGCCCGGTCTCCTTCCGCCAGCCCACCATGACTGCCCGGATGGCCAGTGCCGTAGACGACCTTTCAGGTGGCCGGTTGACCCTGGGGTTAGGCGCAGGCTGGCAGGAGCGCGAGCATAAAAACTATGGCTGGGAATTATTGGACCTGCCAGAACGCTTCCAGCGGTTCGAAGAGGGCCTGGAAGTAATTTCAAGCCTGCTTAACAGCGACCAGCCGGTGCATTTTGAAGGCAAGTACTATCACCTAAACGATGCCATTCTACTGCCTCGCCCGGCCCGGCCCGGTGGCCCGCCTATTTTAATCGGCGGTAACGGCCCCAGAAAAACTTTACCACTGGTCGCCCGTTACGCGCAGGAATGGAACGCGGTCTTCAATACCCCTGAAAATGTTAAAGGATTAAACGCCGAACTTGACCGGCTATTGGAAGCGCAGGGCCGCGCCAAAACCGAGGTGCGCCGTTCGCTCATGACCCGCCTGGTCTATGGCAAGGACGAGGCCGCTTTTAATGATAAAATAAAGGCGATTGGCCGCAGCGAAGAAGAACTTAAAAAGTCGGGTATTGTAATCGGGAATGCCAGCCAGGTAGTAGAACACCTGGGCCGTATGGCCGAAGCAGGGGTCCAGCGAACGATGCTGCAATGGATCGAAATTGACGATATGGCCGGCCTGGAAGCTTTTGCCAGGGATGTTTTACCCCAGGTAAAGGGTAGTTAAATATGGGACAATCTCGACCTATTCCTGACTCTTACTGGGTTAATCCTGACTTCCTGGCCGGGGAGTATCCCGGTTCGCGCCACGAAAGCGAGTCACGGGAAAAATTGCGAAACCTGTTACAGTCCGGAGTTAACTTCTTTCTCGACCTGACGGAAGAAGTCGAGAGGAACGTATCGCTCAAGCCTTACCAGGCTTTTCTTATGGAAGAAGCCGCCAAAAGCGGCCGCAAGGTCGAATACCGGCGTATACCTATCCGGGATGTCGAAGTACCGGACCAGGCTACTATGACAAAAATTTTGGATACCCTGGATGCCGCCCTCGCGGCCGGTAAAAAGGTTTATGTCCACTGCTGGGGTGGCATTGGCCGGACCGGTACGGTGGTGGGCTGTTACATGGTCCGGCACGGGATGGCGGGAGAAGCGGCTATTCGGAAAATCGCGGAACTGCGCAAAGGCACCCCCGATGAATGGAAAACCGCCCCGCAGACCCAGGCCCAACGAAGCATGATCTTAAATTGGCAATAAAACAACGACGCAGCATAAACCTAACTTCAGATGAAATATGAACTCACAACCGACGACTCGATTTTAATCGAAAAATGCCTGACCGGGGAGGAAACTGCCTGGGAAACGCTTATAACCAAGTACGAACGGCTGGTTTACGCGACCTGCCGCCGTTATGGTTTGCAGCAAGCCGAAGCGGAAGACGTTTTTGGCCGGGTTTGCCTGACCTTGCTCCAGCACCTCGAAAAACTGAATGACCGGGCCAGGCTGGCTTCCTGGCTAATTACCGTTACCAGCCGGGAGTGTTGGCACCTGCGCAAAGTTACCGATTTAACCCTCCAATCCGCCCGGCTGGAAGACGATACCTCTAAAAATAGCATCGATGAAGTCGAAGACGATTCTTTACTGCCGGAAGAAGTATTACTTCAACTGGAACAGCAGCAGCAGGTCCGCGACAGTTTCAACCAGCTTCAGGAACGCTGCCGCCGGTTACTCTGGTACCTTTTTTACGACCCGGGCAAACCCTCCTATACCCAGATTGCAAACTACCTGTCCATGCCGGTAGCCAGCATCGGACCGAACCGGATACGCTGCCTGGATAAGCTGCGGATTAGTCTTAAAAAATTGCAGGAAAACTTGCCTCTTTAATCGTATTTTTTTCCTTTTCCTGCGCTCAATTTAGTAGAACCATTCTGAAATCAACCGTTTAACTCAAACCAAGAAACCTTACAAAAATTGATTTTCATAGTAACAAGTACCGCCGAAATATATTAAACGAGCAATTAAAATATATAATATTAAGCAGGGAAATCACCATGACACATCAAAAGTGTGTAAGCACCGAAAATATATATAATTTTGTCCAGGGTTTGCTGGATGATACGGCCGAACAACAGACCAGGCAGCACCTGGATGATTGCCCACGCTGCCGGTCCAGGCAAGCCGAAGCCAGCCGGTTAATTCAGTTTATCGAAGATGATGCCAGAATAGAGGTTCCCTCGCGGGCCCACCAGCGCAGCGTGGCTTTTTTTCGGCCCTGGTATGAAACTCGCCTGCGCGAAACCCCGGCCAGCCCTGCTACTGGCCTGAAGAAAATCCTGGCCCGGCTGATTACCGATACTCGCAATTTGCCCGGTTTAAACGCGCCAATAGTTGCCGGGCTACGCAGTACCGCCTTTCTGAATCGTACCTTTCAAATGTTATACAGTCTGGACGAGGGCCGGGTTGAAGTAGACCTCAAAATCAGCCAGACCAGTACCGTGGGCCATTTCAATATGCTGGGTCAGGTAGTCGGATTGGAAGGCTGCACCTGCCAGGTTGAATTGGTTACTCCCAAAAATAAGGTTTTACCGGGTAACCTGGACGAAACCTTTACCTTCCAATTTCAGGACTTACCGGCCGGCAGCTATAGTCTCAACATCTCCTGCGGACAGGAAACTTTTGAGATTACGTCAATTGTCCTGTAAAGCTAAAAGCAAATGTCAGCCACTCCACAAATAGACCGGTTAGTCGACGAGTTGCTGGCCTTGCCCTCGGCAGAGACAAGGCCAGCTTTTTTAGCACGTCCGGAAGTTACCGGTCATCTGGAAAGCATAATCGAACGCCTGACCGCCCAGGTGGATCAGCTTGGACGGTCCGACCCGCCCCGCGCCCTGCAAGTGGCCGAAATTTCCCTGCAAGCGGCCGGACAGGCCAAATCACCGCGCGCCTCAGGGCTGGCAAACCGGTCCCAGGCTAACGCCCTGCGAATTGTCGGGCGGTTCGAGGAAGCCCTGCCTTTCTATAAGCAAGCGATTGCCGCCTTTAAACAGGCCCGTTTACCGGCCGAAGAGGGCCGGACCTACCTGGGCGAACTGGCCGCCCTCTCAAACCTGGGCCGCTATGCCGAGTGCCTGAAGTATGGCATGTCTATCCGGCGGCGGCTGGTCCGGCTGGACGACAAACTTAACCAGGCCAAGCTGGCCTCAACCCTGGCGATTGTCCAGCACCAGACCGGCCGCTATTCAAACTCTATCCGGTTGCATAACCGTTCCATCCAGCTTTTCAAAGACCTGGAACTTGTGGAAATGCTACCGCCCGGCCTGCTGAACCGGGCCAATACACTAACCCAGCTTAACCGCTTTCACCAGGCCGCCCAGGACTACGAAACCTGCCGGGAAGACTTCACCCGGCGCGGCCAGAAAGCTTTGCTGGCTTTTGTAGATATTAACCTGGGCTTTTTACTCTTCCGGCAAGGGCGTTACCACGAAGCGCTTACCCTCTTAAACTCGGCCAGGGAAGGTTTTGAAGCCACCGGCCAGGTAGATAAACGCGCCCTGGCCGAACTGGACCTGGCGTATTGCTACAGCGCCCTGAACCTGCATAACGAAGCCCTGGCTTTCTTTCAGCAGGCCGGTGAAACCATGACCGGCCTGAATATGCGTTACGAAGCGCTGCGGGTGGAAATCGGCCGGGTGGAAGTACTGCTGAACCAGGGCGACTACCCGCAAGCGGCACTGCGCCTGGCCGAAATCCAGGCAATCTATAACCAGGCCGAAGATAGCGAGCGAAACCGCCATGCACTGGCCGTTATCGGGCTGTACCAGGCTTACTTGCTCAGCCGGAGTGCCGAACCGGACCCGGCCAGTGCGGTGGAACTGGTCAGGAAGGCCGTACTGACCTTTCAGGAGTTAAAACTCAGTTACTGGCAGGCCCAGGCCCGGATTGTTGAAGCCGAAATTTTACACCTGGCCGGAAGATTTGAAGAAGCCGAACAGGCATACCAGGCCGCCAGTGGCCCGGTCCGGCGCTTGAAATTACCCCACCTGCTCTACCAGTTACATTACGGGTTTGGCCGCCTTAAACAGGCTCAGCTTTCCGCCACCCCCGAAGGTGAGGGTGATACTATAAAATCTACGCTGACCGACCAGGCCCTGGCCGAATACCTCAAAGCCGCCCAGCAAGTCGAGTCCATGCGGGCAATTTTGCGGCCGGAAGAACTGCGGGTTGCTTTTATGGAAAACGGCCTGAAAGCCTACGAAGCAATGGTCGAGCTGTGCTTGCAGGATAGCCGCCGCTCCGGCCGGGTCATTGAAGCTTTTAATTACGTGGAACGCTCCAAGTCCAGGACTTTGTTGGACCTGCTTTCGCGGGAAATCGCCCAGGCCCAGGGGACCGAGGAAGGCGAACAATCCGAGCTAGCCCTGCGCGTGGAACAGTTGCGCCAGGAACTAAACTGGTTTTATTCGCAGGTCCATAACTTCCAGGGCCTGGATAATACCGAAGAAAATTCCCGCAATCCCGCTCTGGCCCTGGATAAAGTATCCCAGGAAGTTTCCAGCCGTGAGCGCGAGCTGGCGGCCCTATTGCGGCGATACCGGCCCGGCTTGCTGGCCGAACCGGCCAACCCCGATAGGGGTATGGACAGTTCGCAGTTAATTTCGGAATTAAAAGAATATTTGCAGCCCGGCCAGACCCTGGTGGAATATTACGCCCTGGGCGACAGGTTGATGGCTTTTGTCCTCAGCCGCGATAGTTTTACCCTTGTGCCAGACCTGGCAAACCTGAGCCAGGTCGCTGAAACCCAGGAGCGCCTTAACTACCAGGCCGACAAATTTAACCTGGGTAGGGCTTATGTCGAACGCCGGATAGTTACCCTGCGCCAGGATTACGATTTCTACCTGCAAAAACTTTATACTTTGCTAATGGAACCGCTGCGGCCTTTTCTTTCTGGTAAAAACCTGGTGATAGTGCCGCACGGCAACCTGCACACGCTGCCTTTTCATGCCCTTTTTGATGGAGAAAATTATCTAACTGACCACTTCGATATCACCTATGCGCCCAGCGCCCGGGTTTTCTTGCATTGTATAAAACAACCGGAACGCCCGCATAAAAAGTTGCTGGGCCTGGCGGTGCCGGATGCCGTGTTAACCGGGGTGGAAACTGAAGTCCGCAGCCTGGGCCAGCTATTCCCGGAAACCCGGCTGCTGGTCGGGCCGGATGCCACGCTACCGGCCCTCAAGCAAAACCTGGCCTGGTGCGATGTGCTGCATATGGCTTCACATGGAGTCTTCCGGGAGGACAACCCGCTTTTTTCACTGCTAAAGCTTGCCGACGGCTGGCTGTCCGTCCAGGACGTAATGGACTGGCGCTTTCAACCGTCGCTTGTAACTTTAAGTGCCTGCCAGACCGGCCTTAACCGGCCGCTTTACGGGGATGAACTACTGGGGTTAGCCAGGGGATTTCTTTCAGCCGGGGCTTTTGCTCTGGTGGTCAGTTTGTGGTCGGTCAGTGACGAGGTTACCACTCACCTGATGCAATATTTTTATGAGGCTTTGTTGAGCGGGCAGAGCCGGGCAGCCGCCCTGCGATGCGCGATGCAAAAGTTGCGCACTACGAGTCCGTACTCGCATCCTCACTACTGGGCGCCATTTGTCCTGGTAGGCCGCCCCTAAACGTCTGACCTACTAAACCCAATACCTGAATATATAAGAATTAAAAGCCCTTCGCATTTTTAGTAATTGCGAAGGGCTTTTTATATTAACCGGTTTACCCTAAAAGAACTTAAAATTTTAAATTAAAAAAGACCTACCCGGAAATCAGGCAGGTCTTTATTATTAAACCCTAGTTTTTAGCTTTAGGGGCGCGCAGTACCAGGACCAGGCCAGAAGCAACTATACTCATGAGCAGACCGGCGATGATAAACATCCAGGTCGCTTTGCCTTCTTCGGTAGCGTCACCCAGACCGGTTTGAGGCGCACCGGCCGGTATCTGTGCCGCATTCTGGACTGCTTCAACCGGCTGGGCTGGGACAGGGCGCCCGGCGGCAGACTGGGGTTCCGGCGTCCGTACAGCATCCAGGACCGCTTCAGGAGCCTTTGTGGTAACACTGGCAACCGTCGTAGGCGTACCAACAAAGGTTTCTACCACTGGAGGCGTGGTAGGCGTGGCAGTTGTAACCGGGGCTTCCGTGGTTGGAGCAGCGGTTGTCGGAGCAGCGGTTGTCGGAGCAGCCGTGGTCGGAGCAGACGTCGTCGGAGCCGGAGTAGTCGCAGTGGTTGTCGCCGGAGCTGCTGTGGTAGGTACTACCGTAGTCGTTACTACCGTAGTGGTGGGTGCAACCGTTGTCGCTACTGCCGTAGTGGTGGGTGCAACTGTTGTCGCTACTGCCGTAGTTGTCGGAGCGGCTGTGGTCGGAGCGGCTGTGGTCGGAGCGGCTGTCGTCGGAGCGGCTGTTGTCGGAGCGGCTGTGGTCGGAGCGGCCGTGGTCGGAGCAGCTGTGGTCGGAGCAGCCTGGTTAGCAATTATATAAACCTGGTTACCAGATTCAGTGCGGGCTGCAAGGGCGTCGGAAGGTACTACCATTAACGAAATAGCCCCCATGAGGAAAGCTCCTACTAATAAGGAGGCAACTAATTTGAACATAGAATTCTTTACAGTCTTCATAGTTTTTCTTTCTTTGTGTGATATAGCCTTAGTACGATTATGAACCTGACTTTACGGCCAAAGTTGTAGAATGATGGTTTTTTATCGAATTCGATAGGGTTGACACTTTGGCTATCAAGACTGTTGGCCAGCAAAATATTAGCTTATTCAATTTTAAAATTTCGGTCATTTGAAAAGGACAATTGTAACTGCTTAAATTAGAAACTCTATTAACCTTGTAAGTAAGTACTTTATTATAGAGTCTAGATTTAATTCATTTCTTTAAGTATTAAAAGCAATTTCCGTACCAACCCCTGGACTTAATAAGCCCAAATTTTAAAAATTCACCTGGTCCTACCTCAAAATGTCTTAAAATTTACCTTTTTCAATTTTAACGCATTGCATTTTGATACCATGTTTGCCGATATTCACCTGTTTTTTGCTAAAACCGGTAATGGTTAATCCCTTCAAAAGCACATTATCATTAAGGGTTAACCCATCAACCCCAACCCCGGCGTTTGTACCATTTATGGTGATAGACGGACCGGCCCCACATTCATTTCCTATAAGCTGTACCCCTTTATTAACCGGAGGCAGAGAACCTTTTACTTCTAGTGTTGGGTGCCCATTATTCAATGGAATATTTGCAAGGGTAATTACATCCCCCTTTCCTGCCCGCTGTAGGGCAAAAGAAAGCGTTTTCGGATTATTACAGTCTTGACTTATTCCGTTATCGACGGCGGAAGTGACCGTAAAGGGCACAGGGGTTTCACCAGATAGCCCATACTTCATTGAATAGTAGGCGGGTTTATTTTGGAGCGAATAACTGATATCTCCTGATGCAGAACAATTTGGATTTGTTTCCCAGGACCAGTATTGAAACCCGGCAAACCAGCTATAGTTTTTCTCTTTCCAATATTGAAGCATGGCCTGGACCGCATCGGATTGTTCCTGGGGGTCGTAAGGACCCTGCAAGCCCCAGTCCCAGGGATTTATGGTCGCACCATCCACACTCCGGTAACCGATTTCCGTAAACAGAATCGGCTTATTCAATCTTTGCTGGACCGGTGTTATTCTTTCAATATTGACGGTATTCCAGTTGCTCATCAGGTAACTGACGGTTGGATCCTTGTAGGCCGATAGGCCGTAGTAAGCGGAAATCCCGATAAAATCAAGGTCGCTCCAGAACCCTATATGGTCTACTTCATCGCTAAAATAGCTGCCGCCCCAGTTGGCGCTGTAGGTCAGCAAACCAGAGAACTTCAGTCGAACCTGCGCAATCATTTCCTTCCAACGTGCCGTATTTTCAGGAACGTTTTCACATGGCTTTGCCTTATCCTGGCAATAGGTAAAAGTTGCCATGGAGATTAATTCCGAACCGACCACAATTTGCGCCACACCGTTACGCTGGGCCAGGTCAGCATAATAGTAAAGGAACGAACTGTACTGGCTGAACCATTTAGGGCGGTCGTCTGGTTCAATCTGGGCCCGCCAGGTGCTGTTATCTTTAGGGTCCAGGTGGGGTTTAAGGCTTACTTTCATTCCCAGGGAATGGGCTTTGTTAATAGCGTGAATTAATGAGGCGTCATCAGGCGCATACGAAGCCTTGTAAATAGTGCTGGAAGTCCAGGTATCTTGTTGTAAAGGAATAATCAGGGTAATGTAATTTGCGTTCATGTCCCTGGCGTTCTGGATCACAAGGTCCATGTTAGCACTGGCAAAATCAGTGGGAGATTGGGGAAAAAGGGTAACCCCTCTTTGCCAGTTGGCTGGAACCCCGGCCGCATTAACCTCTTTAATCCGGAGCAATGAAATAATAAAGACAAATAAGAAAAGACAAAAGGCAATAAAAAGCAAGGTTACCTTAATTCGAGAGCTTTTCAGGGCAGTACTAGAGCGTAAAGTAGTAATTTTCGTATTCATTAAAGGTGCCTTCCTGGCATCAGGTTAATTGAATTGATTTTATTTTTACTAAAATAGTATTAGTTGTCTGCCTAATTGCAAAATCTATACCAGGATTTTTAAGCGACAATTAAGCACGAAAAGTAGCAGGCGCTTCCGGCTAGAAAGAAACCACAAAAAACCGGCCCTAGCGGACCGGCTTGTTTGCGAAACTAATATCAGGGCTTGCTAAATGTTAAGGCTGCTTTTGCGGGTTGTTGCCCAGAGTAATAACAATGGTGCTGAACATATTCTCTTTATCGGACTTGCGGTATTCCACGATAAAGTTACCGGGCTCGCCGCCCTTCCAGAAGTCAGGGTCGGTTACTCCCGCGAAGTAGGTTTTTAACGCCTCGCTCTTGTAAAGGTCCACCGGAATATTATTCGGCCCGTCATAGGTCTTTACAAGCTGGGCATCCTCCGGCAGAAAAGTTTTACTTTCCGTCCTGGCAGCATCCAGGGTTACCGGGGCCGCCGGGTCGTAGTAACGTTCCAGCCTGATAATCCTATCCTGAAAGAAACCAATCAGGTACTTCTTATTTTCATAGTACACGCCTTTTTCCTGTACATCGCCCTGGCCGTGCCATTTTTCCCATTCGGTCTTAAACAGGCCGATAGCCCGGGAATTGAGCGGGACCGGAGTAGCCGTAGGGGCCGCCTGAGTCGCTGTCGCGGTTGGTGGTACTGGCGTAGCGGTCGGTTGTGCTTTGACTGGCGTAGCGGTCGGTTGCAGTACGGCGGTCGGGGTAGGGGCGGCGGCAGGCGCAGCGGGAGCGGCGGTAGGCGGCGGTGCGGGAGTCGGCGCGGCGACCGGTGGTGGGGCCGGGTGAGCTCCCGGCGGTACAGTGGGCGCCGGACGCGGTGTCGCAGTTGGAGCCGGTGCATTCGCGGCGGCCGGTGGAGGCGCAGCCTGGGCCGGTGGAGGAGTAGCGGTTGGCGCGGGCGCAGCCTGGGCCGGTACATTCTGCGGCAGTGGGGTTGCGGTGGGCAAGTTTTGTATTACCGGCGTATTGGTTGCCGCCGGAACGACTACCTGGCCCGACTGAGTGACAGTCGGGCTATTACTGACTGTAATCACCGCTACTGGTGTGTAGGTCTGGGTCCTATTCTGGTTATTAAGAAGCGATATTCCGGCAATAGCCGCAGCCAGAAGGCCGCCTATCGCGATAATCGGAACCCAGAGCGGCACGCGCCGTTTTGATGGTAGGTTTTCTATAATACTGGGTGCAAACGGGTCCGTATATAACGGGTCAACCGGTTGGACCGGCACCACATAGTCCGGGCCAGGCCCTTGTCGATAGACCGGAGCAGGATTAATTGTGGGGCGATTGTAAGGGTCCAACGGGTTTGGAGGCGGCACTGACATAACTCTAGGCTCCTTTCCTGGAATTTAAATTTCTTAACTTAATCTACCCTATGCAAAATCCTTGCCGCCAATAAATAACTTATTAAAATTTATTACGGTAGTTAACTTAAAATAGCTTCAATGCACCTGAAGCGTCTTACCTTTATTTCGAATAAATTCATAAATAACTATTCCAGAATCCCACCGGGTAAGGTTATCCAATGTTAACGTATAAATTAAGTAATATGTTATTATAACAAGGAAAATATCACTGAATGCTAAGTGAGAGGGGTGCGGGTAATTTGGAAACGCAGGACCGCAGGATTAGAAGAACTCAAAAGTTACTGGCAAAAGCCTTAATCCAGGTAACAATTGAAAAGGGTTATGATGCCGTTACGGTACGAGATATTACCGACCGGGCTGATGTTGGTTATGCTACCTTTTACCGGCATTACCAGGATAAAGATGCCCTGCTAGAGGATGTCCTTGAGGTGGTACTGAACGAACTGGTCGGATTGCTTTCGCCTGATATAGACCAATCAGCCGAGCCGGGCAAGTTAGGGTCCATCCTGTTTGGCTATGTAAAAGACCACTATGAAATTATCCGGGTACTATTAAGCAGCCGCTACACTTCCGTCATTGGCAAGCGAATGATTGAAGATAGTACCAAAAAGATGCTTAACCTTCACGTTCCCAAACCGGACAGCCTTATACCACCCGAAATAGCTGCCTATCATTTAATTTCCTCTTCAATAAACCTTATAGAATGGTGGCTGGTAGAGGATATGCGCTATTCGCCCGAACAGATGGGCCTGATTTATTATGAGTTGATTGAAAAGCCGACTATCATGCTGGCTTTCAACCCGGTTAAAGGGGAACGCCGCAAGTAAGCCTGGTAAGTTCAAAGTAAATTAGAACCGGCTTTATAAATACGAACGTGGCGCTTTTTAGTTAAAAACCTGATTTTACAACTTAAAAATAAGAAACCCCCGGCCGCTACTCTTGAAATTCCGGGGGTTTTCTTATTTACTAAACTTTAGTAAAGGCCAGTCGGTTCCGGTATATCGTTACCCCGGGCAACCCACAAATTCTGGGTGGCGGCAAGGGCCAGGCAGGAGGTATCACTGATGGTCGAAACCATTTGAAAACCTTCTTTGGTCCGCTGCAAGGCGGCCTGTCCGTTGCTGCAAAAAATACCCAGCGGTATATTATAGCGACCGGCGACCTCTTTGACTTTTTCCAGGGCCGCCACAAATTCCGGCTCGGCCCCTTCGCTGCTGGGCGTTAGACCAAGCAAAGCATGTAAATCATTGGGTCCAATAAAAGCCACATCAATGCCCGGTACGCTCAAAATCTCTTCCAGGTTCTCCAGGGCAGTAGGACTTTCAATCTGAATGATGACCATGATTTCATCGTTAGCATTGGCGGCATATTCCGACCGGTTGGTTGTACCAAACCCGTACTGCGCAAAGACCCCACCAATACTGCGAGTGCCCTGGGGCGGATATTTGGCCCAGCTTACCGCCCGTTCGGCTTCTTCCCGGGTATTTACCATCGGCACAATAACGCCCCAGGCCCCGGCATCCAGCGCCCACTTGAACCATTCCACACTGTTGGTAGGTACCCGTACAAAAGGCGCGCACACCTGGGAATCGGCTACGGTAGCCACCATTGCCGCCATCAATTCGGGATGCTGGGCGGTATGCTCGGCATCAATGGTCAACCAATCAAAACCTATTCGCGACATCAAACGAGCAGTAGCAATATTTCCTATACTCAACCAGCCACCGGCCGATACCTCACCCCGCTTGAGTTTAGCTTTAACATTGTTAGTTCGCATTAATTCCTCATCTACTTTCAATTTTCTCATATACCCACCATGTTAGAAGTGCTCCAGGGGATTGTACCAATAATCCCGGCTTTATGGAATTAAGTAGGAATGAGGTTCCAAGTTGTATGTAAACCGGGTCACTATTTTAACAAGGGCTAATGTGAAATTTGTCATTGACAAACTTTCTATATTAGTATAGACTAACATAGAGTGTTAGACCAAGATAATTTTCAACCGGGTTAAAATTCCCGAGAGGGTTAAAAGCGAGCGTTATGCTGACGAACTTTCCTACTGCCTTTCCAGATGCTAAAGAGGTGCCCTCCGAGGGGCAGGAGCGTTTGATTGTTGAGCTGGATTCGGATTATAATTCACTTACCTGCGAGTCGCCTAAAGTAAAAATTTGCTTTCAAAAATGGGCAAACGGTATTGGTTGGTTCAATCAAAAATCCCTGTACTTAACCCTGGAACAGGCAACTTATCTAAAAAAGGAAATCGAGCAAACGGCGGTTAATCTGAAAATGAAAAACAGCCAGGCGCATCCTTCTCATTCAACGCAGCAGCACCAGGACCGGAAAAATCTACCCCTAACCGAAAATGCTAATAATGTTATCCAATTTCCGGCCGGAAAATCAAAAGGACCAGGGTACAGCGCTAACCCCGAACCCGGCAGTAACACCGCTAAAATTTTACCTTTCAGGTCACGCCAGGGCAGTTTGAGTTAATTACAGTCTAAGGAGAATATTATGTCCGATTATAACAGGGGTAATAACACAGCCAATGGCGCGGGCGCAAATACTAAAGTTGAAGCCTTGAATGAAATTTTATCTTTAGAGTACGCCGCATTTCACCAGTACACCCAGCACAGCTTGCTGGTGCAGGGCCTGGATCGCTATGACTTCAAACCCTTCTTTGAGGAACAGGCTGAAGGCAGCTACAAACATGCCCTGTTGATCGGTAGTAAAGTCGTCAGTTACGGCGGAGTACCGGTTATCGAGGCAGGCCCCATCGAGCAGTCGACCGATTTACTCCAGATGCTGGAACAAGATTTAGCCATGGAACGCAAGCTGCGGGACGCCTATATCAACGCTATACCCCTGGCCGAAGCCGATAACGATGTGCCTTTACGCTTCCTCCTGGAGAAACAGGCTTACAACGAGCAGGAAGATGTTGAGGAACTGGAAAAATACCTGAGCAAAGAACGCATAGTTCTCCAGGAACTGGATATCCCGGATACGGGTTCCCAGGCAATCTAGCGTTAAATAAGCCGCTTAGTAACACCTGACAGAGGAAAATTGACCACGCAGTTAAGCCCAGAAATTAATATGCCTTTTACCCGGCCAGCCTTTATGAACCGCAGTAAAGAAACAAAAGGGTTGAGTTTTGAGAATACTTCGGTATATTATGACCTGAGCCTGACCGGGTCGGAATTAGTGGCAAACCCGGTAAATCCGGCCAGGGCGCTCCAGGTCGGAAAGCGGGAGGCGCGCTTCCCGCTCAAAACCAATGCGGCCAACCGGCCTTTGATCGTGGATGAAGGCATGGGCTTTCCGGTGACTCTGTCCACCGCGCTGCGTACCGGGGCGGTCTACGAGAGCCTGGATTTCGCTAAACCGTCCAGCCAGCGCTACATAGGGGCCGAATTTTTCCGGGAATATGTAAGGCTGCTGGTCCAACCCGGCCTGAACCTGCTGTTTAGAAGCGGGCTGGCCTTTAATTGGGCCGGACTGGGCCTGGTGTTAAAAGTTAACAAAGGTGTCCCGGTAGCACTTGGCTTTTTTCCACGCGCGGATGTTTTAACCAAAGACTATATCCTTCCTCTTCTTAACTCTCCAGGAAACTCCGACTGCGCTGGCTTTGATCCAGACGGTCCGAGTTTCGGTTTATACAGCAATTACACCAAAGGGCTGCTGGCCTACGCCTTAAAGCCGCTGGTAAGTGAACTTGCCGGGTATGGGGTCCGCGAGGAAGTTTTATGGGACATTGCCATTGAAGCTTTACTTGAGGTACTGCAACCGCTGGATAGGCCAATTGCCCTGCGGGAAGCTTTTTTTATCGAAGAATTAAGCGTGGCTAACCTGGGCGGGACAAGTGACCCTAGAAAAACCGCTAAAGCCCAGAAAGGCTTTAGTTTTAACCAGGGCCAGTTGATCTTCCTGAAACAGCGCTGCTGTGAGAAATACCGCAAAAAGGGCCGCTGCTCGAACTGTCCCGGTAATTTAAAAAGTACTCCCACAAGACTACTACCCCTGGCCCTGGTCTAGCTGGTCCTGGGCCAGGAAAGTTAAGGGGCTAAATTTAAGACTCTACCGGGTGTTTCACGGTGGGGTCTTTTTTATGGGATTGGGCCTGTAACGCCAGCCAGAAACCTAACATAATAACGGTTGTGAAGATTATATAAGGCATCAGCGACCAAAGCCCGAACTGTTCGGCCAGGTTTCCGGCCAGCCAGGGCAGGAACGCCGCGCCCATACTGCCGCCGCTTACCAGGAAGCCAATCGCGCTACTGCGCAGCGAAGCCGGGACTTCCTCCGAAATGATCGCGATAATGGTCGGGAAAATTGGTCCCAGGCTAAACCCTGCCAGGATAAGCCCGATGGCGGAGGCCAGCGTAAAAGGTAAAAGCCAGATCAACAGCACTCCCACCACCGTACCCACCAGGCAAAGCTGGACCAGGCGCTTGTTGCCCAGCCGTTCGGCTAAATTAGCCAGGGTCAGGCGGCCCAGGGTCAGGCCCAGCCAGTAACCCGTGATGAACCAGCCCGACAGCAGGGGTACTTCGCGGCGTTCTTCCGTTAAATAACTGTAGCCCCAGTTGCCCAGGCTGACTTCGGTCCCGACATAAAAAATCAGGAAGAAAGCGGTTAGCCAGATGGCGCGCATTTTCAGGACCGACCCCAATGGGCTGCCGCGACCTTCGGAACCGGTAACCTCGTGGTGCGCTTTGGAGCGGCTATCGTAAAGTATGGCAAACCCGGCCAGCACAATTAAGGCTACCGTTATCCAGACCAGGTAGGTCAGGTTCCAGCTGATATTCAGGACCAGGATAGTTGAGGCGACCAGCGGCCCGGTCAGGGCACCGATGCCGTAGAAAGCATGCAGATAGTTGAGTAATTTAGTAGGGCGGGGCAATTCGGCGACATAGGAATTTAGCCCGGCATCAATCATGGCGATCCCACAGCCTATGAGCAACCAGACCCCTACTACTACTGGAAAAGGTGGTGTAAGAATGACTATTACCGCCCCAAATATAAACAGGCAGACCCCTAACATCAGGAAAGTTTTATGGCCCAGCTTTTCGGTTATGGGCCCGCTACTAAAAGCCGCCAGTAAATAGCCGCAAGTACCTGCCAGGAAGATAAAGCTAACAGTTGCTTTATCTACCCCATAATGCCCGCGCAAGCTGGGAATTAACACGCCTAACCCGGCTTCGGCCGCACCTATCAGGATAAAGGCTAAAAAGGCCAGGCCGATTTGAAGTTTGAGAGGCGCGCCTCTTACGGGCGGCATTTCTTTTTCCTGGGTTTGATCCATCTGATTTATTTTAACTTTCTTACAGGCAACCTTCCGCTTGTGACAGGAGAAATGGCGGTGGTCTTTTCAAGGCGTGAGGGTCAAATACCACGCTCCAGTCCCTTTTACCAGGACGGCCCGGTTATTTAATTTTATCATCAAGTTTTGAAAAATCCGACCTCTATAAATTTAAATAGCATTCAAAAGAAATCCCGGCTACTTAATGCAAGACCGGGAAAATCAACGGGCAAAGCCAGGTCAGAGGTATGTTAAGCCTGGAAAGCCGACCGTAAAGCCTGGCTGCATTCGGCCAGGGCCGTTTTAGCCCGGTCCATGATGGCGCCCATCCGGATAAACCCATGAATCATGCCGTCATAACGTGAAATAGTCACCGCAACACCGGCCTCCTGTAGCCGCTGTCCGTACAACTCCGCTTCATCCAGCAGGGGGTCGAATTCGGCGGTAAGGATAAAAGCCGGGGGCAGGCCGCTCAAATCCTGGGCCAGGTAGGGCGAAACCAGAGGGTTAAGGGTTTCCGCCTCGTCGGTTAAGTACTGCTGCTTGTACCAGACCATATCGTCCCGGGAAAGGCCGAAGCCGGTAGCATTGCGCTCCATCGAAGGCGTGACAAACCGTAAATCGGTGATGGGATAGATTAAAAGCTGGAGAGCCAGGGAGGGGCCACCCTGGTCGCGAGCCATCAGGGCCAGGACCGCCGCGAAGTTGCCACCCGCGCTATCGCCACCTACCGCGATACGGGCCGGGTCGCCCTTTATATCAGCCGCGTTCGCCGCCACCCATTGGGCAACCGCGAAACAATCCTCCAGGGCAGCCGGGAATTTATTCTCAGGAGAACGCCGGTAATCGACCGCTACCACAATACATTCCGCGCCGTTTGTCAGGCTCTGGCAAATACCATCGTGAGTATCCAGGTCACAATTAACCCACCCACCGCCGTGACTGTAGACCAGTAGCGGAAAGGGTCCATTTCCGGCCGGGGTATAAATCCTGACGGGCACGCTGCCCTCCGGGCCTGGGATTTCGCGGTCTTCGACCTGGGCCACCGGGTCGGGCGTACTGGAAATGGTTTTAATCTGGTCCCGGGCCTGCTGGCGTAATTTTTCCGGTCCTACCTCACCTTTGGGCGGAATATTTAAAGCAGCTAACCTATCAAGATATACTTTAGCTTGAGGATCGAGGGGCATTGCCTGGTCCTTCCCAATTGGGTTTTATTTTTCACTTTAGCAAAGAATATTTAATTGAAAATGAATGAGAATTGCTCCGGTAAAGAAGCGGCCCAATCATACCAGAGTTGGAATTCTTTGAAAATATTCTTACCTTGTATTTCAAAATTATCCTTTTGGATTAAGTTTTATGTCTAAAAGGCTAAGAAGTAACCGGGCTTTTGGCTGTTAAAGCTGGCCAGAGAGTAAGGCTAGCCCGGAAGTTCTAGCCAAAGTAATTAGGTTGCAACTAAATTAAAGGTGGACCAGGCTCATTTTTTGCTGGGTAAATTTGGGATATGCGTAAATGAAAATTAAAGAGGAGTTTTAATCGTGCCATTAGATTTAAAAAATAAGACGGTGGTAATCACCGGGGCTTCCAGTGGGATTGGCCGGAGTGCCGCCCTGAGCTTTGCGAAAGAAGGGGCGAACCTGGTGTTGGCGGCCCGGCGTGAAGCGGCCCTGCAAGCTGTGGCCGAGGAATGCCAGAAAGAAGAAGGGGTTACGGCCCTGGTAGTGCCCACCGATGTAAGCGATAAAGCGGCGGTCGAAAGCTTGGCCCGGCAGGCTTTTGAAAAATTTGGCAGCATTGATGTCTGGGTCAACAATGCCGGGGTTTATAATATGGGCCGTTTTGAAGAAGTCCCTTATGAGGAATTCAAACGGCTGATGGATGTAAACTTCATGGGATATGTACACGGGGCTTATGCCGTCCTGCCTTATTTCCGCCGCCAGGCCCACGGCAACCTGATTATGACCGCCTCGCTCGCGTCCAAAATCACTTACCCGTATATTTCTTCTTATTCGGCCAGCAAACACGCCGTCTACGCCTTTGCCTCGACCCTGCGCCAGGAGCTAATGCTGGACCCGAACGCAAAGAATATTCACATTTCCCTGGTAATGCCAGCTACCATTGATACCCCGCTTTTCGGCCACTCCGGCAACCACACCCGGCGAGCCATTAAGACAATGCCGCCGGTCTACCCGCCCGAGCAGGTAGCGCGAACAATCCTCAATATGGCAAAAGTTCCCCGCCGGGAAGCTTTTGTGGGAAATGCCGCCCGGACCTTCCGCATAACGTACCTGATGGCCCCGGCCCTGGCCGAGCGGCTGTTTGCTAAAGTTACCGACAGCCAGCATCTTTATAAAAATAAACCGGCCCCGGAAACATCTGGCAACCTGTTTACACCCGTCATGGAAGGCACCTCCGCCGATGGCGGCTGGGGCGGCAAGCCGAGGTCCAAAGTTCGGATGGTAGTTGGTGGATTGGCGGCAGCGATACCGGCCGTCCTACTCTTGCGGCGGATGCGGAGCGGCGGGGCAAAAAAGGCGCTGGTCAGCTAACAGGTTAATCCGGATCCCCACCAAATGGCCCGGTTTAAAGGATTTGACCGGGCCGCTTTTTTATTTCTGTTGATACAAGATTTTTGATTAATTTCATTATTTACTAGTTTAAGTAAGACTCCGGGCGGCCACTTCAGGCAGGGCTGGAGGGTGCTATCCTAATTAAATTGATAATATGTCAACATTAGTGTAAAATACCGTTTTGGTAGCACTGAACTACCAGGCTAATTGCCGTGAAACTCAAGAGGTTACTAATTAATGGATACCACGAAAAAAACAACTCTGAAAGTAACGCCGGAGCATCTGGAACGACTGGTGGAATTTGTGCGCCGAAGTGGCCGCCCCCAGACCCTGGAAGCTCTTACCAAACGTTACATGGAGCTGCTCAAAGAAGAAGCAAGCCATCGCTAATAATCGGTATTGGTGTGGCTTGGCGCAGAACAATTATAATGAAAATCAGTCAGCAATTCGCGGTACGGCTTACCCAGCCGTCAAATGCGGTTGCTTACCTAAAAGAAGTGAGACGAGAGGATACCTGCCTCTATGATGCAAACAAACATGCCTAGCCTTGAGCTTGGCGGTTCTCAGGAGGAGCAGGCGCTAGCCAGCCAGGTCTGGAACCTGATGCGGATGCGTGGTTTCTCCTATGCGATGACCCGCCCGATTTCGCTGACCCTGGAGCAATTGGCCGAATATTTTTCAGGCCAGAAATACCAGGGCCTCGAAAAGCCGGAAGAAGTCGCCCCGCTGATAGACCGGGCCCTTTCGGGCAGCCCGGCGGTCTTTTTGCGAGAAGAAACCTCGCTTACCGAAGAGGAAACCGATGGGGTTGAGGAAAATCAACCGGCTATCCCCCTGGTAAATTACAAAACTACCAAAAGTGGGAAAGCGCCGGTTAACGAAACCCTGGACCAGCACAGTTTCAAAACTCGCCTGTTCCAGGAAGCCAAACCTGTCACAGCCGCGACCGAGGAAGAAGAAGCGGTGCGGATACCTGAGACACCCCAACATACTTCCCACGCGATTAGCTTGCCCGTAGCTGCGACCCAGGCTCCGGCGCCCCAACCGGCCTCAGCGCCCGTCTCGGCCCAGCCGCAACGGCCTGCCGCCCCGGCTCCGGCCCCGGCCCAGCCGCAACGACCCGCCGCCCCGGCTCCGGTGACTCCTATGGTACCCGCAGTTGTTCAAAAGCCGGTTACCCCTGCCCCCGCTGCTACGCCTGCGGCCCAGACGCCCGCAGCAGTACGGCCCGCTGCCCCGGTGCAACCGCTGCCAACCCCGCCGCAACCCGCACCCGCACCGGCCCCGGTTGCTGCCGGACCGTTAGAAATTGCAGTAGCGGACGGTGTGAAGGTTGATGTAAATCGCCCGCTGAACGAAGTACTGGCCCAATACGGCGACTACTTTGCTTCGGCCCTGGTCCCGGCCCTGGAAGAAGATTTCCGCTTCATCAATTTTGCCAACAACTGGTACCTGGAAGAAATCACCGGTCGTTACAATAAAGGTGACTTCCGCCGGATACGGGAGTACATGCAGGATAATGAAGGCCCCGTTAGCGATACCGCGATCATGGCCGACCTGTGGGGCAAGCGCACCACCGACCCGGATTATGAAGCGACTCGCTTTGCCCTGAACTTCCGGCTGTACAAGGAAAAGAAGGACTTTGAATTCGTCGGTGCGGCCGATGACCGGGTCTGGACCGCTCCTGGCTTACCCCAGATCGGCAACCCTCGTCACAAGGCAACCGAAATCGGGACCGACTACAAGTTCCTGGAAGACCCGCAGCAGGTTGATCCTTCGGAAATTACCGTGGAAAACGGCCGCAAAGTCTGGCGGCATATGCTCACCTTCTATGAATACGAGAACGGTGTGCTGCCTTACGATGCTTCCGCCCGCGAATTCTTCCCGGCTCCTTTGCTGGAAGAACAAAAATCGCTGGTCCTCCGCTTCGAAGCGCCGCAGCTATACTTCACCTACACCGCCGAATTGCGCTACCCCACTGGTAGCCGGGGCGGCTGGGTTGGTGGCTTAGAGCAGTTCTTTGAAGAAAACCTTGTTCCGGGCGCTATCCTGGTTATCCGCCAGGGCGACAAGAGCAATCACTTCACAATCGAGTACGAACAGAGCGAGGAACAGAACGCTAACGTACTGTTCTACGACGAGCGCCGCCAGAAGTTTGTTTTCCGGCCAATCGTCTTTGCCTGCGAGATTATCGCGGAAGGTCTGCTTACCCCTGACCGCTATGCCAAGCTTAACGGCCAGAAACGGTTGGAAGATAGCGACCGGAAAAAGACCGACCAGGTCGTGGCGTCGGCGTTCGAGTTTGCCGGACAGAAATCTTCCCAGGGCTACTACGCCCTGCTCGATGATCTCTACCCGGTCGTTAACATCGAACGGCCTTTCAGCCGCAATTACCTGCGTCACCTGCTGACTCACGGTAACTCGATGTTCCAGCCTGACGAAACCACGCCGGATGCTTTCTATTACAAGCCTCCGCAGTCCGGGTTCCGCCGCTAGGCAAAGCGGGTGGCTTCTAAAGTCATCCACCATCCACAAACACGCGTGTAATCAAGAGCTGCCCGGACCGGGCAGCTCTTGATTTTTATATGACTCTCAAAGCAATTTCCAGACTATCCAAGAGTTTAAAATAATTATATAATACGTACACTTTATATAACATCCCTGGCTGGCACTAAAGTTAAGCTTAACGGTGCAAGCCATTCGCATTTAATTAGGTTCACTAAGGTGGTGCTTTTAACCACAAAACCTGGGGGAAGTACTCCCTTCTGCCGGAGGTTTTGATGGAACTAGCGCCCCGATTTACTAACACTCCCAAAGAAAGGTGATGTTAAATGTCAGTTGTAGAAGAAAAAACCCCGCCCGTTACAGAAGGTCAGGCAGGAAAAAAACCTGGCAATCCCAGGTTAAAATTAAGCCTGATTGGGGCTGGAATGTTCCTGGTGTTCGTGGTTGCCTATATTTTCACCCTGGCCGGTTTCCAGAATGAATTGACCACCCGGAAATTAGCTTATGGTTCTGCCACCACCAGCGGGCCCGACCGGGTGGATATGCTGGTAACCGTCCTGACGATTGACCCAATCAAAAGCATAATGACCGTCCGGCTTGATTTTAGTCCTGTCGGAGCTTATCTTGCGGCGGATGGCAAGAGTTTGAACAAAGATGTGCTGCTCCAGGTCAACAGCACGACCGGCGCCCAGGACCGGCCTTTTGCTAAAGGCAAAAGAATGCTTGCCACCGAAGTCACCCTGGGCCTGGATGAAGGTGATGTCGCCAACTATCCCTTCGATGTCTATAAGACCGAACTTGATTTGTACATGACCGAAGTTCCCGCCAAAAGTGCCGCGGCAACCGACGCCCTGGAAACGCCTGTCCCGACCGATGTGCAGTTCCTGGGATCGGTCCACGGCTTCAAAATCGACTCGGCCCTGTTCCCACAGTCCGCCGATGGTTACAACTTTATAGAAATTACCACCGCCCGGTCCACCCCGACCATTGCCTTCGCGGTCGTTGTGCTTGGGGTCATGGTGTTGATGACCCTGGCGGTGCTTGGGGTTGTTGCCTGGGTTGTCTTCAAAGAGCGGAAGATTGAGTTTGCTATGTTCGGCTGGATTGGTACCCTGCTGTTCGCCTTCCCGGCCATCCGCAACGCCATGCCAGGGACACCACCTATCGGGGCCTTACCGGACTTTCTGGCCTTCTTCTGGGTTGAAGGAATCGTCGGAATTGCTATGATTGTCCTGGTAATTACCTGGCTAAAGCGCCCGGCGGGCAAATAACCGGGAGCCAGGCAGACCGTCAAGGAAGGTATTTTCGGGGTCGGTTTAGTACCGGGCCCGGAAAATACCTTCTTTGAGGGCCCTAAAATGATTTACAGCTATAAAAAACCGGATATTCTCCTATTCTTCACTGTGCCTTTTCCTTTTTTTGATTATTATAAGCTAAAATTAACCAAATAGTTAGTTTTAAGTAGTAAAATAGTCAGACCGGGTTTTATCCCGCGTTAGCCTGGAATATATTTAACACCCTTAAATTTACAAGGGAATGAGATAATTAAAACGAATACCGAAAGAGAATTTAATGGCTACTGCAACATTACCCAAACGGTCGGAACTGGCTCAGGAATATACCTGGAACCTGGAAAGTATGTACCAGGATAATGCCCAGTGGGAAAAAGATTTTGAACTGGTCGGTGAACGCCTGCCCGGAATTGAAGCTTACAAGGATCACCTGGCTGACTCCCCGAAGTCTTTACTCGGGGCGCTTAAAATGCAAGATGAGCTGGGTATTAAGCTGAGCAGCTTGTATAGCTATGCCAGCATGCGCAAAGACGAAGACAATACCAACGCGGTCTACCAGGCCCTGGAAGACCGGTCAATGAGCCTCTGGGCGCAACTGGCCGGGGTAACCGCCTTTGTGACTCCCGAAATTATTGCAATGTCCGATGAAACCCTGGCGAAATTCTTCCAGGAAGAGCCAGGCCTGGCGATCTATAAGCAGTTCATTGACCAGTTGCGCCGCGAACGCGACCATGTCCGCTCGGCCGAAGTTGAAGAAGTCCTGGCCCAATCGCTGGAACTGGCCCAGGGGCCAAGCACGATTTACGGCATGCTCTCCAATGCTGACCTGAAGTTCCCGACCATTATCGATGCCGATGGCGACGAAGTAGAACTGACCAAGGGCCGGTTTATCGACATTCTTGAAAGCCCGGTACGGCGGGTGCGCAAGGATGCTTTTGAAGCCTTCTACGATACTTTCGCCAAGCACACCAATACCATAGGGGCGACCTATGCCTCTTCGGTCAAGAAAGACATCTTTTACGCCCGGACCCACAACTATAAGAGCTCGCTGGACGCGGCCCTCAGCCCGGAAAATATCCCGCAGGAGGTCTATCACACCCTGGTCGAAACGGTCAACCGCAACCTGCCGGTGCTGCACCGCTATATCAAGCTGCGCAAGAAACTGCTGGGCCTGAGCGACCTGCAAATGTACGACCTTTATACGCCACTGATTCCCCAGGCCAAAAAGAAAATTCCGTACCGCGAGTCGGTCGAAACCGTCCTACAGGCCCTGCGCATCCTGGGCGACGACTATGTAGCCGAAGTTGAAAAAGGTATAAACTCGCGCTGGATTGATGTTTATGAGAATGTAGGCAAGACCAGCGGCGCTTACAGCTCCGGTTCCTACACTTCTCAGCCTTTCATCCTGATGAACTACCAGGACAACCTGGATAACATGTTTACGCTGGCCCACGAACTGGGCCACTCGCTGCACAGCCTGTACACCAACCGCACGCAACCGTTCGTCTATTCCAATTACAGCCTTTTCGTGGCTGAAGTCGCCAGCACCACCAACGAGGCCCTGCTGACCCATTATCTGTTGGACCGGACCACAGACAAAGAGGTGCGTACTTACCTGATTAACTCTGAGCTGGAGAAATTCCGGGGGACCCTCTTCCGCCAGACCATGTTTGCCGAGTTTGAACTGGAAGCCCATAACCGGGCCGAAGCCGGGCAAGCCCTGACACCCGACCTGCTTAACGAGATCTATTTTGACCTGAATAGCCGCTATTACGGCCCGGAAGTACTTTATGACCGCCGGATAGCCGGGGAATGGATGCGGATACCGCATTTCTACCGGGCTTTCTACGTCTACCAGTACTCTACCGGTATCTCGGCGGCCACCGCGCTCTCCCGGCAGATGATCCAGGAAGGAGCGCCAGCCGTAAAACGCTACCGCCAGTTCCTGACCACCGGCGCTTCGGACTACCCGACCAATCTTCTGATCGGGGCCGGGGTAGATATGACTACGCCGCAACCGGTCCAGCAAGCCATCGACCATTTTGCCGAATTGCTGGATGAAATGGAGCGTTTAACCGCTTAAGCAACCAGTTAAAAGAGGCGGCCCGGGGAATTTATTCACCTGGGCCGCCTTTAATATAGTGCTTTTAAATATAGTAAGGGGTTAGAAAACTAGCGTGTCACAAGAACTTGAACCAAAAGACTGCTCAACCGCTGTAATCTACCACGAAATGTACGACGGGCGGGGCTTTTCGCGCATAGAACGAAGCTGGGGCCGCTACCGCAGGGGTATGAATAAATTTATGGAACTGGGCCTTATCGCGCCCGGTTCGCCGGCCCATCCCCTGGAATATGACCCGGCTACTTACCCGGCCAACTCGGCGTACATCCCGGTTATCCGGGGCCGGGAAGCCACCGAAGCGGAATTACTAACCGTCCACAGCCCCGAACATATCCGGCACATTCGGGCCATGGACGCCCAGGGCACGGGCATGTTCGACCGGAACGATACCCCGGTCTGGCCGGGCGTGTACCGCCGGGCAGCCCTGGCTGTCGGTGGCACCCTGGTCGGGGCCGAACTGGTCGCCTCGGGCCGGGCCAGGCACGTCTTTCACGGGGCCGGTGGGCTGCATCACGCCCATTATGACCGGGTTTCGGGCTTTTGTATTTTTAACGATATTGTCGCGGCGGTCCGCTACTGGCAGCACAATTACGGCTACCGGCGAATTGCAATCCTGGATGTAGACGGGCATCACGGGGACGGCACCCAGGCCCTGCTTTACCAGGAACCGGTCCTCAAGGTTTCGATTCACCAGTATGACGGCCGCTTTTTCCCGAAGACCGGTGCTCTGGGCGAACGAGGGACCGGGGCGGGTTGGGGCTATTCGGTCAACCTGCCCCTGCCGCGTTTTGCAACTGACGAAGAATACCTGCCTTTACTACAAATTGGCCTGGACCAGGTGGAAGCCTACCGCCCGGAAGTAATAATCCTGCAGTATGGCGTGGATGCCCATTACACCGACCGGATGGTTGGCCTTAAGATCTCGACCAGGGTCTACGAGCAAGTATCCCAGAAGATTCACGAACTGGCCCACCGGGTCTGTGAGGGGCGGTTATTGGTCGTGGGCGGCGGCGGTTACGAGCCGGAGACGGTTGCGCGCTGCTGGTCAATCTTGCTGGCGAACCTGGCCGGACGCAGGGACGAACTGGGCCAACGCTACCTGGAACTGTACGATAACCCGGCCGCTCTACCGGAACCCGTTTCAGGCGCGGTAGACGAAGTTAACCGCCTATTGCAAGTAGTGAAACAGATGTTATAATATAATTATTATTTAGGTATTTTTTAGGTTCTGGCCACAATTAAACTGTAGTATTAAAAAATAAGCAGCAATGTTAGCTGTGTTAGGGGCGTTATGACGAACCACATTGCAATTCTGAGCCACAAGAGCGTTTTGGATAAAATCCTGTCTGGTGATAAGACAATAGAATCTCGCTTTAGCCGGGTAAAAAGTGTGCCTTTTGGGCAAATCTTCGCCGGAGACCTGGTTTACTTTAAGCTTAGCGGCGGCCCGGTGCTGGGGCGCGCCCGGATTAGCCGGGTGGAAGAATACGATAATTTGAGCCCGCGCCAGATTGAAGAATTAGCCCAACGCTACCAGTTGCAACTGGCCCTTTCGGTAGATTTTTTGGCCCGCAAGATGGAGTCAAAGTTTGCCAGCCTGCTTTTCCTGGAAGAAGTGGAACCCTGCGAACCCTGGAACTACAAGCAGGAAGGCCGCAGCGGCTGGATCGTATTGTCGGGCAACGCCGTAATTGAGCAACCCAAAGTCTACGCCACTACTTCCGCAAGCTCCGTCAATATCATGAATGAACCCGCCGAGGCTCAAGCCGCAATGTCGGATTTCCGGTCGGTAGGGTTTAAACCGAATTAAATGCTCCAGGCCATTCATAAGCTTAACCCCTTTTAGTTGTCCGGCTTCCCAGAATTTTTTTACTCCTGCTCGATTATATCAATAAGAGTATTCCCGGCCTGAAAGGTACCCCTGGGTTTTAACGCCTGCCCAGGCCCAGGTTGACCCACTCTGGAACCGGCTAAAGTTATAGCCGGTTTATTGACGAATACAGACGAGCAAAAAGGAAATAAGCATGTGGGAACCCTTTTTAGCCAGGCGCAACCCCCTGTCGTCCCGTCTGGCCCTGGTCTGGCTGGCGGCCCTGCTGCTAACCCTCGGCCTGGGCACAGTCGCGAACTGGCCTGTCCCGGCCAGCGCGGCCGATACAATTTTCTTCAAAGAAACCAACCTCTCGCTCTCGGATGACCACCGCTTCCTGAGTTACTGGCAGGCTAACGGCGGGTTAGCCCAATTTGGCTATCCTATAACTCCCGAAATACTGGAAGTCAACCCGGCCGACCAGCAGACCTATATCGTTCAATGGTTCGAGCGCAACCGCTTCGAGTGGCACCCTGAATTTAAAGGCACCCAATACGAAGTGCTAATGGGCCTGCTGGGCCGCCAGTTAACCATCGGACGTGAAGGTGAACCGCCCTTTAAGAGCATGCCCGATCCTCATGCGCCCGGTTTTACTTACTTCCCACTTACCGGGCATACCCTGGCGAATTCCTTTAAGACTTACTGGGAGACTCACGGCAGCCTGGCCCTCTTCGGCTATCCGATTACCGAAGAATTTAGCGAACAAAGTACCAATGGCAAGGTATACACTACCCAGTGGTTCGAGCGGGCCCGGTTCGAATATCATCCTGAATTCAAAGGCACCCAATATGAGGTTTTATTGGGGCTGCTGGGCAACCAGATTACCGGCGGGTTTGGCTATCCCGAACCGCCGCCCAACAACGTACCGGTTAAACTGGTTGTACCTGACCGCTACAGGACCCAACCGTTCAAGGCGGAGCGGTCGATCAATCTACCGCCCGGCTTCAAAATAAGTGTCTATGTTTCCGGCCTGACCGACCCGCGCCTGATGGCCCTGGCCCCCAGTGGCGATATTTTCATTACCGAACGCAATAACGGTGGCGGCGGCAACGGCAAGGTAAAGATTATCCGAGACCTGAACGGGGATGGAATTGCCGACGAAACCCGGGTTTACATGGACAACTTTGGGCCGTATCCGCACGGAATTGCCTTCTTTGGGAATTATTTATATGTCGCTATGGAAACAAAGGTCGTCCGCTTTCCTTACCAGAGTGGGGATTTAACGCCGCGCGGCCCGGCCCAGACAATTATCAATAACTTACCTTCCGGGCAAGCAGGGGTCGCTAACGGGCATAACACCCGCACGATAGTCTTTGGCCCTGACGGCAAGCTGTATGTCTCGATTGGTTCCTCCTGCGATAACTGTATCGAAACCGATCCTCTGCGGGCATCGGTCTGGCAGTACAACCCTGATGGCACCGGAGGCCAGCCTTTTGCCACCGGGCTGCGTAACGCGGTTGCCCTTGGCTTTGACCCAAAGACCAACCTGCTCTGGACAGCCGTAAACGGCCGCAACGGCCTGGGTAATGAATTCCCACCCGAGCAGCTTACCCCGCTGCGAAAAGGCGGCAATTACGGCTGGCCTTATTGCGTGGGGACTGACCCGCCCAGACCCGACCCCCAGTTCGGGGAAGGTAAAGACGACTTTTGCGCCAGCCAGGTAGACCGGGCCCTGTTAACTTTACAGGCCCACGTGGCCCCGCTGGGGCTGGCCTTTTACAACGCTACAATGTTCCCGGAAGTCTACCGGGGCGGCCTGTTTGTAGTCCAGCACGGCTCGGCTACCAGCGAAACCTCGCCTATCTTCGGTGATGGCCTGCGTTTCGTATCTACCCGGCCTGGCAAGCTTCAACAAGGCGTCAAAGACTTCGCCACCGGTTGGATTAATACCAACAAAACCAATTACTGGGGCCGGACGGTCTTTCCGCTGGTCGGCAAGGACGGGGCGCTCTATATCAGTGACGATTTTGCCGGGGCAGTCTACCGTATAAGTTATGAAGGTTAACCCCTGAATTAAAAGCAGCCTGTACCCGGTAAAATTTTCCGGGCAAAGGCTGCTTTTTAAGTGGTTGAACACAATTTGCCACCCTGCCAACGATTATGTTAATATAAGGCTAATAAATTACGCTCGTTCCGCAGTTAATGAAAAACTGGAACTAAAATAAGGAGTAATCTTATTAAAAAGAAAACCCTCTTTTTTCAGACCGGCCTTGCTCTCCTCGGCCAGGTCCTGCTACTTGGCCTGTTCGCGACAACCCTGACCACGCCACCTGCGACGGTCAAAGCCGCCGATAATAATTGCTTGTTCTTTCCGCAAACCGGGATTTCCGTCTGCGGCCGTTTTCTATCCTACTGGCGCGACAATGGCGGCCTGGCCCAGCAGGGCCTGCCTATTAGCCCTGTATTTGAAGAAAAAAACGCACTGCCGCCCGCCGGTGATGGCAAAGTCCATAAAGTGCAGTACTTTGAACGTGCCCGTTTTGAATACCACCCGGAAAATAAGCCGCCTTATGATGTGTTGCTGGGGCTTTTGGGCCAGGTGGAATTCAGCAGTAAATATAAGGACCAGAAATTACCGGATTTAATCCCGGCTGAGGGTTGCCAGCTTTTCAACCAGACCGGCAAAAGAGTGTGCGGCCGCTTCCTGGAGTACTGGAAGAACAACGGCGGCCTGGCCCAGCAGGGGTTGCCGCTCAGTGAAGTCTTTATGGAAACCAACCAGCCGACCCCTTTTGGCGATGGTAAGGCCCATTTGGTCCAGTATTTCGAGCGGGGCCGGTTTGAATATCATCCTGAAAACCAGCCGCCTTATGAAGTATTGCTGGGATTGATCGGCAAGGCCCAGTTGAAGGCTTTGTACGGTAGCGGGCCGCTACCCAGGCAGGTGGCCTACCCGCCCGATTTACCGGCCGCGCCGGTAGCGGTTCCCGCCAATGGCGCGGACGCGGAAGAAATGGCTTTCCTGGCCTTACTCAATAATTACCGCCAGGCTAACGGCCGGAGCGCTTTGATTTTCGATGCCAGGCTCTACGAGTCGGCCCGCTGGATGGCAAAGGATATGGCGGTCAACAACTACATCAGCCATACCGACTCAACCGGCCGCAGCGCGACCACCCGTATTAAAGCCTTTGGCTACCCGGGCCGCTGGGTGGGCGAGAATATTGCCGGGGGCTTCGAAAAGGCCCAGGCGAATATGGTTGTCTGGCAGAGCGATCAGATTCACATTGATAATATGCTCCAGGCCAGCTATACTCACGCTGCCGCAGCTCGCTACTATTATGCCAACTCGCTTAACAAGTGGTACTGGGTGCTGGATATGGGTTCTTAAGAGTTATGCCACAAAAGAGTTGTCAGCCTTCTTAATAAAAAGCAAGGGCCAGGGGGAAACCTCCTGGCCCTTGCTTTTTATGGTAAAGCCGGGCTGGCTGGGAACCGGTTTTCTGCAAAGCAGGGTATGTAATAACCATTGCGGTAGGACCACCCACAGAGAAATCCGTCAGGCAACCCTTCAGTGACCTACACTCCTAGCTTCACCAGTAATTCGGTGGAAAGACCGTAGTTAGGGTCATCCAGCAAAGCCCTTTTTAACTGTGTAACGGCCTCCTCCTTGCGCCCGGTATTAAGCAGGGCAACCGCAAACTGGTAACGCATTTCCGCAAAAGCCACGGCCTTGCTAATTTCATTAGGAGCTATTTCAATCACCTGCTGGTAATTGCCAAGCTTGTTATAACATTCCACCGGCCAGAGTTGGTACCACAGGTAATAGTTAAAGGGGCCATATTCGTTGGGCTTTAGCATTTTCTTTATGTTCTGCTCCCACACATCCAGGGCTCCCCGGCAATCACCGGCGGCATAACGCATGTAACCGAGGTTGCTCCAGGCGTCCACCTCTTTTGGGGTTAGTTGGACCTCTTTACTGGCGGCCTCTAAACCCCGCCGCAGGTTTTCGGCCGGTTGGGCATCCTCACCCAGGATTGCCATTACCGCGCCCTCCTGTTCGGGTCGGAAGACGACAATGTACCGGCGATTAAAACCCTTCCATAGCTTGTCCTGGTAAGCGGACTTGGCGGTAGTATTAGGCTTGCGATCCATTGAGTCATTAAAGAAAAAGGTATCAGCCGCCAGGTCGTAGCCCCGGGCGACCCGGTAATGGGCAATTTCATCGTTCTCTTTAAGCCACTGCTCGGTAATAACCGGGAAACCCGCCGAAAGTAAGGCCCGCAGTTTATCCAGTGAACCGTTTTCACGCCAGGCCCCTTGCAAGCCCTGTTTCTGAATAAAACTCAGCAATTCGTCAGGCCGGACCAGTTTATCAGAGGAGTTTGGGCGCAGAGCTTTGGCACACTGGACCTGGCTTAGTTTGATATTGTAATAGCTTAGCGCGACCTGGGCCGAAACCGGGCCGCAATTGTTCCAGGTCTGCGCTTCCCAGGTCATCGGTTCCAGCAGCACTCCCGGCTTAAGGGGTGCCACCCTGATCGAAGGGGTTGGTGGGTCAATTGCTGCGGCAGGGTTACTTGCCGCCATTGACACCGGTACAGGCGGCGCCTGGCTGGGAGCAAGTGTGGAAGTCAGCGAACCGCTAGAGGGCGGAAACGTGGCAGTTGGATTTGTAGGAGTATTATTTGGGTCGCTGGCAGCCGCATTGTTAACAGTCCCGGAAGATGGCGCAGCGGTGAGCTGAGGAGTTGGCGCGGTAATCACCTTGACCCGGTTCATGTCCGGCCCTTCATCACCACACCCGGCCAGTACCAGGGTCACCAGTAATAACGTCACACTTATAGTACGGTTTACATATTTAGATTTCTTCCACAGTAAAATTAACAGCATTCAACATCCCCTTTAATTTTCTTGAAAAATATAGGAAATATACACTAACCATGGCTTAATAATTGAGAGCAGTACAATGGGATGGGTTTATTCATTTGGCAAAAAATCCTTTGTTTGGAAAGGATTATAAACTAATTTTTAATATAAATTTTACAATTGTAGTTTATTATTATTAGTATTAGCAGTGTACCATAATTATTGAAAGCAGGTAAGATTTTCTTCTATCGGCTCAGTTCAAGCACCTATTTAAATTTACAAATCAGAGTAAGTGAGAAATAGCTCAAATTTTAGATCTTGCCAGAGACTAAATACCTAAATTAATAATGAGGACAAAAATAATACCGGCTTCACCAGGCGGGGTACTCATGGAGTGAGGATTCGCACAAACCCCTACCTTCATTATCTCATTATCTTCTTTTACCATAAGAAAGAGCAGGAAAAGTAATAAGTGGCTGAAGTTTTCAACAGCTTTTTATCGGAACCACAAGCTATTTCCGTCCTAATCGAAACTAATCTAATCGAGCATTCTTTTTACTTAAATAAAGTTAATCATGGCGAAAACCTTGAATCAGATAATTTCAAGTGGGTGATTTCAGCAAGCCCTATTTTTAACCGCATTCTCGGAGCTTCTTTTGCGCCAATCGAGGAAAACCTTGACGACGGTATTCAAAAGGCGCTAAACCCCTTCAAAATGGCCCAGGTACCGGTTACGTGGTTAATAGGGCCATCTACAAAACCGCCTGACCTGGGCCAAAGGTTACAGCGCCATGGTTTCGTTCATCGCGGTTATTGGAAAGGTATGGCGTTAGATTTAAACCTGCTGAACCCTTACCCCCTGCATCCGCCAGGGCTTAGTGTCCGCCGGGTAACCAACCTCTCCGGTCTGGAAACCTGGCTTAAAATTGCAGGAGCAGGTTTCCAATTCCCTGCAACTCTCACCAGAGCTTATAATTCCTACTTTAAGAATGTCAGCTTTACTGAAAACTCCCCCTGGCAATTATATATAGCACTATTGAATGGCATACCGGTTTCAACTTGTACCCTTTTTCTGGGAAGCGAAGCCGTTGGTATATACTGGACGGCCACAGTAGCCGGGGCAAACCGCCGGGGTGTAGCTTCCTTCCTAACATGGCAATTGCTTCAGCATGCTGCTAACCAGGGTTATAGAATGGCAGTGCTACATTCAACTAATGCCGGCCACCCGATGTATCAAAGACTGGGCTTTAATGATTACTGTAATATTGATATTTACACCTACGATGCCCGGCCCTGGCTGGTGCAAATTAAGACAAAAGTTGCCGCCCGCTTGAGCCATATGATCCAGGCAAATGGCAGGCAAAATCTATTATAAAAAAGAGCGGGTTTTAACCACCCTGGTAACCAGCACCCAGCCAGGGCACCCCTTTACCCAGAGAATGGTTTTTGTAGGGCAGAATAGATTGGATAAAAAAACCCCGGACATCCGGGGGGGGTTATTGTAAACCGCACTTTAAGGGTAAATACTTTGCAAACGTTCCATGACAACCAGGGGCCTGGTCGCCATTTCCAATTTTTCGCGCCCCAGCAACCCCTTCATTATTACCGGCGGGGTAAACTCGGTATGCAACTCCAACCTGGCCCGTTCAAAATACTGGACCTTGAAGCCGCCCTCCACCAGGGGCCGCGAAATGGGATAACCAAACAGGCTCAAGCCGCCCTGGTTCTGCCAGTAACCGGCAAAGTCAGGATCTATGCTAAACCCGGTCAGCGGAAAATAATGTTGAATTTCAACACTACCCATTGTCAGTATTTCCCAGGCATTCATGGGTTGAAAAGCCGCTTCTTGATGGCGCGGCTCTGTAACTTCCCGGCCCAGCAGTCCCCGGCCAATTGGCTGGTTCTGCGGTTGGGAATTATCGTATTCCAGGCGGACCCGTTCGAAATACTGGTAAGTTTTGGTGCCTTCGGTATAAGGCGGGGCAATCGGCAGGCCGGTAAATCCCAGGTCGCGGTTTCTCAGCCAGTAATGGTAGAACTGGGGAGCAATACCGGGCTTTTCATCAGAAACTACCGCTGACCCGGCCGGGTAGACCGACATCGCCATATTCCCCAGGTAGGCCCAACTTCGTTTAAAGGTCGCCCAGTTATAATAATCGTAGGTGCCAAAACCGGGGTCGGCCACGTACACCCCGTTTTCATCATAGCCGTAAAGCGTCACGGCGTGCTCTAACGGCATTAACTGGAAAGTAACACCATCGGCCGAACCGTCAAAAGGTTGGCCCCAACCCATGCCGCCGGGTACCCAGATGACCACCGGCCGCCCCAGCGCTACTTCCTGCTTGAGCTGCTCAACGCCATCCCATAAAAGTTTGGTCTGGAGTCCTTTGGTAGCCAGAAACTTTGCAATGGGTTCGGCATAAATACCGTAACTGATTGTACCGCCCCAATGGTCATCTATGTTCCCCCGGAAGCCCAGGTGTGGGTTGGCATTGTAAGGAATACTACTGATAAATTCCCACTCGCTTATTTTTACTCCCCAGCGCGCGGCAGCGGCCCTGGCCGCTGAATATTCACAACTCAGATTACGCTCCTGGGCGAAAACTGGCATGCCGTCAATCCGGGTGGACACGGGAGCGGCTTGTACTATTTCGTAGGAAAAAGCCAGGCTGATAAAGAGGGTAGAGATAAATCCGGAAACCATGAATAAGTTCCATCTGTGGAACCGGATGTGGTTGGACGCTGTCATTTTCTTAGCTTTTTCTTTATAATCCGGCAATTAAAGCCGGGACCAATATTTTTTTAGCAACGGTAAATCCATTTTAGCCGAGAATCGGATATTTCACAATTATTTTCCCTGGGAGATTACCAAAAACGGTATTATCAGGTGTGGAAGCCGGCTAGCCCGGAACCAGGTAGCTGGAACCGGGTTGTTTATGACCTCCGGAAGGCCCGGTAATCAGCCTGATTGCCGTTTGGAGAATCTTGCCCCTGGAATTTCCGGGCCCCAAAAGGCTTGCAATACAATGTAGCAATAAAAAAGGTACCTTCCCGGTTGGAAAAGTACCTTTTTTGTATTCTATCTGGAAAGCTAAACCGATTAGCCGATGGAGCCTTCCATTTCGAGCGCCACCAGGCGGTTCAACTCAAGCGCGTACTCCATCGGGAGTTGCTTGGTAACCGGCTCGATGAACCCGTTTACTACCATTGACATTGCTTCGGCTTCGGTCAGACCGCGGCTCATCATATAGAAGATGGTTTCTTCCGATACCCGGCCGACCGTCGCTTCGTGCTCCACCAGGACGTCGTTCTGGTGGATCTGCATATTCGGGAAGGTGTCGTTCTTGCTGAACTCGTCCATTAACAGGCCGTCGCAGCGTACTTTAACCTTCGAGCCGTAAGCGCCAGGAGCGACCCGGACCAGGCCCCGGAACCCGGCGTGACCGCCGTCCTTGGCAACCGACTTCGCCAGGATGTTGGAAGTGGTGTAAGGAGCGCCGTGAATTACCTTCGCGCCGCCGTCTTTGTGCTGGCCTTTGTTGGCAAAAGCAATGTTCAGGTGGTCGGCTTTGGCGCCTTTACCGATCAGGTAAGAGGCCGGGTAAAGCATGGTGATCTTGCTGCCCATCGAGCCGCCAACCCATTCCATTTTGCCTTCTTCTTCGACCAGGGCCCGTTTGGTGTTCAGGTTGTACACGTCACTGGACCAGTTCTGGACCGTGGTGTAGCGGGCGCGAGCACCCTTGCGCACGAAGATTTCGACAACGGCGCTGTGCAGCGAGTTAGTGCTGTACTGCTGGGCGGTACAACCCTCGATGTACTCCGCGTCCGAGCCTTCTTCCACGATGAGCATGGTGTGTTCGAAAGTGCCTTCTTCCTTGCCTTCCATCCGGAAGTAAGCCTGTAAAGGCAGGTTTACCTTGGTGTTGGGTGGGACCCACATAAATGAACCACCGGACCAGACCGCGCCGTGTAACGCCGCGAATTTGTTATCGGTCGGCGGCACGTTGTGGGTCATGAAATGTCTTTTTACAATGTCCGGATACTCTTTTACGGCCGTATCCATACTGGCGAACAAAATACCCTGCTTGCTGTATTCTTCTTTAATACCCTCATAGACCGTTTCATTATCGTAAACGGCGACGACACCGGCCAGGTACTTGCGTTCGGCTTCGGGAATACCCAGTTTCTCGTAGGTATCTTTAATTTCTTTTGGTACTTCGTCCCAGGAGCGCGTCTTTTTGGAACCGGGCGGAGTGTAAAAAGTAAGGTCATCGAACTTCAGGCCACTTAAGTCAGGGCCCCAGTTGGGCATCGGCTTGGACTCGAAAATATCATAGCTTTTCAGGCGCTTCAGGCGCATCCAATCCGGCTCTTCTTTTTGCCAGCTTATTTCCTCAACCAGCTCGCGGCTCAAACCTTTACGAGGTCTCCACAACTTGGTTAAGGGAGTACCAAACGCCGGTTTTACGGTTTCCACAGTTTGAGAAACTTCTTTTTCGATTGTCATTTAGTTATTACTCCTCCGGCCTTTTATTCTTACCGTAATTCTTAATTATTATCTCTAAATATATTTACGTAAGAAAGACTTAGTCTGTTTCGGCCCAGTCTTCTTCTTCAGGACTTGCTACCTTATACCCGCTTTGCTGCAGGCCGGTTTTAACAGTCCGTAGAGCCAATCCGGCGCACTTCAGCCGGACCGCACTGTTGATCTCTATTCCCAATTCGTCAATCAGTTTGTCCCGAGTTACGTCATTGACGTCGCCATAAGAGTGGCCCTGGATTTCGTCAATCAAGACCATCGCTGACGCCCGGCTAATCGCGCAGCCCCGGCCGGTAAAACCGACATCAACTATCTCACCCTCAGGGTTAAGCTTGAGCTGCACTTTGAATTTATCACCGCAAAGGGGATTCGAATCCTCATAAATAATGTCCGGATTTTCGACTACGTGCCCTCGCGCTTGCTTATCGAAAGCCGATGCAAGCTCCAGGACATACTCCATATCCAGATCATCCCGCAATGTCTCGCTAGACACTTTTTGCCCCTCCAAAACAGATTTCTTCTCTAAACTTTAATCCCTACTATTTTACTCGGAATTTCCTCTTTTGTCAAAAATCAGGCGAGGTGAAACACTGTCCGAGCCTTATATAGGGCCTTAACCAGGCGGTCTACTTCTTCAGGCGTGTTATAGATATAGAAACTGGCCCGGGTAGTCGCGGTAGTCTCCAGCAGTTCGATTAAAGGCTGGCAGCAGTGATGCCCGGCCCGGACCGCGATACCTTCCCGGTCTAACAGAGTAGCCAGGTCGTGCGGATGGACCTCGCCCAGGTTAAAGGATATAATCCCACCCCGGAGTTGGGCATCCACCGGCCCGTAAATCGTCAGGTCAGGAATTTCGACCATCTGCTCAAGGGCGTAAGCGGTCAGTTCAATCTCATGCTGGCGAATTTTATCCATGCCCAGGTTGGTCAGGTAATCTACCGCCGCGCCTAACCCAATACCCTCTGCGATAGACGGCGTACCGGCTTCAAATTTCCAGGGCAGATCGTTCCAGGTGCTACGGGCCAGCGTCACGTCCCGGATCATATCGCCGCCGGTAAGGAAGGGCGGCATCGCTTCCAGGAGTTCCTTGCGGCCCCACAAAACGCCAATGCCGGTCGGCCCTAGCATCTTGTGGCCGCTAAAGGCATAGAAGTCACAGCCGAGCGCTGCAACATCAACTTGCATGTGCGGAGCGCTCTGAGCGCCGTCCAGAACTACTACCGCGCCCACTTCTTTGGCCCGCTTGACGATTTTTTCCACCGGGCTGATCGTGCCCAGCACATTCGACATGTGCGAAAAGGTCACCAGCTTGGTTTTCTCGTTGATGATAGTATCCAGGTCGGTAATATCAAGCTGCCCGTCACTGGTCATCGGAATGTAGCGGAGTTTAGCATTTTTCTCAGCGGCCAGGATTTGCCAGGGCACCAGGTTCGAGTGATGCTCGATGACAGTACTGACAATTTCATCGCCCTGGTGGACGTTGGTCCGGCCCCAGCTATAGGCCACCAGATTAAGTCCTTCGGTCGTATTGCGGGTGAAGATAACTTCCCGGGGATGCGCATTGATAAAGCGGGCCACCTTGCGGTGCGCTCCTTCATACCGGCGGGTGGCTTCTTCAGACCAGCGATAGACCCCACGGTGAATATTGGCGTTAAACTTGTGGAAATATTCCAGCATGGAATTAACGACCGGCTCGGGCCGCAAGCTGCTGGCACCGTTATCCAGGTAGGCCACTTTCAGGCCGTTTTCAATTTCTTCCAGGATCGGAAAGTCCTGCCGGATAGCCGCCACATCCAACCCATGACCGGCCAACGTTTCCGGGGCGACCTCTAAAATATTATCTCTGGTGTCTATCATGAATTTGTCTCTCACTGGTTATTTTTAAAGGCGTATAACGTTCGCCGTAGAACGGGTAACGTAATACGGGACTCCGGTCTTACACAGGCCGGTCTTTATGCACAACGTTAACCGTTCCACACCCGGCATTACGTACCCGTTTAACGTGGTTAATCCAGCTTCACCAGAATAGATTCGCGCAAACGTTCCTGGACACTCTCCAGGGGAATACGCTGGATACCTTCTTCAAAGAAACCGGCCACAATCATTTCTTCAGCTTCGCTGTGGGACAACCCCCGGCTCTGCAGGTAGAAAATCTGGTCCTTGTCAATCATACCGGTCGTCGCGCCGTGCGCGCACCGCACATCGTTGGCATCAACATCCAGGAAGGGCAGAATATCGGCTTTGCTGGCGTCATTCAGGTACAGAGTATGCACCTGCAAAAAGCTATCGGTAAACTGGGCCTTTTTGAGGGTCCGAATGCCGCCCCGGAAACCGAGTTGAGCATCATCGTTCAAGACCTCTTTAAAGACAGTGTTAGCCGTGGTATGCGGCACCGTGTGCAACTGCCGGAACTGAGTGTCGAAATGCTGCTTGTGGATTGGGAAAGCCAGGCCGGTTGTTTCGGCGTGAGCGCCCTCACCTTCCAGGACCGACTCAAGAGTCAGGCGAGAGTCATCACCGCCCAGGGTCGCGATAATCCAGCGCTGAACGCCGTACTTGCCAACCATAGAGCGTTTCACCGCCAGGCTGGTAACATTTTCGCCATATTCCTGCGGGTTGTAATATTCCACGTTGGCGCTTTCACCGACGAAGATTTCGGTCACACCGCTATCTAGAACAGACGGGTCACCGGCATGGCCGTTCGAACGATGTTCCTCGATTAGCCTGACTTTAGAATTTGCTTCCGCCACAATCAGGGTATGCGTAAACATAGCGGCCTGGGACTGGTCGGTGTAAAAAATACTCCGGAAAGGCTGGTCGACCACTACCCCTTTGGGAACGTACAGGAAAACCCCGGCGCTCCAGAAAGCAGCATGGGCGGCGGTGAAGCGGTCTTCGTCCACCGGCACGCAGCGGGTCATGAAATACTCCCGGACAATTTCGGGATGGGTCTTGACCGCGTCGGCCAGGCTACTCAAGACCACGCCTTTAGCTCGCGCTTCTTCCGAAAGTTCCACCCGGACCGTCTCGCTATTGTGCTGGACGATTAAACCGGCCGGGGCGTCATTCGGGTTATCCAGACCCAGGTCGGCCGGGAGTTCACCCTGCCCGGCGGGCGTGAAAGGTGCCAGTTCATCAAAATTAAGCGGCTTGAGAGTGCCGTTCCACCAGCCGCGAATACCGCGGGTCCAATCGGGCGTGGGCAGGCTTAAGAAAGCATCCCAACCGGCCCGGCGCTTCTCGCGCAGCCATTCCGGCTCGTTTTGGTTCTCCGAAAGCTTTTGAGCCGCTTCCCAGGAAAAACCTTGGACTAGACTAGGCATTAAACTCCAACCTCCTCGCGGGTTTCTTCCTGAGTCGGCTGAATGCCCAACTCATCCCGGATCCAGCCGTAACCTTTTTCTTCGATCTGGCGAGAAAGTTCCGGTCCGCCTTCTTTTACAATCTTACCCTGCATAAGGACGTGGACGTAATCGACATCCAGGAAGCTTAGGATACGCTGCTGGTGGGTAATGACTACGATAGCCATTTCTTTACCACGCAGGGCGTTAACGCCTTCGCCCACGATGCGAATAGCATCAATGTCAAGGCCGGAGTCCGGCTCGTCCAGGAAGGCCATCCGGGGTTCCAGGACTGCCATCTGCAATACTTCCAGGCGTTTCTTTTCACCACCGCTAAACCCGTCATTCAGGTAGCGTTTGGTAAATTTCTCATCCATTTTAAGCAGGTTTAATTTTTCTTTCAGGATAGAGCGGAATTCTTTGGGTGAGATAAGGGTCTGCCGTTTTTTGCGGTCAATCAACAACCCATCACCGCCAACCGAAGCCTTTTTGGTTTCGTAAACCGGCCGGTCGCCCACGACATCCAGGTTCTGGGGGCGCACTTCGGGAGCAACATCGCCTTTGCGGCGGTTGGTCAAAGCGGTACGCAAGAAGTTAGTAACGGTTACACCGGGAACAGCCAGCGGGTTCTGGAAGGCCAGGAAGATGCCCCGGCGAGCGCGGCGGTCGGGTGAAAGGTTATTGATAACTTCGCCCTGGTAAACAAGCTCACCACTCGTAATCTTGTAGCGGGGGTGACCCATCAAGGCATTACTAAGGGTAGATTTGCCACTACCGTTCGGTCCCATGATAACGTGGACTTCACCGGGTTTGATATGCAGGTTAATGCCGTGCAGGATTTCTTTGTCCTCTACATTTACATGTAAGTCACGGATAATAAGCTCATTATTATCGGCCATTCTTCTTATTGTCTCCTCTAAAAATAATATCGGATGGCTGGCTTTTCCAGTCCATCATCGCTCAAAACACATACCAATTCGAGAAAGGCAGCGAAGCTTAAAGCAACGTCATACCCGGTTTAGTTCTGGCTAACGGCTCCAACGGTTTCCAGCGGGTCCAAATTCCCGGTGGTCGCGACCAGTTCCAGGTCTTTAAGTGGATTGGCCTGCGTCAGCGGCAAAATCCGCCGTGATTGTGGTGCCAGGTCGGCCAGAGTAGTCGAGTCCAGGGCCTGGGTAATAGCATCGCGGACGCGGAGCCAGAGTACCGGTGCGGTACAAACTTCTTCGTGGTTACACGGTTCAACCGTGCCATCCAGGTTCGCACAGGGCATTACGCTCAAAGGCCCCCGGCCGTTTTTGCGTTCTTCCAGGGCTCGAATCACGCCACCCATATTGATCTGGGAGGGTGGGGCCGCCAGGACATAGCCGCCCTTCGCGCCTCGCTGGCTCTCGATAAAGCCGTGAGTCCGCAGGGCCGGAACAATTTGTTCCAGGTACGCTACCGAAAGGCCCAGGTGCGTTGCTATATCCGTTAAAGATAGCGGTCCATTGCCGTAATGACGCGCCAGGTCGGTTAGCATCATTACTCCGTATTCAGACCGTGTTGAAAAAATCATCCTTGCTACCCCAATTACTCTAAAATCGAATTCCTACTTAATTACTAGGATTTTATTACTTATAGGGAAAAAAGTCAAGATAAATCCCGACTATTTTAATCGGGATTATTTATGGATTACCTAAATTTTTCAAATGGAGCCTTTAATCGTCGCCCCGCTGGTCCTTCCTGGAAGGCGCATGGTGGGTATCGGACTGCCACTCGTTTTTATCATGCTGAGCGGTTTTTCCCGTATCCTTGTGCTCCCTGGCCTGCCGGGCGTAAGTTTCTTGCTTCTTGGGTGAACCGGTCGTTACAGTGACACTCTTATCCGGGTTGTTCGGCCCTTTGGATACATTATTATCATTATGGTCGTTCTCGTGCATACCCTGTTTTGCCATTGTGTTAAATCTCCTTTCCTGTTACCAGTTAGTATTTAACCGACTATTTAGTACAGGGCAAAATATATGCCAGTAATGGAAGGGAAAGGATTTAAAGAGGGGTTTATTTCTTGAAAAAGACAGCCGGGGCGTAGTTATTATACGGCGCTTCCTGGCCGCTTTGTTTATGTTCAAAGAACAGCCGTTGGTCGGCTTTGGTCGTATCCGCGACCGGGTTCATTGAATAAATCCTGGCCCATTCGGCGGCGCCCCGGTCGCTATTGAAGAAAATTCGCGAGCCATAGGGAGTACTGCTGTCGGGCACCCAGACCGGGTGGCTGTTGCGGCCGGTGTTGCCGACCAGGCGCTGCGAACCGCTGCCGTCTACATTGATCATATAAATATCGAGCGGCAGCCGTTCGTTTATTTTGGGGTTGTTATCGTTGGTACTATAAACAAGCTGCGTACCGTCAGGTGAAAAATTCGGCCACATGGCGTTTTCGCCAGTCTTATCGGTCAGCTTAACCGGAACAGCCTTTGGATTGGTCAGGTCGAGGGTAAAAATCTGGTAAAGTTTCTGGTCATCCTCCATCGCAAAAGCTATCTTCTTGTCATCGTAAGAAAAAGCCGGGCCGCGTTTAGGCTTGCCGTCGGTTGAAGTCAGCTTGATGGGGGCCTGGGCCGGATTCTGGTCAGCTGAAACCATGTAAATTTCATTCTGTTTAACATCCACATAGACCAGCCTCATAGAAGTATGGGCAAATTCGGGGTTCATACCACCGGACAGCAGCCGGTTCTGGTTATTACCATCCGGGGCCATCTCCCAGATTTCAATCGCGCCGCTGGCAAGCTCGCGCTGGAAGGCAATTTTACTGCCATCCGGGGCCCAGGTGGGCAGCGAATCTTTGCCGGACAGGGTTAGCTGGCGGATGGCCCGGGTCTGTGTGTCATAAGAATAAATGTTATAGGTGCCTTCGCTGTTATATTCCGAGGTAAAAAGGATTACCGCGTTGCGCCCGGCGGGGGGGGTGGTCTGGGCAGATGCTGTCTTTACCGGGACTGTCCCGGCCTGCGCCGAGGAAGCAGCGGTAGGATTGGCAATCCCGGTCGGGGCGGTTGTCGTTACGGGTGAAGCCGACCCGGTTTCTGCGGCTATTGTGGTAACAGCCGGGACCGGACTGCCGCCCAGCGCCAGACCGCCAGCCAGGCTAAACGCCAGCAGGGCCAGGGCAATGATTAGGATCAATGGGATAGCCAGAAACCACCACTTAAACCCGGTCCGCCGGGTACTTGCCGGGACATTCTCATGCGGGCCGGCAGGCGGAGCCGGGCCAGGGCCGCCACTTTTCTTTGGGGCAGCGGCCGGTGGGACCGCTCGCTTTTTGGCCGCTTTTTTTACCGGCGAAACTTTGCCTTTAACCGCTTGCGGTACCGGGCTGGAATTGCGGGTGTCCGGCTCCTGGAATTGCATGGGAATGTAAGCCCGGGAAATTTTCCCCGAAACGGGGGCCGGAAATTCCGGTTCCGTAACAGCCGCCGGGCCGGGGTGAGAGGTGTCACCAGGGTGCCGGTTCAGTACATTAAAGGGCAGCGGCTCATTCTCAAACCGCTGCAACTCTTGCAAGCTTAAAGGAGCAGTCTGTTCGAGATAAAACAGGTTTACCGGGTTTCCAGTCTTTAGCTGCGAAGGCGTAATTACCGGCAGGCTGCTCAAAGAAGCCTGGCCGGGAAGCACTGCCGGGTCACCCTCCAGCGAATTCCAGGTAGTATTACCAACCGGCCCGGCCAGTCCTTTTAAAGCATCCAGGGTATCGCGGCGAGCAAAATCGGACACCGCCGCCTTGAAGGCCAGGGCCATTTCCCCGACGGTCTGGAAGCGGGCCTCCGGCCTTTTCGCCAGGGCCTGGACCACGACATTCTCGATAACCGGGTCGTAATTTACATTCCAGGTCTTAAGCGGCGGGACCTGGTCATACAGGTGCTTGAACCCGATGCCCTCGCCTTTGAACGGCACCTCGCCGGTCAGCATCTGGTAAAGCACAATACCCAGCGAATATATATCGCTGCGCTGGTCAGCTTTATCCAGGAATTGTTCAGGGGCCATATAAAGCGGAGTGCCCATAATCGTCCCGGTCCTGGCCGGGTTGGCATTACTCAGGGCCCTGGCGATGCCAAAGTCCGAAAGGACCAGGTTATCCCCGGCGTGGTGAATTAAGACATTCGAAGGTTTAATATCGCGGTGAACTATGTTTCGGGAATGGGCGTAACCCAACCCGGCTGCAATCTGGGTCAGGTAATCAGCTATCTGGGTGAAGGTTAGCGGTCCCTGGTTGAGCCGGTCCTTGAGAGTGCCGCCGCCGTAATAACTCATCACCAGGTAAACCCGGTCTTCTTCCTGGCCGTAATCGTAAGCGCGCAGAATATTGGGGTGGTTGAAGTCGCGCATAAGTTCACTCTCGCGCTGGAAGCGGTCCAGGAAGGTTTCTTCACTGGCGAGGTCAAGCGAGAGTACTTTAATGGCAACATCGCGGTCGTTAAGGGTATCGTAAGCGTGAAAGACCTGGGACATCCCGCCTTTTCCGGCCAGGTTAATAATCCGGTAGCGGCCGTTACCCAGCGTTTTAAGGTCGCGCAAATAACTACGGCCCAGGCCAGGATTGGCCGCACCCGGAGTTAACCCGCTTGAACCTGTCTCAGCTTGCCACGACATTTCCTGAAAGTCCCATATAATTTAAAGACACTAACCACCGAAGGAGAAACTGGAAACCCTGGTTTAATCTTAACATAAGGCAAATTACCGGGCAATAAGTAATTAGTCGTATTGAAAATGGCCCAGGGTCTACCGGTAGGCCCGCCTGTAACTATCGCTGCGAGCCAGGCGTTATTATTGTATAATGAGGCCGCTAGCCCTTTGTTGCCACTTTTATATTACTTGTACCGTGCAATAAGAAACGGTAGAAAGATAAAGTGCATGACTGAGAAATATTATTACACCGCGCCCTATTCCCGCGATTTCGAGGCCGAAATAGTTGCTTTCGACCCGGCTGCACAGGCTGTAGCCCTTGATAGATCGGCCTTTTTCGCAGGTGGCGGCGGGCAGCCCTGCGACCTGGGCTGGTTGACCATAGAGGGCGAAGAATATATCGTACAGGAAGTCTATGCCACCGAGGGCCAAATCTGGCACAAACTCGACCGGGCGATTCCGGCCGCTTTTACGGGGCGAGGCGCGACCGCCCGGCTGGATTGGGAACGCCGCTATGCCCATATGCGCCATCATACAGCTTTGCACGTGCTTAACGGCGTGGCCTATAACAACTTCGGTGCGATGGTAACGGGGGCCCAGGTTTATGCCGACCGGGCCAGGATAGATTTTACGATGGACGACCTGGCCCCCGAGCGCATGGAGCTTCTGGAACGAGAGTCGAACGAAGCAATCACCAGAGCCCTCCGGCTGATACCCCGTGAAGTGACCCAGGCCGAGGCCGCCGAAATGCCGGAACTGGTCCGCACGGCTAAAGCAATGCTGCCTCAATCAGCCAGAATCAGGGTCGTGGAAATAGAAGGGCTTGACCGGCAGTTTTGCGGCGGTACTCATCTGGCAAATACCAGCGAAGTCGGCCGGTTGAAAATTGCCGGGACCCGCAGCAAGGGCAAGATGAATAAACGTATTGAAATTGTGCTGGAATAGTCTGAAAGACACCGGCCAGGGGAGAAGCTAATTTAATGAGACAATTTGTGGCTGAACGCATGGCAACCGTACCACCATCCGGCATCCGGCGGTTTTTTGATATTGCGGCGACAATGAAAGATGTTATTTCGCTGGGTGTAGGTGAACCGGACTTCACAACACCTGACAATATCCGCCAGGCTGGTATTAAATCCATCGAACAGGGAATGACCCGCTACACCTCTAACGCCGGTATCCTGGAACTGCGCGAGTTAGTCGCCCAGCACCTCGAAAGGCTTTATGGGGTAAGTTACGACCCAATAAAAGAAATCCTGATTACGGTCGGCGTCAGCGAAGGACTCCAGGTGGCCTGCCTGGCAACCCTGAACCCCGGTGACGAAGTAATTATCCCGGAACCCTGCTTTGTAGCTTACGCGCCTTCGGTTATTTTCGCCGGAGCCACTCCGGTAGTCGTCCCGACCCACCTGGACCAGGAATTTGCCCCGGCTATTGCCGACCTGGAAGCGGCCATTACGCCCCGCACCCGCGCCATCTTGCTGGGATATCCCAACAACCCGACCGGTGCGGTACTGACCAGGGAACGTAGCCTTGAGATTGCCGCCCTGGCCGAAAGACACGACCTTTTGATTTACAGTGACGAAATCTACGACCGGTTGGTCTACGGCGTGGAACACATCTCCTTCGCTTCCCTGCCGGGCATGCGCGACCGCACCATTACCCTGGGCGGCTTCTCCAAAGCTTATGCAATGACCGGCTGGCGCGTGGGTTACCTGTGCGCGAACCAGGACATCAGCGCGGCCTGCACCCGCATCCACCAGTACCTGATTATGTCGGCCCCGACCGCCGGGCAGATCGCCAGTATTGAAGCGCTGAAAAACAGCGAAGAGTCGGTCAAGGCGATGGTAGCCGAATACAACCGCCGCCGCAAGTACCTTGTCAGCGCCTTTAACGAGCTGGGCCTGAATTGCTTTGAACCCAAAGGCGCTTTCTATGCCTTCCCTTCTATAAAGTCGGTCGGGATGCACGAAGAAGAGTTCTGCGAAAAACTGCTGGTCGAAGAACATGTAGCGGTCGTCCCCGGCAGCGCCTTTGGTGCCAGCGGCCAGGGCCATATCCGGGTTTGCTATGCTACCGCCTTCCCGCAAATTGAAGAGGCCGTAACCCGCATAGACCGTTTCGTGAGCAAATACCGCGCCTAAAGGCTGAAACCAGAAAGAATACCATTGGGCAACCGGAGAAAGTACAGGCGTACCTTTTAACCCAGGCCGTGTTACCGGGTAACACGGCAATTACTTCAAAGGATGAGCCGCATGATCACGTTCAAAAGACTTCAACTTAAACCGGCGAAGTCTTCTCGCAACTTTTTTTATGCCGTACTTTCTTCTTTGTGTGCCAGCCTTCTATTACTGGCCGCCTGTGGTGAGGCCGCTACGACAAACCCACTACCGGCGGCCACCGCAAGCGCGCCTGTCGCGCCCGTGACCACCACCGCCCCGGCTTCTTCTACTCCTACTGTGTCTGCCACTACTGTGTCTGCCACTACTGCCCCTGTAACGGCGACTGTAACGCCTGCCGGTGCCGGAGCCGCTACCCCAGGAGGTGCAACTTTGCCCGCAAATGTACCTGATGAAATTAAAAAAGCTTTTCAGACCCTCAGTGCTGACCTCGAAAAACGCAGCAATTTGCCTCCCAGCAGTTTCCAGGTAACCGGCTACACTCTGGAAACTTTTCCAAATTCGGCTATGGGCTGCCCTGACCCTGATATGAGTTATTTGCAAGTCCTCACCCCCGGCTACCAGATTCAGGTTGAGGCAGGCGGCAAGACCTATGATTACCGGGCGAACCTGGCCGGAACCAGAGTATTTTTATGCGGCCCAAACGGCCGTCCGGTCCCAAATCCCTAAATCCCGGCGCAACCTGAGTACCTGACTTTAGTCCCTGACCTGATTCTTCTAACAACAAATATTAGCAGCATTGGAAAAATACTTTGCTAAAAACTTCCAGAGTTTTACCAATCAGGCCCGCCGAAGTACCCCAATCGAATAGAATATTAACCGCAGGCTTGCCCGCACTGGCGCTGGTAAGTCTTTGCTTTGGGCTGTTTCTGTTTTTAAGCGCGCCAAACTACGCCATCAAGTTTACGCCGGGGCGGCTGGACGATTACAGTACCCTCTATAGTTTTTACCCGCCCGAACCTGGGGCTGATTTTTCTTACACCGGGGAACAGGTTTTTTTTAACCTTCATCAGATTCCGCGCTATTTGCCCCTTAAAGTAAGCTTTGATATGTCGCTGGACCGGCCAACCGGCGCGGCCCCGGCCCTGGTTGAAATCAACGAAGTAAACGTACCCGGTTACGTCATTTATAAGCCGCTGGCTAAACTGGAACAAGTTTCAGGTCAGAACGGTTTTCAGACCTATTCGGTAATTCTACCGGCCCGGCCCGATATTAAATCCGGGCTAATTATGCAATTAAAGATTAATCCTTTTCAGGCGGCTGGTGATGAACGGGTTAAGGGCGTCCAGATGCGCCAGGTCCGGATACAGGCCGCCGACCAGGGGGTTGTCCAGTCAGAGGCGGTCCTCTTCTCGCTGGTAATCCTGGGCCTGATGCTGGTAATCGCCGCCTGGTGCTACCTGGCCGGGATGGGATATGTAGAAATCAGCCTTTTGAGTCTGATAACCGCTATAACCTGTGCTGAGCAAGTCCAGGCCATGCATCTTAACGGCGGGTGGATGGCGGTATGCCTGGCCGGGCTGGCAATTTGCTGCGCGGGCTGGTGGTGGCAGCGAAAGCGGGACAGGCCTGGCGAACTGGCCTGGGTGGTGGCCGGGGTGGTCTTTATGGCCGGTCTATTTATCCTGGGCAATACCTATTATGATGACGCCAAGCTGTACCAGGACTGGATCAGGGATATTCTGAAGTTTGGTCCTTTCGACCTGTACCATAATTCAATCACTTTTAACTACCCGCCCCTGATTGTCTATTTCTTCTGGGTCTACGGCTCAATCGTGAGCATGCTCGGCCTGGCGGGAAATATGGTCGCCCTGAAAACAGTGGTATCGGTGGCTTTGCTGGGTATTCTCTGGCTGGCCTGGCGCTTTCTGGTCGAACACTCCGGGCTGTCCAAAGCAGTCCTGGACCGCAAGCTTGTCCCGGTCTTTCTACTTTTCGGCTTGAACCTGCACACCCTCTACAACCCGGTCATCTGGGGCCAGACCGAATTGCTGCTGGCCTTTTGCCTGATGGGCTGCCTGTACCTGATCTACCGCCAGAAATACTTTATAGCCTTACTGGTGCTGGGCCTGTGCCTGTTGCTCAAACTGCAAACTATCATGGTCGGCCCGCTGCTGTTCCTGCTGATACTGAAGAAATACGGCTGGAAACGGACCATCCAGGGCAGCCTGGTTACAGGCGGCCTGATGCTGGCCCTGGCCCTGCCGGTATTTGGCTTCCGGGCGAACGAAATTACCCGCTATTTGTTCCAGGCCGAGCTGGGCGGTCAAACCATGAACTTTTCGCGGGTCTATAACTTCCCCTACCTGCTGAAAAATACCTTTGTGCCGGTCAGCGTAACCACCGGCATTGGCCTGATGGTCGTCATACTGGTCTACCTGGCCCTGTCCCGGCTGATTTTCAGTAAGGAAGTAAATCCTTTTATTATGAATTTCAGCATCGTGCTGGCTATACTAACCTTCTTTACTTTTGCCTTGAAAGTACACGAACGCTATATTTATTACACGGTGCCTTTCATGCTGCTGGTGGTCGCCTACAGCTATCTGGACGGTGACGGCAAGTTTTCCAAACAAATCAGGGTACTTTTTCTGTGCCTTAGCTTGAACGGGGTTTTGCAACTGATTTTTTCACGCTACACCGATTATTTCGCCCTGCACGACCTGACCACCAACACTTTTAAGATAATTAACTCGATTCACGAAAATATATACACCTGGAACGGCTTGCTGGTAGAAGCGCGAGGCGGCCTGGAAACCACACTCAACCTGGCAACTATCGCCCTGTGCGCCTGGACCGGCTATTTGCTGGCGCAGGCTATCCGGCTTAAACAGGCCACCAGCCGCGAACCAGAGCGCAAGGCCGAACTTGTAAACTCTACTGAGGGCTAAACCGGGCTCAGGTTGCGTTTACCGGCAACCCGACCCCTGTCATCCCGAGGAGGCTGTACTCCCTAATACGGATTCAGGAGGAATTGCCGACCGAGGGATCCCCGTGCCGGTGGCCTTGCCGCAAAGACAAATACCTGGCCGGGTCTACGGCTGTTAAGGACGGGCCTTTAGTGATTGCAAAATAATTGCCATTCGCTAACGGCGCGGCGATTCCTCGATTATGCTCGGGATGACAGTGTAGGGGGTCGGAATGGCACGAAAGGTTCGGGGTGACAGGACAGGGCCTGGAATGGCGGGGCTTAACCTAGTAAAAAGCCTTGCTTCCCGGTTATGAGAAGCAAGGCTTTTTACTTAAATACTCAGGAAGGTCCGGACTATTTTCCCCGGTTATCCCTTAAACGCAGTCGTACTTAGAACTTGAGCAGTTCGCGGAAGCGGTCGTCCTGGTCCTGGTAAGGGCCGACTACCGACAGTCGAAGGTTCTCAGGCGTAAACATTTCCTGGGCCAACTCGTGAATCTGGTCGGTCGTGACCGCCTCGATATAGCCCACGACTTCTTCCACTGTCAGGATGCGGTCCAGTAAGAGTTCCTGCCCACCGGCCCAGCTTGCGACCGAACGAGTATCTTCCAGGCCAAGTAACATGCGGCCCTTGTTGTATTCTTTGGCTTTGACCAGTTCCGCTTCGGGTACTTTCTCATCCCGCAGCTTCTTCATCTCGCCGATAATCGCCCGGATGGTGTCATCAATATTGTCCGGGTCCACGCCGCTATAGACAACCCATGCCCCGGTATCGCTAAGCTGATTGCTGTAGCTGTCCACCGTGTAAGCCAGACCGCGCTGCTCGCGGATTTCCTGGAAGAGGCGGCTGGACATTCCGCTGCCCATGATCGTATCCATCATAGATAAGACATAGCGGCGTGGGTCGGTATAGTTTAGCGAAGGGACTGCCAGGCAAAGGTTAGCCTGTTCGGTTTCTTTGAAGTAAACATGGAGGCGCGGTCCACCTTCCAGGGTTTTAGCCGGTCCCGCTACCGGGCGTTCCCCGGCGGGCAACTGGCCCAGGGTATCTTCTACCAGTTGGACGACTTCATCGTGCTCGATGTTACCGGCCACGCTGACCACCATATCGGCGGGCAGATAATACTTTTTCATGTAATTCAGCAGGTCTTCGCGGGTGATACTGCCTACCGTCGCATCGCTGCCGCCAATATCACGGCCGACCGGTTGGTCGCCCCATAGGACCATGTTAATGTCTTCGTTTACCAGGTCGGGCGGTGAGTCGAGGGTCTGGTGCAGTTCCTCGATAATAACTTTGCGTTCTTTCTCAATCTCTGCCGGTTCGAAATTGGCATTTAACAGCATATCGCTCAAAACGTCAAAAGACAGTTTAAAGTGGGTCTTGGGAACTTTAGCCCAGTAATTGGTGATTTCCCGGCCGGTACTGGCGTTTAAAACGCCGCCCACGCCTTCAATCGCTTCGCTTATATCTTTAGCGGTCGGGCGCTTTTTAGTGCCTTTGAAAACCATATGTTCAATGTAATGGCTGATACCGGCCACCCGGTCCTCTTCGTAGCGGCTGCCGACCCCATAATAAAGGATCGTGCTGACCGACTGGGTATGCGGCATTGAATTGGTAATTACCCGGACGCCATTTTTAAGCTGTGTCTTTACGTAACCCATTAAATAAACCTTTTACTTTCAACTTGCTCGTTCTTAATATAAAGATACAAATTACTTAATATCTTCCTGAATGGCGGTTGTCCTGCCTTTAGCAAGAGGTACAAGCCGCAATTGCCGAAACGATATGATAACATCCTTTAGGGTCAGGCGCAATTAATAAAGCTTAAACAGGTAATTAACAATAGAAAAAGGCGGGCTATCAGGCCCACCTTTAAGCTAACTTTTACGGTTACTACCAGCGATTTTTGCGGTTGCGGTCGTTCCAGGGATCCCGGTTAGGTTTCTTGCGGCGGCCGCCCATCCAGGTACGCAGGCTGTTCCAGCTAAAGTTCTCGCTTTCCACAACCTGACCGCGCCAGTACTGGTTACCGCTATCACTATCCAGGTCCCGGCCCCGGAAAAAGCGCAACAATACCGGCGAAAGGAATACAAAGGCGCCCAGGGCCCCGACCAACTGCGCCAGCCAGCCCATAGCAGGCAAATATTCAAGCAGGATAAGAGCGACGATTACCAGGCCCAGACCGCCCAGCATTAAACGGAAGGAAAGGCTGATATGGTGCGCGGCCAACCACTGGTTGAACCGTGATAAGGCGGAACGCCGGGGGCGTATAGGAATAGGCTGAGGAGGCATCACACCGACCGGACGTTTGCGGGGTTCGCGTTCCTGCTCACGCTCGCGACTGCGTTCTTTTTCGGCCGGTGGAGTTTCCGGCACAAAGGTATCCATTTTCTCAAGGATTTCTCTTATTTCCCGTTCATACTTCTTCATACTTCACCATCCCCGCTAGACAGGTGTACGATAGTGGCCTACCGATGCTGCTGAGTCATATTATACTTTGTTAAATATTGGTAAATGATCTCGTTTCCTGGTTTCCGGTTATTTTTTACATATTAATAGGATAATGAGGTGGAGGGGCGCTCAGATTAGAAGTAAAATAGCGGTTGGACTTATAAAGCCCTTACCTGTAAGCGTTCCCTGGATCCGGCTGGTTTAAAATTTAATTCAAAAAGCCAGCTTATATCTATTTTAGTCCACCCTGCCTTAAAAGTAAATAGCAACCCGGTGTATTTTGGTCCTCAGCAGATTACGTTTTCGATCACATCAAGCCGGATAAGTTTCCCGCCCGGCGCAAATTCCACGGCGGCGAGATCTACCCGGCAAGGTGGTGGCTCACCCTTGTCATCCTGTAATTCACTGTGGGCATAGAGATATGCCTCTACCAGGTGCATTAAGCGCTGGCGCTTAACCGGAGTAATAGATTCCTCCGGCGTGCCTGCACTTAGTCCACGGCGGGTACGTACCTCAATAAAAGCCAAGCAATCACCGTGCCACGCGACGATATCAAGCTCACCAATTTCACAACGCCAATTGGTACAAATCACCCGGTAACCAAGTTCGGTGAGCTTTCCGGCGGCCAGCCGCTCACCCAGGTCACCTAAATTTTTACGAGCCCTGTTTCCCATTTACTTTTACAACGCAGCCAGGTTGGCTTTAGAAATAAATTGAGGAAGTGTTCCGGTGAGAAAACCCCGCACCCGCGCCTTTCAAATAATAGGCCAAAACAAAAAAGGCCGCAATCGGACCGGCGTCTTAAGTTCACCGGAGAATGACAAAACAGCCGCTTTTTACAAGCGGTATGCTTGAAATTGACCGGAAATAGCGTAAAATTATTGAGTGTGATATATTGAACACATATTAAACCACTCAGGAATGGGTATAATGCGTCCGGCTCTTACCAAATACCAACCACTTGTTGGATAAGAGTCAGGACATTGGAAAGTTCAGGACCAAATGCGTTACGGATTAGTAACGGATATTCACAGTAATTTAGCCGCTTTAGAAGCAACTCTGAGTGCTATGGAGCAACAGGGTACCATTGATGGACTTTTGTGTATGGGAGATATCATTGGCTACGGCCCCCAACCAAATGAAGTCATTCAACGCCTCAAACAATACCCTCTATTTTCTATAATCGGCAATCACGATATGGCGGTCCTGGGGCAGTTGGAACTTTCGGACTTCAACCACGATGCGATTGACGCCAATGTGTGGACCAGGGTGCAGCTTGAGCCGGAAAACCTGGAATGGCTGGAAAGCCTGCAGCCTAAAGCAAGTTTTGATGAAAAAGTAACCCTTGCTCACGGCAGCCCCTCCGAACCGGTCTGGGAATATCTAACTACTCCCCACGCGGCCGCCCGGAATTTTCAGGCTTATGACACTCAACTTTGTTTTGTCGGACATACCCACTTACCACGCCTTTTTTTCTTACGCGAGAATGAAGTAAATACCATTTTTGGCTTTACCCTTCGTAAAGCTGAGATGCATATTCCCGACGATAACGAAATAATCGAGCTAGGGGAAGACCGGGCGATTATTAATCCCGGCAGTGTCGGGCAACCCCGGGATGGTGATAAACGTGCAGCCTATGCAATTTATGACGACTCAGACATGACTGTAACATTTTGCCGGGCAGCGTATGATATTAACGCTACCCAGGAATTGATGCGCCAGGCTCATCTGCCTCTCAGCCTGAGTATCCGGTTGGATTACGGCCGGTAAAAAGGTTTGGGACAGGAGCGAGAATGGCTCGCTGGCCCGTATTCACGCCTTTGAAACCTTCCTGTTAAATTTTCGTAAATTATTAATAATGCCGGAAAAGGGTAGTCAAGTTTCTCTGTCCTGGACCGGTTCAAGCTGGTAAAAATGACGAGGTCAACTAAGTAAATCCATGACTGAAAAGTATAGGGGTGCGACGATCCTGGTCCCGGTAAAGGGAAATTCAGCCGACGAAGAAGTAATCCGCCAGGCTTCCATGATCGCCAAGAAAAACCGGGCTACAATTTACGTGGTAAGTGTAGTCGTAGTTAAGCAAGAACTTGCCCTGGAAAGCGACCTGCCGGAAGAAGTTGCCCACGGAGAGAAAGTCCTGGAAGCGGCCTGCCGCATTGCCCAGGAAATTGGCGTTGAAGTTGAAACCGGCATTCTGCAAGCCCGTTCGGCCGGAGTTGCTATCGTAGAAGAAGCGGTTGTCCGCTCGGCGGCTTTGATTATGATGGCTGTTTCCTACCGCAACCGGAAAGGTGAATTTAATATGGGCCGTACGGTCCCCTATGTATTGAAGAATGCGCCTTGCCGGGTCTGGGTTTTCAGAGAAGAATTGCAAAAAAATTAATAGCTGAATCGCTATACAGGAGTGCAGGAAATGAAATTTGTAATTTTGGGGTGCGGTCGGGTAGGGTCACGTATGGCTACGATGCTTGATATGATGGGACACGATGTTTCAATCATCGATAAGTCCCAGGATTCCTTCAAGCGCTTGCCCCACAACTACAACGGCCAGGCCATAATTGGCATCGGTATTGACGAAGACGTGCTGCGCAGCGCCGGGATTGAACAGGCCGATGTCTTCGCGGCAGTAACCAACGGTGACAATACCAATATCATGGCAAGCGAAATTGCCAAAGAACTTTTCAACGTACCACGGGTAATTGCCCGGATTTATGACCCTTTGCGCGAAGAAACCTATCATGCCCTGGGCCTTGAAACCATATGCCCCACCACGCTTATCAGTAATGTTATTGTCAGCCGGGTGCTACCGGGTGAAGATAAGCCCGTTGTACCGACCCCGGCCGGTACCAACCCGCTTGGCACTCAGCAGGCCTAGTAACCTTCTGCCCGATGTACGGCCGGACTGATATATAATTTAGCCAAAAACCGGATTTTAGGGAGGATTTTCTAAAGTGTACATAATTATTGCAGGTGGAGGCAAAGTGGGCCGTTACCTGACCGAGACACTGGTAAACCGGGGCCATGAAGTACTCTTGATCGAAAAAGAGAAGGCAAAGGTCGAGCAGTATACCGAGCAATTTGGTGGCATCGTGGTCCAGGGCGACGCCTGTGAAGCCCAGGTGCTGGCCGACGCCGGTATAGCACGGGCCGACGCGATGATTGCGGTTACCGGGGATGACGAGGATAACCTGGTTTGCTGCCAGGTCGCCAAGCGTAAATTCAAAGTTGGCCGGGTGATTGCCCGCATAAATAACCCTAAAAACGAGCGGATTTTCAAAGCCCTGGGCATTGATGCTACCGTCAGCCACACCAAAGCCTTGCTGGAAATAATCGAGCAGGAATTGCCTTTAAGTTCCTTCCGGCACCTGCGGTACATCCGCGACAGCCAGCTTGAGATTGTAGAAGTAGTTCTCGGGCCGGAGTCCCCCGCCCGCGACCAACCAATTAACAGCCTGGCCTTTCCCCAGGATAGTTCAATTTTGCTGGTGGTACGCCATGGCAAAGCCCTGGTCCCCAGTGGCACCCTGGTATTAAAAGAGCGCGATGAAATAGTTATCCTGACTCCCCAGGGTAGCGACAACCAGGTCCAGGAAATTTTGATCGGGGAGTAAGTCCTTCCTATCCCGAGATATTAAAGAGCCTTCCGGTCCAGGACCGGAAGGCTCTTTTTTACCTCCAAATAAAACGACCCCTTTTAAAATCTAACGGGAGCCGCTCTTTCCAGGGAAGTAAGTGTTAAGTTAAATCTGCCAGCTGGCTCTCAATTAGCCCGACCGCCTCGCGCAAGATAGCGCTGTCAAAGGCAAAACGCGCCCCGGCCGTCTTGAAAAGTTCCGGCAAAGTGACCGTCTTACCCAGTTTAAGGGCGTTATGATACAGCTCGACCGCCCTGGACTGGTCCCGCAGGGCGTTCGCCCAGATCTGAACCGCCCCGAGCTGGGCCATACCGTACTCCACGTAATAAAAAGGATAGCGGAAAATGTGTAGCTTGCGGTGCCAGCCGGTCACGCGAGCTTCTTCCAGGCCGCTCCAATCTTCCGCGCCCATAAACCGGGACCAGAGCTGGCCCCACTGCCGGTCGCAATTAACGGGGTCAACCGCCGCCTCGACATTGGTATAGGCCCAGTGCTGGAAAGCATCTACCACCGCCATATAGGGCCAGAACAGGATGATTTTCTCTAACAACTCGACTTTAGCCCGGCTGGCTTCCTCCGGACTATAATAACCGCCCTCGCTTTCGGTCAGGTAGGGAGTTGCCAGCAATTCCATCGCCATAGAGGCCACTTCGGCAAACTCCGCGCCGGTATGGCGCTGCTGGATGTACGGCAGCTTGAGGGTTTCAAAGCCGTGAAAAGCGTGACCCGACTCGTGGTGAAGGGTTACTACATCGGCCCCGATGCCAACAGCGTTCATAAAGACGTAGGGGCGGCGCAAAGTACCGACCGGCACCTGGGTGCAGTAGGCTCCCGGCCCCTTATTCTTGCGGTTCGGCAGGTCTAGCAAATTCTCCTGGCGCAGCGTGGTAAAGTAGTCGCCAAATAGCGGGTTTACCCGGCTGAAAACCGCCTGGGCTTTGTCGGCCAGGGTTTCGGTATCCCGGAAAGGCCGTAGCGGCGGCAAACCTTCCGGGTCTACTTCCAGGTCCCAGGGCCGCAGGCTGTCCAGTCCCAGGCGATTTCGCCGCCGTTCCAGGACCCTGGCGGCCGCCGGAACGACTACTTCTTCTATCGCGGCGTGGAAAGTAGCGCAATCCCCGGGAGTATAGTCGAAGCGGTTGAGCATCTTCCAGCGCAAGGCCCGGTAATCCAATTCCCCGGCGTTTTCAGCCATGCGCTGGCGCAAGCGCAGTAAATCAGCCCAGATAGTGTTAAGGGCGGCGCGGTCGGCCAGTTGGCGTCCCGCACCGGCCCGCCACGAGGCTTCGCGCCGGGCCCGGTCATCGCTTTGCAGGTTCGAACGCAACTGCTGGAGAGTCTGCTCGCGCCCTTCCCATTCGACAGCCTGCGCCCCGGTAATCTTGTTATATTCCATGAGCAGCTTTTGTTCTTCAATCGCCGGGTCCAGGTTTTCTTCCCGGAAGATTTCAGCCTGTACGCGCATCTGGCGCAATGCCACCTCCATCCCGGCCGGTTGCAGGCCGCTAACCAGGAACTTGCGGGTCAGGCGCTGTTCGGCCTGCTTTATAGGCGGCTCAAGGGTCTGGCGCAACTGGTTTAGCTCGGCCTGGATTGCCATGTCAGCGGTATCCTGGGTATGGGCCAGGTTTAAGAGAGACATTTTCCCGCCCGTCAATTCCTGTAAAGCGGTCCAGGCTTTCAACCAATCATCAATATTCTCAGAGGTAAGTTCCTGCTCTTCCAACTTGCGGTAGAAAGGCGCCAGGGTATCCCACTGCCATTCGCTAACTTCATCAACCGTTCGGGGCAAATTTGCCAGCATCGTTATATCCTTCCTACAGGGCCTTTTATAATATTTTCAACTATTCCCGGAGTACCAAAACCCTCATGGGGAGGGTAGCAGGTTTGAGTTTAACTTTCCGCCCTGTAAATTGTCAATAGACCGGCAGATAGTACTGTAATTACCCCTTCAGGGGTTTAAAACAAAAAGGCGCGCCTGTTAGCAGGCGCGCCTCGACATTTAAGGAGAATCTAGAAACCGGTTAAACCGCTCAAACTGAGCTTACTGCTCGAAAAAACCACCAATGAAAGCTGACAGGTCCGCCACGCGGCAGCTATAGCCCCATTCGTTATCGTACCAGCTTACAACCTGGACCAGGTTTCCGCCGATTACCTGGGTGCTGAGGGCATCCACGATGCTGCTGCGGGGGTCGCCGCGATAGTCGCTGGAAACCAGCGGCTGCTCTTCGTAACCCAAAATATCTTCCAGGTCGCCTTCGCTGGCTTCCTTAAGAGCGGCGTTTACTTCTTCAACCGTCACATCACGTCCCACCACTGCTTTAAAGTCGATGATGGAAACAGTACTGGTCGGTACGCGCAGTGCGAAACCGTCGAACTTGCCCTTCAATTCAGGGATTACAAGGGCGACTGCTTTGGCTGCGCCAGTGGTGGTCGGGATAATATTGATCGCCGCCGCCCGGGCCCGCCGCAGATCCTTGTGAGGTTGGTCCAGGATTACCTGGTCGTTGGTGTAGCTGTGGATTGTAGTAACCAGGCCCTTCACAATACCAAACTTTTCCAGGATAACTTTCGCTACCGGGGCCAGACAGTTGGTGGTGCAGCTGGCATTGGATATAATATGGTGTTTTTCCGGATCGTACTGGTCGTGGTTAACGCCCATTACAACGGTCAAGTCTTCACCCTTAGCCGGGGCGCTAATTATAACCTTTTTGGCACCAGCCCTGATGTGCAAACCGGCTTTATCGGCGTCGGTAAAACGGCCGGTGGATTCAATAACCAGGTCTACCCCAAGTTTGCCCCAGGGCAACGCAGCCGGGTCTTTTTCAGCCAGCACTTTCAAGGTCTGCCCGTCAATTTTTAGGGCATCACTTTCAACTTCGACATCTCCTTCAAAGAAGCCGTAGTTGCTATCATACTGCAACAGGTAACCAAGAGTTTTGGTATCGGTCAGGTCGTTTACGGCGACTACTTCTACTTCATCCGCATATTCTTCAACCAGGGCCCGATAGGTTTGACGGCCAATCCGACCAAAACCATTGATGCCAACTTTTATTGCCATTCCTTTTGTTCTCCTTTTCGTATCACGGTTGAACGCCTAACCGTCTGGAGCATTTGCTTCATTCACTATTCCCCTAAGTGCGCCGCAATTATAGCACGCCCCTATCTACTGTTCAAACGAATTGTGGGCATTTTTACTAAACCGGCAGAGTAAAATTTAGCAAAATTAAAAAGCTGGTCCAGGCTGGGCCAGCTTTTTAATAAAAGTCTTATGTTATCCGGTAATTAACGGGCCTGGGCCGTGTACAACCAGGGCTCCTGGGTTTCACGCCGGGTTTCGAAACTCTCGATCAGGTCGTTAAATTGCAAGGTCCAGCCAATATTGTCCAGCCCTTTGAGTAGGGCTTCCTTTTTGAAAGGGTCAATATGGAACTGAAACACCTGGCCGCCAGGGGCCGTAACGGTATTTTCTTCCAGGCTGATATGCAGCCGCAGCAGCGGTTCGTTTTCAACTTCCTGGAACAACTGGTCCACTTCTTCCGGTTTGAGAATAATCGGCAGCAGGCCAATATTAAAGGAGTTGTTGTAGAAAATATCGGCAAAGCCGGCGGCGATAATCACCTTGAAACCATACTGCTGTAAAGCCCAGGGAGCGTGTTCGCGGGAAGAACCGCAACCGAAGTTCTCGCGGGCTAACAGGATGGAAGCGTTTTTGTAGCGCGGCTCGTTCAGGACGAAGTCCGGGTTAGGAGTGCCGTCCTTGTTGTAGCGCAAATTGGCAAAAAGGCCGTCTTCAAAACCGGTCCGTTTGATCGACTTCAGGTAGGAAGCCGGGATAATCATATCGGTATCGACGTTGGAGCGGTCCAACGGCATAACAATACCATTCAGAGTATTAAAAGGTTCCATTTTTAGTTAGCCCCCTGGTTCCAGTCTCGAATATCCACGAAATGTCCGGCAATAGCCGCCGCCGCCGCCATGGCCGGGCTGACCAGGTGGGTCCGGCCGCCTTTTCCCTGGCGGCCTTCAAAGTTGCGGTTGGAGGTGCTGGCGCAGCGCTCGCCTTCGGCGAGTTGGTCGCCATTCATCGCCAGGCACATGCTGCAGCCCGGCTCACGCCATTCAAAACCGGCTTCCTTGAAGATCTGGTCCAGGCCTTCGGCTTCGGCCTGGTTCTTGACCAAACCGCTGCCCGGTACGACCATCGCCCGGACGGTCGGGGCCACTCTCTTACCACGAGCAACCTGGGCCGCCGCCCGCAAATCTTCCAGACGGCTATTGGTGCAGGAACCGATAAAGACCCGGTCAATCTTGATGTCCTGGATCTTAATTCCCGGCTGCAAGCCCATGTATTCCAGCGCCCGGCGAGCCATAGAGCGTTTCATCGGGTCATCGAAATTTTCCGGGTTCGGCACTTCGCCGGTCACGGCGATAGTCATGCCGGGGTTAGTCCCCCAGGTCACCTGGGGTGCTACATCGGCCGCGTCCAGCACGATTGTTTTGTCATAAACCGCGCCGGGATCGCTGGGCAGGGTGCGCCAGGCGGCGACGGCCTTTTCAAAAGCCTCGCCCTGGGGCGCAAAAGGGCGGCCCTTGATCCAGTTAAAAGTTTGCTCGTCCGGGGCAACCATCCCGGCGCGGGCACCGGCTTCAATCGCCATATTGCAGACGGTCATGCGGCCTTCCATCGAAAGCGAGCGGATGGTCGAACCGGTAAACTCGATAACGTGGCCGTTGCCGCCGCTGGTGGTAATTTGACCAATGATATACAGGACAAGGTCTTTGGCGGTCGTACCGGCCGGTAGAGAGCCTTCTACGCGCACTTCCATAGTTTTGGGGCGGGCCTGCAAGAGAGTCTGGGTCGCCAGCACGTGTTCAACTTCGCTAGTACCGATACCAAAAGCCAGGGCGCCAAAAGCGCCGTGAGTGGCAGTATGGCTGTCACCGCACACGACCGTCATACCGGGTAAGGTCAAACCCTGTTCCGGGGCGGTCACGTGGACAATACCATTGCGGTCGTCATCCAGGTCAAACAGCGTGATGCCAAAATCATGCGCATTCTGTTCTAGCGTAGCAATTTGCAGGGCGCTCTGTGGGTCTACAATTGGGACATTATGCCGGGCTCCGTAATTGCCAATCGGCGTAGTCGGAATGTTATGATCAATTACCGCAAAAGTCGCATCGCGCCGCCGGACCTGCCGGTTCTCTAGCCGTAGTCCTTCAAAACCTTGCGAGGAAGTTACTTCATGGACCAGGTGGCGGTCAATATAAAGAATGGTGGATTGGCCCGGTACTTCACGGACCACGTGGGCTTCCCAGATTTTATCAAATAGGGTCTGGGGTCTTTTAGTATTTTCTGTTGTACCCTCTGACGTCATAGTGGGTAATTCCTCCGGTGCTTCATTAGGCGAAAAACTTATCATAATTCACCGGCCTGTAGCCGGTAAATCAAAAATATTCTTTAGATTCTTCCTTGAAAAAAAGCAAATGATTTATATCATGCTATGGTCAGGGGCAAGGATACCATAATTTTACTAGTTTGTCAGTTTTAAACCCGGGGGCTCGATTATGAATGTAGGCCGCTATTCAACCCATTGGCCGGGCAGCCCTTCCAACCGGGTAACGGTTTGGGGATTGCCCTGCTGGTGTGTCAGGCAAAAGAAGATGCGCTCTTCCCCAAGTTGCTCGACTACCCGGGCCAGTAAATAAAGGCTGGGTTCATCGCTCCATTGTAATTTGCTGATGATTATCAAAAGGGGCGACCTTTGAGACAAGCCGCGCAGCAATTCAATAACAAGCTGGCTAAAATCTTCTCTCTGAGACCCGCCAATTTTTGAACGGAAGCCCGGTGTCTCGGGCGCCAGACCAAGTAACTGGCTCAACCAGCCGCTATCCTGGACGTAATTTGGGGCATAGCGGGAAACTGCTTCCCCGAGTTTGGCGGCTTTTTCGGTCCGGCTGTCCGTATCATTCAGGCCGATTAACCCGCCCAGCAGGCCGGACCAGGCCAGGTAAGGTACGGCGCTGGCGGCATTTGGCAAACAAAACCCGGCCGCGCCTTTCCCACCGGACTTAAGCCAATCCTGGGCTAAAGCAGCGAACTGACCGGCATCCGAAAGAATAAAGACCCGCTCCGGTCCATCCAATAGCTCCGCCGAGGTAACCGGGAAATTGGCAGGCGGCGGGCTGGCAAAAGTTGCCTCCTTCAGGAAAGCGGCCAGGCTGCACGGCCGGGGCCGGAGGGCCAGCAAAGGGTTGGTACGGACCGGGTAAGCCTGGTCCGGCAGGTCGATAGACAGTTCGTCACCAAAAATAAAACTTAGCCCGACTCTTTCGCGGGTATAGCGGTCAACCGGCATAGCGCCCGACCCAAAGGCCAGGGTGGCCTGGGCCAGTTGCTTACTGAGTTTGACAACATCTCCCAGGACAACATAACGCTGGCAGGCCGGAGTGCCAATACTACCGGTGAAAACGGTTCCGCTGGCGATGCTGATGGCCGGTAAAGCGCCAGAAGGCACCGGCAAATCGCGGACGGCCAGGGCGGCCTGCAAAGCGTGTTCGGCATCATCACTGCTGGATAACAGCGCCCCAAAGGTCAGGTGCAATGTGACGGACTTCTCGGCCGGGTTGGAGACAATCCGGTGTACCAGCCCATCCAGGCCGTTACAAACCCGCTGAATGGTGCCGTAGTAATCCTGCAGCACCGCCAGACCGGCATCCTGGGTTAAATTAAGGTCTGGCAGAATTATAAATACATTAACTACCCGTCTGAACTCAACCGGAAGCGGGATTTCCGGCGACAGTTTCAACTTTTGAGCCAGCACGCGGGGCAGGTAAGGCGCCAGCCGGTTGAAAACCATAACCGGATCTTCATCGCCAAAGGTAGCGGCCAGGTCAGGCCCGGCGGGCCGGTAGGAAATGGCAGCAGTCCCGGCCGGATTTAGCGGCCCCTGGCCCCAGGCTACCGCCTGGCCCCAGCTTGCCTGGGATACCGCCTGGTGAGCTTTATCCAGGGCAACACCCTGCGTAACCGGTGCCCAACCGCCGGAATCGGTTCCCAGGTGAATTATTTCAAGAATACCCTGGCCGACTCCGGCCCGCAGCCCCAGGGAATAATCACCCTCGGGGGTCTGGACCGGCTGAAACCCGGACGCCAGTTCCAGCAACCGCCTGGCGGCTGCGACCGCCCGGCTGAAATGGTCCTGATCCTGGTAAGCACCCGCAGCCGGGAAAAACGCCTGCAAGCCGGTCCCATCCAGGTTAATGACCTGGCCGCCGCCCTCCTCAATCGCATTCAGCAGCGGGCTAAAATAATTATTAAGGGTCCGTCCCAGTATTTCAGCGCCTTCACGGCCCAGTTTAGCCAGCGACTCGGCCAGGGCTGAAAAACCTTCCACTTCGGCTACCACAACCGTCCCTTCAAAAGTATGACTGGCCGCGGCCGGGTCTGGCAGGATTAAGTGCGGCAAGTACGCGGCCACCCGCTCAATCAAAATAAGGTTGCCGTTTGTAAGGGCAGGTTTAAAGCCGGGGAAATTGCTGGACATTATTAAAAGCCTTTATGAGTCTAACTCGTTTATATGGTTAAACCACCGGTTAATTGAATGAGGGCCTGGACCGGTGTGCATCGTCCGGATTAGGGTCCTTTAGATTGATAAAATAAGTCGTACAGGCGCTATCAATCAGGTCCGGGGTAAGGGTACATGGTTCCATTGTATATTTAGCCATCGCGATCATTTGCTCCAGAAGGTCGCGGGGCTGACAACTCCGGTAAGGCCGACTGAACGGTTTATACCAGCGTTTAATTAAATAGTCAATTGACCTGTCATCATAGGGTACTTTTTTCCCTTTACAGACCAGTTGGAAGATTTGCCGGAACTGCTGCTCGCTCGGGTCAATGATATTAATCTTGTATTTAATACGGCGCAAGAACGCTTCGTCGGCCAGGTCGCCCGGGTCAAGGTTCGTACTGAACACGATCAACTGGTCAAAAGGTACTTCCAGCTTTTTACCGGTAACCAGGGTTAGATAATCATAGCGTTTTTCGAGCGGTACAATCCAGCGGTTAAGCAGTTCCATGGGGCGCATCAACTGGCGGCCGAAGTCGTCAATCAGGAAGATGCCGCCGTTGGCCTTCATCTGGAAGGGGGCTTCGTAGGTCTTGGCGTTTTCGTTATAAATCAGGTCCAGGCTCTGCATGGTCAATTCACCACCGACCACAACCACCGGCCGCTTAATTCGCACCCAGCGAGCATCATAATCAATCTTCTGAGTATCGCCATCGTCCAGGGCTTCGTGGTTAATGGGGTCGTACAGCTTGATAATCTGGCCGTCAGCCTCTACCGCGTAAGGCACAAAGATACTGTCCCCCATCAGGCGCGTGATGCGCTCGGCAATAGATGTCTTGCCGTTACCGGCCGCGCCAAAGAAGAAGATTGAGGAAGCCGAGTTTACCGCCGGGCCGATGCTGTTAAGAATCAAGTCCGAAATAATCAGGTCGGCAAAAGCTTTGCGGATAGACTGGCGAGTGACCACCAGGTTTTTAATGGTCTGGGCCCGGATAGAAACCAGCAAATCATTATAGGAAACCGGCATAGGGCCGGAATAGCCGGTCTTTTCTATGGCGTCACTGGCCCGCTGCTGCCCTTTGGCAGTCAGGGTAAACTGGTAACCGGCATCACCCAGGCCGACCTGCCCGACAATATCAATCAATTCCTGGGTCCGCAACTGCTCCACCACTACCGACAAAAGCCCGTAGAAAGGCACGCGCAAGAAATTGGCAATCTGCCCGCCGGTTATGTTGCCTTTGAAATAAAGCGTCCGGACAACCATATCTTCGACAAAAGACTGGGTAATATCCAGGTCTTGAATGGTAAAAGGAATGGGCGGCACGAACGAAGGCGGCGCGGGCGGTTTATGTTCGTCCTCGTCCCAGTTGGGTGGTAGCTGCATCTTGCGGTAATGCTCTTGCCCCGGCAGGGCCGCCTGGCCCTGTTTCATGCGTTCCATATCCTGGGCCCAGGCCCGGATTTGCTCATCGTGCAATTGGAAGTGAGCCAGGGCTACTTCATCTTTTTTAGCCTGGGCCTCTTTTATACCGCTGTAGACCGCCCGCACCACCAGAACCTTTTCACCATCAACATAATAATGGTGCGGATACATCCGGCCATAAGCAAAACAATCATTGGGCAGGTCGGAACGCATCATCTCTTCAACAGCGCCCTGGTCAGTATGGAACTGCATCTACAAGGAGTCCTTTCGCATTTAGCGGATTTCGGAATTTATTACTAAAACGTTGTGCAAGCATTTTTAATTTTAAGTAAAATTTAGTAATTATTACATAGTACTTTTTGACCTGTTAAAATAGTCCAATTGACTACCCACAATTGCCCCATGAAAATATTTACAGGTTAACGCAGTGCCAACCCCCCGGAAAAGCGGTAGGACCGGGCCTCAGGCAGTAATAAAAAGCAGGCAGTCCAGAGACTGCCCGCTAAATTTTCTCAGGTTAAAAGCTGGATTTAGACAGCAGTGCGATTCCGGTCGGAATTGTCACTTTCTTCCTGGCTGAGCATCCGGCTGGCAACCGTCTGCACCGGGTGAGTACCGTCCTGGCCGACCGCCGAAACTTCGGCTACAGCTTCGCTAGCGGAGGCTTCACCCAACCGGCTGGTGACAGGCCGCAGGCCCAACTGGTCGCCGGAGAAAGGGCGCAGGGCAAACATATTGACGCCCATACCCTCTTTCTCTACCCGGTCAAAGATTTCGTCCATCTCATCGCCGCTGATAACTTCCCTTTCCAAAACCGCATCCGTAATCGCGATCAGGTGAAGGTTATAGCGGGTCAGGATATGCTTGGCCCGGCCGAGCGCTTTCTGGACCAGCGCGTGAATTTCCTGGTCAATCTGGTAGGCCACGTTGCCGCTGTAATTGCTGGTACGCTGCCCGCCACCCAGGAACTCGTTGCCTTGCTTGCTGCCCAGCGCGAGCGGCCCAAACTTTTCGGTCATCCCGTAATCGCAGACCATTGCCCGGGCAATTTCGGTCGCCCGTTCAATATCGTTGCTGGGGCCGGTGGTCACTTCGCCGAAGGTCAGTTCTTCCGCCGCCGCGCCGCCGAGGGCAAAGGCCATAAAGTCTTCGAGTTGGGTCTTGGTCCAGAGCGTGCGGTCCTCACCGGCGCCGATCCGGGTATAACCACCCATCCGGCCGCGAGAGATAATCGAAATCTTCTGGACAGGGTCAACCGTACCGGCCAACTTGGCAACCAGGGCATGCCCCACTTCGTGATAAGCAACGGTCAGGCGTTCGCGTTCGCTGACAAGGCGGCTCTTGCGTTCCGGCCCGGCCAGTACCCGGTCAATTGCTTCTTCCAGTTCAGACAAAGTGATGGCAGTCTTGTTGCGCCGGGCGGTTAAAATTGCCGCTTCATTGCACAGGTTCATCAGGTCTGCCCCGCTAAAGCCGGGCGTCTGGCGGGCAATACGGTCCAGGTCCACTTCGGGAGCAAAAGGTTTACCTTTGGCGTGAACTTTCAGGATAGCGGACCGGCCCTTGTAATCGGGATTGTCAATCGTTACCTGGCGGTCGAACCGGCCGGGCCGCAGAAGGGCCGGGTCCAGCACGTCCGGGCGGTTGGTAGCCGCGATCAGAATAATATTGGTGTTGCTGTCAAAGCCGTCCATTTCAACCAGCATCTGGTTGAGGGTCTGTTCGCGTTCTTCGGTGCCGCCGCCGCTCTTCATACCGCGCTTGCGGCCCATGGCGTCAACTTCGTCAATAAAGATGATACAGGGAGCCATTTTCTTGGCGCGAGCAAACAGGTTACGAACCCGGCTGGCGCCTACACCGACATACATTTCAACAAATTCACTGCCACTGACACTCAAGAAAGGTACATTCGCCTCACCCGCGACCGCTTTGGCGATCAGGGTTTTACCGGTACCGGGCGAGCCGACCAGCAGGACGCCTTTAGGAATGCGGGCACCCAGGGCGGCAAATTTCTCAGGGCTTTTAAGGAATTCAACGACTTCCTGTAACTCCTGCTTGGCTTCGTCAGCCCCGGCGACATCATCGAAGGTCACACCGGCTTTCTGGGGAGTTACCAGGCGGGCCTGGCTGCGGCCCATCGAAAAAGGTCCCCCGGCAAAGTCATTGTTCTGACCACCGGGACGGCGGCGGCGCATCCAGTACAGCACGCCACCAAACAAAGCCAGGCTGCCTATCACCATTAGAAGAGTGCGCATGGAGTCAGACAAGCCGCTGGTATCGTTTTGAATGTCCGGGTATTTATCGTCCGGGACAGCGGCGTTGTCCAGCATATCTTCCAGCTTCTGACGTCCCGCTGGGATGGTACTGGTGTAAGTCTTATTTTCTTTATTTAATACAACGGTAATATTACGATTATTGGAGTTGGTAGTAATGGTTTTGACTTCGCCATTGCGAGTTTTCGTTAAGACATCACTAAATGCGAGCTTCTCAACCGTATTCATACCGGTTAGAAAATATGCTGTTACTAACACAACCAGGGCCACTACTGCGCCAATGGCCAGGAGTTTTTTACTCATAAAACAATTTGCTTCCCTACAACTTTTAAACAACTAACCAAACCCAATTGGGTTTGGTTAAAAAGCTTTTAATTCTACTACTTGGTCCAATAGTAGCAGCCGAACCTAACAATAGACATTAAGAGGCCGTTAAAATTCTTTAATATTTTGCAAACCTTTAGGGTAAAACAAAGCCTTAATCAAAAGCTCTTATGTTTAAAACAACTCTAAGGCGGAAAGGTTTAAAAGGTTTTAACTTTAAAAGAAATTCAAAATGCTAGCCGCCGTCATTATAAACCGGAAGAAGAAGCTTTGGCAACAACTAAGAAAAGATTGTAAGCCCGTTTAATTGGATTTTTAATATATTTAACAAAGTTCTAATCTATCCTTAACCGGAAGAATCAATCAATCACAAGCACATCCAGGTCTTTTGGAATACTGAACTTACCGTTATAAGCATGTTTTTGGGTAATTTCTTTGGTTAAATCGGCGTGCGAGCAACTCATTTGCTCGGAGTGATGAATCAAAAGAGTGTGGTTTGCCTGAGTCTGGCTGGCAATTTCGCTAAAAGAGGCTGAAGTGAGATGAAAAGTTATCCCGGCCAACTCGGTTTCCTCATCGCAGAAAGTACATTCCATCATCAGGTAATCGGCTCCCCGGGCAAAATCCAGGAAAGACTGGCAGGGAGCGGTATCACTGCTATAGACCAGAACCTGGCCCAGTGGGAAAATAATTTTCGAAGCAACGCTGGGTACGGCATGCACAGTCTGGGTGGTCCGCAAAGTAAATTCAGGCACATCAATTACCAGTTCGTCCTGCTCTCCTTTAATGGTATGCAGGACAATCGGAAATTCTTTAATCGGGCGCTGTCGCAAATCCCAGAGGTCCAGCAGGACTTCAATTACCCGCATGGAGTCTGGCAGGGCATAAATATGCAGCGGGGCGGTCCGGCCCTTAATCCACAGCGATTCGACCAGGGAAGGCAGGCCGGCAATGTGGTCAATATGGTGATGAGTAATCAGGATGTGATGTAACAAAGCGGGATCGGCCCCTACCTGCAAAAGCTTGCGATAAGGGGAGCCGCTACAATCTATCATCAAATAAGTCCCGTTACTTTCAATTAACAGCGAAGAATTATCCTGGGAAATTGAAGGCAAAGCCGCGCCGGTACCTAGAAAAATTATGCGTTGCATTAAGGTCCTTTCTAACCCCTGGCTTTTGTTACATTGTTATTATTGATTACAAGCGTGTCAATGACATTTATCACTATTTTACCAGGCAAAGCAACCCGGTCCGGAGTATAATAAAAGTCTAAATCAAATTATATAAAAATATCTATAATCAGGACACAATGCCAAAGAAAAAAGATCCGAAAAAAGACCGGCGGCCCAACCGCAACATTCAAATCCAATTTCCCGATAAGACCGCCGAACGCTACCTGCAATCGCAGCTCTCCAGGGGGGAAAAGTTGTTCGAGGCAGGCCGTTTTGAAGAAGGCCTGCAAGTGCTGGAACCGCTGCTACAGCGCAACCCCGGCCATCTGCCTTTACTTGAACTAATTGGCGCAACCTACGGCAGCCTGGGCTATCGCGCAGAGGCCCAGGCCGCTTTTGAAGCCGCCCTGGCCCTGCCCGGTCAAAAGGCCGGAGCCCTGACCCTTTTTAACCTGGTGCAGACTTATGTTTTAAACGACTATCCTTTCCTGGCCTATAACATGAGCCAGGAACTGGACTGCCAGGCCCTGGCCCTGGAAACCCGCCAGCCCTCCAACCTGGAATTGTGCCGCGACCTGGCTGAAAATTGCCGCCAGCTCATAGAAACAGCGGCGGAAGAAAATGGCCGCGAAGCCGCTATGTTTGAGCCGGTCGGGTTGGCGCTGGACCGGGGCCGCCTGGCTTTGAGCAAGGAAGATTACGGCACGGCCCGCCAGTTCTTCCAGGAAGCGGTCCAACTGGACGGCGAATTAGTTATCGCGCTGAACAACCTGGCCCTGGCCTGCCTGCTGGATAACGCTTTGCCCGAGGCCGAGAATGCCGCCAGGCAGGTGGTTGAACATATAGAACCGCAGAACCGGGCCGCACTCAGCCTGCTGGTACGGCTGGCAGCTATCCGGAACGACAAGGACGCCGCCGAAACGCACCTGGAAAAGCTGGCAGCCCTGCCTACTCCGCTGGCCTTTGCCGAACGGCTCAAGCTGGCTGAAGCTTACGCCGCCCTGGACCGGGATGAACAACTGTTAAATTCCGTCCGGCCCATGCTTGAAATTGACCCGGTTAACCTGCTGCTGGACGAACCGTCCTACGAAGAACTGGTAACTTTCGGGACGGTCGCGGCGGCCAACCTGGGCCAGAACCTGCTGGCGATGAAATTTCTGCAAGAAGCCCGCAAGTTTACCCGGCCAACCCTGCTGGAACGGACCCTGTTTGCCCTGGAAAATAACGAACGCGGGCCTCGCCCGGACGGACGTTTCTTTTATTACGACCCGGTGGCGGCTTTCCCACCTGCTTCGGCCTATTTTACCAACCTGGCAAGCCAGTTACAGGCCAGCGGCAGCAACGATTACCGGGAAGGGCTGCGCCAGTTTTACCGGGAATTCGGACCGGCCGCCCTGGAAGTGGCCGCTTACAAGTACTGGATTGACCGGGAACCGGCGGTAGTTGCCGACCTATTGAGTCAGGCCCTGGCCTCCGGGGTGGATGGAGCCGGGGAAATGGTCCGGCGGCTGGCTTTCAGCCGGGCCGGTGACGACCTGCAAAGAGTTACGGCCGCGGAAGTCTTGCGGGAAGCCGGTATCATCGAGCCGGAGGAGCGGGTTAAAATCTGGCTGGGCCAGCGCCAGGCCATAGGCACAGTCGCCCAACTGAGCCAGCGCCAGCGCGAAATCGCCCGCCGCCCAGCCAGCCCGGAACTCGACCACCAGATTGCCAGCCAGTTAAACCAGGCCCTGGATGCCATGCGCCAGGGCGACCGGACCGGGGCGCTCAACCGCTACCGCCAGATTGTTGAACATAATCCCCGTCTGAAACAGGCTTACCAGAACCTGGCGGCGCTGTTGTCCGGCCAGGGCGATACGGAAGGAGCGATTGGCTACCTGCGCCAGGCTCTCCAGGTGGACCCGGCTTATACCCCGGCCCAACTGGCCCTGGCCCAGCTTTTAATCGCTTCCGGCCAGCTGGAAGAAGCCCGTAAATGGCTGGATACTTTAGAAGGCAACCTGGCCGATTTCTACCTGGATGAACTGGAAGCTTATTACCTGGCCCTGGCTTCTTACTATCGCAAACAGGGCCAGGCCGGAGAAGCCGTCACCGCGTTACAGGAATTACTGGCGGCGGACCCCGAAAACCGGCCCGCCCAGGCCTTGCTGGCGCAATTCGAACAGGCCAACGGCCGCGAAACTGAAACCGATTAAAAAGTTTCGTGCATATAGGGTAATTGAGGTGGAAACATCCCGCTCATAGTTGATTGAACTGCCGGGTCAGGGTTTCCCCAACCGCGCAGTTCAAAACTTTCCGGCCGGTGAGTACCGTACAGCAGACCCGTTAAGGCTTGAATACTCAATTCACACTCAGCCTGGCTGGTGGGTGTGACCTGGAGCAGGCCGTCCACCGATTCGAATGTATAAGAACCCTCGTTCCAGGGGCACTGGCGGTCAATAATTCTGGCCGAAAACCGGCCCGGCCCGGATTGCAGGCCGTTTAAACGGCTGACGTCAACCACCCGGCCCATGGGTGGTGAATACCACTCGACCTGGGGATATAAATCAGGCACCCAGGTTTCGGGCAGTTCCCCGGCCGGTAATTTTATTTCTACCGCTTCGGCCTGGTCGGCATGCCGGGCAATCCATTCTAATAAGAGATAAAGGCCCCGGCTGTTTTCATAATAAAAGCCCGATACACTCATACCTTCGCTGCGGCCTTTAAGCTTGTAAAGCATCATGCCAGCCACTTCCCCGTTCACCCTGGCGATGGCAAGCCAGAGAGGCTCAGTCTTTAATTTAACGTTCGCCGTTGTTTCAGTGAAGAGGACCATACCGGGCAGGCGGACCTGCTGCCGGGCCAGGAAGGCGCGCCATTCCGCAAAACCTTCCGCCAGCGGCAGTAATTCAACTTTCCCGCCAAAATCTTGCTTGAGCAGCCTGGTCAGGACAGCCACGGGAAAGCGTACTTTGAGGGCATGGGGAAAGTTAGTGTAGCCGAGGCGGTCATAAAAAGATTCCCGGAAGGGATACAGGCTTGAAAAAGCCATGCCCTCCTGTTTCATTATGTCAAGTAACGCCAGTAAGAGCTGGCGGGCATAACCCTGGCGGCGTCCGGCCGGGTGAGTTGCCACGCCCCAGACGCCGCCCGATTTTACTATTTCGCTCCGCACGTGCTGGTTTAAAGGAGTAAAAGAGGCGCAAGCCAGCGCTTTTCCATCCTCATAGAGCGCCAGGTGAATATCATCGGTCAGGCCGGTGAGTATACCTGCCGAGTCCGATAGTGGTGGTAAAGGTGGTGACGGCCAGAACGAATAGTCTCTTAACAAGTGCGACACTTCTAGCAGTTCGGCACCATCTATGCGCCGGATTTCTACCTGGGTCATTATTGAGCCTTTCAATTCTGATTAAATCACGTTAGGATGTGCAGGCACTTATTCTACATTATTTCTAAAAGTCGGTACAGTCACCGCCCCTAAATTGTGCAAGCCTATCTACAGGCCGCCAGCCCGGTTATCGGGAAGTGTCGCACTCTAAAAATAACGAGAAAACCGTACCCTGACCCACTTCGCTTTTAACCGAAATTGTTCCACCCAGTAAATCCACATATTGCTTGACAATTGCCAGCCCCAGCCCGGTCCCGGAAATTGGTCCGGTATTGCTGGCCCGGTGGAACGGCTCGAACAGATAGGGCAAATCTTCGGCCGGAATGCCAATACCCTGGTCACGGATTTCAATCCAGAAATTACCGGGCTTACAGACAACCACAAAGGCCACCTGCGAGGTGCCGGGAGCGTATTTAATTGCATTGGAAAGCAGGTTTTGCAGAATATGACGCAGCAACTTCTGGTCGATTTCAACATAGGGGTTCGACATCGTGCAACCACACGTCCATTCAAAATGAACGGTCGGACTTTCAGCAGGATTGATCAGGTTAAATTCATCCACCAATCCCCGGCAAAACGCTTCTAAACTAATACGGCTGCTCTTTATTTCTACCCGGTTTTCTTCGGCCTTACTATAGATTAACACATCGTTTACCAGCAAAGTCATTGTTTCTATCGAATCGCGGATGCGCTGGAAAAACTCGGCGCGTTTTTCCGGTCTTAGCCTGTCGCTATAGTGTTCAAGCATTTCGGTGCAGGCCAAAAGGGAAGTCAACGGGTTGCGCAACTCATGGGAAGCCACCGAGATAAAACGCGATTTTAGTTCTCGCAATTCTTTCTCTTTGGCCAGGGCCAACCGGATTTCCTTTTCAGCCTGGTGCTGGACTGTAATATCCTGGGAAACGGCCATACCGGCGAAAATCTCGCCTTTGTCATTTTTCACCGGCAAAACTTGTACTTGAAATAAACGCCCGGCATAGGGCGCTTCAAAGGAATGGACCTCTCCCGATAGGGCCGGGCCAGCGTACTGGTGTAGCATCTCACCGTATTCCGGGAAAGCCTCCAGTAGTGTGCGGCCTTCAACCCCAGCTAAAGAAAGGCCCAGGTCTTTTATCACCGACCCACCGGCCACTCTAATGCGGTGATCGAGTCCAAAAAGAAGGGCTAAACCGTTAGGGAAATGACGAATAAGCAACCGGTACTGCTCTTCGCTCCGGCGCAATTCTTCTTCTAAACGGTTGCGTTGTAATTCGGCGGAAAGCCGACCGGCTACAACCTCCAGTAAACTTTCAATTAAAACAATATCGTGCAACGGTTTTGTATCCAGGACCGAAAGTAATCCCAGCGAATTACCCTGGGCGTCCCGGATAAGCGTTCCGGCAAAGCTGGTCAAATTATTTTGCTTAAACTCTACAATCCGGGGGAAATCTTCAATAAGATTGTTCGTATAAAAGAAACTTTGCTGTTCAAGAATCTTTTCTACCGGGCTACCGGACAATTCGAACACCGCTTCCGGAATAGTCTGGCTGCCTTTAGCAACGGACAGGATTTTCAGATGCGTCTGACCAGGCAAAAAGAGGCTGGTGCTGGTGTAGGTGATATCCAGGAATTGGCTGAGGTACCGGGTCAAAGCCGGGAAAAGGTCTGGGCCGGTGGCATTTAGCACTTTGAACGATACTTCCCGGAAGCCTTGCTCAAATTTAAGCAGCCGGCGCTCCGACAGGCGGTGTTCAATCAGAGAAACTACCGTCCGGGCCATACCTTTTAATAGTTCAACCTGGTCGGGGGTAAAGTCCCTGGGCTGGCGGTCCATACAACAAAGGGTGCCCAGGGCAAAGCCTTCTTTAGTCAGCAAAGGATAACCGGCATAGGAGCGAATATGAGGCTCCCCGGTAACCAGGGGGTTTTGTGCAAAGCGTTCGTCAAGAAGGGCATTGGGAACAATCAACGGTCCGGTTTGTAAAATGGCATAAGCACAAAAGGCCACTTCGCGGTCAGTTTGATTGACACTCAGCCCGAAACACGCTTTAAACCACTGGCGGTCGCGGTCAACCAGGCTGATTAAAACTATTGGAACATTTAAAATGTGCCTGGTCAGGTCTATTATGTTATCAAATTCTTCTTCAGGAGAAGTATCAAGCAGTTTATAGCGCTCAAGAGCCACCAACCGGGCGGCTTCATTTGCTGGTATGGGAGGGACTGGCATTCCATTTCCTTGTTAAGACAGTGCTAAAATTACAGGCCGGATTCAAACTATATAATATCGAGATACCATAGTTGGAAGGTATAATAACAGTTTTTATTGAAAATTCTGTTTCGGAATTATTACGGTTTAATAAAGGTTCCCATAAAGTTAAGTAAAGAAATCATGAATGAAAGCAGCATCCTCAGTATAAACCAGCCCTGGCAAACGGGCGGGAAGACCAAAAAAGAATCAGGTTTTTCCCAGATTATAGAAGTTATAGACACTTAAACTTAGTTCGGCGATAAACTGGCGGGCGGCGACATCGTTAACGTAGTGAGTCAAAACGCTGATTAAGAGGCGGTTGCCGTTCGGCAGATAGACAATCCCGGCATCATTAATAATACCTTCTAAATTACCGGTCTTGTTGGCAATGTTGGTGCCGGGCGGTAAAAGCGCCGGAATGCGGTCGCGTGGTTGGCTCCGGCTTAGAAGATCCAGCATAAGTTGGTCGTATTTGGGGCCAAGCAGTTTCAGGTTAGCCAGGCGGCTAAAAAAAAGGTCCAAATCCTGGGCGGTTACTTTGAAATTCCATGTATCGCTAAAATCCGAGCCGGTAAAACCCAGGGCAGCCACAATATCTTTCATCCGGGTGGACCGGACCTGGAACAACAGCATCAAACTGGCCGTGTTATTAGAGTCAATTATCATATGCTCCAACAGTTCTCTAACCGCCAAACTGTTTCCCGGCGTGACAATTGTGTAGCCATCCTCATTGGCGGCATTGGCGTCCGGAATCAGGGTAATCTGGTCGTCCAGGCTCATACGCCCGCCCGAAATATCATAGAACACGGTAAGCATAACGAACAGTTTATACAGGCTGGCGCTCTCAAAAAGGTCGTCCGAATTGATTGCAAGCCTTTCCCCGGTGTCTAGGTTATGAATTAACAGTCCAAATTCAGCATCTTCACCCAGGCTGGTTTTGTCTTTTGCTATAACCTGGCTAACGGCTTCTTCCAGGGTAGTGGGGGCTTTTGTGGGAGTAGGCGGTAAGGCCGGGACAGTGGCCGTTAAAGGCTGGCCCGGTGTGACCCGGGCGGGAGTCACCGCCGGTTTATTATTGCTTGCAACCGAGATTTGCCCGGAGGGTTGAGGTACTTTTGGGCCCGGCAGAGCGGGTACTTGACCGGTTACTACCGCCAGCCAACCGAGCAAGATAATAGCGAACAAGAATAATTTAAGTAAAGGGGAAGGAGCGCCCCGGTGCCTGGTTTTTGACAGGCCCCGGTTCCAGTTTTGTTTACGGTTTCTTTTATTTTTAGAAGGTGGGGCAGGGTGGCTTACCCTGAAAGTTTTTCTTGCTGGCATAACCTGTATAAAGTTTAAATTTTGCCAATCAGAACCGGTATTCAAAGGAAAGCCGCCAACCAGCAGCCCGGCGAGCCATTATTAGCTATACCTTTGAATTGGAAAATATCAGTCAATTCCAAGTATAGCCGGGTATTTTAAACCCGCAATTGTTAAAGTGTTTTATATTTGTAAATAATTTGAAAGGATGCCAGGCCGGTTAGAATATTATTTTAAAAGAAGTTTACTGGACCTTTCCCCGGGTGGCTACCGGCCAGATTTCTTCAATAATACCCTTGCGGTGGGCGTAATAGGTATCATGCAAATTTATAGTCGGGTCAATATGGCTGGGTATCATCTCGACCCGGTCGCCAATTTCCAGGCCCGGACCGCTTTTCCAACTGAGGGTACCATGTTCATCTCCGTTCGGAGTATAAACCAGGTCAGGCAAATTCTTCGGCTCGGCATAACCGCTATCGGTAGTCAGCGATTTCAACCCGGTATCGATTACTACCCGCCCTGGCCCCTGTTTACTAATGACCGTTGCTAAAACGGTCAGGCTGTTTGAAAAGACCTGGCCCAGGGCGTTCCGGTAGTCGGTATCCATGAAGATAAAAGAACCGGGCTGGACCTCGGTAATACCCGGACAGTCCGCGCAAAATTCGGCGGTGCCGGTCCCGCCGGTAGTGACGGTTTCAATTTCGAAACCGGCTTCTCTCAGCAAGTCGGCCGTCCCACTTAGAAGCAACATCGAAGCGCGGCAGTTTTCTTCGCGGGCTTGCCGGTCGTGCAAGTGCTGGAGATGTCCCTCGTAACCCTGTACCCCTATCAGGCGCAAATTCTTTAGCCGGCCGATGGTACGGGCCAACTCCAGGGCCGGTGCGCCGGGGGCGATACCGGTCCGGTTTTGTCCGACATCCAGGTCAATCAAGACCTGGAGCGGTGCGGCGATCCCGGCTTCCTCTAACGCCTGGTTGATCATTGTTGCCCCGGCAGCGCTGTCTAGTACCACTTTAACCTGGGGATGCTGCCGGAAAAGCGCTACCAGGCGCGCAACTTTGGGCTTACCAATAATTTCACAGGTTATTAAGAGGTCTTCAATGCCCCCGGCAGCCATTACTTCGGCTTCGCTCAGTTTCGCGACACAACCACCGGTGGCCCCGGCATCAATTAACTTCTGGGCCAGGAGCGGACTTTTGGTTGTTTTGAGGTGGGGCCGGACTTTAACGCCGGTGGGCAGCAAGCGGCCCAGCATACTGGCGATATTGGCTTCCATCAAATCCAGGTCGACCACCATTGAAGGTGTATCCAGGGCATCAAGCGTATCACCGGGTTGAGGATTATACATATTTATTTTCTTTTGAAAAATTAAAATTAAAAAGTTAATTAGCCATTCTAAGGAGCTAAAATGAGCCGGAATGTAAACCATTCCCTGTGGGCCATTATAGCAAAAATTATAGTTTTACCCTGTCCAACTCGGCTGGTTTTCACCTTAATCTTTCAAATCACTTAAATATTACCAGGAACGCCCTGATACGTTATAATGAGGCCGGTCAGGAACTTAGCCGAAAGTAAACTATTAGAAGTTATACCAAGTTAGAAAGGACAGAATTAATGAATACACGCCGTTTAAACGAAGTGTTAATTGGCCTGCTCACTCTGGGTAAAGCGGTAGAACTCGGGCGCCAGTTAGTTTTAACGACCGATAAAAATTTTGCCGGCAAAGTGGCCGGGAAGTTAAAGGTAAAACCGGAGAGTCTGCAAAAATGGGGGCCGGGTTACGTGGCCTTCGATGCGGTTATAAGCGTTATGGGAGTCCTGGCAATGCTCCAGGGCATGCGCAAGAACCGCAAAGGGGCCGGGCAAGCCGCCCTTGTGCAGGGCGGAGCGGTCACCGCCTATAGCCTGTTTTACCTGGTTTACTCGGTGCTGGGACTTAAAGAGGCCAGCACCGGCCAGAAGTTAATTAATGTGGTAGCCAGCCTGGCACACACCTATTCCGGGATCAAAATTATCCGGTTTGCCCGCAAAGCCCTGGACTAAACTTTCTGCTAAATAATCCAGTTTTAAATAGGCCTGTAACTACTTGCCGCAAACCGGCGTAAGTTACAGGCCTATTTTATTACCCGCATTAAACTATATCGTAAATAATGTTACTCTGGCTGTCGACATGGACCTTGAAACTTTTCAAAGGCGAGTTAGCCGGGCGGCGGGTCGGAGCGCCAGTAATAATATTAAACGGAACATTGTGCAGGTCGCACATCAGGGCTTGCTGCGACTGGTCAAAAACCAGGGTGTAGGGCCGGTGGGTGCAGATTCCACTGTAGGCTTTAACCGAACCGTCCTGCTCGTGAATGACAAAGGCCGTTTCGCCGGTGTCGGGCGTGGTAAATTTCAAAGCGCTCCCGGTGGGCAGGCTGGCGAAATTACCCAGGACGAGGCTTCGCCCGGTCGTACTACTGGCCTGTGAAGCTGCGCTGCTGGCAGCCGGGGTAGTCGTTGCGGGTGAAGCCGGTTGTGTCGTGGTTGTGGCCGACGATGAACCGACCTGCCGCCTGGAGGCGCTGCTGGATGTGGCTGTAGCAGGGCTGGTCTGGGCCGTCGCGCTGGCAGCCGGAGTGGGAGTAGCCGCAGGGGCCTGTGAAGGAGCCTGGGTAACGCCGCTGCCGGTGGTTGCCCCGGAAGTGGCCGGGGTGGCGTCCTGGGCCAGCACTTGCGGCTTTTCACCGGTCTGCACCCGGCCCAACAAATAACCTGCCGTACCGCTTACAGCCACCCCGGCCAACAGAGTAGAGCCGGTTAAAGTTAGAAATCGACGCCGGGCCATAGTAATCTGGCCGGACTGTACCGCGACCGGGGAAAAACCGCTCGCAACAGCCCCGGCCGGTTCCGCGTTTGCGGCCCTTCTAACCTGCGCCCTGGACGTGTAAATGGCAACCCCGGCCAGTTGCACGATAATAACGGCAAAGGTTAGACCAATAACCGCGTAATAAAAGGCATTCTCACGGGCATTCAAGGACTGGAAGGCAATGGTGTGAAGTACAACCAGTCCACCCAATAAATAATTAAAGCGCTGCAAGGTTTTCCAGCGTTTACCTTTAAGCAGTTTAAGCGAGACCTGGTTGGAAGTAACCAGCAGGGCCAGCATTATTAACGTACCCACCAGGCCCACATTGTTACTTAATTCAAAAAGACCGAAAGTTGGGCTTAAAGTTTGGGGGTTGTTGCCAACGAAAAAATTTAAGATACTTTTACCCGGATATATTTGGAATGAAAAAACCACGTGGAGACAGGCTGTAATCCCGGACCAGATACCAACATCCCGCCGGAAGTTGATATTCACCGGGTTTTTTCGCTTGCGCAACAGGTTAAAAGGGCCAATCATCAGGGTAACAGCCAGCAAGACCAGGGAAACATAGCCTAATCCAATAGATAAAGTTTCCTCAAAACTGTTAGTCGGGCCATAAAGGGCAGCCAGATAGCAGCCAACCAGGCTTATAAAGAGCATTACCAGGTTTGTTGTAAGACGGCTGTTATTAAAATAAAATTTGCCAGGCATACAAAATATTTCCTTAAATAAACTTTAGAATTACTCCTTAAACGATTGGAATATGGGAAGCACCGGAGTAAAAGCA
>JAQBPB010000020.1 GCA_028287745.1 Chloroflexota bacterium
CTCGGCTTCACCCTTTGCATATGGACCATTGTCGAAGAAGTCCAACTCTTCCTGGGTCAAGGGACGACCGTTGCGCCAATCTCGGGTCTTGCCACGAGTGCCGTACTCCCGGTCACGTTCCCGGATAAAAGCCTCGACAATTTCGGGGTCTTTCCAGACGCGGTCTAAAATTTCTTCATCTTCCTCGCCCAGAAAGATTTCATCACCTCCCTGAGCCGCGCCCTCTTCCACTTCTTGCTGTTGTTTTAGTTGATTTTCAATTTCCATTCGCGTTTCTCCTTGTTGAATTTATTATATCACAGGGTAGAACTTTTGTACAAAATGCCTGAAAAGGCTTCTGAGGGGCGATGTTGCTGCTTCCATATCTAAAAGGTTTTTGACCCCTAGGTGGCCGCTGCAAGGTTTATGGCCGCCTTAAAAGGTGCACTTATTTGTCAGCATAATGAGTTTATCTCACCCCTGAAGCCTATACTGTATTTAGATGTGGTTTAATTGTAAAAAGTTAGGGTGAGCTATTTCAACCCACTCCATGTTTTGAAATTATTAAGCAGTTTTTGTAGCTTTTCCCAGCGCGACAGTTTTGCCTCGTCGGTCTGCGTTTGGCGGCGCATTGGCCGGGCCGGACAGTTTTCCTTACATGGTAAATACAGTGAATACACCAAAGAGGAGGTTGGCGGGTTGCTCCGAGGGGTCAGAGAATTTACAGTAAGATACCCGGCCTAGATGCTGTACCTAGTACAGCTTATAAGCACTATATCTCTGTTTTCCAGATTAAAAATCAGGTGATGCTACGCTCAAATAGACCATCTGATACAATAAAAGTCCCGGTTTTGCCGGGACTTTTATTTAGCATTACGTATTTTGTTGTAGCTTGCTTTTATATAACTGCGTAAGGCTAAACTGGAGTATGAAATAAAAAGATCGGGGCGAGAGGATTTGAACCTCCGACCACCTGAACCCCATTCAGGTGCGCTACCGGGCTGCGCTACGCCCCGACGAACTTCTCCGGTAAGTGTTGCTAGGCCCGCATTATAGCACCGGGAGTTGCCAATGTCAATTTGTTACCTTGCTTTTTAGGCCCGAATTCATGTATTATCAGCACCATTAATATTTAGTAAGCCCTGGTTAGCTTTTAACCGGGCTGCAGAAAGTGAGATGGTAAGCATGGACTACACCTGGAAAGTCGAACCTGGTAAGAAAGTTTCGCTCAAGGACTTTGACCCGGCTTATAGTGCCACTCTCAAAAAAGATGAATCCGGCCCGCTGTTCGAAAAGAACCACCAGGAACTTGGCGAGTTGCAGGAATTACTCTACGCCGCCGGGCATAACTCGGTCCTGATCGTGTTGCAGGGTATGGATACCAGCGGTAAGGACGGGACCATTTCTCACGTGATGTCTGATGTTAACCCCCAGGGCTGCCGGGTAATTTCTTTCAAGTCCCCGACGGAAGAAGAACTGTCCCACGATTTCCTCTGGCGTGTCCATGCCAATACCCCCGGTAAAGGCATGATGAATATCTTTAACCGCTCCCATTACGAGGATGTCCTGATTGTCCGGGTGCATAATCTCTTGCCGGAAGCTAACTGGAAGGCTAACTACGACCATATTAATAATTTTGAAAAGCTGCTGGCCGGGACCGGCACTATCATCATCAAGTTCTTCTTGCATATCAGCAAGGACGAACAGGCCGAGCGGTTGCAGGCTCGCGAGGACGAGCCGGATAAGCGCTGGAAGCTGAACGTGGGTGACTACAAAGAGCGCCAGTACTGGGACGATTACCAGAAAGCTTACGAAGATGCGCTGGTGAAATGCAGCACCGAATACGCCCCCTGGCATATTGTGGCGGCCGACCGCAAATGGTTCAGAAACCTGGCGGTGGCCCATACTATCGTCGAAACCCTCCGGCCCTACCGCAAGGACTGGGAGAAAGCTTTACACGCCCGGGGTGAGGCCGCTTACAGCGAACTCTTAAAGTACCGCGAGACGCAGAGCACCAACGGCTGATAAACGGGGGTTTGGGGCTGGCTGGTACAGAAAAGTAGAGCCGGGAGATAATTTTCCCGGCTCTACTTTTTTGCCCGGTTAAGTGGCGATAACGTACCCGCCGGGTGGTTTTAGACCTATGTGGGGGCTTAGCCGAACGACAGGGCCGACCCGTAGTAGTTGAGATAGTCCACCATGTGGGCGGTCCAGTAATCGCCGTTGTGGTCGCCCGGCCACTCGGTATAGGTGAAGGGAATCTTGCGGTCTTCCAGGATTTGCTTGAATTCCAGCACCCGCGCCCGCCAGGCTGAGTCGTTCGCGCCGACATCAATCCAGAGCTTGATATCGTTAAGGGCGTCGCTGGTTTTAGCCAGCGTTACCGGGTCGGTTTTGGCGTACCAGTCTTCGTCACCCCACCAGGGTAACTTCTGGTCAAAGGTCCGCATGGCCGGGCTGTGCGCGCCGACTACGCCAAAGATGCCAGGATAGTTCATGACTAACTGTAGCGCCCCGGTGCTCCCCATTGAGAGGCCGCCAATCGCCCGGCTTCCTTTTAAGGGGAGGGTCTTGTAATTTCCATCAATGTGGTCCACTACCTCGTGCGCGGTGTAAGCCCCCCACTTTAGACCGTCGTTCGGGTGGTCCACCCAGTATTCCTGGTCCCCCTGGGGCAGCACTACCAGCATCGGTTTGATTTTCCCCGAACTGATCAGGTCATCCACCCGGCCCATTATGCCGTACCACATCCATTCGTCTATCTTGCCGCTGAAGCCGTGAAGCATGTAAAGCACCGGGTAGCGTTTGGCGGCTGAATTATAGCCCTGGGGCAGGTAAATCCGGTACGAGACATTCTTTTTGAGGTTGTTGCTATAAAATTGGCGCTCGACTACCTGGCCTTTGCCAGTAAAATCCACCGGGGTAGCTGCGCCCACCAGCGGTATTTTTAATTTAGGGGTCGGGTAGGGTGTCGGGGTGGGTACGGGAGTACTGGTCGGCTTTGGTGCAGGCGTGGGAGTATTTGGTACCGGGGTGCTGGCCGCCGAGCCCGGTGAAGTCCCGACCACCCAGTCGGTGCTGACGGCAGCCTGGGCGGTACTATTAGCGCCGGATGGGGTAGCGATTCCGGCCGCCGAAACAAAAGAATTTTGATTGATTGTGCCACTATCGCTGCAGCCGGTTACCAGGACAGCGCAGAACAGGGAAAGTACAAGTAGAGCTAGCTTTGTATTCGTTTTGGGTTGTCTCATCACTTTTTATTTTTATTGTAAATAAATAGACGGGCCGGTAAGCCCGTCTCAGACAACATTGTTCAGACAAGTTACTACCCTAAAAGTTTATTAAAAAAGGCAAAGCCATCCTGCTTCATTTCATTACACACGGTGTGGCCTATACCAGGGAAGACATTGAAAGTAGCATTAATTCCCTGTTTTTGCAATGCCTGGTAAAACCGGTTAGCGCGTTCTATCCTGGTGTGTCCCAGGTAAGGACTCCAGGCTTGCGGAACATCTTTAGTTGCATTATCCGCGCCACCAACTCCCACCCAGAACGGGACTTTACGTAAAGCCTCCAGGTCAAAGTTGTGGCCGGTGAAAGTAGATAGGTCGGCTATTCCAAAGGGAAAGCGCAGGGCTGTTTTCGGCGTGCTGTCGCTGGTCTTGTATTCCTGGTAGGGCAGGGTATAACTTCCGGCCGACATCAGGGCCACTCCGCTGACCTGCTCCGGGTAGAACATGGCAAAGCGGTGGACAATCTGGGCTCCTCGCGAGAAGCCAAAGAGCATTACCTGCTGGTGGACCGGGTAGCCGATCACGCCGGGCAGGGCCTGGATCAGGCTGTTCAATTCGGGAAGCAGCACGATATCGTTAGCGGCTACCCGGGCCGGGTCGGTGTAGTTCGAGTCGTAGCGCATTGTCGGGGCTACCAGGGCAAACCCGTACTCGTCGGCGTAACTGATCAAAGGCTTGCCAAAATCAGCCCCGTTACCGCCCATACCGTGTATGGCTAAAATAATTTGCAGGGTCTGGCCGGGCCGGGGAGCGGGCGGCATGTGAATGTAGAATTCGGAGTTGGCGTAGGGAAATTCGTAGAAACCGGGCTGGGGTTGCAGTCCCTGGGTATCCTGGTCATCGGTAATAATGGCCGGGGCCGGGCTTATAGCCAGGGTGGCCGCCGCGGTTGTGCCCACCGGCAGGTTGACCGGTACGGCCTGGTTATGATTAGCCTGGATTACCGGGTTGGACTTTACAATATTAACCGGAGCGGTGGTTACCCTGACGGACGAGGCCGGGGCGGTTTGGGAAGTTGGCCGGGTTGGGGTAGCATCAATATACCCATTACAGGCGGAAAGCGCGAAACTAAGCACCAGCAGGCAGCTAATTGCCCACAGACCAAAACCATTGAGGCGCTTGACCATTGCTATTTGCTCCAAGTTAAATCGACTGGGTATAAGAATTAAGCCTGCTATAAGCAAGCCGGTTCCAGGACTGTTTTACTGTCTAATAAAAGTGCGTATTTGACGTTTCCCTGTAAGTGCTACCAGGTGCTTTGTTCGCTATACCAAGAAGTTAAGATGAGGTTGAGAACCCGTATAGAGACCGCTTCGCCGGTGATTGCCAAGAATTAGTTGTAAAGTCAATAGTTTCGCTAATTGAGGAAAAAATCCGCTTTGAAACCTGACAATAGTTTATCAAAAAGTGGGAAATTTTACAAGCATTTTACAAATATTTTACATTCCGGCAACATCAGATTACCATAACAGTATTACGAAGAACATTACGAAACTTAGCCATACGGTAAATTCATGCTCGGACTTAAATAAATGCTGCCAGGTAGGCCTGGAAACCATAACTTTTACCTTCTACCTGCCTTGTTA
>JAQBPB010000027.1 GCA_028287745.1 Chloroflexota bacterium
GATTTTAACACAAAAAGTCAAAACCTATTAATGAATATTAAGAGTGCTCAGGGTAATTTAAACTAAGTAAATTAATATTTAAAAGGGAAGTCAGGTCAAAGTAACAAAATGGACTTAATTTTACAGAGTGGTTTGTACTGAATTGTGCAAAAGTCAGGTCTAAAGTTCGAGGAATTTTTTGAGTTTGGAAAACAGGCGAGTGTTTTCTTTACTCAGGAGCTTCTGGTTTAGTTCCTCTGACCACCCTTGCAGCTTCCGGTACTCTTGCTCCAGCCTGGAGATTTGTGACATATGCTGGACAATGGTTTTGGGCAGGCGGGGCGCTTTCTTCAATGTTTGCCGGTAGAATTCCCAGGTTTCTTCCGCTATCTTTTCCCAGGTAAAAGCCGCGGCCCGGGCCTGGATGCTTGCAGTCTGCCGGTATGCCAGCTCAGGCTGTGAGAGCAGCTGCCAGATTGGTTTTACCGCTTCGGCCGGTTCAAAGGATGGCATGTAGGTAACGCCGTCACCTAACACTTCATGTAGTGAGGAAGTGCAGGGTGTGATGGCCGGTTTACCGGCCAGGGCAGCCTCGAAAGGCACCATGCCAAAACCCTCTACCGTCGATGGATATAGAAGCAAGGCGGTATTTTCTAACAACCATTGTTTTTCACCCTCGGTTACCTTACCCAGGTTTATAACTCGCCCTTGCAGCACCGGGTGTTTGTGCATCTGGCGGCTTTCTTCCAGGCTTGAGCCGCCTGCCGCTTTCTCGTTCCCGGCGAACACCAGGTTCCCGGCCCAGTCATAATCCTGAAGCAATTTTGCAAAAACCTGCAAACCAAAAGCCCTGTTCTTATGCTGGTAGTTGGTGCCCAGCATGAGGATAAAGGGTTGTTCGGTGAGATGTGGCACATCCGGAGGGAGCGTTGCCTCTACATGGTGCAGCCGGTGATTTACCCCGGCGTAGGTAACACAGGTCCGATCCTGCGGCAATTGCAGGCCCTGGCGGGTTGCTGCTTGCTGGGCTTCCTGGCTGATGAAGATGATGCCATCGCTGGAAGCAAACGTAAGCCGGGTAAAATGGCGCAGCTTGGACCACCAGTCGGGATTGGGAGCATAACTGGGCGTGGCATATGGTAACGAGTCCAGGTGCGTGATGATAAAGCGGGTGGCAATTTGCTGGAGTAATTCTAAATCTTCCAGTGAATAAATTTGAAAGGGACGATGTACCAGGTCAAAAGCAGGTTGCGGCCTTTTTTTAAGCTCTGCGACGGTGATTACTTCGTTTACCAAATTTTCTAATCCCAGCAGGTCTTCCTGGCCGGTTTCGTCCCTTACGATAAGTGAAAAGGAAGCGTTGCTGTCTTTTAGTTCGGCTAAAGCCCTGGTTAGTTCCAGAGTTACTACCTCGGTCCCATTGATATTCCCGTCCAGGCAGGTAGCATCCAGCGCAACTTTGTAGCCCAGAATAGCATGCCGGGCCTGTTCCAGGGCCAGGGCCAGGGGCGAGTCGGTCAGGTTCATGGCCTCACCTATCCAGTCCAGGTACCAGGGGTAGCGCTGTTTTATCAGTTCGTCATGGGACTCGCGCAATTGCTGTCTTGCCTCACTATTGCTAAAAGAACGCGAGCCTTTATGATATACGAACAGGTCATCAGCCAATACGTTGGTTAAGCCTGACATTATAGCGCGTTGCGAGAAATCCACCTCTTCCCCGTAACCAGGGGCAAAAGCCGGATCGAAATAGCCTATTAAGTCCAGACCGAGCCTTTTAAAGTAAGTACAGTGGCCCACGGCAGCCGGTATCGGCGGAAAGAGCTTCAGCGAGTTCTGCCGGACCCTGTCATCTATTTCCGCCAGGGTAAAATTATCAGGCAGTTTGCCGGAAGGTTTATTGCGGTAGGGCACCGATAATATAGAACCATGGTTTGTAAGAGGAGTGACCGTGACAATGGTTGACCCGGAGTAAGCCGCTGCTTTAAGCCGTTCCAGCCAGCCGGAGGGCAGGACCACGTCGCTATTAATAACGACAACGTCACGCGGCGCCGTTAATTCAAAACCCAGGTTTACACTGCCCACAAATCCGCTGTTTACCGGCTTATACAGGTAGGCAAAGCGGTCCTTAAAGGCTAAAGGTTGGAAATATTCGGAAAGGCGTGTGTCCGTACTGGCATCATCTATCAGTAGGACCGGGACTTCTTGCGGTGTGTTCTCTAACAGGCTGTGAATGCAGTCCAGGGTGTCTTCAAAGGCATTAAAAACAGGCACAACTACTACCGGGCATCCCGGTTCAAATTGAGCTAGCCACTGTCTAATTTTATGTTCAGACTTTGCCTGGTTTTCACCACCTGTTTCTATACTCATGGGAAAGATTATACCTTAAGTGGCCCAATATTGCCTGCCTGCGAAGTTAATATTATTTAATTTTAGTCTGATAGTTGTTAAACAAATAACCTCGCCCGAACGGGGCTGTTAACCTACTTTAGCCGGTTGCGCAGGGTTAGAGGAACCGGCCGAACCAGGATGTGTTGCAAAGTTGAACAGCTCAAACCATACTATAAAACCGACATATCCCAAAAGTTTATCCCAATTTAAACTTTATAAAAGAAAAACACTTAACCAAAAAACAAGCGCTCATCAACCACCTAAAATACTTCACCGCCGCTGTTGGTCCGGCCGGGTTGGTGCTTCTCAAACTCTTCTACTATTGCCCGGTCGATTGCGGCACTCGCCAGCTGGCGGGCCGCTTCCCGCAATTCGTCCTCACCTGAATAGGGCCTGCCAAAACGCAGCAAAAACCACTCTTCAAAGAACATTCGCCGGGGCTTTGAAAGGTACACTTCAAAGCGTAAATCCTCGCCGGCTTTGGCCGCATTCCGGTTACCTTTTTGTCCGCCGCGAGGTTTTTTAAGCTTATTGTCAGTGGTATCAGGCAGTTCTTTATTTCCTTGTTTCATTTCAGTCGAATTTTCCAATTCTTTAACAGTTTCATTGACACAAAGATGGCCGCTGGGCCGACAATTTTTTAAAGCTCTGGTTCTGTTGCCACAGTCGAACAAGCCGCCGCCCTGCCCTGACTATCAAAGCCGCAAGCGCTACTTTCACCGCATCACCATTCTAATCTCCCGGAACGCAAATTACCCGGGGTTTCCACCGGGCAATTCACCTGTATATTTAGGGCAAGGTGTAAGAGTTACGCAAAGGACTGACCCGGTTAAACTTTTTCTGGAACAGTCTGTACCAGGGAATGCTGGGATAAATCTTCAATTACTTGCAGCAGGGCGGAATGGTCCAGTTCCCCTTTGCCATTTTCCAGCAAGGTGCTAAACATCTGGGCTACTCTTCCGGTAATGGGCAGATTTACGCCGTATTCCCGGGCGGTATCGAGAACGATACCCAGGTCTTTGTGGTGTAACTTCACTTTGAAGCCCGGCTCAAAGCGGTGCCGGATCATGTTCGGGCCGCGAAGATCCATCACCCGGTTCTGGGCCAGACCGCCGCCCAGAACTTTAAGGATAATCTCAGGCGCGACCCCGGCTTTAGAGCCGAGTACCAGCGCTTCCGATACGGCTTCAATCGTCAGGGCGACCACCACCTGGTTACAGGCCTTAACCGTCTGACCGGCACCCGCCGGGCCGCAGTAGGTTATGGTACTGCCCATGGCTTCCAGGACCGGTAAAGCGCGCTCGAAGTCCTCTTTCTCGCCGCCGACCATAATCGAGAGCGTCCCGGCAATAGCGCCTTTATCGCCGCCGCTTACCGGCGCATCCAGCATGGCGCTACCGCTCTCGACCACAACTTCCGCCAGCTTGCGAGAGACTACCGGGGAAATGGTACTCATGTCAATAATCAGGCTGCCGCGCCGGACGCCTTCCAGCACACAGTCCTGGCCGGTTAGTACTTTCTCTACATCGGGTGAGTCGGGAAGCATGGTGATGATAATCTCTGTACGTTCGGCCACCTGCCGGGGACTGGAGGCCGCTAGCGCTCCCTCGGCTTCCAGTTCTTTGATGGGTGCCACCGAACGGTTATAGACCGTTACGCTATACCCGGCTTTGAGTAGATTGCGTACCATAGGTTTGCCCATAATTCCTAAACCGATAAAACCAATTTTCTCCGCCATATTTCTCTTCTCCTATTAGACCCGGTATGTTTCAATTGTCCGCTCGGTTATTTCAAGTCCCAGGCCGGGAGCTGTACCGGGCGACAAATAGCCGTTTACCAGGCGTGGTTTGCTTTCTTCTTCGAACAAACAATCCCACCAGCTAACATATTCAATTATCTTGCAGGTTGGGGCACACACCGCTACATGGATCGAAACTTCCGGGAAGAGATGCGGCGTAACCGGAAGGTTGTAGACTTCGGCCAACCGGGTGATTTTGAGCAGGCCGCTAATCCCACCGGCGCGCTGCAAATCCGGCATCCAGATGTCGGCGGCTTTTTCCTGGGCCAACCGGGCAAACCCCAGGTACGTATACTCGGTTTCGCCGGTCGCCAGTGGTGTATCCAGGGCCGCTGCTACCGCGGCGCTGGCTACCAGATTATAATATGGAACCGGCTCTTCCAACCAGTGCAGGTCGGCGTCTTCTACGGCTCGCCCGAACCTGATCGCGGTAGCGGCGTCCCAACCCTGGTTGGCGTCGGCAATCAGCTTAATGTCCGGGCCGACCGCTTCGCGCACTAGCCGGACCCGCTCTATGTCATCCAACAATTTGGCAGACCCGATGCGAATTTTTATAGCCGTAAATCCCCGGTCCACAAAACTGCGGGCTTCCGATACCAGTTCGGCCCGGCTGTAGCTTAACCATAGACCATCGCTGGCATAAACCGGCAGGGATGCGACGTTTTGGCCTAAGAGTTGGCACAGGGGCATACCGGCGACCTTGCCTACAATGTCCCACAAGGCTGTATCTATGGCCGACTGCGCAAATATGGTTACTCCGCTGTTGCCCAGAAAGTTCATGGCTTTCCAGAGCTTTTGCCAGATTGCCTCGACCATCAGGGGGTCTTCGCCCACGACCAGGTCTTCAAAAGTCGCCAGGGTGGCCTGGAAAAGCCGCCCCTGGACCGCACTCTGGGCAAACAGTAGCCCTGTCCCAGACGGGCCGCTATCGGTTTCTATTGTAAGCACTACATGGTAAACCCGGTCAAAGCGGTGTATCGCAGTCCGGATAGGCTGTTTGAGAGGGGTGGCGAGCAAGAGGCTGGAAAGTCTGGTTATACGCATTTGTTAAATCTAACACCTTTCCAGGGTTTATTTAATGCCAAGCAGGTCGTTTACGGCCTGTTGAAAGGGCGCTTCCCGGTCCTGTTCAATTTCAGCCAGGGTTACGCTGCGGTTCAGAAGGCTCGACTCGAAGAAGCTGTAGACCAGGGCTACCGCCTTACGGCCTTCAAATCCATCGACTTCCGGAGCATGCCCACCGGCTACTGCCTGGAAAAAGTCGAACAGTTCGATAGCTACCAGTTTCTGGTCAATTTCCTCAAAACTGAGCCGGTAATTGACCGGTTTCTTTTCACCAAAGAGCGCGACGGTCAAAGGGTCCAGCCGGTAGGAGGGCGCGTAATCCAGCAGCGCCTGGCCGGTGACCGGTTGTTCCTGGTCATCCCGGCGCAGCACCAGCGGACCGCCCGACCGGTCGGGTGGTAATTCCAGGGCGCCCTTGCTGCCGTAAATCAGCCGCATGTTGCGCTTGTCGGCGTGCGCGGCCTGCATAATGGTCCACTGCCCGGTCGCGCCGCTGGCAAACTGGAAGTGGCCGACCAGCAAATCGTCCGCGGTGGATTCGACTTTATCCGGCAGGTCCGGCAACCACTTTTTATAAAAGTGCTCGCTGACCACCGCTTTATCGCGGGAAGGGTAACGCTCTTTTTCCAGGAGCCGGGTAATGCCCGAAACCCGGACAATGTCGCCCAGGAAGAAGCGCATGAGGTCGGCGCTATGGACGCCCACATCCAGGAGAATACCGCCGGTTTCCTTCTTATGCCGCCAGGGCGTGAGCAGGATTGAATCGCCGCCGGTCGCAATATAGTCCACTATCAGGTAGGGCTTTCCAATAGCGCCATCCTGCACAAGGGCTTTTACCAGGCGGTTCAGCGGGTCGCGCCGGACGTTTTCGGCCACGGCCAGCAGCTTGCCGCTTCTGGTGGCCGCTTCCAGCGCCAGGTTGCAGCCGCGCACTGTCGCGGCCAGCGGCTTCTCCACCAGGACGTTCCGCCCGGACTGCAAAGCCTCGATCACCAGGGTATGATGCGACTCGCTGCCGGTAGTTATATCAACTTCAGTTATTTCCGGGTGGTTAGCCAGCATCGCGGCCTGGTTGAGGTATGTTAAAGGCCGCCAGCCTAACATTTGCTCGGCGTTATTGGCGATGAACTGGGCGTTTTCCTGGTTGGTATCACATACCGCCAGGAGCCGGGCCGGTATCCCCCCGTTTGGAAGTTTACCGGCCACATTTTGTAAAGCTTTAAGACCGTAGAGGTGGCGCAAACCCATCCCACCGCAGCCTACCAGGCCGATAGCCCGCGCCTCGTTACCTGGACCATGACTCACGTTATTAGTCACAGTTATTCTTCCTTTGAACTAGACAGCTAAAGTAAACCTATGAGTTGGACGATGATGGCGCTGTTATTTCGAGCAGCGATAGGGCGTGGATAGGCAAATCGAATGACAACTGCAAAGTTCCGTTCTTGTCCAGCGTCACCTGTCGCGGTTCCTCCAGTAAAGCCAGTTGCTGGCAGGCTTTAAGCCGGGCCAATTGTTCTTCGTCCGGCCCTTCGGGGCGGCCTAATTTAACCCATTCGGTAAAGGCGTTGCTGTGGTCGGCATCAATGCGCCAGTGGCGGACTTCAATTGTCTGTCCGGCCTCGCCAGGAAGATTAGCCAGGTTTAGCTGTACCTGCCCAGGGCCATTGACGGTCCAATCGTCGCAGTGGTTCCAGAGGATAACGGAGGATCTTGCGGTATCTCCCTGGAGAGCGCCACGAGTAGCCAGACCATCTATAAACTGGGTCTGGCCGGTATACCCTTCACCCAGGCTATTCACCGCCTGGCTGCTTTGCAGGGTTACGCGCTCTTTACCCAGCATGCCCAGCATTTTCAACCCGGCCACAATTGGGTTGGCGACATTGTGGTTGGTGGTAAGGGTCCGGTTGCCTTCGAAGAAGCGTTTGCCCTCGAAGTAAAAGGCCCAGTGTGTAATCATCGTTACCGGGATAGGAACGTTCCCGTTAAGTTTCAAGATTTCACCGACCAGGGCAGCTACAAAAGTAGGGTAATACTCGGTATTGCAGACAATAAAGTTTGGGTTATCGTAAACACCGTATATGGTACCGACCGCCGGGTCGCATTCATCGACAAAGACCGGTTTGCCGGTCAATTCCGGAAATTCGGCGATTACTCCAAGGCAGCGTTGAATATCATACATCATTTTTGAAACGGAAGGCGAGGCGGTTTCGACCGGGTGGCCGTAAGTCCGGCGCGGGCTGTAATAGGCTCCCTTGGTGTGGAAGGAAATAAAATCAAGTTGGGTGCCGGTCTGGCCGGTCAGGTAGTTGTGGCCGCGTGTGCAGTGGTTAAGGAAGTGGTGCAGGAAGGGCGACCCCTTATCGGTCGAACCTGGCCCGCCAATTTTGACCCTGGGGAAAGCTCTGGTTGCCCCGGCCACCGAATAGTCGTACAGCTTGCAGTATTCGTCAACCGTACCGCGCCAGTAATGGGTAATATCCGGCTCGTTCCACAGCTCAAAATACCAGGTCGCCACCTCGTCCGCACCGTAACGTTCGACCAGGTGGGCCACGAAGGCTTCTACTAGATTTTGCCATTTGTTATAGTCTTTAGGCGGCAGCTTCCACTTGCCATTTTCGTAATCTTCTTTACCCAGGTCCAGGTCCAGCGTCCCTTTGTTGCCAAAGCCGGTGTATTCCTTTACTTCGCTTGGTACCAGGTCGAAGGGCAAAAAGCCCAGTTCAATCAGGGGGTGAAAGTTATTGGAGACATAGGCATCGTAGACCTGGTCCAGGATTTCCCAGTTATAAATCGGGTTGCCTTCGGCATCTTCCCGGTAAACGTTGGTCGAGCCACCGGCCGGATAACTCAGACCGTTGCCGCTGGTAAAAGCGTTATGGTTGCGTACGTAATAGGGCTGTTCGGCTACTTCCTGGCTGAGCATCGCCAGTAAGTCTTTACCCTGGGGAGTGTAACTCCAGTTTATTTCGTCAAAGCCGATAGAGGTCCAGATCCGGTCCAACGCGCCTACCGGGGCGGCGAAATCTACCTGCACTATCGCAGGCTCCACATTTCCCTTTTCGTTATTCATTATTCCCTCTTTTTTAGGTGGCGGGGGTCAGATGTCAATAGCGGGTAGAAAGCAGTTTATAGCCGGTAAGTTTGGAATATGGGCATTACAACCTTCCATTCCCGGTCTCTCAAGAATGGAAGTTGTTACGTTTTCCTACCAGATTACTACCTCTGGCTACTTGTCTTCAACACTGATTGTTAAATACCGACTATTTCCTACTTGCTTCTAACTACTTCCCCAATTACTGGGCAGCCTTCAACTTATTTAGAGCCGCCTCACAATCGGCAATCGCCTGGTCAACGGTGGATTTGCCGGTAATGACGTTAATTACCGGGGTATTAAAGACCGCCTGGCTTTCGGCCTGGCCCATGTAAGGCGTATTGCCGAAGACCGGCCCGGCGTAGCGGACGGCGGTCTTTAACTGGTCAAGCATTGACTTCTTGATCGGGTCTTTCTGGTAGAAGTCAATGTTGATGCTGTCTTTAAGCACCGGCAAAGCCGCCCCACCGGTTTTCTGCATGTAATCCGAGTACCAGGGGTTCTGGTACATGTATTTGATTAAAGCTTTGGCCCCTTCGGGGTTTTTAGCCTTGGCAAAGGCAAACAGGTGGAAGCCGCCCAGGAATGACCGCGAAGTGTCGCCCTTGTTCTTGACCGGAATAGTTACCGCCCCGATATTAGCCGCCAGGGTGGGGTCAATTCCCCGGATGTCTTCAAAGGTCTGGCCGTTTGTATAAATCATGGCGACCTTTTTAAGCTGGAAGAGCTTGATAACTTCGGCGCCTTTGTAGGTAACGGCCGCTTCCGGCATGGATTTATCCTTAATAAAGCTGGAAGCAAAAGTAAGGGCGTCCTTGAAAGGTTGGGTATTTACGGAAACCTTGCCGTCTTTATCCAGGACCGTGCCGCCCGCGCTGGTCCCCAGCGGTATCCAGAACTGGCCGGCCCCGGGAGACTCCAGACCAAAGATAAAGCCGTACTGGTCGCCGGTAGAAAGCTTCTTGGCCGCCGCGCTCCACTCGTCCCAGGTCGTCGGCGGCTGCACGCCGGCCTTTTCCAGCAGGTCTTTGTGGTACATCAACACGCGGGTTTCGGCGTACCAGGGAATACCATAGGTTACTCCCTGGTATTCGACATAGGCTTCCCGCTGCAGCTCCACAAACTTGTCCTTGCCAATACTGGCTACAACATCATCCAGGGGCAAAAGGTTCTTCGCGGCGGCGAAACTCAGGGCTACGTCCGGGCCTTGCTGGCCCACTTCCGGCGGAGAACCGGCCGCCAGAGCGGCCTGGGTCTTCTGGACCGACTCCTGGAAAATTAAAAACTGGGCTTTAGTAGTTACGCCCGGATTGGCTTTTTCAAACTCAGCCAGGCGGGCATTTATAATGGGCTGCCGGACACCGTTGCTGAAGGTTTCCCGGCTCCAGATTTCCACCTGGCCGGAGATTTTGGTGGCAGCGGCGGCAGCAGCCGTAGTAACAGCGGCGGCAGCAGCCGTAGTTGCACTGGCGGCAGGGGCAGCCGTAGTTGCACTGGCGGCAGCAGTGGTGGCAGATGCCGCAGGTGTTGCAGTATTATCACCACAAGCCGCCAAAAAGGTGCTAAGACTACCGAATCCCACTCCCATCAGGGCCGCCCGTCTCATAAAGTTCCGGCGAGACACTTTCCCAGCCTCGTAAGCTTCTATAAGCTTCTTTGCTTCAAGGTCCATTTTTTCCTCCATGTACTATTGGTGTGAAGATAAACTTGTACGCCTTGTTAACCTTTAACTGAGCCCGTGGTTAAGCCACCTACCAGGTAGCGTTGGAAAACCATAAAGACGATAACTACCGGTAGGGTAGTCAGGGTTGCCATAGCAAATAAACCACTGTAATCCGTGGTAAATTGATCAACATAACTTGCCAGGCCGATAGATAAAACTTTCTGGCTGTCGTCGTTGATCAACACATAAGCAATAAGAAATTCGTTCCAGCTATTTACGAAAGCCAGGGTAGCCACCGCGGCCAGGCCGGGTGCCGCCAGCGGCAGCACCACTCGCCACAGCACTCCGAAATAGGTGCAGCCGTCTATCCGGGCCGCGTCTTCGATCTCACTGGGGATAGAAAGAAAATAACCGCGCAGCAGCCAGACTACAAATGGCAGGTTCAGAGTCGTGTAGGCCACCGACAGCCCCACGAAATTATTAATCAGCCCAAGTTTGGCTAAAATAACGTAAAGTGGAATAATCAGGAGTATGCCTGGAAACATCTGGATCAAGAGCAGGCTGGAACCAAATGCCCGCTGCCCCTTAAAAGTTAACCGGGCCAGGGCATACGCGCCCCACGAGCCGACCACAATCACCAGCAAAGTAGTAGCGACCGACACAACCACGCTATTTTGAAAGTACTTGATGAAAGGCACGTTCGGTGAGGTTATCACCCGCGTGAGATTTTCAAAAGTAAGTGAACTCGGCAGTAATTTTGGTTTCAGGGCAAATGACTCGGTGGCGGGGGCCAGGGCGGTCCGGATCATCCAGAAAAAAGGGAAAAGAGCGATTATCGCGAAAAAGAAGATAACGACATAAGAAGCAATATCCGCCCACAATTTGGTCCGCTGTCGCCGCCCCATCCTGGTAAACCGGTTGGAACGCACTCCACTGGTATTAGTTGCCATCGCTTTACCTCTCCATTGAGTCTTAAACTTAAATTCGCTGCGCTCCGGTAGCGTCCACTTCACGCAGGTACTGCCACAAATAGACCGAACCGGCGAGTAGAATGAACATGAACATGATTACCGCCATGGTGGCCGCAAACCCGAAATCCCCACCTACAAACCCGATGGTATAGGTGTAAATGGGCAGGACGGCAGTTGTTTCGCCCGGCCCGCCCCTGGTTAGAATCCAGGGTATGGTGAAGAAATTAAAGGCATTGATAGCGGCCAGCAGGACACTGATCATGGCAACCGGTTTAATAAGGGGTAAAGTAATATATCTGAACTTCTGGTGAGCTATCGCCCCATCTACTTCGGCAGCCTCGTAAAGGTCGCCGGGGATGGCCTGCAACCCGGCCAGCAGGACAATTATTTGAAAAGGGAAGCTTTTCCAGATCATTACCACAGTGAGGGAGAAAAGGGCCAGGTCGGCGCCTAACCAGATAGGCGGCCGGTTAATGCCAAAATCTTTAAGTAGTGACGCGAAAATACCAAACTGGTCGTTGAACATCCAGGACCAGGTTAAGGCGGCTACAAAAGCCGGTACCGCCCAGGGGATAATAAAAATCGAACGGAGAATGGCCCGGCCCGGCAAAGGGCGGTTGAGCAGCAAAGCTAGCCCAAAACCGATAATAAAGGACAGGCCAACCGAAACACTGGTAAAGATGAGCGAAACTTTAAAGGCGTTCCAAACGCCGGGGTTGGTTAGAATACTGGTGTAATTCTCCAGCCCGATAAATCTAGTTTCGTCTTCAGGGCGGGATAGCAGCCGGTTGGTAAAACTCAGCCGGACCGTGTCCAGCAGCGGATAAACATTGACCACGGCAATGCCCAGCATAGTTGGAGCTATAAGAAAATAAGCAATGTGGCGCTCCACGAAACTACTGAGCGAGAACCGTGATTTCTCCAAACCCTTCAGGTCAATAGGGCGGCCTTGAAGGGGCGTTGGACTTTCTATTTTATTGTTCACAGATGTCTTCTCCACTACATTGTTTTTCAAGAGTTGCTCCATTGATCTCCTGATTAATTTTTCTGAAGACTACCGGCGGGTAAACCCGCTTTGTGACTTACATCGGGCTGGAAGACGCCCGGATTATCAGGCTGGGCTGTAATATTACTTTTTCGACCGGGCCGGACCGGTTGGCAATTCGTTTAAGTAGCACCTGGGCGGCCGCTTCTCCGAGGGCTTGCGTAGGCTGGCGGACGGTCGTCAGCGGCACTTCTAAAAACTGGGCGTAAATTATATCGTCATAACCAACCAGGGCCATATCCACCGGTATTCTGATACCGGCTTCTTTCAGGGCTTTGATAGCGCCTACGGCCATAAAGTCGTTGTAGGCAAAAATAGCGGTGGGACGCTTGTGCAGTTTAAGCAGCAGGTTTGTCGCTTGAAAGGCGCTTTCCATGTCAAGGTTAATCTGGATGACCAGTTCTTCGGCATATTCCAGGTTGGCTTCAGCCAGGGCCGCCCGGTAGCCCGCCAGGCGCTCGTTAACTGTCCAGACCTGGCGGCGCGAGGTAATGTAAGCGATGCGCGTATGGCCGGTCTCAATAAGATGCCTGGTCGCTTCGTAAGCCCCCTTGAAGTTGTCATGGAGGACCGCATCGACTTCCAGGCCCTCAATGGCCCGGTTGGTCAGGACAAATGGGACGTTGCCTTCTTGCTTAAGTTTAAAGAGATGGGAGTTATCATACTGGAGCGGCGTTATCAGGAACCCATCAACGAATTTTTCGATCATCAGGTCAACCGCCGCCAGTTCTCGTTCGTGCTGCTCATTTGTATCGACCATCATAACCGAATAGCCCTGCTGCACCGTTAAATTCTGGACCGCCCGGATCTGCTGGGCATTGGTCGGGTTGGTACAGTCAGTGACAATCTGGCCCATGAAGTGGCTCTGTTTGCCTTGCAGCGACCGGGCAAAGGAATTGGGCCGGAAGCGCAGATTTTCGATGGCCTCCAGGATTTTTTCGCGCGTGGAAGGACTAACCTCACCCTTGTCATTTATGACCCGGGAAACGGTATTAATAGATACACCAGCCATAGCGGCTACATCTCGTATTGTAGAACGCATAGTTGCCTTTTTTATTTATTTTTGCCTGGAATATAAGCGTTGAAAGTTTCTGGTAAGCTTCCCGTGAACGTTACCGGAAACGGTATAAGTTAATTATACATAGTATGTCAAGAGGTATTCAGGCTTAAAAAACGGAGAAATTAAGGGATACCCGGGACCTGAAAAACGCTGCTTATTTCCCGGCCAGCGGCGCAGGTTCGCTTGCAGGCGGGTCCGTGCGATCACTTTGGAAGGCATGTTCTGTGCTGTCGCCGGTTTTTCTATTTACATATTCAAGGAGTAAAGCGGTAGCTAATAAAATCTGACCAAACTGGTATTTGTAGACAAATAGAGTAATAAAGATATTATCCCAGGAATGCGGACCATCGAATCTTAGATTGAGCAGTGGAAGGTTGAAGTGATCAGGTACGGCAATCAGAATAAGCCCGGCCAGTATTAACAATAGGGAATAGCGGTTGTTAAGCCGGTTTTTATTTTTAAGATAGTACAGGAATAAGAAAAACAGCGGGCAAAGCCAGACCAGGTTCATGACCCAGGTTAAAGGGCTTGCCAGTAAGACAATAATCATAACTAACTGCCAGAATAAAAACTCGCTGCGTAATGGTAGCGCCTGGCTCTCCCGGGGCCGGGTCTTTTCCCGGACCAGGACCAGCAGGAAGAAGCCCAGGAAAATTAGCAAGGAGACAAAAGACTGGTTTAAGTAATAATCGAAGTTGGCGACCAGGAAAAGAATTAACTGGGTCTGGCTAACCTGTCCATCAAAATTGAGGGTGGAAACCTGGTAGGTTTGTGACTGCTTAATGGTGTAACCGGCCGGAGTACCGGCCAGGTGGTTTGAAATTACTTCCCGGGGTAATAGCTGTTCGTCCGTACCATTTTCGCCCAGCCGGGAAATCCTGGGGAAATCTACCCGGGCATAATTGAGGGTATTATCCACCCCGTTTAAAAGAAAACTCAGCGACAGCAGTATAAAACTGCCAATAATGAACCCGGTTACCACGGTAAGCCGCCTTCTAAGAAAGAGAAATGGCACAAAGAAGATACAGTTAAGCTTCAGGACGGTAGCCAGGGCCAGCAAAATTCCCGAGAGCAAGCTCATTTTGGGGTGCTTTAGCATTAGAAAGAAGGAAAAATTGAGAACAAGCATGGTTACGCTATCTATCTGGCCTCTTTCTATAAAAGGGTACAGGGGGAAGAAGAAAGCAACGAATATAAAGCCGTATTGCCAGTGTGGCACCTTATCACCGGGCAGGTTAAAAGTCTTGAGCCACACAAATAATGAGAGGGCTAAACAACCCAGGGTAAAAACTAACCAGACTAATTTCCCGGCAGAGTAAGGCAGTAGCGCCAGCGGCCGGAAGAGCGTGGCTGTGATAGGCGGGTATAAGAACCGGCTGAAGTCGTATACGGCTACGCCATCCCAGACCGGGGGAGTATTAACTATATTGTTTTTGTAGGGAGAATACCCGTTATTGAGGGCCTCACCCGCCGTGAAGAAGGCGGAAAAGTCCATCTGTAATTCGTTCAGGCCGTAGTCTACGGCTGTAATCAAAACTCGCAGGCAAGAAGCAACGATGAGGAAAGCAACCAGGCCCCTGATTAATAGTTGCCTTGATTTCAGGCTACTGACCTTTAATCCGGTTACATAAAAGATTTTACCCAGCAAAGGAACCTCTACATGGCTATTAGCACCGGGCGACCCCGCCAATAGACAAAAGCTGAAGCCGGGGCCGCCTGGCGCTGCTTTGAGTTAACTACCTGATTTACTCAGAAGATCTTTCCTGTAATCTTCAAATTTCGGGTAAAAAGAGACGATGGAAATGCCAAAACTTTTGTTAAAAGCGGTTTTCCAGTCAGCCCCTTTTCCAATTTCCTTGTAGTAATTGATGATAGCCTGTTCCCCGCCGTGGTTATTGACCAGGTACTCTACCGCCAGGAAACCGAGCACATATTCGCCACTCTCGCTGGTCGTTTTCGAGCCATCCGTCTCAATATCTTTTAGCTTATAGGTGTACTCCTGGGCGGAGGCGATTTTTTCTTTACGTATTTTATCGTACTGGACCAGGCCGTTTCTAGCCACAACCTGGTAAGAAAGATACTCGGCAGTGCCTTCACTAAACCAGAGCGGCCCTTCCGGCAATATATCGCCCACGGACTCAGCATCATCACCGAGGTTGGTCAGGTGGTACTGGACAAGGTGGAAATACTCGTGGACCAGGGTGCTAACCCGGTCATAGTCGGAAGCATCAAGCCAGGGCTGGCCCCTGGAGAAAATAGTTATTTCGCCAGGGCTGGCCTGGGCAAACATTTCACCGCTGCTGGGAGTGTTAACATTTGAACCGGCCTCGACTGTAAAAGGGCCAACCGGGCCAAAAGCTTTTTGAGCCAGGTCTATACCCCGCCTGGTCTGGTCCTGCTCAACCGCCGAGAAAGATGGATCAAAGTGATAAGTAACCTGGCTGGCTGGCGGAGCCGGAGCCAGCGCCGCCGGGCTGTTCTGGGTGATGGCCGTCGTGGCCGGGGCGGTTGTAACCGGGGCGGTCGTGGCGGCAAGGGTAGTAGCGGGCGCCGTAGTCGCCGCCAGGGTAGTTGCCACAGGGGCGGCAGTAGTGCTGGCTGCAGGTGATGGTGTGGGCGAGACGGCAGTTGCACTATTACCGGCGGTTTCACCACAACCAGTCATTACCAGGATGGATAGCAAACACGCTATCACTAGCATCTTAAAACTTGCGAAAGGCTTTTTCATGGTGGATTAAGGGTTCCTTGGGTGTAACTTGAAAATTGAATTTTAGAACGTAAAGGTAGTACAAAAGGACCAGCCTTTAACCGGGAAAGGCACTCCGCTTAAAGATCCAGGGAATAGCGTTTTTCCCATTCGGACATCCATTTTTAGCCAGAGTCTAAATCTGGTAGAGCGATTATCTCATATTTATCTTGCAATTGCTTCTTTAATTATAGGCCATATTCCCGGCACCAACCTGTAAATCTGGTTGGCAGTATTATGGGCCGTTGGACTGGTGGGAATAAAACGCTTCCCGAAAATTCTATATTAGTTTTATTCGGGTAAATCGAATATGGTAAAAAGGGCGGGTCTTTCAAAAATTAACGTCTGCGATACTCAAAAAGCTAAAAAATAGACCCGAAAAGGACCAGGTCTGGTGCATTTATTAAAAATGCAGGTAGTCCACCGCGTTATTATCCAGGTTAATCTTGCGCTTCTGGTAGCGTTCGGTCGTCCTGGGATCGGCGTGGCCGGCGGCGTATTGGACTTGCTGTAGCTTCGCGCCGCCTTCCAGGGCCAGGGTTACGAAGCTGGCGCGCAGGCCGTGGGGACTCAGGCTGTCAATTTCAGCCGCTTTAGCGTAAGCCAGGACGGTACGGTAAATCAGCTTATCGCTGATAGGTTTCTCTTCAGGGTGGTCGCCTTTGTTAAAGCCGACAAAAAGCGGAGCCGCGCCCGGTCCCGCGCTACGTCCGGCCGCTTCCAGGTAGTCCGTGATGGCCCGCATGGCTTTGACCGGCACCTTAACTTTACGGCGTTTGTCTCCTTTGCCGTGTTGGACGGTCAGGACATGGTGGCCGCCCTCTTGCCGTAGGTCACCTATAGTAAGGGCGGCGGCTTCCGAACGGCGCAGTCCGGTCCAGAGCAGCAGCAATACCAGGGCATAATCGCGCTTGCCCTTCCTGGTGGAAGTATCTATCGCGGCCAGCAGTTTCCGGGCCTCTTTATCGCTCATAGCATGGTGGGGCGTTTCGTTATCGCCGGTCTTGAAGCCTTTGATGTCGGATGCCACGTTATTTGTCAGGTCACCCCGGCTCACGGCCTCACTCAGCAACCGGCGAGCGATCGAAAGCATCCGGGCCGCGGTAGCTTTAGCATAAGACTGGGCCAGGTGGCTGCGGTACTGGATGAAGTGGCTGCGCGTGACAGTATCCAGCGTCAGGTTTTGCCCGGCCAGCCAGGTAGCAAAATGGCGGGTATCATTTTCGTAGATAGCGCGAGAACGCGGCGCCAACTGCCCGGCCAGGTCTTGCATCAGCGGGCTATTGGTAATTTCAGAACCCGGTGCGGCTGGTACCAAGTCTGTTGTTTCGTTACCGGTTGTCCGGTCATAATCAAAACCGGTAATTTCTAAACTGGTTTGTGCGCTTGTCACAGGTTTGCTCTTTCACTTGACTGACCAATCCATCCGTACCCGTCTCCTGACCGCTTAAAGGGCAGCTTTTATAATTTTAACAGTAAAAAGGCATCATGTAAATAGTGTCCTTAAATGACCCTTTAAGGACACTATTTTCTTTTTTATTAAAAGTAAAACCAGGGTGAGAAGGCTTAGGTTTAAGATGTTCCAGAACAAAAGGGGCTATTTACAAAAAAACAATAAAGTGACTTGAATGATTATGGGTTAGTTAATTCCTGTTAAAAACTCCTCAAATTACCTATGAATCCCCTACGGTCATCCTGGTTAAATCTGGACCTGGTTAACCGTGATAACCACTTCAACAGAAATCACTTCAGCTTACAGGCGTGAAGGTTTAAATGGCTGGAGTTAATTAAGATTTTGAGGATTACCAAATTTTTGATACAACTTGGCTCCCGAAAAGAACCCTTCTATCCGTTCCAGCTAAAAGGTGCAAACTGAGCATTGTTGGTCCCGCTATCGTCATCCCAATCTATACCGAAGGCGTGAAGATGGCTGCCGGTAGCGTGGGCAAGGGCGAACCGGTCAGCAGCCGGGTGGCCAGTATTATCAAGGTAAAGTGGCTCGCTTGAACCGCCCACACCGTACGCTGCTACCCCCGACTCTTCCAACACTCCCGGCGCGGATACCGACCAGTTCTTACCGTCTCCTTGAAATTGTATCGGCCGGGTTTCTACCCCTAAAAATTTACCCAGCAGCGGAACAAGACCGGCCATCGGTCCTCCGGCCGACCCACCTACAATAGCTCCTAAGGCTTGCTGCTGTTCCGGGGTTGCTCGATCATCCACGATCAGCCCGACTTCCCAGTTACCTGCCCCCATTTTTTGGGGAGTGCGCCCCATAATAATAAAGTTTAGATCAGTCATCGCTAGATTATCGAAGTTTCCATCATTAATCCGGAAGGCCATGGCAAAAATACACGCTCCCTTGGTGGGTTGCGCCTGCATCTGGGAGGGTACGCAGGGACAAACATAATCGCAACTGCAAGTTTCAAAATAATCACCCTTGATTTGCCACTTTGTGTTTGGCATGATCGCCTCCTTATTCATCTTCTATTACATCGCAGTCATCTGGCCTCGTAAGATGGTGGCTAGTTCAGGTACCAGCCCTACCGCCAGCCCTAAAATTATCAGGGCTCCGCCTATCAGGCGAACCGTCCACCTGCTTTGAGGAAGAATCTTTTCTGCCAGGACCAACACCGCAAGCAGCAGCACCCAGTGCAAAGCCATTGCTCCAGCCGCTACCAGCACTACCATCAAGGCCCAGCAACAACCCAGGCAATAAAGGGCGTGCCTGAGCGCTAACCTAAAAGTTCCTCTGTAGCCGTTATTCCAATTTCCTAACAGAAACGCCAGAGGGCTACGGCAGGCGCGCAGACAAACCTGTTTCAAAGGTGAGAACTGGTAGATTCCCGCTGCTATAAGGACCAGGGCCAGAGCGTAAGGTAAGAGGCTGGAAACAAACATGTTCATTTCGGAAATTGTCCCGATGGCAACCCAGGCAAAATATACCGGGAGACCAAAGCCCGTCCACACCGCCAGGTAGACCCCGGTAAAGGCAGTAGTTGGGATAGCTTTGTGACCTTTTCGTATAAAATTGGAGCGGGTAGCACCATATAAGGCCAGCATCGGTAAAGCGCTAGGCAGCATCATAGCCGCCATCATTACCCCCCAGCTAACTAGAAATTTACCAGCCTCTAACAGGGTAAGGCGGGGGAAACTGGAATTAGGAACCATGTCCATGGCTGCCTCAACTGAAGAAGTGCTGGACTGGAATATTAAGGCAATCCAGGCTAGTCCTGCCAGGACCACTAAAGCCGCGTAGGTCAGCCATGTACTTAAACCCTGTACGGCTTGCCCTGAAGGTACTTCCTTCGATTGATTGGATTTAGTAGAGGGCATAAGTTTAACCTCCACATTAGCTCAGGCAGCATTAGCAATTCCTTATATGAGTTTAAACATAACTGTTGTTAGGTTAATGCCAGGGCCTTTTGCTGTTGAGAGGATGCGTAATTGACTTTGTTAATTAAAGTATTTTAGTTATAGCAAAATATCGTAGGTTAGTCAATCTAAATACCACCTCTATCTTGAAATTTGCCCGGTTAAGTGAGAGTCCTTCTGATATAACTTTTAACAGGCCGTCCTGTGGCAATTGCCCTATAAACTCTTGCCCATTAACCCGGCAGAAATATTCAGTTGATTTCGGCGTAGATCAAGCTTATTAAATTCCTGACAAAGTGTGGCAAGAAATCGCGAACATCTCGCCACCTTTGCCTCCAAAAAAGAAAAGCGGCCGACCAAGCAGGTTAATAGTTGGTAATCCTACTCTATACGGCCTGGGTCCTATTTAGGAAACTGGTTTTTGCGTTTATTTAGTCATACAGTAATAATGCTTGTGATCATAATAAAATATCCTTATATACTTTAATATATAGCTGTGGATGTAAACGTACATCCAATGTGAAGAAAGTTAATTTTAGCAAGGAGTACAAAAATGACAATGACCACTACCGACCGTTACCTGAAATTTGTTGAGAAAGTTACTATGGATGCGGAATTGGAGCAAAAGTTGTCGGCTATTGAGCCGGGCAGCAGCGCCCAGATCCTGGAGTTGGCAGCCGCCAATGGGTTTATCTTCACCCCCGAAGAACTCCAGCAATCTTCTCACGAAGCCAAAATTATGGTGCATCAGGATTATGGAGAGCTTTCGGAAGAGGAACTGGAATTAGTCGCGGGGGGCGGAATTGCATCCTGGGTCTTACATAAGGTTCGTCAAGCCGTTGATTGGATAGACAACAAGGTTAATGGGAAACCTAAATAAGGTTCTCTAATCAATAAGTAACCATAGGTTGGGAAACCAGCCCGGCGCGGTTTGCTGTAGAAGGCAAGCCGCGCCTTTGTTTCTGGGCTTATAGAAGCTTAAAATCTTGGTCAGAATAATTGTATTTGAGGTAAATGTACCAATTTTGAAATCAGTACCCTTTGGTCCTATTGAAAGAATGCCGGTAGTAGCCTATATTAGATATATCCGGCCAGGCATAGTACCTTTGAAGTTGCAGCTAATTCCTAAACCAGGACCAATAAAGCAAATATGGATTTGTCCCGTCTGACTAATTTCAACAGGGTTGAGAAGCTAAGTTTCCCGGCCTTAGTGAAGGAGAATTTTGCCTTTTATTTGCTGGGCTTAAACCTTTTACTGGCTCTTTTCTTACGCCTCTATAACCTGGCAGGCATCCCGGTCTGGGTAACGCCGGACGAAGCGGTTAACGGCGTGGACGCTTATTCACTCAGCCAGACTTTACGCGACCATCATGGGAATTTTCTACCACCCATGCTAGAGTCCTTTGATGACTGGGCCTCCCCGGCTTTAACCTATTTGACCGTACCATTTGTCTGGCTTTTAGGGCTTTCGGAATTCACGGTAAGGCTGCCGGTAGCCCTGACCGGCGTCGCTTCGGTAGGGCTAATCTATTTACTGGTAAAGAAGTTAACTAATAGAAAAGAGTTGGGCCTACTTGCCAGTTTCTTGCTCTGCCTGATGCCCTGGCACATTATTTCTTCGCGCTATGCCATACCAAACAATATAGTTACCTTTTTCTTACTGCTAACCCTTTATCTTTTTATTGTAGTTTGCGAGGATAAACCCGCAATCTGGAAATTTGCGGCGGTAGGGCTGTGCGCGGGTTTTCAGGTTTATATCTATCCCACCCAGAAAGTGTTCGTCTTGCTGCTTTTAGGGTTGTTTTTGCTTTCCGATGTCCTGGCGAAAACCAGCCTGAAGCTAATCTTCCGGAAATATGCCGCTATTTTTGGAACCTTCCTGCTAATCACTTCGCCGGTATATTTGCTAACCCTGGCCGACCCCGGGAAATATAACGCCCGGTTTAACGATATCTCGATTCTCTCGACCGGCGGTAACCCTTTTATAGAGTTTTTCAAAAGGTATTTTTCGTACTTTTCGCTTGATTTCAACTTTGGGGCAGGTATTACCTACAAGTTTCTAGCCGTATTCTATATAGCCGGGATAATTGCCTGTCTTTACGCGCTCTTTGCCAGGACCCCTTCGTTTATCAGTAAACCGGTTAGTCTTATATTGCTCGGCTGGCTGCTTATTTATTCTATCCCGGCCTCCCTCACAATCGATTATTACCATTTCAACCGGTCTATTCACGGGTTTTCGGTAATACTAATTCTAACGGTAATCGGCTTCGGGGTATTACTGGATTTCCTGAAAAACAAAAGGTTAGTTATTCCGGTGGCCTGGGCGGTGGTACTGCTATTCACGGCCTATTATTTTTATATTTTCGGGGCCGAATATTTTGTAAATTACCCGCGAACCACCAATGACGAGTTTCAACACGGCGCTAAAGCCTATTCGCAGTATTTAGCCCTTAACGATGCCCGCTACCGGTCGGTCAAAGTAGATTCTCGCGTTACGAAGCCTTATGTCTACTATTTATTTTATTCCGGCAAAGACCCGCGCCAGTATAATTACGTTGAAATTAATGCCAGAAGGACGCCGGAAGAACAATTAATCGGGGTCTTGAAGCTGGATAAATATACTTTTGGGCCGATTACAGCCGGTGATTTGGCTAATACTACCGAAATTTACGCCGTAAAGGATAAAAATGGTCAGAGCTGGTACAGGATTTTTGCCAGCGACGACAACTGGTACGTGGTAAAACAATAGCGAGAGCTGTTAAAAATAAGGGCATTTAATGTGTAACTCCCTGGTAAGTTCAGAATGAACTCATCTTTAAAAGAAAGCGCCCTGCTCGCCCGGCAAAATGATCAAAACTCGGTCTTACGCCTGGCAAGAGAAAATTACGTCCTTATTCTGATGGGCCTGAACCTGGGCCTGGCGCTTGTGCTGCGGCTTTATAACCTGGCCGCTAACCCGGTCGGGCTAAACCAGGATGAAGCGGTTAACGGGGTGGATGCTTTTGCTCTCGGCCAGACCTTGCGCGACCATCACGGCAATTTTTTGCCCTTTATGCTGGAGTCTTTCGATGATTGGGCCTCACCGGGGCTGACCTACCTGAGTGTGCCTTTTGTGAAGGTGCTGGGCCTGTCGGTCTTTAGCATCCGGCTGCCGGTAGCCCTGGCCGGGGTGGCTACGGTTTTACTGATGTACCCGGTGGTAAAGAGATTGACGGGCAGGCAAGACCTGTCGCTGCTTGCCAGTTTCTTGCTGTGCGTTATGCCCTGGCATATTATTGCTTCGCGCTGGGCCATCCCCACCAATATCGTGCCATTTTTCCTTTTACTTACTCTCTATCTTTATCTACAGGCGGTGGCCTCAGAGTTCCGGGCCTGGAAATATCTGCTGGTGGGCCTGTGCGCGGCGGCTTTGACCTATACTTACCCGACCCAGAAGATGTTTGTCCCAATGTTTCTAGGATTGCTCGGCCTGGTTGATATCCTCAATAGAACTGCCTGGAAGCTGCTGCTGAAGAAACATTTATGTACCATCTTGCCATGGCTGGCCCTGTCAGCCCCTATTTATATCCTGACCATGCTTGAGCCGGGCAAGTACAATGCCCGGTTTAGCAGCGTTTCGATTTTTCAACCGGATAGTAACCCTATCCAGGGTTTCCTGGTGCGGTACTTTTCGTACCTGGGCCCGGTCTTTAATTTTGGCAAAGAGGCCGGATCAATCACCGACCATCTGCCCGGTATCGAAAATACCTACAACTTTTTAGCGGTCTTTTATTACGCCGGGATTACCTGGTCCATTTATATTCTGATCTCAAAAAGGCCCTTTTTTGTCAGTAAGTTCGCCCTCCAGATACTGTTGGGCTGGCTGCTTCTTTTCCCGGTCCCGGCTTCGCTCACGCTGGATTATTACCACAACCTGCGGGCGATGCACGGCTTACCCCTGACGATAATTTTCGTGGCTATCGGGCTGGGAATGTTATTCGACCTTTTGAAAAGCCAGGCCGGGCGAGTTATTGGCTACGCAATATTGCTGGCGGTTTCAGTTTTTTACCTGGCGGTGTTCTGGACGGCGTACTGGGGTACTTACCCGCAAGCCTCCGGCCCGGCTTTTCAGAAAGGGGCCGGGGAATATTCGGAGTACTTAAGGCAAAATGCGGCTGAATTTACTTCGGTCAAAGTGGATTCCAGGATTAGCTACCCCTATATTTATTATTTGTTTTACGCCGGCAAAGAGCCTTTGAAGTTCAATCACACCGAAATAAATAGCTCTATCGTTCAGGACGGGTATAAAGTGGTGCCCCGGCTGGGTAAATACTCTTTTGTGCCTATCCTGCCGGAAGATCTGGCCGGGGCTGTCGAAATATACACGGTTAAAGATGAGCGAGGCGTTACCTGGTACCGGGTATTTGCCAGGGATACGGCCTGGTTTGTGGTCAGGCCGTATCCCGGCGAAACTAATTTTGAGCCATCAGGTATTTCTTAACGGCTGTGCGGTAGCCCGCCGCCAGCGCATTGATAGTCTTGGGGTCTCGCAGCAGGGTGGCTTCGGCTTCATTATTTATAAAGAGCGCTTCGGCAATCACGCCCGGCATTCCGGTAGCGCTTTTATGGCGCGGGCTGGACGGTCCCAGCACCACGAAATGCGAACCTTCACTGTCGAGGGCATTGTCATCCCGGATCTGGCGGTCTTGCGGCGTGTACCCGGTCCTTTCTTTGAGGCTGGCAATAGTTTCTTGCTGGACCAACTGGGCAAACAGCTTGTTGTTAGCACCAAATGGCCGGTCCGAGCAGTACCAGGTTTCAGTCCCACCGGCGCTGCTAGGTTTCCCGTTGCTATTAATGTGAATAGATAAGAACAGTTCCCCATTAGCTTTATTGGCAATATTAATCCGGGCCTCCAAGTCGTCCAGGATATCGATTTTGCCATCCCCGTTTACGTCCTGGGCCGGTGTATTGGGTGAGGCATCGGTGGTCCTGGTCAGCACTACCTGGTAACCTTCCGCCCGTAAAAGCTCGGCGGTCTTTAGCCCGATTGCCAGGTTGATATTTTTCTCCAGCATGTCAGGTTTTCCATCTGGGCCGGTGTGGACCGTGCCGGGGTCCGCGCCGCCGTGTCCGGGGTCCAGCACGATAAGGTGGGAAGAACCATAGCGCCACTGTAAATAGTGCTGCCCGATATTGCCCATTTCAACTTTGTAAGGGTCCTGGTTAGAAGGGGTATAGGTCAGGACGCGCCGTTCGAAAAGCTGGACCAGCACATCGCGCTCCTGGCCCTGGACCGTCGCCCTGGTCCAGTAAGCCTCGGAAATAGGATAACCAAAAACATTTACCACCGGATTATCCGTGAAAACCTTCTTTTCGACATATTTCTTACCGTCCCAGACCTGCCCGGTGATATTCTGATAGTCGAAAAAGACTTTTGGGATATTGTGGGCGGTGGTTTTCTCGTAAAAACCATAGGCCAGTTTTACCGGCGGCTTATCGGTCCTGGCGACTTTCCCGGCCCGGTTAACGGACTGGTCCACCACCTGTCCGGTCCGGTTCGGGGCGCTGTTCTGGCCCGGCATAAAGGTTACCAGCCCGGCAAAGCTGGCGTAGACCGGCGCATTGGGATTGCCGCCGCCCAGGTTATTATCGCCCGCTACCTGGAGCTGGCCGGGTAAAAGCTGCGTAAAGGTGTTATCGCCGTCCTGGCGCTTGCCCGAAACCAGTTCTTTGGTGAGCAGTCCGTTGGTGACCAACTGCTTATCGCGGGTAAGCTCCATGCGGCTTTTATCATAATACTGGACAGTTCGCTCTCCGCCCGAGCCTTCGGCGTAGGTTTCCTGGAAAACACCCAGCGAAACCGGGCCCCATGTAAATCCCCGGCCCGGTGATGGAGTTTCGGCTACTTTTTTATCGCTGTATTCCCATAAATTTTGAAACCCGGTACTGGCAAAAACAGGGGCCGCCTGGCTATTAGGTGTAAAGAGACCGCTCAGTTGAACCAAAAACACAAGTAAAAGGATTACCGGGGAAAGCTTTTTAGAAGACAAATTTAATGATACCTCATCCGTGAGCGCTGTTTAACAGGCCCAGTTAATTAACTTAATAATGATTTGATTATGCCAGTTTTGCTACTATTAGCTTTGTAAAGGGGCTTTATTTCTCTAACCTATCCATAAGCATAAAAAGGTTACACTGGTCTATCAACATTCTGATAATATCGTCGCGGGTAATCCGCTTGCCCGTGCGCCCAAAGTAATTATCTACCAGGTTATCCAGCTTTTCTGACTGACCGGCATGTAACGAGAAAGTTGCCTGGGAGAACTTTTCCTGTTTAGCCGCCGGTTTATTATCTTCAAGTGCCATTTAGTTTCCTTTTTACCGGTTATAACCGGCCGTTTACATTGCGACTACTACTGCAACCGCCGCCGGTATTATACCTGTTAATCACTTAACCTTCTTACTCTTCCCTTTTTTCTTGGGCTTGCTGGCCGGGACGGGTTCCGGGTTTTCAAGCCGGTATATGCGGTCGAGCAATATGGCCTTCTGCAAATCCGAAGCGGCTAAAGCCTCTTCCAGCCGGTCAAGCCTTAAAGCACTTTTCCGGACCAGTTCGGTCAGGCTGGCTATTTCGTGGTTGATATTGGGCTGAATCTTTCTAACCGCCAGTTTTTTAAGGGCAGGCGCCTTAACGTCAGGCGAATCCTCACCGCCGGGAATAGCTTTACTAGCGCCATTCTGCTTCTGAAGAAAAGCCTCAACGCTGGCCCGGTTGAAGTAAAGGTCGTGGTCTACGTGTTTAGTCATAACCTGTTTTTTATAGGACCAGCCGTAAACCCGTTTCTTTCTAAGGTTGTATTGCTCCATAACCTGTTTAGTGGTCAGCCAGTCCTGCTCGCCCGGTTGGTTTTGCTCGGTCATATTTACCTCATAATTTTCAACAAAATTCAGGCTAAAGGTAATATAGCTTTATTGTTAAGACCAGTAAAACTGCTTATTCAGTATATCATTTGTTGTAAAACCCTCAACAGGCGGTCGTAGGCTTTATTTCTGAAAACCGCCAATAGAAAGTTACCGGGGCAGGCTTTTAGTGTTGATAAACGGCTAAAATACCGGCAGACTGAAAAAGCCTCTGTTAGACAGAGACCTGCTCAGTGGTGCCGATTTTCATTAAATGGAGTTGGCTTTATTACCGGGGACGGCCGTATTAGTTTAATAGAGTCAGGTTATAAAGGAACGGTAACACAACCCGCCGGTGAAAGGCAGGGTTGTTTTACCGTTCCTGGTCTTGTAATCCTCTAAGAATTAATGTTACCGGAATTTATATTATTGAAAGGACCGGCGCCTACCAGCTACTGCCGGAGCCGCCGTTATTATCGTTGCCCCAGTCACCGCCGCCACCGGCATCAAAGCTACCGCTGCCGCCCAGGTCGCCGCTGTTGCCCCAGTCGCTGCCACTGCCGCCATTGTCACTAAAGCCGCCGTTATTATTATCTGGGTTGCCGGACTGTCTACCCAGGGCAAAGCCAAGCAGACCGCCCAGGCCGCTGCCTAACAGGCCCGAGCCAAGACCGCCGCCAAAGCCCCTGCCGCGAGACCTATATCCATAACCACGCCCAAAGCCACCAAAACCCCGGAATGGCGCGGCATAATTATTATTGTTATAACGTGAATAACGGGACCGGTTTAAAAGCAATCTGGTAATTATACTAAAAATAAATCTCAGCATTTTGTTTCCCCTTTTCATCTAATCAGCTAGCAATTAGCTATCAACTAATTATATACGCAAATATCGGACCAAACGTTTTAAGTGGTGGGTTTAGTCCTGACAGGAAAACTTTACAACCGCTAATCCGCTAAAACCGGGCAATAAAAAAGGATGAAGCTGTTAGGTGGCCTCATCCTTTTTTCCTTTTAATTAAACGCCGAGGGAAGCTTCGAACTTGACCGCGTCTTCAACCCAGTCGAAACCCAGCTCAACGATCTTGCTCAGCACATCCAGCATATCCTCGAAGCGGGGTACAATCCGGCTCTCGAAGGACTGGCGGGTCTTGTCAGCCGCCTCACCTACCCAGAAGTTCTGGGTCTGGCGGTAGATGTCGCGCATATCGTTGGTC
>JAQBPB010000038.1 GCA_028287745.1 Chloroflexota bacterium
ACCAGGGTAGTTTTGCCAAACCCGGCCGGGGCCGCGATAAGGGTCAACTTGCGGTGCAGACCCTCGTCCAGCCGCGCAATCAGGCGGGGCCGGAGTACGGCTTTTGGCCGGGGCGGCGGTATATAAAGTTTAGTGGCTAAAATTGGCGTGTGCATATATTAAGTATAGCACACCAAAAATACAAAACGTTCCAACAAAGAGCCATAACCGGGTAGGCCGCTTTAAAAAGTCCCGGTTATCAGGCGCGAGAGGCGTCTTCCCAGGTATCGCCGTAGGCCCGGGGATCGTCCAGCGGTTCAACGTGAATGGTCGTCTCTACCTCCCTGAGATGTTTTTTAATTTCACTTTCGATAGCTACAGTGTATTCGTGGGACTGGCGTACCGTCCATTCTCCGGGTGTTAGCAGGTGTAAATCTATAAAGCAGAGACTGCCGCTTTTGCGGGTACGTAAACCGTGATAGGTCAGGCCATCTTTTTTAGCCGGGGTTAAAATACTTTCAATAGCGCCTCTAATTTGCGCCTCTTCTTTTTCGGGTAAAGCCTTATCACTTAACCCTTCAAGACTGCGCTTTACCAGCTTACTACCCTCTAAAATTATATTGAGCGCCACCGCCAGGGCTACGACCGCATCAAGCCAGAGCCAGCCGGTCAGGGCAACCATGATTACGCCCAGCACTACCCCGATGGAGGTGAATACATCGGTCATAAGGTGTTTGCCATCGGCTTCCAGGGCAATACTATCTTCCTGCCTGGCTACCTTTAGAAGGACCCGGGCCACAATAAAGTTGATCAGTGTCGCGGCCAGCGATACTCCCAGGCCGAACCCGACACTTTCAAGCCCGCTCGGGTGCAGAAGGCGGTCCAGGGCAGTCCAGATAATTGCCACTGCCGCCGCCAGGATAAGCCCGCCCTCCAAACCGCTGCTAAAATACTCTACTTTGGTATGACCATAGTGATGGGTTTTATCGGCCGGACGAGCGGCGATTATGATAGCAATCAAGGCGGCGGTCGCGCCTACCAGGTTGACCATACTTTCCATAGCGTCGGATAGCAAACCGACCGAGCCGGTTAGAAAATATGCCCCAAACTTAAGGGCAATCGTGGCAACAGCCGCGGCAATCGATAGATACATTACCCTGGTTTTTACCCTGGTTCTGGAAGCAGTGCCGGTTGATTTTGCGATTGGACCCTGTGAAGAATCGGGTAATTCCATAAAATTCCCTCTCACCTTTTTTTATTTGTGATTTCTATGTTACCAGGCAGCAGGCTGGCTGTCTGGCTTTAACGAAACAATAAAAAGACCTTTGGCACGTGCCGAATCTTTACCAGCATGGGTAAGACATTGCACGCACCAAAGGTCTGGCCACACATCCAAATTTCCGGATCAATTTGGGTTACTTTCACCGAGCGGGATTTTCAGCCGCTAGTATGTCGATGAAAGTCCAACTTAAATAAGCTGGCGGTTACTCCCCTTTGGAACTCTTTAAATTATAGAGCTTAAGGTGGTTGTAGTCAACAGCTTGCAGTACGGCCCTGCTATTTTACACTGCGAGCCAATTTATACGGTTTACCGCAAGGCCCGGTAGTTTGTTGTAACTAAAGCCTTTGCCGCATCTAAACTTTCAAAAGTTATTTCAAGATATAAGGAGGAGCATATACAATAGTAGTAAATAAGGATTATTTACCCTTTCAGCGGGCAGCGGATGCCGGCCTAACCGGTTATTCCCAGCATATTTTTGACAACACTCATCAATTGCTGGCGGGTGAAGGGTTTTTGCAAAAATTCTACATCCGGGTCAACCATAGCGCGCTCCTTGATATCGCCTTCGGCATAACCGGATATAAACAAAACTTTCAGGTTTGGATAGGCGGCGCGTAATTCTTCGACCATTACCGGCCCATTCATAACAGGCATTCGCACATCCGAGATGACCAGTTTGAGGTTTGGCGGATACTCCGGCTGCTTTTGCAACCCCACCCGGCCATTTTCAGCTTCAATTACCTGGAAGCCTTCCATTTCCAGTAACTGGCGGATGACCGCGCGGACCATGTCCTGATCTTCCACCAGCAATACCGTTTCCCGGTTGTGCCGGGGTCTAACCACATCTTCCTGCGCGGCCTTATCTTCGGCTTCCGGCGGGCTGCTCCAATTGCTCGGCAGGTATACCTTGAAGGTCGTACCTCCATTCACCTGGCTGGTTACCCAGATGTCGCCTTTGCTCTGGCGTAGAATTCCGTAGGCGGTAGATAGGCCCAGGCCGGTGCCTTTACCGACCGGCTTGGTAGTAAAGAAAGGCTCGAAAATATGCTGCTGCGTTTCGGGGCTAAAACCGCTCCCCGTATCGGTGACAGATAACAGCACATAATTGCCCGGCACAACATCCAATTGTTGGTCCGCGATAGCCGCTTCGTCCAGGGTAACATTGCGGGTTTCAATAACCAGGCGGCCGCCTTCGGGCATGGCATCCCGCGCGTTCAGGGCCAGGTTCATTATTACCTGCTGGATTTGGCCCGGATCAACCTCAACCGTGTGCAAATTCCGGTCGGAATTAACGACAAATTCAATATTTTCACCGATTAAGGACCGCAACAGATTTTCCATCCCGGCGATTACTTCGTTCAGCCTGAGGGTCTTGGGCTGCAGCACCTGTTTGCGGCTGAAGGCCAGCAACTGGTAGACCAGGGTCGCGGCGCGTTCGGCCCCGGCCTTAATTTCTTCAATATAATTTAAGAGTTGCTGCGGGGCCTTCTGGTCCTGGGAGACGAGTATAGCCAGTTCGGCGTAGCCCAAAATGCCGGTTAGCAAGTTATTAAAGTCGTGGGCGATGCCCCCGGCCAGTTGTCCGACCGCCTCCATTTTTTGAGCCTGGCGCAGGTCTTCCTCGCTGCGCCGCAAGGCTTCTTCGGTCAGCTTGCGCTGGTGGATATTGCGCGATACAAGCAGCAATCTAAAAGGCTGCCCCTCCCGGTCATAAATGTACTTCATCCGGGTTTCAATCCAGAGGTAAGAACCATCCTCCATCCGCACCCGCCACTCTAACGGGCCCGGTAATTTCCCGCGCTTTAATTGTTCTATTACCTCCGTAAATAGGCCGCGATCGTCCGGGTGAAAGAAAAAGACGTTATCTTCGTTATAGGCTTCTTCAATTGTTCGCCCGGTCAGCCTTTCTATGGACGGGGAAATATAGAGCAGGTTACCGTCAAGGTCTCTCAGCGAGATGATATCTTCCATTGAGTCGGCCAGCATCCGGTGTTTTTCTTCACTCTCACGAAGCGCTTCCATGGCCTGTTTAAGCTCGGTGATGTCGTGGGACACGATCATCCCGGCCACAATCTCGCCCTTTTCATTTTCAACCGGCACGTAAGTAGTTAAGTAGGTCTGGCCGGTTATTCTGCTGTGAACTTCTTCCCGGATGATTGCACCCCCCAGGGCGGCCCGGTATTTTGGCTCTAAAATAGCTACACTCTCAGGTGGCAGGGACTCATAGATGGTGCGGCCTTCCAGGTTTTCGGAAGTGTAGCCGAACTGACTCAGGATTTTCCCGCCAACTACCAGGAACCGCAAATCGCGGTCGTAAAGGAAGACCGCGCCATTCGGGAAATGATGGGCCAACTGGCGGTAGTTTTCCTCGCTCTGACGCAAAGCCGCTTCGGCCTGCTTGCGTTCGGTCAGGTCGGTAATCAGGGCAATAGTACCGATTATTTCATTATTGCGGCTGTAGGGAGTAGTCCTGACGCTGGCGAGAAAAGTGCTGCCATCCTTACGATACAGGTAAACCTCGGTGCCATCGTGAGGATGGCCTGTTCTGGTTGACTCCCATTGAGTGACAAAGGCCGGTTGCGCGGCTCTATCAACCATATCAAATACCGAATTGCCAATTACTTCCGCCGAATTGTACCCAAATAACTGCTCATAGGCCCGGTTGACGAACTGAATATTGCTGTCTAGCCCGGTGATTACCAGGCCTTCGCTAAGGGCATGCATTACCTGTAAGCAAAAATCTCGATCGGCCTCCAGCTCTAACAGGGCTCTTTTTGCCACCGTAACATCCTGGGTTATCACCACAATAGCTTCAAGCACGCCGCCGGTAGGCTCGGATAGGACCGGGACCAGGCGAGTCTTGAAATACTTGATTTCGTGGTCAGGCTGCGTGTAATCGAAATCATAAGTGGTTTCGGCCTGGGTCAGGTTCATCTGGTCTAACATAGTCTGCCACAGTGGGGTTAGCAGGGCAGGCAGAAGACCGGTTTCTTCAAAAGTCCTTCCGATTAGCTGCGCGGTTTCGAAGCCGGTTAGTTGTTGGAAGGTCTTATTGACGTACAGGACACGACCGGACGGATCTAGCAGACAAACGATGTCTGAAGTTTCTAACAATGCCCGGAAGAGGCCATTATTGATGTCGAGGGGTAGTTGAGGCAGATTCATATGTTTAGCTTTATATCTATTATTTGCACTAACCCGAGAAAGGTATATTCAAACACCCTTTAAGTGGCAAACAGCACGGATTGTACCACTCTATTTATAAACGTAGTTAACTCAATTATTGTCTCTTTTATCACAATAATTTGTTGTTAAGTTAAATTATAAAATCCATACTTTATAGTTAAAGACGAATGAATCGATTAATAAGTTGCATAAAATGGTTTTACAACCCCTTTACCGTTCGTTTCAAATCCCTAATTCCTACCTAATTCCTATAGGAGGCGGCTTTGGGATAATAATAAGACTGGTGGTTTCTTAAGTTTCTGTTAAATAAGGAAATAGCCCGGACAGGCCGGGCTTAAATTATGGGAGAACCGCATTATATAACCGTTGTTCATGTTCCGGTGCAACAATAGGAGTTTTAGCACTGTTCTATCACTGCTCCCGGTTAGAAGGTCAGAAACCTGGCCATTTAGTAACATTGACCCTGTATATAGAACGGACTGCTTTAACGGATGGCCCATATACCATAGGCCGGTTTAGCGGTATTAACGAATATGCCACTGGCGGCCTGGTTATTAATGGGTTCAACCTGGCCCGAAAAATTAAGCGAGCCTATTTTGAAACTGATGCTTCCTTGCAAGCTTAGTTTCCCGGTTACTTTCTGGGCCTGGTGCTTGCCTTTAAGGATAAATGTGCCGGTAAGCTTGCCTATAGGGCTTTGACTTAGCTCCAGGCGGCCCTCCATTGTAGTGCCCTTACCCGGCCCTACTTCTATCTGGGCCTTTAGCTCCAGCACCCGGTCGAGCCTGAAGCGGGTAGGTTTGAGGGTAGCTCTGAACCAGCCCAGTTCGGTGCGATAGGGGCCAAAGAAAGTACCTTCCAGGTGGGTTTTAGTTATGACGGTATTCAATCCCATTATCGGGTGGCCGTCCTTCTCGATAACCAGGTAAATTTCACCGCCGTTGGCCGCGCCGCTCACTTTTAAACTGGTCTTGTTCTGGTTCAACTGAAGGCTTCCGGTAAGCATAGTAGAGACTCCCCCCAGCTTTGGATGCTCGATTTCGCTCTGATTGAGCTGTAGAATACCGTCCAGGCGCGAACCTTTGTCCGGCCCTTTAGTTAAAACCGCCTCGAAGTTGTAGACGCCTTTAAGCTGGGGAATACTTTCCTCGCCGCGAGTCGCTACCCACTGGCCGCTTTCGGAATTGGCGCGGGTAAAAGTGCCGGTAAGCCGGTTAGGGCCCCTGAACCAGCCTTCCGCCGTAATATTTTCCCGCTTTATGTAAAGCGTTACCATTGAGCCATCTACCTGGACCGAAATACTGCTGGTAGGGCGAGCGGGCAGGTATAATTTGCCGGCAATAATGTTATCTGAATGTTTCAGCAAGAAGTACCCATCGTACAAGGTGCCGTAATGAGGCCCGAGGGTTATAAGAGCATCAAAATTCCACCTACCGAATAGTCGTTCGTCATAGTTCTTTTCCATGTTGTGCCACCTTTTCCACCGGTATTCGATAGTAACTTAACAGGGTTTATCCGGGCCTCAACGTCACAGGCCCGGACTATTCGTCAGGTAAGACCGCAATTTGAACATCCCGGTTCTGGGCAAACTCGCTGGTCTCATTGCCGCGACTCAAGGTGGCGGTTACCTTCGAACCGCCGCCCAGCAAGATATTTGCCGGTACTGCATTGAAGTCTAACTGTAATGACCAGTTACCCAAACTATCGGTCAAGGCCTGACCCATAAAGTAGTTGCCCTGGCCCTGGGCCTGGCTGTCATTGTAAGAATGAAAGACCTCTATTTTTGCTTCTTTTACAGTGCTGCCGCCGCTGATTGTCAAAATGTTTGCGGTAAGGGAGGCATTATGAATAAGCGGAGGGGTCAAGCCTTCATTTGAAACAGGCGCTTCGGTCCTAACGCCGTCGTCATCAAGGTCAATACCCATATTATTGGCAAAGAATGTGTTCTGAGAAATAGCGACATTGCGGACGGTTTTTGAGGGTGCGGTAGCAATAGCCGCTGTGGAATGATAGGCAAATAAATTCGCCGCGCCTTCTCCGGACCCGCCTATAATTACAGGGTAATTACCGGCTATGTAAATACCTTTGCCGGTATTAGCCACGCTTTCCTTTCCATTCAACTGAGTGCCAAAAGTGTTAGCCTGTATGGTCAGCGAGCGCGGCATCCTGACCCCGCCTAAATAAATACCCTCTTCATTGCCACTAATAAGGTTGCCTTTGCCGGGGGCCCCGACTTCCCCGTTAGTTTCTATAAGGCTAATGGCCTGTTGATTAGCTATACTATACCTTGCCTCTTTATCAGTGCCAATAAGATTATTGTATAAACTTATGTCAGAACGTTGGGCGGTTACCCCGGTGGAATTGCCGCTAATCAGGTTGCCGGTCAGCGTAGCGGCCGCCAGAGAAATATTTACGCCCTGGTTGTTGCCGATTGCCGCCTCTCCGGCGGTATCAGTCCCTATATAATTATTCGTAACTATCAAATTAGCCTGGATACTATCGTGATAATAAATACCGACCTGGTTACCGCTGATAACGTTGCGGAGGTTGTCGGCCGGGCCGCCTATCACCGGGGCCTGCGGGCCGTCCGCCACCGCTTCAATTCCATAATTGTTACCGGCGGGGGTATCCGGCCATAGCCCGATGAAGTTGCCCTGGACCAGGTTATAGCCTTTAAGTTTCAGGCCGGTCTTGAACCGGGTAATGATTAGCCCGGCTATGCGGGCGTTACCGGCCGCGCTCAGTCCATAACTCACGGTATCATCACCATCCAGTTGGACCGGGTATCCGTCTGCAACGCCAGGTTGGCTGTTTCCATTGATATAAATTCCCTGCGGATTGAGAAGTTCAGGTAAGGGTGTGGCCGGGCTGATCGTTATGCCCAGGTGGTCAGGCAGGTTAAATCCTATTTCCACCGGCGTAGTAAGACCGTTTGCCGTTTCGATGGCAGAGCGCAGGGAACCTTCACCGGAGTCGGCATTTGTGGTAACCAAAAGGGTAGTGACCGGCGCTACATCGGGCAGCGAAGCAGCATCAGCCGGAACGCATAAACTTGTTGCAAGTGTTAAAATTGCCAGCAAACTTAAGCTGGTAGAGCGAATTGAGAGTTTTCCCAACCATTTTATAGTCATATTGAGCCTTTCCTCTCTTTCTTAACTGGATTTTTCCAGTACTTTTCTCCCGGCCTGCTGTAGTACCCGGGTGGTTTTGCCGGAAGGTCCTATAGTGCTCTCTTAATCTCCTGTAAGATTATTTCTCACAAAAATGTCCAATCTTTTTTCTGAGGCGTTTTAATCGCGATTTATATAACAATTACTGAAACTATTTTTTGATAGTCTGCCTGTAAAATTGCATTTTGATACTGACTTTGCTAAAAGGAAATTTGCCTTTTCCTGGCCTTTTTTCGGTTAACTTATATTAACTATTCCCCATTTGTTTATTATTTTATTTTCATACCTTCTTTTTTCATCTAACCCGGCATGTGGTTATTTTTTTATTATTGTGCATTCTTTATAAAGAATAAGTATTAAAATCCGTAAATAATTTAAGAATATGGTAAGGGACTTTTTACTTATTGTTTACATGGCTAACTATTATTACAATACATCAGGATATGTGGCAAAGCGAGGTCTGGTAAGAAGCTGAAGTTTGATAGTTAGTTCGTTTATCGTGGTTTTTCTTGAGAAAGCCAGGCGGCTTAACCGCCAGTGATTACTTAATTCCCCGGCAGCTTAATTTAAGAGACACGATGACCGTTACCGGTCAGGGACCTGGTTTCACCAGGCCAAATTTAGGGCTGCCTGGAATCTGTTGCTATTTTTGTCTTATCTCCCCGGGGTTCAGATTGCTCAACTAGTTCCCCTTGTTATTTTTAATCTTTAGTGGAGGTTTTTTGTTGTTATTTTTAAGAAAAAAAGTGCAAAACATCGCATTGTTGTTAGTACTGCTCTCAGTTGCTACTACAATGTCTTTAGCGCTTGAACCTTTCTCTACTTCCAAATCGAATGTCGCTATGGCGGCAAGCTTACCGCCGCAGGGTGTTTATGAAGACTGCCCCCCGGCTGACGCAGCCTGTTTTACAAACCTGGACCAGATTGCGGCCGGTGGCTTTAAGCTGGTGCTGAATTACAGCCAGTTCTGGGGCACTCCCGCCCAACAAATTGCTTATGCCGCCCGGGCCGACTCGCTCGGGATGAAGGTTATCTGGGGCATGAGCGACCCGGCCTGGTGGAATGGCACCAATCTCCGGACCTACTACGGCGACCTCGGCGAGACCTGCAATTGCTCGGATAACACCGGGTTTATCAAGTATGTCGTCAGCCTGGTCAAAGATTTGCCCGGTACCTGGGGCTACTATATCGGTGACGAACTGGAACCGGCCGAACACGCTAAAGCCAAAGCTTTCAGTGACCTGGTTAAGTCGGTAGACCCGGTGCACCCGCGCCTGTATGTTGCCGCTTCTGACCTTGATATCGATAATCTGACTCCTTTTGTTGATATGGGCGAGTACCTGGCTACCGACAACTACCCTGTTGGGACCGGCCTCGACATTGATACCGTTGGTTCGGTTGCCAGAGACGGCCAGGCGCTTGCCAACAAAAATGGTAAAGTCTGGGCGCAAGTGCTGCAGTCCTTTAACTGGGGCCAGTATCCCGTAGAAACCTGGGTACCTTCGCCGCGCTGGCCGACCCGTGATGAAATGCGCCAGATGCGCGACCAGGCCTTGAACAACGCTCAACCCGGCCTGTTGCTCTGGTACAGCTACTTTGATATCCGCAAGGACCCGCAAGCCGCCAGCCACTGGGCTGACCTGGTCTGGGCCGCCGGGGCTAACCAGGCTCCGCAGCCGCAACCGACGGCTACCGCTGCTCCTAAACCGACTTCAACCCCGGTGCCCGCTACCGCGACGCCTAAACCGACTTCGACACCGGTGCCTGCCACTGCAACGCCCCGGCCGACTTCGACCCCGGTGCCCACTACGGCTGCACCCAAACCGACCTCAACTCCGGTGCCTGCTACGGCTACACCCAAACCGACCTCAACTCCGGTGCCTACTACAGGCAATCTGATTCTCGACAAGACCCTGGTGGCGTCGAATGAAGAGCCGGGCTTTGAAGGCAGTAAGGTGAATGACGGCGACCCCAATACTCGCTGGCGGGCCTACGGCTGGCCGAACTCTATCCAGATTGACCTGGGTTCGGTTAAGACCATTACGGCTACCGATTTGCTGCCTTACCAGAACAAGGCTTACCGGTACAGGGTGCTGGTTTCGACCAATGAAACTAAATTTACCAGGGTTGTGGACCGCTCCAGCAATCGGACCGGCGGTGAGGTGATAACTGACACCTTTGCCCCGGTAAAAGCCCGGTACATCCGGCTGGTAATACTCGGTTCTTACGGCGATAAGAGCGAATGGACCGATATTAAAGAGTTCCGGGTACGCTAACATCTTTTAGTAAATCCTTTACTTTTCCTGTTTCTATCCGGGAACAAGGACCGGCAAGCCGGTCCTTGAACCAACGAAGATAGGGGCGCAATCTCCAGTTGCGTCCCTATTTTATTATTTTATAAATGTGGACCTCGTTAGGTTCGAAGTGGTCGGTGAAAGTAAAGTGGGCATTAAAGGTCCGGTTTTCACCTGACACTTCAATCCTGGAAGGCACAAAGGATAACTGAAAAGTGACATCCTGGGGCAAATAGGTCCAGACCTGACCCTGGTAGGACACTTTAACCGGCGGGTTGTAACGGTTCAGGTTAACGGCGATTAGATATACAACCTTGCCTGTATCCCAGACCGCGTAGTCCAGCGTTTCACCAAGACTGCTGGCCGTAACACCTCCCGGCCGCTGGGGGCTTACCTTGAAAACTCCTTCCTGCTCAAGCTTGCGCAATTCCGCCGTCAGTGTGCCGAGCGCCTCCAACCTTTGCTGCTGTTCGGCGGCACTACCGTTTCTTTTTATTTCGAAAAAAGAATAAAACAGCAGCCCGCGCGACCCGTGATTAACTCCCAGGTAAGCCATGCTGCGGATCTGGTTATAGCTCGGATAGCTACCGGGATAGGGCTGCCAGGGTTCTTTGGCCCATTCCCAGCTAAAGGTCTGAATTACAGTGATATTGTTCGGCCCCAGGTTATCACGGGCCGTATCTACCCAATCCGCGACCTGCGATACCGGGTTGTAGGGTACAGGGTAGGAGTCGGTCCCAAACAGGTCAGCCGTATTGCGAAATGCAGCGAATTTTTCCGGGTCATCTTTAACGGCCAGGGTAGGGTGCAGGGGGTCCAACTGCTTTACCAGGGCCTGGCGCTGGCGAAGCCGGTCAATCATTATTAGCGGCTCTTCATCGTCAATGTACCAGCCCCACAGCGCCGGGTGTGACCCGAATTGTTTTATATAGCCCTGGACTAAAGCTTCTTCCAGCGCCTGATTGTCCAAACTTTTGTTATACCAGGGCTGGTTCTCGAAGCAGAACGGCCACCCGGTCTTACCGTAATAGATGTCCTGCAAGGGAAAGATAACCTTTATTTTGCGGGCGGCGGCGGCATCCAGGTAACTGGTTATCTGGTTTACCGAGCCGCAATTAAGGTCATAATTGATTATCAGGTCCAGGTTAAGCCTGGCAATTTCGTCTAATCGCTTAATCCCGGCTTCATCCGGCATGGCCGACTCGTAAACCCCGGTTACAAAAGGGAGCCGGTCCAGGTCCGCGCCGGATAGGGCCGGTTGCGATGCCTGGCCGGTATTATTATTGTTTTGTAAATCCCCATCCCTGATTTTGTTCACTTGCCCCTGCTGTCCCAGGAAAAGGATTAAAAGTATAGAGGCCAGGCCAAAAATTAGCGGTTTACCAAACCGAGACATTCTTCTAAATTTAACGCCAGAGAGTTTTCGCCAAAAGCCAGATAACCACTTCATGCTTATAATCCTGTCTCCTTTCACTACTGCCGGTAGAAACGAGTTGTTATCTGATTAACGGCGATTGTTGAGCAGCCAGGTACCCTCCGCCCCGGTACTTTTTACCTTAAACGTACCGCTACCCAAGTAACTGTAGGGGAATTGGCCCTGAAGATCGAAGTTATTCAAGAGAATTCTAACGCTGCCGTTGGGATACATAACTCCCTGCAGGGAGTTAGCCTGCCCGGTCTCGCCGGGCTTACCGGGAGCCTCATAGGTGCCGGAAAAAGTGCCATCGTACTGCTGCTGGGTAATCTTTACGGACCACTGGTAACTTTTGGTGGCATCCTGCCCGCTGACTATCTGGGCGTAGCAATTCCAACTGCCCTGGATATTCAAGAAATTTCCGATATTGCTACGGTTAAAGGTATCCGCGCCATCGCCCGGCACTGTCAGCGGGTTTGTTTCGTACCCCAGCGCCGGGGTATCTACCGGTGTGCCCGGTGCGCTCTCAAAGAATTTGGTCTGGCCGGTAAATTTGTTCAAAATATTCATGGTAGTTTGCTGGATGCGCTTATCTACCAGGTTGCGTACCTGGAAGGAAGTAAATTCACAGCCGTAGACCCAATAAATCGTCCCGGCATTGAAAACCCAGGCACCGCTGGGAGCCTGGTAAATGGTCGAGTTAGCAATCGAATTTCCACTTTTAATGTCGTTAACCGTTGAGGCTGAAAGCTCCACCAGGCCGGGCGGACTGAAACCATTGTTGGCAACCCGGTTCCATTCGTAACCGACAATTCCTTCAACTGTGGACCCTTCTTCAAAACCGGTCCCGGCATATACCCAGTGGTCGCTATTGGTCACCTTGTAAGAGAAGCCCCGGTCCCAGGCATTTTGCCCATTAGATAAGGTGCCGGTAAGCTGGTTTTCAGGCCGGTTAACTGTGGACGAATCGCTGAATAAGCCGGTTGCTGCCGACTTGTCTTTCCTATATGCCGGGTCGGAGCTTGCTTTTTCCTTATAACCGACCATGACCCGGTTGGGGGCGCCCCAGGTCGATTCTTCAAACCTGACCTGCCAGTAGACCTCGTTCCCTCCAAAGAAGCCCAGGTGCAGCCCTTTATCCCTGGCCGCCAGGACATTGCTGTACATTTGCCGGGACCAGTATTCATCGTGGCCCACCGACAAAAACCCTTTGTGGGAATTGAGAATGTTCGGGTTGGTGTGAATATCCAGGTTTGAGCAGTAGGAAACGTTTAAGCCGTTCTTCTCGAGGAACCGGATCATCGACAGTTCCCAGTAGAGGAAGTCACCGCAGCCGCTGTTGGCATAGGGCCGGTCGAAAGAGACTTTTACGGCCGGTGTAAAGTTAGTGCTATTGAAGCCGTACAGGCTCTTGCCGCCAAAAGGGCTGTAGGCCTGGTAGGTTGTGACACTGGACTGGAAAAGCAGGTCAGCGTTACTAAAATCATCGCGCACCACCAGGTGAATGTAACTATCGAAACCGGCCGAATTGACCAGTTTAAGTAAATATTGCCCGCTGACCAGTTCGGTCGGCACATTGAGCCTGTAGGATTTGGACCACCGGCACTCGACCATTCCGGTAACGGGGTCCGGTTCAGGCATGGTCTGGGTAATCCCATCAAGCGGCCCAATAGTCGGGATTACTTTACGCCCGCCCACGCCGCCGTACCAGCCTATCCGGTAAAGGGTTATGGTGTACTTTTGCGGCGGGTTGACCGTTACGAAAAGGTCCACCGAGCCGCCTTTATTGACGCTGGTTGCCGAGGCATAGCCTTTTATTTGCATAGTTGCATCGGAGGCAATATTGGTTAACCGCCAGAGATGCGTACCGGCTTTTAAGTTCTCTATTACAATCGGATTAATATTGGACGTACTGCTTTTCTGGCTCCTGATGGTATCGCCCATAATGGTGAACCCTTGCTTGACGACTTTCTCTATATCAACCGGCGGTTGCTTCTGAGCTTCAGGCAGGTTCAAATTATGCTGCGGAAACTCGCGTTTTAGCCAGTCTGTCCCAACCAGCCCGGCCAGGCCGCTGGCGCCAAGCTGCAAAAACCGCCTGCGGCTGAATGTCGCAAACAGCATGTAGTAGGTTAGAAATATTGGAAATAGCACATACAATTGTCTTTTCAAGGCTTCTTTCATAAAACTACTCATAACTTTTATAAATCAGGCGCTACCTTTTCTTACCCTATATAAACGCAAGGAATGTAAGACCAATTAAAAACCCTTTGATAGGTCTAACCCCTGACAGTCAAAACCCAAAACCATATCGAACCCTTTGTCATGCCGAAAGTGGCTGTCCTAACAACCACAGACCTATTTCCTTACTCCCGCCTTCGGGTATTACCCGGGCCCTGCCCGGCCAGGGTAGCCCGGTTTTTAACCCGGCCAACCTGACCGGCAGGGCGCCGCGCCGGGGTGAATGCCCGGCGCGGCCTGCCAAAAAGGCTAATGGAGGCGAATGCCCCAGTTACCACTATCCCCGGTAGTGGTGCTGCTAAAAGTGCCGCTGGCCCCCGACTTCAGCAATTCGTCAAAGGTTCCGATGAAAACTTTGTCAGCAATCGTAAAAGTGATGGCCCCCAGTTCGGTTGTCTGGCCGATTACCGGCTGCGAAGGCCCCTTTTTAGGGTTGAAGGTGCCGGTCAGGGTCCCGTTGTTATCCTGGCGCAGGTTCATAATACCTTCAAGGAGTGTCCCCACATTTGGCCCCAGGAGGACTTTTGCCAGCAGTTCCCACTTCCGGCCCAGGCGCGGTTTTTGGCGCACCAGTGTAGCCTTCCATGAACCCTTTTCCTGGGCCACCAAACTATACAAAGTCCCCTCCAGGACATCTTTTGTTAGTTTGGTGTCAAGCGCCAGGTATTTTGCCCCATCTTTTTCGATGGTCAAAAAGGCTCCGCCGCCGAGGGCCATGCCCGTGACCTTGTAAACTCCGGAGGCGGAATTCAGGGTTCCTGTGATAAGCGGAAAGACGGTTGCGAAACCGGGACGACTGCTGATTTCCTGGTCCAGGTGCATGGCCCCATCCAGGACCAGGCCTGGACCAGACCCTTTCTTGATGTCGCCCACAAAATTGTAATCGCCCGCTATACTGGTCGCGCTTATCATTCCCCGGCTGGCAACCCAGTTACCGGTGCCGCCATTGGGAGCCGTAAACGTACCCGTCAAAATATCTTCGTGCTGGGTCTTGCCCTTGGCGATAATGCCGCTCCTGGCAAAAGTAGCGGTTATATCAGACCCTTTCCCGGTTATCGTAACGGGGTCTGCCGGTTGGCCGGTCACCAGGAGCGCCCCTTTGATCTGGTCCTGCTGGTCGGTCAGACCAACAACCCCGGTTATAATCTCACCGCGCCGGGGCCCGGCAGTAAAAATAGCCGCAAAGAGCCAGCGGCCCAGCAAAGGGTCATTAGGGTCTATGGGGGCTGCCATTACCGCGTTTAGCCCGGTGTTGGTGTTGGCAACCAGGGTACGGCTGGCAAGGGCCAGGGCGACGGTAGTACCGGCCACTAATGACAGACCAGCCGCGCTTAAAGCCGAGTTTACCTGTCCGGTATCGAATCTCTTGGACATATCAGTACCTCTACTTCCTGATAACTATTGGCCTACCGCCGGTTAGAAAGGGTCCAGGTACCTTTATTGGTAGTACCGATGTACTTAAAGGTGCCGTTAGCGGCATAGTTGCTGGTAAAATTACCCACCTCATCGTAAACACCGAAGTTCAACCAGACGGTACCCGGCGTATCGAGGACGCCGCTAACCGCAATGGCCGCCTTGCCGGTTTGGGTGTAAGTGCCGGTAAAGGTAGCATTAGGCTTCTGGTTGTTGAAAACCATTACCCCATTGTTGGTCTGCCCGAGAAGAGGCCCGGAAGTGACAGTAGATTTGTAATCCCAGGTTCCCAGTACGTTTATGAACCCACCGATTGGCGGTCCCACGGTAGGCGTTGGGCCTGTACCGGTAGTAGGAGTCGGGGTTGCCGCCGAGGTAGGCGTTGGCGTTGATGTAGGTGTAGAGGTTGGGCCAGGGACGGTAGCAGTAGGTGTAGAGGTCGGGCCAGGAACGGTGGCGGTGGCCGTAGCCGTTGGTGTAGAAGTCGGGCCAGGAACGGTGGGCGTTGGTGTAGAAGTCGGACCAGGGACGGTGGCGGTGGCCGTAGCCGTTGGTGTAGATGTTGGAGTGGCCGCAGGGACGGTCGGAGTGGACGTTGGGGTTGGAGGGGACGTCGGGGTGGCGATTGCAGTAGCCGTTGGGGTTGGAGTGGGCGTGGAGGTGGTCGAGGCTACAAACGTATTCAAGATATTTTGGGTTGCTTTCCGGATACCGGCATTAACCAGGCTGCGGGTCTGGTAGGAATTGAAATCGCAGCCAAAAGTCCAGTAGATACTACCCGAGCTGAAAACCCAGGCTCCGCTTGCCGCCTGATAGATTGTTGAATTGGCGGTGGATGTGGTGTTGCTAACGTCAGTTACGGGAGAAGCCGAAAGGATAGTGGCCCCGGCCGGGCTGACCCCGTTGTTAAACTGGCTGTCCCACTCATAGCCCACGATACCTCTTACCGAACTGGTGTTGGTAAAACTGGTCCCGGCGTAAACCCAATGGGTGCTGTTCCTGACCTTATAGGCATAACCCTGGTCCCAGTTGTAATAGGAGTCAAACATGACGCCAATCAACTGGTTCTCAGGCCGGTTTGCTGTGGTAGGGTCACGGAACAGGTTGGTCACCAGCGAGTTGTTCACGCCGTACATCGGGTCGGAGGTATAACCGTCCTTATAGCCGACCATTACCCGGTTAGCTACGCCCCGGCTGGAGTTTTCAAACCGGACCTGCCAGTAGATATTATTGGCGCTAAAGAAGGCGAGATTTGTCCCGGCGTCCCTGGCTGCCAAAACATTGTCAAACATCTGCTTGGTCCAGTACTCGTCATGCCCGACCGACAAGAACCCTTTGTGGCCCGCAAAGAGGCCGGGAGTGGTCTGCACATCCAGGTTGGTACAGTAGGAAATGTTATAGCCGTTCATCTCGAGAAACCGGACCATCCCTAGCTCCCAGTAGAGGAAGTCGCCGCAGCCGTTATCGGCGTAAGGCCGGTCGAAAGAGACTTTTACGGCCGGAATAGAGTCGGTACTGCTGAAGCTGTAGAGGCTCTTGCCGCCGAACGGATTATAAGCCTGGTAGGTCGTAACACTGGACTGGAACAACAGCTCGGCATTCCCGGCATCGTCGCGGACTATCAGGTGGATATAGTTATCGAAACCGGCGGCGTTGGTCAGCTTTATCAGGTAAATGCCGCTCACCAGGTCGGCAGGCAGGGCAAGGGTGAAAGACTTGGCCCACCGGCACTCAACCATCCCGGTAGACGCGTCCGGCGCCGGTACGGACTGAGTGGTGCCGTTTAGCGGGCCGATAGTAGGTAGGACGGCCCTGCTGCCTGCCCCGGCATACCAGCCAATCCGGTAAACGTCTATGGTATAGGTTTGCGGCGGGTTGACCGAGATAAAAAGGTCAACCGACCCCCCTTTATTAACACTGGAAGCGGAGGCGTATCCTTTGATTTCCATGCCGGTGTCAGTGGCAATTTGACCCAATTCCCAGAGATTGGTACCGGGCAAGGCGTTCTCAGTTTGAATTGCGTTGGCCGCCTGGGCCTTTTTAGGATTAAGAAGGGCGCCCCAGGCGGAAGCAAGCTCGCCCAGCGCCGTTAACCCCACCAGACCGAAGCCGCCAATGCGCATGAAACGCCTGCGACTAATGCCTGGCATCACAGGCATTAAAGAAAATCCCAGGCCCAACCACTGTTTTAACAGGTGGCGGCCAACTTTTTTTCTCGTTGTTCTCATAGTTTACACCTGGTTTATTACCTTATTACTGCCAAATAATAACCCTTTGAGTGGCGACCTGACCTTTTTCAGGCCCAGTCAAAGCACTTGAGGGCGCTAAGTTTCTAGCGGCCGTGGTTAATACTCCCCATCAGCCTGCTGGGGACGGTCAATAAGATAATCCATAAGTCAAGGGCAAGATTTTGACGCTGAATATAATCAATATCTAGCCTGACCATTTCCTCGAAAGAAGCTTTACCCCGGGAAGAAACTTGCCACAGACCGGTTATACCCGGCAGGACAGACATCCGGGCAAGCTGCCAGCCCTGGTAAAGTTCCACTTCATATTCTAGCGGCGGACGAGGACCAACCAGACTCATCTCGCCTTTTATTACATTAAATAGTTGGGGCAGTTCGTCCAACCCCGTACGCCTGAGCCAGAAGCCAAAAGCCGTTACGCGCGAGTCCCTGGCAAGAGGAAGCCACACCGCTTCCGCCCCGCCCGCTTGCTCGGCACGCATTAAAGTGCGGATATAGTTTTTGTGGAGTTCCGGCGAGGTCTGCCTGTACATCGTCCGGAACTTATAGATTGTGAAAGGCCGGCAATCTTTCCCTAACCGGGTCTGCCGGAATAGAAAAGGCCCCGGCGAGCTAAGTTTTATGCCAAAAGCAATTACAGCCATCGGCAGCGCCAGCACGGCCAGCATAAGCAGGCTAAGCCCCAGGTCAACCAGGCGCTTTAGCAGCCTGTAAGAAATTTCGCCGGTCCTGCTACTTCTGGTGGCAGGGACCTGCTTGAAAGTTCCGGTCTGACGCTGGGCCGTCATAGATAACTTTAATTTCGAAAACCAGAACCCGATTAACAGGATGGGCAGCAGCCCGCCGTTAACCAGGACCTTTAAGGTTTTCTTACTCAGACTTACCAGCAAGGGGCTGGCTCCGGGCGGGGCAACCGCCTCGACCGCCCGGAGATAGCGCTCGCGAGTGTTGGGCCAGTTGTGGACAGCATAAAAAGTGTAGGCCCGTTCGGCGCGGGCTAAAGCCGCCTCCCGGTCGTGCGCCAGTTCAATAATCCGGTTAGCAAGCCCCTGGTAGTCCTCCGGCTCAAAGAAAGCCAGCTGGCCGGAATGAAAATAGGTTTCAATACAGACAGTCCGGGCCGCTATTCCCGGCACGCCCAGGGCCACGTATTCCATGAGCTTGGTGGGCAGGGTATATTCCATAAAGCCGTCCCGCCGGTTCGCCACCAGCCCGGCATCGGCCCCGCTCAGCAAAGCCGGTAACCGGTTAACCGGCACAAACTGGCGGTGAAAATTAATCAGATGGGTAACTTCTAAACGCCGGGCCAGCCCTACCACTTCCTGGTAGTTGTCGCCATCGCCGTAAATATTCAGGACTAGCTTCAGGTCAGGCGCGGTTTTAATCACTTCGGCCAGGGCCAGTACGATAATATCCAGCCCGTTGCGCCGGGCAATCGTGCCGTGATAGACCAGGTGCAAGGGGCGGTCCCGGTCGCTGGACTGCCTCACGGTGGGCCGCTGGAAAATCTTTTCGTCGGCCACGTTGAGCAAGACCGTAATTTTGTTGCCGGGAATACCGCGTTCGAGTAACTTCCGGCGGTACGGCTCGTGGACGGTTAAAAGCGAACCGGCAAATTTCAAACTGGCTTTTTCGACCAGCCTTACCAGCCGCGAGGTGAAATGATTGCGCGGGCGGTTGAACTTGCTCTCGTATAATTCGGAACTGAGGTCGCAGACATCCAGGGTTACTTTTACGCCGCAAAAGCGGGGGACCAGGGCCGTAAAGACCAGGAACTCGGGCAGGGTCGCGACCTGGATATAGCTGTAACGCTTCTTGAAGTAGAGCCGGGTTAAGGTGGCAAAAGCGGTTACAAAGAAAAGGAAATAGCGAATGGCATACATCACCTGGCGGCGGCTGCGGCTTTTGTAGACGGGCATAAAGTATAGCCGCAAGCCGGGCGGCAGTACCAAACCGGCGCTGTTGCGGGTGCGCGGCACCAGGCAGTCTACCGTGTAGCCGCGAGACAGCAGGGCTTCGGCTTGCTTGCGCGCCCTGGTATTGGCCCCAAAATCCGAGTAAGTTACAAAACAGGCGGCGGGCGTTGGCCCGGTGGAGCGGCGGTTTTTCTTAAGCCGGGCGAATTCGTTTTTTATCCCGGCTTGCTTAATTCTTGTCATGGCTGTTTCCTAATTGTGGGACGGATTAAAGTCTTTAACATGTAGTAAAGCATCTAGCGTAATAAATTTTTGCTGCCAGAGCGTGACCAGTTCGGTCCGCCGGGTGACCATCCGGGCGCTTAAATCGGCCTGGTTCAAAAGCAGCTGTTCGACCCCGGCGGCAATCGCTTCGGAAGTGTTGGCCGTATACAAATAGCTGTCCTTAAAGAAGGCGCGCAGCCCCGGCCAATCGGATACCAGGATGGGCTTGCCAACGGCCAGCGCTTCGAAACAGCCGCAATTCAGGGCGTTCGGCTCGTTGGTCAGGACCACCAGGCCCTGCACGTTTTGGAGCAACCCGCTGTAATCGCCACCCCGCAAGAAGCCGGTCAGAATCAGGTTGTCCGGTTTATTGGCTAACAGGGCGGCGGAAGCTCGCCGGGGGTCGCCGGTATGATAAATGTTGACCGCTGGCAGCCGCCGGGCCGCCTCAAAGATTTGCTCTACCGGCTCGTCGGTATCAAAGGTGCTGATAACGGCTACCCGTTTTTCGCCGGCTGTACCAATTTCACCGCTGGCGGGGGCCAACTCCGGTATCTTGTCTTCGATAAATAAAGAAGCCGCTTTCCAGTCGTGCAACAGGCGCCGGGCCGGTTCATCGGTGACAATCGTAACGGTGGCTTTGCGCGATAACCAGCCGTGTAAAGGCAGCGCCCAGCGCCATTTGGGGCTGTGAAAACTGCCCGTATGCGAATCGATGGCCCAGGCCACGGGTCTTTGCGGCCGCCTTAAACCGCTGTACTTGCTCCAGAGCATTACGACAAGAGGCGCGAAAATCGGTGGGGCCTGGACGATAACTGCTTCCGGCTGGTATTTTTCCAGCAATTGCCAGGTTTTCCAGGCGGTCTTAAGGTAGCGCCAGGGCAGCAGCCAGGGTTTACCGCGCTCTTCAAAGATTAGAAATGACTGCCCATTCAAGCTGGCGGCGATACTTTTCAACCGCTGGGAATGGCTGGACCAGGCTATCGCAATTATCTTTCCGCTCATTGCCGGAGTTCTCCTTGATAACACACTTAATCGTTTAGTAAAGGTCTTTAATCCTGGCCGGGATTAGACCGCCACCGGTTCGGGTTCGGCCTGTTGCTGGCTTTCCAGCAACTGCCGTTCGCTCTTCCGTAGAAACAGGAAGGTATTGACAGCCATTACGGCCAGGCCCATAACCGCCCCGGCTGTAAAAGCCAGGCTGGCCCCCAGGCTGCCAAAAACCTGCACTAACCAGAAACCGTTTGCCACCGTCGTCAGCATTGCCGCCAGCATTGATTGAAAACTCAGGCCGGGCCGTCCGTGCCCGACAATGAAGCCTTCCAGCACAATCGAAAGCGCGTAGAAAGTCATGCCAATGCTCAGGACCAGCAGCGGTAAATAAGCCTGGCTGTAACCCGGCCCAAAAGTAAGGCCAATCAACCCTGGCCCCCCGGCCGCGACAATCAGCGCCCCTACCAGCGACAGGGCCAGGGTTACCAGCAGAGCGCCCCGGCAGTACCGCTTGCTCTCGCTCAGGTCCTGGGAAGCGGCCCTCGGCATCAGGACCATCGTGATGGCGGTCGGTATAAATATGAAAGCTCCCGAAAGAGTTTTAGCGGCGGCATAGGCGGCGGTAGACTGCGGGGTAAAGCTTTCAACTAAAAGCAGGTCCGCGCCGAACCAGATGGTGTAAGCGCCGCTGGTTAAAATCAGGGGCCAGGCGAACCGGCCAAGCTCAAGCATCAGCTTTTTAGAAACCAGCCCGACCCGGAAGAAAATCTTTTCCGGCTTGAACAGTTCCAGGATAAGCCCTGGCGCCTGGTTCGCTAACCCGTAAATTACCAGGGCCGCCTCGGCGCTTTTTATTCCCAGCAAGCCCAGCACCAGAAAAGCGGCGAGGAGCATCAGGACGTTGGTCAGGATATAGCTCAGGCTCATCTTCCAGACGTTGCCCAAACCCCTGACCAGGGCGAAATAGTTAGCAAAGCTGGTCAGGCCAATAATGCAGATAAGCGTGCCGATATCGAGTGCCCTCAGGGCAGCCAGCACCGGCAGCCCTACCAGCAGCGAAAGGCCCAGCAAAAGGGCGATGCCCGCCTGACCGCTGGCGTAATAACGGTCTCGCAAGTCAGGGTCGTGCCGGTGGGCCGCCATAAAACGGGAAATACTGGCCGGGGCCGCCGCCGAGGCAATCGTTATGATTCCCACGATAGTCAGCGCGTACCGCACGTAGCCAAAGTCCGAAGGCGTCAGAAACCGGGCGAGGACCACCGCAAATACCAGGCCCAGAACCCGCGCCAGCGTGGAACCGAAACCGACCAGGACCGACTCTTTTACAAAATGCCAGTCCAGCAGGGCGGCTATATTCTTGAGGCGGCCGTAAGCTGGCAAACCTGCCACCGCAAGCTGAAACGATGGCGTCAGGTATTTATAGGATAGAGAAGCGCTGGCCCCAACCCCAACCGGCGGTAAAGCCCTGGATGCCTGGCCGTCCTGGCCGTCCAATAAGGGGGCGGGCGTTTGCGGGTGGACCCACACTTTATAATCGGTTGGCGGCAGCAATGTTTCCGCCGGTGCGTTCGCCAGTTGCTTGCCTGCTATTACAATCGCCAGGAAAGTCCAGATAAGCTGGGTTCCTCCGGCGTAAGTAAAGTACTCGCCCACAATATTCATTACGGTGATAGCTACCAGGATACCGAAGGTGGCACCGGCAACGGTCTGGAAAATAGTTTCTTTGCCCTCTTTTTTCTCTACTTTTTTCCGCTTGCTTTCTTTCCTGCAGGTAACAAGGGCGATTCCCAGCAAAAGTACATAGCTGAGAAAGTAAATAATTCCACCCCGCAGCAGCAAGAATAAATAAAAGGACTCTTCGGCGGTCCAACTATTAGTGGTGGAAGGCGTGGGGCCGGAGCCAAAGACCAGGTGCTGCCCAATCGCCGGTAAGTAAATCTGGTCCCAGAGTTGGAGCCGGAAAGCAATAGATTGCGGGAAAACCCCCTGCGCGGCTCCCGCGCCCAGCTGCTCATCTAACCTGGCGACTATAAAAGGCTGGAACAGCAACACCGCCCCGGCCAGGCCCGCGAGGGAAATAAGGGCTACCGTGACGGAAAGGCGGCCGCTTCTGAGTACGACCACCAGGCTGCCTATTACCAGGCCAATCCAGGCGGCGATTGTCCCGGTAAGGAGCAGGGCCAGGCTGTCCACCAGGATGGTGGTCAGCAAAAGCACGCTCGAAATTTTGATGTGGTGCCTGGAAGAATAGAATGCCAGGGCCGTTATGATGCTAAAGCTGAGGTAGGCTCCCAGGCCGCTGTAATGCTGTAAAGTTGAGGTAATGCGCTGGTTAACATCGGGTATCAGGTAGCCCTGGGAAGGAGTCGGGTAATTGGCTTCCAGGAAAGCTCTAACCGGCCCGAAATTCAACTTTTGCAGGATACCAATCACTGAAACCGCAATACTTGCCAGGAAAGTCAGCGATATCAGGATGCGCACTTCCACTTCCGAAGAAATGACCGCTACAATGACCCGGTAGAGGAAGTAGTACTGGAGCGGCCCAAGCAGGATTTGCAGGGGCGCCTGACCCAGGGCATTTTCGGTGAAATTGATGCGCTCTCCCCGGTAATACAGGGTCAGGACCGGAAAGACCGCCCCCGCCAGGAACATCACGAAAAAAGCTAAATCTATATAACTCAGGCGGGTTTTACCGTGCCGGGTCGGCAGCACCACCAGCATCAGGCCAAAACCCAGCACCACCAGCAACTGGCTGACCCTGAAGAAGGGGACTACCGCGCCCCTGGATAACCCGCCGGTCAGCGGCAGGGCCAGCGAGAGAAAATAAACAATCCAGATGGGCCGGGGTATCATCAATACCAGCAAAAGCAGCCCCAGGACTGCGCCCAGACCGATTAGCGGGTTTAAAGTTATTAGCCCACCGGCAACCAGAGTCAGGCCCAGTCCGGCGCCGACCAGTTTCCAGGTACCGGCAAATTGAGCTTCCCATTCCCAGTAAATGGTTGCCAGATTGTGTCTGAAATAAGTTGGCCTGGTAGTTAACTGCATCCGTTCAGTCCTTTTTTACCGCTATAGAGGGGCTGCCGCGCTCGTTAGCGGTTAGTAGCAGCCGGTCGCAACGCCGCCGGCTAGAAATAAATCCCGGTTAAATAGTCCTGGTAGCCCGGTTTAGCACTACCCCCAGGACACTGGTATTGACCCAGGAGAGAACTTCCAGGGAGCGGCTCAATTTGGTGGTGGTCGTCCGGCGAGCGTCAACTACCAGCATAATGGCGTCGCTTTTGTTAGCCAGGATGACCGGGTGGCTGGAAGTCAGCACCGCTGGGCTGTCGATTATCACGAAGGCGGTTTTACACAACTCGGCAATAATAGAGGCCATTAAAGGCGAGGAAAGTAATTCACCCGGCGCCGGGATGGCCGGGCCACCGGCCAGGATACTTAAATTCGGTTCGTGGGTCGTCTGCAGGTTGGCATCCAGGGCTTTAACAGACGCAAAGTAAAAGAAATTGCTCAGGCCGGTTTCGTTAGAAAGCCCGAAGATTTTATGGATGGAAGGCTCGGCCAGGTTCGCGTCCACCAGCACTACTTTCGTGCCGGTGCGGGCCATGCCCAGGGCTATTTGCGAGGCGGTAAGGGTCTTGCCGTCCCCATCTTCCGGGCTGGTAATCAGCAAAGAGTTCAACTGCTTGCCATTATGGGTAAATTGATTGTTCTCGCGCCGGATGACCACCCCCAGGCTCATAAAAGCTTCCGGCACATTCCTATCGGTTAAACTTTTTGGCTTGGCGGCAATCATCTGGGGGTCCGGTTTAACAATCATGAACTGGGACGAAGTCGCCTGGCGGCCAATGCTGATGAAAGTAGCCAGGCCGGTCGCCTTGTCTATGCGGGCCGGAGTCCGTAAAATGTCGTCGGTTTCCTCAATAAAGATAATCAGGCCGACCGCCGCCAGCATACCGGCCAGGATGCCCAGGATGATAACCAGGCCCGGGCCAGAGCCCACCGGGCTTGACGGAATCATGGACTGTTCCAATACCCGGACCTGGCTGCCGTTTAAATCGGTCGAGGCATTAACCATCTGCTGGAAGGACTGGCGCAGCCAGGCCAAAAATTGATTGATCTGGTAAATTCGCCCGGTAATCAGGGTTGACTCCGAACTGGAGTCGGGCTGCGCTCTAAGGGCGGCCAGTTCTTTTTCCAGGATTTGAATCTGCTCGGTAATCAACTGCGATTCCTGGGTAGCGAACTTTCGCGAATCCGGGTTTTCGGTAGTGGCGGCCTGGTACAGGTCAATGGACTGTTTGGCGATTTCATTGGCGTATTTCGCGGCCATCGCCGGGTCACCGTCGCTCACCCGGACAGTCACTAACTGGGTCTCGCGGGTATTCTCAACCGCTACTTTGGCCGCCAGTTGCATGGGGTTAAGGTCTTTAACCCCCAGGGTCTGTAAAGTGGAGGCCAGGACCTGGGCCGATTTAGGAAAAGCCACAAACGCTTTGGCGGCTTGCTGGTCGCCCAGGACGCCGCTGTAATCACTGCGGTTCGGTGTTACTACGAAAAGTGTGGAGGTAGCCTCGTAAACCCGTGGTTGAAAAGAATGGACCAGCAGGCCACCAAAACCACCCAATAACGACCCAAGCAGGATCAACCAGAACCACTTTCTGGCTAATGTCCATAAATACCGAAGTTCCACTGTTGCCTCCTCAATTTTCCCGGTTGATAAGGGCAAGATTAGTTTTAACCTACTCTTACCTACCGGGCAATTTAGTGCTTCATCAACGGCCCACCTGCGGGCCAGGCTGCCCGGCCGGTTAAGCTACCGGCGCGGTTACCTGGCCCCTTTACCCTTTTCGGGCCGCTACTTCATTGTTACCAGGCTATCCTTAATCCTGGGTTTCTCCTTGAGTTCCTTAAATTCAAAGACTTTAGCCACAATGTAATTAACCTGCTCGTCCGTCATCTCGGCATAGATGGGCAGGGATAAGGTGCTGGCGGTGTACTTTTCCGTAACCGGCAGGCTGCCCGGCGCGTAGCCGTAGCGCATTCCGGCCGGTTGCAGGTGAATAGGCAAGGGGTAATGAATCCCGGCCCCGATGCCATTGGCTTGCAGCCAGTCCAAAAGGGCGTCCCGGTTGCCGGAGGTTACGGCGTAATGGTGGTAGGCTGATACGGAGCCGGGAGCAACAAAAGGCGTTACCAGGCCGCTACCTGTCAGCAGCCGGTCGTATTGCCGGGCGATTTTGCGGCGGCCCTCGTTCCAGCGGTTTATATAAGGCAGCTTGGCCCGCAGCACCACCGCCTGTAGTTCGTCCAACCGGCTGTTAAAACCCAGTTCAATGTGCTTGTACTTGGTTTCGGAGCCGTGATTACGCAGTACCCGCAGGCGTTCGGCCAGGGCCTGGTTGTCCGTGGTTATCGCCCCGGCCTCGCCGTAAGCGCCCAGGTTCTTCCCCGGATAGAAGCTGAAGCAGGCCAAATCACCCCACGACCCGGCCGGTTTCCCGTTAAGTGAGGCACCGTGAGCCTGGGCGGCATCTTCAATTAAATAAAGGTTGTAGCGGTCGGCTATTTCGCGCAAGCTCACCATATCGGCCATCTGGCCGTGAATGTGGACCGGCAAAATAGCCCTGGTATGCGCGGTGATTTTTGCTTCCACCTGACTTACATCCATCGTGTAGGTCCGGGGATCAATATCGACAAAGACCGGGCGGGCCCCGGCTTGCCAGATACCTTCGGTGGTCGCAATAAAAGAGTGCGAAACAGTTATAACTTCATCGGCCGGGTCAAGCCCGACATCGCAGGCCCGCAAAGCAAGCTGTAGAGCGTCCGTGCCGTTCGCGACCCCGACACAATAAGCGGCACCGCAAAAGGCCGCAAAGTTTTCTTCAAAATCGGCCAGGTTCGGGCCGGTCGTCAGGTGCATGCTGTCCAGGACAGCGGCCATTCCGCGCATAATCTCCTCCCGGAGAGGGATGTACTGGGCCTTCAGGTCCACCAGGGGTATTTGCATTGTGCCTCCCGCAATAATAAAAAGGACAGTTAATAAATTGTGCCAGGTGGCGGGGAAACCGCGACTTCGGGCGGCCGGTAGGGCCGGTCGGTATGGCCGGTCCAGCAGCGCATGGCATAGATAGAGATTTTGGAGGGGCGAGCCGGGTTACCAAAGACTACTGTGTAAGGCTCTACATCTTTAGTAACCACGCTTCCCGAACCGATTACCGCGCCTTCGCCAATCGTTACCATGGGCAGGATTGTGACGTTTACGCCTATTTTCGCCCCGGCTTTGATGGTCGGGCCGCGCATGCACTGGCTGGAAAACTGGCAGCCGGGGTGAGGGTCGTTGGCAATAGTCACCCCCGGCGCCATAAAAACATCGTCTTCAATTTGGGTAAACTGGGCAATATAGCAATTGGTATGGATTTTAACGTTGTTGCCAATCACGCAGCCGTAATCAATGGTCGTGTTGTTCCAGACGTTAAAATGATCGCCAATAACGTTCTGCTCGCGAAGCACCACCCCGTGGCCCGTTTCCAGGTCCGCACCTATGACGCTGCCGCCATACAGGATACTGCCTGCCCGGACGGTAGCCCGCGCCCCGAGTCGCAGCACCGGGTCAGCCAGGTGCCGCCCGGTCGGATAGGCAATATAACTACCGGGGTCGAATTGAGCGGTTTCAGCGCCCTTGATTTCACCGCCAAAAAAGACGCCGGGATAATTAGCCTGGGTATAGAAGCGTGTAGTCTGCTGCATTATGTAATCATCAACTTTCCGGTTAATTAACCCTATCGGACTGCCGCCCTTTGATTTGGGCCGGGCTAAGCACCGGTATTACCATTGGCTACCAGCGTCGGTCTGTACTGGGTAACCGTGTGGGTATAGACCGGTTGCGCCTTGCAGGCGCGGTCGGCCGCTTCAAGCATCCGGACTATTTTCAAACCGACCCACCCGCTGCTGCGCGGTACGTTGCCGGTAGCAATACAGTCCAAAAAGTGCTGGCATTCTATCTTCAGGGGTTCGGCGGCCGGAATGCGCGGGATAGTTATATCGCCGGTGAAGTAAGAAGGGGTAAAGTTAATAAACTCGCCTGTGCCGGTTTCCTGGGGAATGGTTACTTTCTTATCGTAAATGCGGATTTTTTCAGCTTCGGCTACATCGTTAAAGACGGCCATTTTCTGGCTGCCTACCACGGTTACCCGGCGGACTTTGCAGGGGTCCAGCCAGCTAACATGCACATTTACCAGCACGTTATTGGGAAAATAAGCTTCACTGAACACAACATCATATATATTGGGGATGATATGGCTGGCACCCCGGGCGGTGATAAAATCCGGTTCGGCGCCATCCAAAAGGAAGCTTATTATTGAAAAGTCGTGGGGCGCCAGGTCCCACAGCACATTTATATCTTTCTGGAAAAGGCCCAGGTTCAACCGGGCGGCATCAATGTAGAAAATCTCGCCGAGTTCGCCACTTTGAATAATGCTACGCAATTTTTCGACTGCCGGGTTATATTCAAAGGTGTGGCCGACCATCAAGGTCAGGCCCAGGTTATCCGCCAATATGCAAAGCTCCAGGGCTTCTTCGGTAGAAGCGGCCAGGGGCTTTTCGACCAGGACATGTTTACCGGCCAGCAGGGCTTCTTTGACCAGCTTGTAATGGGTCCGGATTGGTGTGGCGATACACACAGCCTCGACATCACTGTCCAACAACTGCTGGTAATCTTGTGTGGTCGCTATAGAGCCGTATAGTTGAGCAATTGTGTTCAACCTTTCTCGGCTCAGGTCCGAAATAATTGAAATTTCGGATTGAGGTATTTCATAGAAATTTCTTATGAGTTTTGGTCCCCAATAACCACAACCTATAATTCCTACTTTAATCAACTGCCCCTCCTATTATTTATTCATCCGGAGCCTATAAAATAAGCATTGGTTTGCTTAATGAATAGGTCCCGGAACCAACCAACCTGGGTTGATAGTTCTTGACAAATTAAATTAAAGGGTCAATAATTTATCCCAAACCCTCAAGGTCTTGACTTTAGTCAAGATGTTAGAGCTTTTGGGTTATTTGGATGTTAACCTGGAGATAAATGCTCAACTCATATATCTTGAGGTTAACATCTGCAGCATAATTACCTGCAAAGTCTTTATCAGCCTTATACAGCCAATTTACGGCTATTAAATTAATGAGCCCTGGATTTCTTGATCAGGTAGGAGAGGGAGACCCAGCACTTGGCTACCCCTAAGGTCCCGGTTTAGCCAGGATGTTAGAGCTATGGTAACTTTGTACGTACTTCCAGGAGGTTTCTCAACTTAACCACTTGGAAGGGTATTTCTTTCTTTACACCGACTCAAGAAATAAAAATCTCATCTTAGGGTGAGATTATTATTCAAGTAAAATTCCCCATTATAAGTTAATAACCCACGTTTTAATTAAATTTTCAACCATAAATAAATCCCAGGTTGTAAGTGACCGGCCTTCCTCGCTACTAAAGAGCTTCCGGTACTAAACATTCCTGGTGTTCCGTCTAAAAACCTATAACTTAAATTCCAGGTAAAATCTACAAATAATTTGAAACCCATCTGGCTGGCATCAGGACGTAACCACTTAATAACAATAATACTAACAGTTACTGAAAATAGATTTCCATTTTAAATGCAAAGATTTCTTTACAAATTATGGTAGGGCGTCCCTTAAATTAAGGGTTTAACAGTTGATTAAAACAATATAACACCAGGCAACAAGCCTATGGGGCTATTTAATTCGAAACCTCTGTATGCGCCGGGGTCTCAAAAATACTGTTCAGGTAAATTGCGTAGGGTAACGTAAAAAATTTTAACACAAAGTCATAGCTAAATGAATAGTAAAGTTAACATAAAACAAGCAAAAAGTTAATCAATTTCAAAAAAATTCCAAAAGCAAGTGTTTTAAAAACGGAAAATCCCGGCAAAAAACCGGCAAAAAGGCCGATTTCTCGGTTTAGAAACGCTTTTACCATCGAATCTGCCGCCTATGATAGCCATATTTACCAGTTTAACTACTTTTGTAGCAGAAATTACAACGGGCCCTTTTAATCCTTGTATTAAAAATTCAGAGTGAAAGATAAAGAATTAATTTATTTTTAATGTTGCTTTTTTTAGCTTATTTTTCAACATTTATTAGCCATTTAACCGATTGCATAAGTAGACTCTATTTTAGATCCTTGAGTTTCAACCGGGCGGAGGTCATATTTAAGGTATTGACAAAAATTCACCTGTGCTTTACCCTACTACGCGTAGGATTAACACTGGATGCAAGCATAAAAATTTACATCCAACACGTTTGTGGGTTCATAAAAGAAGCATAATTGGTTCAATAAAGAAGTATAATTGATTCAATAAAGAAGCATAATAGGAAACAAAGAGACAAAACCAGTCCTTTCCAACTCCATAGCACCTTTTAGTTTATATCTCTTAACTATATTAACTGAATTTTGAATAGCAGTTTAATCACAAATTAAATTAGCTTTTACTGAGATGTGTCCGTAACTGAACTACTATCTATGTACATGTGCCTGCCACAAATACTTTTCCTGATTGTATGAAGAGAGTCGTAAAAAAAACAATAATTTCCTGTGCGTGGTCCTCACCGTCACTGACCTTTTAAGTCCATACCATTATAGTAGTTTTACTTTTATAAAGTATCTTTAGAGTCATCTAAAGTTTCAACTTGGCGACTTCCGAACCTTCTGTACAGCTTTAAGCATCCTGAAAAAGCGTTGAACCACCCATCGCCTGAAGCGCACTAGAGTGGCTTGAACATTATGAATAATGTTATAAAAAGCTGGGAAACAGGTGCTATAAAACCCCTTATGAATGGTCTGGAACAATTTCGAAAGAAAATCCAAGAATACCGGCGGCCCACAGGCAAATCTCAGAAGGATTTGGCGCAGGCAGTTGGCCTGCATCCGAACGTTTTAAGCAATAAACTGAACGCCTCCGGTAGTACGCTGCTAACTTACCCGGAAATCAAACGAATAATTTTTGTGCTGGTAGAATGGGGCGCCATCCGGGAAAAGGCGGAAGTAATCGAATTGCTTAGCATAATTGGCCGGGATGCGGGCATTTTTACGCCCGAAGAATGGCTAAACCCACCCTTTGACCAGCTTGACCGCTTGCCGAAAACCTCTCCACCGGACGCGCCAGGCGGACAATACCCGCCGCAGCCGGGCGCGATTAAATATAAAGCTGAAGTTAACAACACTCCAGACGATATCACGCTAATTAAGCCGCACCTGCGCCACCATGCCGATTGGGAGAGAGCCCTGGATGTCAGTAACTTTTTTGGGCATAGTATAGACCTGGATTTGCTGGAGGACTCTATAACCAATAAACAGGCCCGCATAATTTTGCTGCTGGGCATGGCCGGGCTTGGCAAAACTATTCTTGCCAGTAAACTGGCAAAGCAGGCTGAGAAGCATTTTAAACATGTAATATGGCGTTCCTTGCGCGCTTCCCCGCGACCGGGGCAGCTGCTTAATGATCTTTTCGAACTTTTTGAACCGAATGTTGCCGCCTACGCCCACCCCCCGGAAACTTTGACCGAGAAACTTAACTGGTTGATTTCCTTTTTAGAAAATAACGCCTGCCTGATTGTCCTGGATGGTTATGAGAATATACTCCAGGCCGCCAATCGGGCCGGGATATACCAGGCCGGTTTTGAAGGTTTTGGGGATTTGTTGACCTATTTCGGCCAGAGCCACCACCAAAGTTGCCTGATAATTACCAGCCGCGAGAAACCAAACGAAATAATTGCTCTTGAAAGCAATACCCCGCTAATGCAAACCCATGTGCTGGCGGGGCTTAATTATATTGAAGCCCAGGAATTTCTAAAGAGTCAGAACCTGCACGGCACGCAAGAAGAATGGAACGAGCTTGTCACGCAATACTCCGGCAACCCGCTGGCCTTGAAGCTCGGGGCCTGGACCATCCGGGAAGTATTTGGCGGCAACATTCCTGATTTCCTGCACCTTAACGAACCGATTTTTGGCGACATCAAACTTATGCTGGACCAGCAATTCAGACGGCTCTCCCCGGCGGAACAGGAAATGATGTTCTGGCTGGCCTCAGAAAAGGAACCAGTTGCCCTGGAAAAGCTGGAAGAATATTCCAAATCCACCTCATCCCGCCTTCAACTAATCGAAACCCTCGAATCCCTGTTTCGCCGGACCTTTATTGAAAGGGAAGGGGATAGGCCGCTATTCAAACTCCAACCCATCTTACGAGAGTACATTACCAAATTTTATAGTAACTAGTGCCTGGCCGGACCCGCTGACTTTTCCCGGGCCAACCCTTATAAACCGGTAGTGGCAACAGGCCCCGGGGCCGGGCCGGACCGGTGGCGCTATAACTTGTTGACATATAAGTTACAATTATTTCAAGTACTATTCCAGTGATTGAATTTTAACCGCTTTGCCGCAATATTTTAACTTCCCTAACTACCCTTGCCAGTTAAACCCTGGAGTCTCGCAAATCCATATAACAATATCAATCGGATTCATTTGAACGCTCACCCGGATATTATAATTTACCTTGGAAGTAACACCTATTAGCGGTCATATAGGACCAGATAATGCCAGGTGAGCCTGGATTGACATTCTTTGGCTTAACGTTTAGCCGCAAACCGCCTTCCTCCCCTTTTCACCAGATTAATCTCAATCCTTTTGCAATGCCCTTTATTTGTAATTTTGTCCAATCCACTTTGTATTTCGTATAAATATAGACAAGATAATTACCAGGCCAGGCATAGTAGCTAAGAAGTCCTATTGCAGGGAAGGGATAAGTTGAGTTAAATAAGCTAAATTATTAAACCGGTTTTATCCGCATAGCGAGCTTTAAAAGCGCTTAGGAGCTAATTGTGACAATGCCAATTGATCTGGAAAAAACTAACCCCAAAGGAATCGTGCTTTACAGCGCTTATGAGGAATACCTGAAGACAGGTAACAAAGTGATCGAAGTTAACCATTTTGCTGACAGATTAAAATCCTGGATACCGGAGAAAGAAATACAGCCAATTTTAAAATTTCTGGAGGTTGATGGCTCCATAAAACTAATTTCCAGGAATGTCGTGGAAACACAGAGTTTTGAGTTAACCTACTTTGGCCTGTACCGGGCCTATAATAAATTTTTATTCAGTTAGGCGTCTGCGAAACCCGGCGCAGTTAATGGGTGCGAGGGTAGTTTCAGGGGTTTAAGGCCGCTTTAATTCAGCTCAAACCCAGTTTTTCGATTACAAGGATTTTGTCTTTCAGTTTAATTTCCAGCTGGTAAGTTCCCCCGGGCAAGTCTTGAAATTCGATTTCACCGTTGTCACTTAACCTGGTGGAAAACCGGTTGCCCCCGGCAGCGGTTAAGCTTGCTTCTGCCAGGCTTCCGGACCCGTCAAACGGTAGTATCTGGCCCAGTAAAGTGAAATGGGCCGGTAAGAACGCCTGGCCCGGTGAAGGCACTACCTGAAGGTCTAACTCATATACATCTGCCTCGTAGAGTAACTGGTAAAAACCGGCCAATTCCTGACCGCGCAAGCCCTGAACCAGGCTGGTACGGCTGTCAAAAGTCAGGACCGCCGCTAAACGGTCCAGCAGGCCCGGTTGCTTATAGCGATTCCTAAAGGCCAGTTGCAATTGGGCCGCTAAGGCCGGGGCCGGTTTAGATTGTTTATCCAGTTGAATAGCCTGGGAAATTCGACTCAACAGGCTTAACTGGGAAGCGCAAACCGGACAGCCCTGTTCGAGATGGCGGCTCATTTTTTGAAATTCTGCTGCTTCCAGGCGTTTTTCGTGATAATCTACTAATGTTTCATAAGAAATACCGGCCGGACAACTTTGCATTAAAAAATTTGGATTTTCTTTCATTACTAAAAACTCTCCGGAGTAACCTGCTAATTAACTTCCAACTTCGCTTAAAACCGGATACATTAACATATTATTAAGAGATAGTTCTTTTATCCAAAATACATTCAATCCTGAAAATTCGGGCAACCGCCCTGTACCCGGCCCGCTTTTGATTAGTCTCCCCCCTTAAAACCCCATGCCCGCCATTAAATAGGCTAATTTTTTCAAGCAGCGCGCCCGGGAAGGTCCTACCGCGCCTTCAACTATTTTTAGTTCGCGGGCGACCGCGCCATAGGAAACCGGCCCATCCGAGAAATAGAGCAGTTCCAACATTTTCCGGCAGCGTTCATCGAGTGCAGCCATACTCTTTTGAAGTATTTCCAGTTCTTCGTGCTTAATTTGAGCATCATACAGCGGTGCCGAGCTATCCGGTAGCAGGTCAAGATAGTTCATTTCTTCCTGAGTACTTTCCCGGTTTCTAGCCATATCGGCGGCGGTTGTGGTCCGCTCACTTTTACGGTGCAAGCGCCAGCATTCGCGCCGGGTGGTTATTAATAACCAGCTTTTAAACTTTTCCTGCTGGTGCAGGGTAGGCAGCTTTTCCAGCACGATAAGGCATACCGAACCAAAAATATCATCCGCTTCGGATTTACTAAACCCAAGACTGAAAGGGACCGAGTAAATTAAAGACTGGTAGCGCTCGATTAAAGTTTGCCAGGCATCTTCCTGACCCTGGAGGCATCTTTCTACCAGTTTTAAATCACTTTCACTATTCTTCATAAGCTAATCCCTGGCAAGCAATAAATATAGCGCGTTCCTGCGGGCGGTAAGCTTAGCTGCCTTGCCCGGCACGCAGTTTTCAATGGCACTATCTAAAGATGTAAACCAATAAGGGAATCTCTTTTGAACAAGAGAACATTAAAAGGGCGGACACCTGCAAAAAGCAGGTAATATAAGTTTCATTCTGCCACATTTAGCCGGTCTTTGCATCACCGGTAGGCGTTGTCCTTATAAAGGCGGTAGAAACCTTCACCAGTATTTCAAGCATTCCGGGTGGTTGTAATTGAAATAGTAACTTGATTCATTTTGATTTGAAATAAGCGTCCGGCGATTTACCTTTACAATTTGTCCGGTTAGATAGTTTAGCCGTATTTATATTAACGAATATATTAGTAGCAATACCTCAAGGCGTCCAACTCATTTCCTTTAAGATAACCAGTAGTTGCTAACTAAGTATTTATTACTACTCGGGATATTTTCACACTCAACCGCTACTTTTGGGGTGATTTGGTGTTATAGAATTAGCTGAAACAGAATTTGGTTTAAAATTCACCGTAACCAGCGGGATAGACCGGTAGGAAGCTAGCAGGACCGGACTTCTGAGGTAACTATGCAAGTTGGGTATGCTTTGCCTGAAATGGCTATTGATGAATGGGCCGGGGAATGGTTGGAAGCCCTGCCGGAACTTGTCGCAATGTCAGGGGCCACGCAGAGAGAATGGATTGTACAGAGGATACACCAGGCCAGGCCGGTAATTTTTGAGCGCCTGGCCCAATCAATTACCCAGCTTGCCCTGTCCGATGTTACGCTCGCCTTAAATTATGCCACCCTGTTGCGCAGCCTGGCCGATTTGTCGGCGGCTAAAGATACCACGCTCAACCGGATTTTTGCCCTGTCGGCTATGGCTAACAGTTATCGGGCCGCCAGCGCTTACCAGGAAGCCCTGGAATATTACAACCAGGCCGGGGAACTGCTTGAAGGGAACCAGGACCGGCTGTTGTTCGGCAAACTTCAAATTGGCAAAATAAATACCCTGATTTTCTTGAGCCGGTACGAAGAAGCCCAGAGCCTGGCCCTGGAACTGGAAGAAATTCTGCTGGCCGAGGGCCAGTTGATTGACGCGGCCAAGGTAATGGGCAACCTGGGCGGCCTGTACCAGCGGCGCGACCGCTACGAGGAAGCCACCTACTATTACACCAGAGCGGCAAAACTGGCCGGGAGCGGGCAGGATAAGGTCTTGCAAGCCAAGATTAAACTGAACCTGGCTTTAATCTATGCCGAACGCCGCGACTTCAAGGCGGCTTTGCTGCTGGACCAGGAATGCCGGGAAGTCTTCGAACAGGCCCAACTTGGCGTATTGCTGGCGATGCTGGACGGTAACAAAGGCTGGATTTATTTTCGCCAGGGTAATTATGTGGCCGCCTTACAGGCTTACGAACGGGCAAGGGCTAACTTCCAGGCCAAAGAGATGGAAGCGGATGTCCGCCGCTGTGAACAGGAACTGGCCGACATTCACCTTGAGTTAAATTTGCTGGATGAAGCCCTCACAACTTATAAAAGAATCTTACCCTATTTTGACCTGAACGGGCCGCGTTTCGAAAGCGCCAAAACCCGCACCCGGATGGGCGTGGCTTTAGCCCGCCAGGGGAACATAGGCCAGGCGCTCAAATATCTCAAAGAAGCGGCGGCGCTTTTCCGGACCGAAGGTAACCGGGTCTGGCAGGGGCTGGTGGACCTGGCGAGGGGTGAACTTTTCTTGCAGGTGGTTAACAAACAGCGAGCTGGGTTTTACTTCAAGCGCGCTAACCAAACTTTCGAAGCTTTGAGCCTGACCCGCTACACCCTGGAAGCCCGCTACGGGCTGGCCCGGCTGCGCTTGCGGTCGGCCCCGGAAAAGACCAGGGGTCTGCTAAATGAATTATTGCAAGCAGCCCTGACCCTGGAAGCCGATGAGCTTATCCCGCATATTTGCAGCAGCCTGGCTGAAATTACGGCCGATACCGGAAAAGCGCTGGATTATTACCGTCTAGCCCTGGCTAAAATGGACCAACTGCGGGTGGGCCTGCCCTCCGAAGAATTCAAGACAGCCTTCTTGCGAAATAAGTTAAGTATATATGAAGGCGTTCAGGCGCTCTGCTTGCGAAGCGGCCGCGAGGCGGAAGCTTTTCAATACCTGGAACAGGCCAAGAGCCGGGTTTTATTGGAAAGGTTGGGCCAATCTCTGGCGGCGGGCAGCGAGGAAGTTAGCCCGGCGGCGGCTGAACTTTACCGGAAACTGGGCCTGCTGCGGGCCGAACTCAACCGGCTATACCGCCAGGACAGCACCCTAAAACCAGGGCCCTTTTCGCCGGCCCCGGATGCCGCCACTCCGGAAACCGCGCCCGAGCAAGCAATGGCCGGGTTAGAACAGCAATACACCGAAACAATGCGCCAGCTTGGTCTGCTGGAAGCCGCCGCACCCGCCCAGGCCCGGCCCGAAATTAAACCGGCCAACCTGGCAGAAGTCCAGGCAGGGTTGGATGACGCGACCACCTGGCTGGAATTCGCCCAGGTGGAGGGCCGGTTGCTGGCCTTTGTAATTACCCGGCACAGTTTTACGACCCGCTGGCTGGCCGGGACCGTCCAGGTAAAACGGCTGCAAGAACTGGCGGCTTACCAGTTTGGCAAGTTTAAATACGGCGATGAATATGTAACCAGGCATCGTGCTTCCCTGCTCTCTTCGGTACAGGGCCACCTGGCCGGTCTTTATGACTGCCTGATAGGCCCTTTAATCGAGCTGCTTGACCCGCAAACGCGGCCAAAATTGATTATCGTGCCGCACGGTACCCTGCATCTTTTACCCTTTGGGGCGCTGTACAACCGGACCACCGGGCGTTATTTACTGGAAGATTTTTCGCTTAGCTGCACCGTTAGCGCCAGCATTCACCTGCTTGGCCGGTCCCGGCCCCACGACCGGCCCGGCCAACTGCGCGCCCTGGCTATCGGTGTGCCGGACGACAATACCCAGCAGATTGAGGCGGAACTGAAACTTGTAGCCGGGTTAATGGAAGGTTCGCGGGCCTTAAGCGGTCCGGCCGCCACCCTGCGGAACTGGCAAGACCATGCCGCTAACTATAATATTCTCCACCTGGCTACTCATGGCTATTTCCGGTACGACAACCCGCTTTTTTCAGCCCTCAAACTGGCTGACGGCCTGTTAACCGTCAATGATATCTACAACTTAAGGCTACAGGCCTGGCTGGTGGTACTCAACGCCTGTGACAGCGGCCAGAATGTCGTCACTTACGGCGATGAGCTTTTAGGACTGGCCCGGGGATTTTTCTACGCGGGCGTCCCCTCGGTGGTCGTCAGTCTTTGGACAGTCCATGACCGGGCCTCCGCCGAGTTAACCCGCTATTTTTACTCCAATCTACTCAACCGGGCGGATAAAGCCGAAGCTCTCCGGGCGGCCCAGTTACGACTGATGAAGGAAGAAAAGTTTGGGCATCCCTATTATTGGGGTGGCATTGTACTGATTGGGGAACGCTAACCGGGGATTTCACCGGCCCCAGCGATTTTAAAATTCGATGTATTTTAGAAGGACCGGCTGTCTCTTTAATCTATTGAAGGTTTCAAGCCGAAGGGTTGGCTAAATCTAACGCAAGAGTAGTTAAGAAGGCAAAATCGGCTCTTCAGGTTGAGAGGAAAATAAAGTGAAAACTGATTCAGAAAGACTCCACAACCTGCGTTCGCCGGATAAATTCTGGTTTAAAATACTGGGCTGTATCTCGCTCTGGCTGCTCCTGAACAGTTTTATGGGCCTGTGGGGAGAAGTAAAAGCCGGGAACGACCCACTTATCAGCGATGACATTGCCCCGGCCGAGCTTATACTGGAACTCCAACCCGGGAACGATATCGCCGATATAAACGCCCGTTACAATACCGAAATAGTAGATGTCCTGCCAGGTTTGAATATCTACCGGCTAAAGTTACCCGCGAACGGCAGCGAACTTGCCAACTGGCTGCTCTTGAAAGTTGACCCGGCTGTGACCTTTGTTGACTTTAATTATATCAAGCGCGTGCCGGAAGCCCGGCCCTGGATAGTCGGTTTTGATGCCAGCAGTAACCCGGTATCGTACCGGGGACAATACGTACAGGATTTAATCAGGACCAGAGAAGCGCACACCCTGAGCAAAGGTAAAGGCGTTACGGTAGCGGTCCTGGATACCGGGGTCAGCGCCGGTCATCCTATGTTGAATGCCCGGTTAGCACCCCAGGGATATGACTTTGTAGATAATGACAATAATCCGGACGACCCACCCAACGGATTTGCTTCCGGTCACGGCACGCATGTCGCCGGGCTGGTGTTAGTCGCCGCGCCTGAGAGCCGTATTTTACCGGTGCGGGTGCTTAAAAACGACGGGACCGGCGACCTGTTCACCTTGCTAAAGGGGATAAAGTACGCCGTTGATAACGGAGCCCAGGTTATTAACTTGAGCCTGGGAACTTATGCCCAAACCGATGCTTTGAACCAAATCCTGGACTATGCCTGGCACAATAATGTGATTATGGTGGCCGCAGCCGGAAATGAAAATACCGATGCGCGGGAAAAAGTGCAGTATCCGGCCGGAGTGAGCAAGGTCGTTTCGGTAAGTGCCACCGATGCCGGGGACCGCAAGGCGGGATTTTCAAATTTTGGCGGCTATATTGACCTGAGCGCCCCCGGCGTGGGACTTTATAGCGCTTATCTGAACAACGAGTATATTCACTGGAGCGGTACATCCATGGCGGCTCCGCTGGTGTCCGGCGGCCTGTCACTTATCCGGGCCAAATTTCCGGCCCTTACAAATTCGGAAACTATTGATCGCCTGAAAGCAGGGGCAGCGCCACTTACCCGCCTGAATCCCCGGTACCAAGGCCAGTTAGGCAAAGGCCGCCTGGATCTATTTACACCTCTGCTCAATTGATATCTAACCAGCTTTTAGCTGGCCGGGTGGTTTGGCGGCTGCCACTACGGGACGCCGGTCAGTTAAATCCCTGCTGGGAATTAATCATTCCAAGTAAATAATCTAAAAGTCTTGAGTTTGGTCGGCAGATGGCGGTCCTTTTGGGTCCAGCCAGGCGGACTCCGGTTAAGTGCGCCTCAAAACCCACCGCCTGTATTACTCAAAGGGCTTTAACACAAGTTAACCTGCCATGGAGCCTGACATAAAAGAGGAGGTTGGAAGCATGACTATTCCGAAACCTGACACTCAAACCGCCCCTATCGAACTGGATAAAGCCAGGCAAGCGGAAGAGAAGTTTAGCGGGTTTGAGGTTACACAAAAGAGGTTAGCCAGAATTATTCCGGAAGTTCGCTCAGGGCAATGGATTTTGAATTCTATTAATGTACTGGACGTCCAAAAACATTCGCAGCGGCAAATCCTGACCTGCCAGCTTTCTTATACCGAGATACCGGCCCGGCGGCAGCATTCTATCAGCCTGGTCTGCAAGGTGGACCGGAAAAACTCCAGGCAGAGCGAACAGGCTTATAACGTTTTGAAGTGCTTATGGGAAGCCGGTTTTCAGCCGCCCTCGGAATTTTGTGTTCCCCGGCCCTTTGCCTGCTGCCCGGAACAAGGGATTCTGTTACAGTCGCAGGCTCCCGGCATAATGTGGGCCGATTTTCTCCACGCCGGGGGCATCAGGCTGGAAAGAGCTTCCGGCCTGGTAGCTGATTGGCTTACACAATTGCAGATTAGTGGGGTCAAGGCTTCCCTCAGGGAGGCCGAAGATTATAGCGCGTTAACCCTGCGTAACGCCTCCCGGCTTAAAGCGCTTTTCCCCGGTTACGCCGGGCGAATTGAGAAAATTGAAGCCCGCTTGCTCAGGGACCTTCCCGCACCCCGGCTTGCGCTGGTCCCTTCACACGGAGACTTTCATCCTAAAAATGTGTTCCTGGAGCTGCCCCGGGTCACGGTCATTGACTTTGATACCTTTGGGGCAAGGGAAGCGGCTTATGATGTAGGCTATGGTATCGCCCTGCTCTATATTATGTCCTTCTTCAGGACCGGCAGTTTCGGGGCGGGCGAGCGGGCAGGCGCGGCCTTCTGGGAGGCATACCGGCTTTCCGGTAAGGCAACCTGGCCGCGAGTGGTTTTACAGGTCGCCCGGGCTTTATTGGACAATCTCCACTATACCTTTTACCTCATGAAAAATAGCCGCGTAGAGCTGTTACCGTTATGGCTGGACCTGGTAGAAGCCTGGTTGGCCGCCTCCAGCCCGGTTGTTTTTGAAAAATACACCGGAAGTTTCTCTCACCTCATCCCGTTTAAACCGTCAAAGAACCTTGCAAAAGTGATAGATTTAGATTTAGATTATGTAAAGTGGGAGCGGGAAGCATGATGAACAATCAAGAAGAAGGTAAAGTGAACCCGGTGTCCTTCGCGCTGGTACACCACGCCAACCAGTTTCTTATAACTGACGGCTATGACAACCGCCAGGGCATTACGGAGATTGTAGAAGGGTACAGCCGCTTGCTGCGCTTGCACGAAAAGTACCGGATACCCTGCAACCTGCACCTGAGCGGTACGCTAGTCGAAACCATTGCCTGGCACGCGCCCTGGTTCTTTGACCAGGTCAAAGACTTGAAGCAAAAGGGGCTGGTGGCCCTGATAGGCGGCACGTATTCCGAAAATGTAATGACTCAGTTCTCGCCGCGCTTCAACCAGCACCAGCTAGAAGAATACCTCTGGCTGGCCGAGCGTCACCTGGGGTGCGAACCCACCTCGTTAAAGATTGCCTGGGTCCCCGAGCGGGTCTGGAATACCGGGACTTTGTCGCCGGTTTTGACTAACCCGGAGCTTGCCAATGGCGGTTACCAGTATGTCTTGCTGGACGACCGGCTGCTCTATTCCGCCGGGCCAGATTACGCCAGCAGCCCCCGGGCCAGGTTTGACGAAACCGGCCCGTATGGTGCGGTTGGCACCTATGGCGGCAACCATGAGGAGCAATTTGCCGGGCAAGTAGCCCCTGCGGAAACCAGCACGGTGTACCGCATCAAGAACGGCCATGGCCTGGTTATGATTCCCATTTCGGCTAACATTCGCTACTGGGTGCCGCCCGGCGCGGACCACCAATGGCAGGGGTTGAAAGATACTATCCAGGCCAGGTTGCAGGACGGCGACGAAAATACCCTGCTGGTTTACGCCGACGATATGGAAAAGACCGCCGGTATCGCCGGGTGGGATAGCGGCGCTTTAGAACGTTACGAGGCTTTCCTGGGCTGGATGGCTGAACGGCAGGAGGTGAACGCGGTTTTGCTGCCGGACTGGTTGGAAAACCACCCGGCCCAGCCCGGCCGCGAAATAGAGCCTGGCACCTTTTATGAAATCGCTCAAGAGTGGAAGGCCGGTGAAAATTACCGGGGCTGGTCGGAAAACCCGGAATGGCAGCCCTACCGGGATTTATTGGACCAGGAACAGGCCCTTTTAATCGCCGCCGAGCTAAGAGGCAACGATAAGTCGCTCCTGATGCTGGCCCAGAAACACCTGATGGCGTCGGCCTACGAAACTGCCTGGCACGACCCTGCCGAAAATGGCCGCGCCCCGGCGGGATGGGCCAGGGCTTTAGGCCGCCATGCCAGCAGCGGAAGCGTTATCGTAGCGGCCGCCAACTGGTTCTCACGCGGCAATCCAAAGCCCGGAGTTGCGGTAGTAGATATTGACGGCGACGGTGAAAATGAAGTGGTCCTATATAATGAGCACCTTTACGCGGTGCTGTCGCCCTTACATGGTGGCCGCCTGATATACCTGTTTGCCAGGGGCCGCCAGGGTGGCGCTATGCTGATTGGTAATCCCACCGACGACTGGAACTTCCTGGAAAAACTGAACGATTATATGCAGATGCCGCCAAATCACCCCGGCGCGCTGGTTGACCAGGGCTTTGAGGGGGACCGCTACCAGGCGGCTATCTCGGTAAGCAATACATCGGCGGGAGTTATCATGACCAATGAACAGGCCGGAAGCCGCCTGGCAGGCACCCGCAAGCAGGTGGTACTGGACGCCAACGCGACCCATCTGACCGTCTGTTACGAAATGCCGCCGGATTTCAAAGAGCTGGTGATGCGGGCTTGCCTTTCACCGGACTATTACCAGCTATTGCGGGAGGGACAGGAAAACTTGCAACCGGAATTTGGGCGCTTCTGGCAGGGCTACCGGAATAAGGATGTGACCACCTGGCTGGGGATACCCGCTGATGAAAAGTTAAACTGGATTTACCCCGGCAGGGAACAGGTAGGGCACGGCCTGAATGTAGCCCTGAAGGTCGAAACGAACCATTTCCACCTGCTGATAGGCAGCGATACCGTCCAACAAAAGTGGCTGCAAGAGTGCCTTCAGAGAAGCCGGGAAGAACTTCACCCAGACAAATCCGACCTGGCCGCAATGCACCGGCAGAATCCAGGCTACCTGCGACTTAACGAAAATACTCGTTATTGCAACCTTTATTAAAGGCAGAAATTCAAAAGCGAGGCTATATTCTTGTTAAGAAGATTAATTCATTACATGGGAGCGCATAAAACCTTACTGGCGGTCCTACTTATCACAATGTTAGCCAGTACGGTGGTCGAGATGCTCAGCCCCTGGCCGCTAAAGTTTATAGTTGACAATGTTCTGGGGCACCACCCGTTTTTCGGGCAAAAGTTGGACCAGGTCTCCCCCCTTGTCCTGCTGGTCACTGCCGCCTTGAGTTATCTTATCCTGGCAGCTTTGCGCGGCCTGTTCGGCTTCTTGCGGCGCCGCTGGATGACCGAAGTCAGCCAGAAAGCCAGCCTGGCCCTGCGGAGTGACCTGTATGCGCAACTGCAAAAGCTCTCCCTGAATTACCACGAACGCGCCAGGGTGGGCGACCTGGTAACCCGCCTTACCAGCGATGTTACCAAACTACAGGACGCTTTCATAGATGCCTTGAGCCTGTTTTCGGTTGAACTGGTTACGGTTGTCGGCATCATTATTATTATGTTCGCGGTAGACTGGCAGTTCGCCTTACTGTCGCTGCTGGTGTTGCCGCCGCTTTTCCTGATCCATAATTTTTTCCGGCACCGCATCCGGCAGGCTTCCCGGGAAGTACGTTCGAGCGAAGGCGGAATGGCCTCGGTCGCCCAGGAAGTGCTTTCTTCCATTCGCCTGGTAAAAGCTTTCGGGCAGGAGCAGCGCGAGCAGGACCGCTTCGTTAGCCAGTCCAATACGTCGGTCGAAGCCAGCGTCCGGGCGGCTAACTGGGAAGGTTTATTCTCATGGTGGGTTGAAATAATTACGGCGGTTGGGATGGCGATCATCCTGGGGTACGGCGGCTGGCGGGTTTCAAATGGCGACCTGACGCTGGGCCAGATGCTGCTTTTTATGCAATACCTCAATATTTTATATACGCCCTTACGGCGGTTGAGCCGCCTGACCAGCATTGTCCAGAAGGCCGCCGCCAGCGCCGAACGGCTGGAAGAACTATTCCGCCAGGCTCCCGAAGTGCCGGAGCAGCGCGGGGCGGTGCCGCTGGCCCAGCCGTACGGCCAGATTGTCTTTAACAATGTCTGGTTCGGCTACAATCCCGAACGCCCGGTGCTAAAAGGCATCAACCTGGCGGTCAACCCGGGTGAAATTGTAGCCATAATGGGGCCTACCGGGGACGGTAAATCCACCCTTGCCAGCCTGATACCGCGCTTTTACGACCCGCTTAGCGGCAGTATCACGATTGGCGGGACCGACCTGCGCCAGCTTCAAACCCAATCGCTGCGGGAACAAATTGCCCTGGTGCCCCAGGATACCATTCTATTTTCGGGCACCATTCGCGACAATATCACTTACAGCCGGCCCAGTGCCAGCGAAAGCGAGGTCATAGAGGCGGCCCAGGCGGCCCACGCCCATGAATTTATTATGAGCTTGCCGCAGGGTTACGAGAGTCATGTAGGCGAAAGAGGCGTAAATTTATCCGGCGGCCAGCGCCAGCGGATTTCGATTGCCCGCGCCCTTTTGAAAAATGCCCCTATCCTTATCCTGGACGAGCCGACCTCTTCCGTTGACAACGAGTCCGAAGGGTTAATAAGAGCAGCTCTTCAAAAGTTGGTCCAGGGAAGGACCACTATAATTATTACCCACCGGCCCTCTTTAAGCTACCTGGCGCACCGGATTGTAGTCCTGCAGGACGGCCGGATAGCCTGGAGCGGCAGCCGCGACCAGTTGCAAGCCGGTGGGATTCTTTCCAAACGCTTTATCGCCTCTTAAGCCCGGGTGACCCAGGCCAGCCCAGCGGGCCGGTTTTGCCGGGGTTAGTGGGAAGTGAAAAGCGCCACCAGGGCCTCCGGGGGCGATTCGACATCCTGGTCGGGGTTAAGAAACCGGTTGAAGCGGTTCATAAAATTAAATACCGTGATACCCGTAACCAGCTCAACTATTTCTGCGTCGCTAAAGTTGGCTTTAATCCGCGCCTGGGTCGTGCTGCTGACCCCTAGCGGTTCCTCCTCGTTAGATACTTTTGGCGGATTGAGGGTAAGCTCCTGGGCCAGCGCGATAGCCGCTTTTTCGCTTTCATTATAGATTTTGGAGGCTTCAAAATCCGCTAAATCAAGCATTTCTGCAAGTGTGATGCCCGCTGCACGAGAGGCATGGTAATGATGGGCCAGTCAATAATTACACTGGTTGAGCAGCGAGGTTTTGAGTACGGCAAGCTCAAAGGTGCGTTTGGACAGGCGGATGGGCGAGGTAACCGCCCCGATAAACTGAGCGAATGGCCGTAATAGTTCAGGCGATTGGGCAAAGACCCGCCAGTTATTGAAAACCAGACCGTATTGTTTTTGACCGGCCTCGAATATCCGGCGCACCAGCTCGGGCGCTTCCTCATTCTGGACCTGTTTGACGAAACTCACTCCAATTTTCTCCTATCATTTAGGTTCTTTATAATCTGTTTTCCCGGTCAACTGTCATTGTGCCGTAAGTACTAATACCCTTACTTATTGCCTTTCAGTCCGGATTCACTTTCCGTCCGGATTCAAAAGTATAACGGCGGTCTGGCAATTGTGAAGTAACTTCACAACTGCCAGACCGCCGGTCAATTGTTTTTAAGGATCGCAGGGAATGTAGCGCGGCCCGTTTAGTGGCTGTGGTCGTGGCCGTGATCGTGGTCATGGTCGTGACCGTGACTGTGTAATTTCTCGTTAAGGTATTGCCACTCGCCGGTGAAGCGGAAGCCTTGCTGGGCCGGGGGTTGGGGAGCCTGGGTTTCAATCCAGCGCACCGGCTCCGTGCCTACCTGGAAGAAACCGTGCGTGCCGCCTACGCCGGTCCAGACAAAATCGCCGGGTCCAACCGGGTAAACTTTACCGTCCAGCCGGGCTTCGGCCTGGCCGCTCAGAATGTAATAGGTTTCTTCAAAAGGATGGTCGTGCAAGACACCCTCGCCGCCGGGGGTAAATTCCACCATAAACAGGGTCATGTGCTGGGAGCCAAGCTGGTGGTCCACCAGCATTTTGAGGCGGATGCCGTGAATGTTCCCGCCCGTATCGCCTTCCATTTGCATCTTACCGGCCGGAGGCAGGTGGGTGTCATCGAAATGGCCGAGAAAGCGGGTGCGCGGGTCGCGCAGGTCGGCCCGTTCGGCCGTAGCCGGCACATCGCCGGGACTGACAAAGAAAGTATCGGGCGGGTTCGCGTCGGCGGGTTTAGGCTGGGGCGACAGCATATCCTGCCAGACCACCGGTTCGTTGCTGATATTGCGGAACCCGTGCGGGGCATCACCATAATGCCGCCCGGCGCCAAGCATGATATTCACCGGCACCCGCACGCCGACGAAGTAGAGTACCTGGTGGAAGGCGAAGGTATCGCCCGGGTCGGAGATGTAGATGTACGCATGAAGGCCGGGGAAATCGTCTACGTGTCGCCGGACGAATATCACGGCTTCGAGAATACCTCGCAGACCGAACGAGCGGTTATAGTCTGGACCTACGGCGGCGCGGCGAGCTTGAAAAAAGCCGGGTACATCACGCTAAACGATGATGAGAAACAAAAAGAACAGGCGACCGCCAACTAGCAGGGAAATTAAAAGGTCTTACCGGTAGAAATCCTCCCCGGTAAGACCCCCTTGCCGCCCGCCCTGTCTTGCGCGGGCCTGTTTGTAACAGGGGCCGGTTGCCAGCGGTTTAACAGGGCTAACAACCGGACAGCTTAATCGTCATAGGTAACGATGTTGCCATCGGTGAGGGTGCCTTCCAGGAAGTAACCGGTGTAAGGACCATCCAGGACACTCACGGTAATCGAGTCGCCAGTACCCATCTTCTTATCGCCATTATCACACATCATAATATTCAGGTTGCCTTTGCCCGGGGCATAGCGGTTCTTTGAGGCGTATTGAACGGCCCCGGCCACGCACATCTGGCTGCGCGGGCCTTTATCTTTTTGCTTGATTTTGCCGATACCTTCAAATTTAATCTCACGGGGCCCGAAAACAGTCATGCCTTTGGGGTCATAATATTGGCCTTTAAGGGTTGACTCGGCTTGCCCGCCGGGTACATTGGTTGATTTCAAATACAGGGAAAAAGAGACTTTTTGCTTGGTACTCAACATTGAATAGGTTTTACCATAGCCTTTAGCGGTACAGGCCGATAAAAGGAGCGCCAGCGGCAGTATTGATAAGAGCAACAGTAATGACCGCTTTCTCATCTGTAACCTCCTTATGATTTTCAACACATTAATAGTAACCTTAAATTTAGCTACATAAATGCTGTAATCGGAGAGGGTAAAAGTTGTACTACCGGGTTACTTTACTTCTACATTAATATTTAAGTTTGTTTGATTGAAAATGCACTAATCGTGCCACAACCGGTGGTTTTAGAGGAGTGGATTTATAAAATTATCTAATACTGGCCTGGCTTAAGTTTAAGCCGGGCCAGTATTAAGAACAAACAGTAGGTTTGAATTTAGTAAGTAACTGTAAAGGTTATCTGGTCAGTGTTAATTTTGAAAGCGGCAAATCCGGTGAAGGCTACCCGCAAACGGATTTCCCCGGTCGTAGAGATGAACCGCAGGGGGTCCCCGCTAACGGTCAGGGCCGTCTGCAAATCGGCCTTTTGCTGGACTTCGGTTTTAAGCGCTTCCCAGGTTTTGGTGGTGAAATTATACAGGTACAGGGTGCGGCTGAGGGCGGAAGCGCTAGAGCCGCCAACGTAGCTAACACTCAGGCCGAGTAAATTGCGCTGGTCAGCCGGAACGGTGTACGAACCGTAGCCGTCCACAGCCTGCTTGCCACCGGCGGCCTTCGAAGACAGCACCAGGTATTTTCTGTCCCTGGCCGCCAACTGGGTAACGTTTCCCCAGGCGACGGTCCCGGTGGTAGTCGTCCAGGCGGTGGGCGCCGCCGGGCTGGCGGTCGTACCGGCCGGGTTGGTGGGCTTTGGTGTTGACGTAGCCTCAGGCTTTGTTGTGGGCGTAGCCTCAGGCGTTGGTGTTGATGTAGCATCAGGCGTTGGTGTTGATGTAGCATCAGGCGTTGATGTTGACGTAGACGCGAGCGTGGCAACCGCCACAACCGGCAATTCCAGTGACATCAGGGGCCGGTAATTAGCCAGGTAGGGATTATCCTGGGTTTTCAGGGCATCCGGCCTGGAAACAGCCGTACCCGGTGCCGGGTAAACCCGCATTAGTCCCCATAGACCGCCCGCCTGGTTCTGGAAAAGCGCGGTATCGTCGTACTTGTAGTCACCGGGATAGGCATCCTCGCCACCCGCTTTATTCAGGTGAATATTCAGGCTGCGCCCGCTGCTGATGCCGCCTTCCGCACCGACAAAGTTAGAGCCGGGGTCGTTGGGTTCGACCATCCAGCCGTGACCACCCAGGCGGAAACCGTGATTGCGCGGTTTGTCGGAGCCTTGTAGCACCCGGATACGCACGGCATCTCCGCTGTAGGCCCGGAAAATCGGGGTGGCCGGGTCTCCGTAGGGCTGGCCTGTGACCGGGCTGATAGCGGTTGAGCTAAAAATCTGAGACATGCGAGTGCCGTCCAGCGGGTTGGCGGCGGTGACAGTCGAAGGGTCAACCCCCAACCGGCGCATAAAGGGTGCGTTGTTATAATTGAAACCTTTCTCACCCTGGTCCTCGGGGTCGAGCGAAGCAGGACCATGGTCCACCGAGTCCAGAATTATAGCGCCTTTTTTATCCCGCAGGTTCAAGCCATCCTGGTAGAACAGGGTAAACTCGCGGAAGTCCGGAGCATTCGGCAGGCGAATGTCGGCGGACCCGCCGCTTTTAATCTGATTTCCGGTCAGCGGGTCATGATAGGTGGCGCCTTTCGGTTCGATAATAAGCCCGCCGAACAGCCCGTGGTGGCGGTGGCCCCGCACGTCACCGAAGTCAAGCAAGTTGGCCGCACCCAGCTCGCCGGGTGTAACTTCGTCGGCGTACCACATATAAGTGAAGGATTGGCCCGGACCGGCAGTCTGGTCAAAGTTAAAGCCAACCGTCGCGCCATCGCCGGAAACTATATCGTACGAGACGAGTTGCGGGTGTAGTGAAACGCGCAGCCCGGCTTTGGTGCCCAAGGACGGTTCGGTGGGCAAGTGCGGGTCACCGTCCGTCGCCCCTTTGTGGTTCAGGAAATTAGTGGTCAACTTATTGGTAAGCGTCACTTTGATACAGTCGCCCACATTGGCCCGCAGCACCAGCGGCTCCGGCTTTTTGGTACCGGCCTTGAGGGCCGCTTCGTCCTCGGCCAGCGCATACATGAGGCCGTAGGGGTCGTTGTCACCGGCCTCGTTATATGTGAGAGCTTTTTCCATGGCTACCACGCTATAAGTGCGCACGGGTGCCGCTTTCGGGCAGGAAAGAGTATTGTTTTGCATAGCTAGCGGCACCTGCGAAGGCGGTACGCCGGTCGCTTTGAACACCGGGTTGGTTATCCTATCGGGCAACATGTTGTCCGGCAGCGGCAAGAGCCTGGACGGGTCGGCATCGAAATGCACCCGCATGATGCCCCACATCCCCAGGTAAGTATCATCCAGGGCCATGCTGGAGTAGAAATAGTCACCATAGCAGGTCAGCACCATAGCACCCGCGCAATCGCGAGAGGGCAAGTCAAGGTTAAACGCTTCCGAGATACCCACCGGTATGGCGCTAACCAGGGCCGATTGGGGGTCGCTCGGTTCCCGTTTCCAGCGCAAGCCGTGAATACCGAACATATGGTTTTCTTCCTGGGACCCCTGTATCAGGCGGAAGCGCACCGCGTCACCGGCATAAGCCTCTAACAAAGGCGTCATCGGGTCACCAAAGACCCATGAACTGAACTGGTAGGCCGGGTCAACCGGCAGGCCATTTTTGGTCTGCCTTAAAGAAAGCGGGGCGTTGCGGTAGTTAATCGCCATAACACCGGGGTCATTGCTGCCAAAACGTTCGGGCGCTACAGGGGAATTGAGGACATCCGAGGCCAACTGAGGATTACCGCCAGCCCGGGTAAGCGGTACAAAGTCCGCTACAGCCAGGCTAAATTCGCGGAAGTCATCTTTGGAACCCGGCCCGATAATGTCCACTTTAGTCCCGACAGCGGTTGCCAGACAACTGGTTGTACAGACGGTGCCGTGACCGGCCTGGTTTATAGGCTGCATATAGACCCCTGTTTTAGGGTTGCGGATATCTACACCTTTAGGCTCGACCACCAACGCGCCGTAAAAGCCGCGCCCCTGGGCAACCGCCGGGAAATGGTGGTCGTGGGTAAAGACCGTCCGCAATTCGTAGTCAGCGAACCAGCGCTCGTGAATGGTCTGTCCCACCGTAGCGGCGCTGCTGGTCGTTTTGGGGTCCCAGTTGGCCGGGTTGGGCAAGCGGCAACCGGGTGCCATTCCCATTGTGGGGTCGCAGGTCGCGGTCCCGGCTAACACCTTGTTGTTAAAGTCGGCCTGGTCCCGGCTAAAAGCCGCTTCCAGGTAGTTCCAGCCGTTGGTCGAGCCATCCGAAGCCAGCACATCAAACTTGACCAGGTGAATATGCTCGCCCACCAGGTTGGTCTGGACCAATTGCTGGAAGGCATCGTTGCCAAGCCAGTTTGGCAGCCGGTTAGTCAGGTTGAAGTTAATACAGTCACCGGCGTTAGCCCGCATAAAGAAGGGCTCAATCGGTTTGGTCCCGGCCATAATAGCGTCCACATCCTGGTCAAGCACCAGGATGCGGGCTTGCGTGTCGTGCCACCCGGCTTCGTTATAGACCAGGTCGCGCTGGATAACCGAAACGTTATAGGTAATTTCGCGTGAACCGGCCGGGCAGGGGTCATGGAAGGGCGCGCCGGGCTTGCCTGGCCCATTGTTATTGAGAAGTTTTATAACATTCTGCTCGATGGCGACTTTCGCGGGGTCCGGCGCTTTACCCGCGACAATACGCGGCGCAGCCGGGCCGTTTGGGCCGTTTTGAGTAATAGCCAGCGGTGGTTGAGGAGCACGCCAGCCAAATTGGCCGGGGACGAAGCGGGGGAAACCGGGATTATTGACCGTAGGCGCGGCCAGGGGTGTCCGGTCGGACAGCGGTATGAGCGCCCGGACCCGGATACCGTCCGGGGTATAGCCCGTACCGTCTTCCAGGACATCGTGAACCCGCATCAGGGCCCAGAAACCTTCCGCGAAGTGCGAGTAGAGGTGGCAGTGGAAAATTGTATCGCCAATCGCGCCGCGCCCATTGGCCCCCGGCTTGCTGCCCGCGCCCCATAAAAGGTCGGCGGTAAACATTTCTTGCGGGCCGAAAGTCTGCGAGTCAATCGTATTAGAGGCAGGCATATTGGCGTCACTGGGCGGGGCAGAAGGATTCGGCCCGCCATCGAACGGTTCGGCCAGCCACTGGTGAGCGTGCATATGGAAAACATGGGTCTCTTTAGTACCGGCCATCCCATAGCGGATTTTGGTCGGGTCGCCGTCATAGGTATGGAACACATTGGCGACATAGCATGAACCCGGTAAACCGCAATCCTCAATTTTAGCCGGGTCGGTCGTGGAGTAATCCGGTTTCCAGGGGCCCAGGCCGCTGGCGAGTTTAATCAATGAGGGGTCGCCATAGACCCACGAAGAAAGTGAACTCTCTTCGCTGAGGCAGTCGGGACAGCGGTTAGCGCCTTCCCGGTTCATTTGCGGTTCGCTGCCATAGTTAAAGCTGAACATGCTGCTGCCGGTCAGGGTATTGTGGGGTACTTCGTCCTGGCCCAGTTGGACCGACTCGCGGAACATTTTCCCCGCCGGGGGTTTAATCATCGCGTCAATATAAAGGTCGCCGCTCTGGGTGGTAGTGCCGGTATAAAGCGGCTGGCCGCTGACCGGGTCCAGCCAGGTTGAACCGGCCGGTTCAACCGCCAGCGCCCCGTAAAGCCCGTGCGAGTTGCTGCCGCCGTTGCTTTCGGAACCGGCCGGGGTAGCCTGGTCGTAGAAGAAATAGAGTCCTTCTTTTTTGGGAGCCAGCCATTTATAGGTAATCTTTTCGCCAATGGCGATAGTCGTGTCCTGGTTGTAGCCGACCGCCGCGCCATCCGAGGTCTGGGGATTATAGGATGGGCCGTTAATGTGCATGGAAGCGCGGGGGTTAATCAGCAGCCCGCCCATAGCGACCGGGTTCAACTCATTGGTTAAAGTTACCGAAACACATTCACCGGCATTCGCCCGCAATACCAGGGGACGGGGGCGCAAGCGGCGGTTATTGGCCGGATCCTCGGCGGGGTTGGGGTTGAGCGGCAGGCTCCAGTTTTTGACGGCGTGTTTATCGCCCTGCAGGACATAGATCATGCCATCGTTATCGGCGTCACCCCAGCGGTTCAGGGGAATGGTCAGGCTAATCGCGGCCACGTCATAAGAGCGGGTCACGGTGCAGGCGGTCGCCGCCAGGGCTTCCGGTAAAGAATTGCCTATGGGCAGGACCGGGAAAAAGGTGTTGGACAACATTATCAAGCTCAATCCCAGGTAAAACAGGCGCCGCCCGAGCTTCCAGTGCCGGATAAAGCCGCCCTGGGGCGCGACCTGCCAGAACCGGCCGCGCAGCAAAAAGACCAGTAAGGCGGCTAGTGGGAAATTGACCAGGAGGACCAGCAAGCCATCCCGCAACATGTGCAGGTACCAGGCCAGTTCGTGCCCGGCGTGATGAGCGTCAAACAAATAAGTATGCAGGGGTTGGGCGGCGGCCATTATGCCGCTGGCTAAAAGGGCCAGCAGGGTCGCGGCCACGGCATTATTCAAGAAAGTCATACCGGGCTGGCCGAAACGCGCCAGCGCCGGGCGGGCCAACCTCAACCCCAGCCAGGCCGCGAACAGGGCCAGGGGCAGGCCCAGGCTGCTATCACGCAGCCAGTGAAGCAGGAAGGGCGGCTCGTTAACTTCGTGTGCGCCGCCAAAAGCGTGCAGCAGTTGGAGCCACAGGCCCCCACCGTAAGCCAGCGCCAGCCCGAAAATCGCTACTATTAGCGGCCGGACCGCAGTGCGCCGGTATATTTTCTCATCTAAAATAACCTTTTGTGAATTGACCGGGCTAGCAAATATGCGGGTAACCCCACCGCCAATTTCTTTTAACATACCAGACTTACTCCTGTTACTCTCGGGACTATTCCCGGAACCGGTCATACTTCTAACTGATTGGATTTGTCCATGACCAATTCAATTAGTAATCGCTCAATGGGGGTGGGTGTTTTCGACCGGCTGTAAGGTGTCCAGGCCGATCATTTTCTCGCCGTTATTAAAACTCACCATCAGGTTAACCGCTTTCTCGGGAACCTGGAACTTGAGGCTGCCGCTGGCAGCGCTGCCTTTTGGAATGAACTCGTCGCCGATATGGAATTGGATGGGCCCGGCTTCCTGCAGGCCGGGGCCGCTGACCCGGAACGAATCAGGAGTGAAGCGCAAGCCGTTGCCGGACTGGGCCAACAGGGTAAAATCTATGGTAAAGCGGCGGAAACCTTTAGGGGCCATGTCCATACCCATGGACGACATGCTCATGCCGGAGGCTGAGAATTTGTCAGTCTGGGGCGGCGCCATCACTTCGGAAGTAACCCGTTCGACCGTTAGCAAGCCGCCCGGCACAATGACCGCATCGCCCAGGTGGGCATGGCTGCCAGCGTGGCCGTGAGAGTTATTTTCTCCAGCAAAAATCTGGGGAAGCATTAGAAACCCGGTAAGAAACAAGGCGGTTACGAAGGAGATTAGCCCCACAAGCGGCAGCGCGCTCAGCCGGGATTTGCCGGTAGGAGGAGATACCTCGGCCAGGACTTCGACCGGTACGATTCTGGACCGGTGATAGGCCGTCATACTTTTTGTTGCCATTGCCCTTAAACTTTCTTAATAAATCCGCCTCATATTCCGTTCCGGAAGGCGTAAACTACCTTTTCAACCTGTTAATTGAAGGTGGACTTACGACATGTAGGCCGGTTGCCGAAAACCATTGATTGGCTTATCCAGCGGTATTTGCCGTTTGCGCGTGCTCGCTTTGCACAACAGGCTGCGATACTTGATGGAGGCAGGAACTTATAACTTCGCAATATCACTTGGTATAGAAAAGATGGGTCGCGTGTTAAAAATATATTAAAACTATTCAGAGAAACCCGGTAGTGGAAAAAGAAGGAAAAGTGATAGTACTTTTTACAGGACTTAAGCGTACAAAAGGTAAGAAACCAGTCCTGACTTTTGGGGGTAATAATTACTTTCTTTTGCCGGTGGGGAGCTAACCGGCCCCAAATATAAAGTCCCGTGAATTACGTATTGAGAGGCGTAATTCACGGGACTGGCAAAGTTGTAGTAAAGTAGGAAATTAGTTCGGAACCAACCACTGCCGGTTGGTGAAAAGTGGGCTAACCCGGCACCTAAAGTACTACCAGTGTAAAGCCTGCGCAGCGGCCCGGCTACCGGCCGCGCCCGCCGCTGAAGAAAGTAAAGGGGCCGTAGAAGCCGGGCTTTTAGCTGCTTGTTGATAATGCTGGCCGGGAAATTTGCTGGCCTGATTTCGCCGGGGTATCACCAGGATTTGCACAGCCGGTCTGGTCAGTCGCAATTTTGTAGAAGGTTGTGTCTGCTTTGGAAATCCGAAATTTCTTTTAGCCTGGCTCAGGCCTTATTTATAAGGTTAAACTAACGGTGTGCGTCAATATTGAACCAAAATAGGCTCGATTTGACCCTAAATACAGTTCAATAGTTTTGAAAATGTTGTAAAACCTTGATTGGTGAAAGCGTACCCCAGATAGCGCCAAATAATTAGTTGAAAAGGAAAGGTAATCTGACTGACTTTGGTAAGCAAGTTGTTGTTAACTAAAAGTACCGGTCAGGCATTGACATTTGTCAGTAATAGACCCTCTCTAAAGTAGATACGTTAAGGTCCGGAAAGTAAGTTTGGCGGGACCTTTAATAGAAGGCCCGGTACCGGAATTAGAAGGGAATATAACACTACTTTTAGAGGTACTAAAAATTATAATAAGTAAGTATAAAAACATTGACTTTTGGAGGTATTGCTAATTTCCTTTTGGCGGAGGTACGGCCAGGGAGGGAGAAAACCGGCAGAGGGTTTTTACCCTGAAATAAAGCCCGTGAATTGCTTATTGAGAAAAGCAACAACTGACGAGATTGGCAAAGTGGTAGTTAAAGGGTATTTTCAAAAAATAAACTGAAGAAACAGCATTAAATTATAGCCCGGCGAGCCAGGACTCGATTTCTCAAGTCCTGGCTCGCCGGGTTACTTTCGGGCTACCGGCCGCACTTAGAGGTAAAGTAGGTAACCGTGGCCGTCGAGGCGGTGGAGGACAGTCCCTTATCTCCTTCGAAGAAGTAAAGGGTGTACTGGCCCGCCGCGAGCGAGTTGGTGGTTATACTAAAGGCACTCTTATTACCGGAGTCCTGGATTAACGGTGAGTTGACCCCGGTTTTAGCCGGATTTGGTAAACCACTGTAAGGGTTGCCCAGACTGATTGAAAGGCTGGCACTCTGCGCGAGCGGCAGGCTCCAACTTGCTGAAATCGGTCCGGCGGCCTGGGGATTAATTACTACGTAGTAACCCGTCCCCGATTGTAAGGCCACAACCGGCACCGTACAGGTCAGGGCTGTCAGCGGCGCAGGTGTTGAGGTTGGCGTCGCGGTCGGCGTTGGTGCCGGAGTGACAGTCGGCGCCGGCGTTGAAATTGGGTTAGGCGTGGGTGACGGTGTAGGTGACGGTGTGGGTGACGGTGTAGGCAAAGAGCTTTGGCAGGCTGGAACAGTGGTCCCCTTCAAAGGCTCGATAGGGCAGGTCGTACCATCCGGTGCGAAGCTACGCATCAGACCCCACATACCGGCCTGTGTGAACGGCAACCGCCGGTCCTGGTAAACGAAGTCGCCTACCATCCTGGCCGGGCCGCCCATACCATCAACCACCGCATCCAGCGACTCGTAAGGGCCGACTGCACGAGTTTGCAGTTTAACCCCGTGGAGCATGGTCGGGTCCTGCAAGAAGGAGTGACCACCCAGTGAGAAGGCATGCTCCTGCTCACTACCCGGTGTCCCAAATACGTGGATCTGGATAGGGTCGCCCGCATAAGCTTTGAGTATCGGCGTGGTCGGGTCGCCGTAGGTCAGCGAACTGAACATCTTGGAGTCATCCTTGCGCTGGGCAACATTCTTATAGTTGACCAGCGTGCCGGTGCGCTTGGCGTCGTTCGGGTAACCGCCCGTCATCAGGCTGCTTCCAATAATCGCATCCTGTTCTGCCAGGGCCAGGGTAAAGTCACGGTAGGCCGGTTTAGTGTCATCGGAGAAGCGCACGTCAACCGTTGTCCCGATATCCCTGGGCTCCCCCGACAGGGGGTCGGTGAATTTCGCGCCAGGCTTGGCTACGACCAGCGCCCCGTACAACCCATCCCGGCCCAGGTCGGCCGCTTCCGGGTTTACAAGCGTGGCTACGTTGCCGCCAAAGGCCGCGATAGGGGTCGAGCCAAGCCGCCAGGTATCGGCATAGTACATGTAAGTCCTGGATTGGCCGAGCGGGACGGTTTGTTCCGGCCCATACCCGATATTCACACCGGACGAATTCGGGTCGCTTGCCAGCTTGGGCAGGTTAAAGGAAACCCGGCTCAGGCCGCTTTTTGCATCATTAGTCAGCGTTACCTTCACGCACTCGCCCTGCGAAACGTGCAGCACCAGCGGGTCAGGCTGTTTTGTACCGGCCAGGACAGCGGCAGCATCAACCGTCGGCACGAAAGCCTGGGTCGCGCCTGGCAACCCCTTCGGCACCTTGACCGCGCTGATAGCAAAACTATGCAGCGGAGCCGAACCGGGACACGGGTTGCCAGGGTCGGTCAGTACCGGCGGACGGCCGTCTGTGCTGGTCATGACTGTCGCGGCCTTACCGGGCGTGTTACCGGGCAGCGGTTGCAGGTCCGGAACGCTCCCGTCCAGCACCCGGATATTACCCCAGGCACCGTCGCGGAAAGCCGTCCCATTGCCGTCATGGTACAGGAAGTCGCCTGCCTTGTTCAGGCCCTTCCCGCCGGTACCATCATCCAGCACCAGGGTATAGCGTTCGGAAATACCGTAGTGCAGGGCGCTTAGCTGAGAAGCCGTGTTCGGGCCCCACGCCCCCCTGGCATCCACCTTGTCGGAGTAGCGCATCTCGGTAGAAAAGCGCGCCCCTTCTATAGCCAGCACGTTAAGGTTCTGGCTGACGTTAATCGTCCTTATAATCAACTGGTCACCCTTGTAAGCCCGTGGGATAGGCGTATAGGGGTCGCCGTGAGTATAAGAACTGAACAGCAGGGAAGGGTCGCCATTAACTTTCAACCGGTCGGCCCAGGGCACCGAATGCAGGTTGAACGAACTCTCCGCCGGTAGCGGCGAGCCGATAGTGCCGTGATTATCAATCGTCCACAGCACCTGCTCTCTAAAACTGCCGTCCACGTACCCCGGCATGAGGCCGGTAGTACAGCCGTTTGAAGGCAGGCAGCGGATGTCGGCCAGGGCTCCCGAAGTTATTTCTGCGCCGGTCCTGGGGTCGTGGTAAGTCGCGCCGCGCGGCTCAATCACCAGCTGGCCGACCATACCATGACTCCAGCCGTAGATGCCGTTGACGTGGTCGTGGAAGAAGATGTTGTCCAGCGCAATATCGGGATACCAGATGTACTGCGCGAACTCTACCCCGGCCCATTCCCCTGAAGCATGGGCCTTTTCCAGGGGTTTTTCCAGCGTGACCGTTCCGGCACCGGTTGCGGTGTTGGTAACATTGAGTGCAACGATTTTGTTAATCTCGATGTTGTTGGTACCTTCACCGATAGCGAAAGCTATACCCGGTTTGAATTTAGCCGCGTTGGAAAGGGCCAATATCGTATCCCCGGCCGCCGCCCCGTTCGCGCCGGTCAACTGGCTGTCCATAAGTTTGTAAGGCCGGACCGATTGCTCGAAGGAGAAGCCTGAAATCACACCGTCCGAAGCCTGGGTGTCGAACTGCACATGGTGAATGTGAATGTTGGTCTTGGCGTAGGGCAGTTCGGGGTCGCCGTCTTGCTGCTCGCTAACCAGTGTATTGAAAAGACAGTCACCGGTATTGGCCCGCAGCGCAATCGGTTCCCGGCTGGTGGCGTTGGCCGGGTCAAGCATGGCCGCCTTGTTTTGGGCCAGGACAAAGATACCCCCCCTGGTATCAATGTTCGGGTCAGGCAGACCGGCCGCCAGGGCTTTGGCCGCCACTTCGGTATGCGGAATTGGCACAGGGAGCGCGATGATGTTGTTATAACGAATCTGGGGCGTAGCAGGCGATACCGCGTCACCGGCCTTTGGATCAGCTACACCGGCCGGACAAATCGTATCATTTCGCCCGGCATATGGATCAATTTTCTTGGTGTCCACCGGCCTGGCTTTCTCGCCCAGGTAGGGCGCGCCGGAGTGGCCGTTTGGCGCGAAAGGCGGCCGGGAGCCAATGTGCGGCCGCAACAGCGGGAAGGCTGGCCGGCCGTTAAGCGGGTTAAAGAGAATAACCGGCCGGTTGCTATTGGCACCCGCCAGGAACCGGTCAACTATCAGGGAGCCGGGGTGGCCTGCCAGGATACGGGCGTGGTCAACCCAGTTACTTGTATCTTCAATCTCGTTAACGTAAATCGGCTTGCCGGTACTGGTATCTATCTGCCAGTCCATCACCGAACCGTCCTGGGAGAAAGAGCTGTTACCCACGCTGTTAGTGGTTTTGGCTTTTACACCCTGCGGCGGCAACTGCGGCCTGATCCAGGCCTCGAGGTCGGTGGCATCAGCGATGGTCTGGCCGTTAATGGTTTTGCCAATCAGCATGGACGAGTCAACCGCCGCTGGCATAGCCGCCCGGCTGGGCAGGGTATCCAGGTCCGGCTGAAGCGTATCAAAAACGCGCCAGAAACCCCACATGCCGGAGAAGTAGTGGTGGGCGATGTGGCAGTGGAAAACAAATTCACCGGCGAGTTGCTGGTTACTACCGGCGCCGCCTTCGATTTCCAGGTTGTAGCTTTCACCCGGGCCGATGTTCTGCGCATCCAGCTGCCAGGATTCGGAGCGTTCTATCTGGGGATGTTTGTCCAGGCCGGTCTTGCCGTAGTCCCAGGTCTGGTCGGCGCGCGGGTTGAAGCGCCAGCGGATTGCGCCGCCGTGAAGGTGATAGACATGGAAGACTTCACTTCCGGCATGCATAACCCGGAACTTGGTGGGGTCACCGACATAGCCGCGTGGAATAATGGTGGCCGGGTCGCCAAAAGTATACGAGCCGTAGGTCTGGGACTTTTGGTCCGGGTTGAGTTCCAGGCGGTCCATAAAAGGCTCGGAGCGGTAGTTGAAGCCGCGCGAACCGGGCCGGTAAGCGTCGGTATGCGGGTCGCGGGTGGGCAGGTTATTGCCTTTGGCATTTTTAATCGGGTAATTCTCGTCACCGATATCATGCATAACCTTGACGTTTTCCCGGAAGGCCGGGCAGGCGAAACCGTTGCACCAGCCGTCAGCAGCGGCGGTCGGACCGGGCAGAATTGTCCTGGCCCAGCCGGAGTCGGTCTGGGGGTTGGCCTGGCTGACCGGGGTCGTGCTGTCATCGGGCCGGAAGTACTGGGAACCGGGCGGCTCAACCGTCAGAGTCCCAAAAAGGCCGTGCTCAACGGCGGTGCGGTTGCTGGGACCGGGGTGCATGTAGCGGGCACCTTCCAGGGCCGGGTCGTTCGGAATGAAGTATTTGTACAGGATGGTGCCGCCTTTGGCAACGCCGGTCTGGGGGTTATTGCCAACACCGTCACCGGAAGAACCAGTATGGAAGGCCAGACCATCAATGTGAAGGCCGTAAATACCGTCGTCGGCGTTGCCGCCGCTGTCATTCTTGGCCGGGGAAGCATTGTTGGTCAGGGCGATTTCGACACAATCGTTAGCGTTGGCCCGGATTACCAGCGACTGCATAAGGTCTTCTTGCATCCGGACGCGGCCGTTGGCATCTTTAAGCGGGTTGCCGCTGGCATCTTTAACCGGGAAGCCGTTCAGGCCGATGGAAACCCGGTCCTGGAACGGTTTGGCTAGTTGATCTTTGAGCGCTTTGACGTTCTGGCTCAATATATACATTTTGCCAAAAGGATCGTGGTCCCCGAAGCGGTTAAGCGTAATATCCACGTCAATAATCTGGATATCAAAATGCTTGAGGGGCGCGTTGGCCGGGCAAGGCGAGCCTGGGTCGGTGGCGGCAAGCGCGGCCGGGCTGGACTCGTTGATGTTAACGGCCAGGGAGAGCAGCATCATGACGACTACCAGGCCGTTAAAGCTGGCCCGGTGCCAGCCCAGGCGGCGGCGGCGGTCGTTCTTTTGCAGGCTGTACCAGCGGACTACCCTGGGCCGTAAATTTGAAAGGGCCAGCAGCACGAGCGCCGCCGCCGAAGAAAGAACCAGGTTACCACAAAGAGCCAGCATGCCGTCACGCAGCAGGTGGCTGAAAAAGGGCATTTCGGGCCCGGTGCCGTGTAAGTGGTAAGCACTGAACAGGTAAGCATGGACCGGTTGTCCAAACGCCATCGCCGCGCTTACCACCAGGGCCATAATATAGGTCCGTAGCAGTATTACCGGCTTGCCGAAAAGAGCGAGTTGATAGCGCCGGGCAATTTTCCCGACTATCAGAAAGGTAAGCAAGACAGCTACGAGTACCAGCGGCAGCAGCAGGGTGGCATCCCGTAACCAGTGCAGCACGGATGAAGGGGCATTACTTTCCCCGGCGCCTTCCGCCTCGTGCAGGAGATGCAGCCATAGGCCTCCTCCATAAGCGAACAAAATGGTGGAAAAGGCAATTAAGGCGGGTTGAGACAATTCAGGGGGGAGTGCGCGTGCCAGTTTAGGGATAAGCCTTTTTACTTTAAATAGTGCCATTCTAATAGACCTTTCTTAATTAAAGCTTGAAATCGGAGCGGTCACCCGGTTATTACTAAACTTACCCTTAATTATTCCAGGTATGGCTGTAGAGACAGCAAAAGGACAGCACAAACTTAAGCGCCTGTCTTAAGTAATAACAGCCTCTTATTCCGCCGCTGAAAAGCAATTTTAAGGATTATTCGGGTTCCGGTTTAGGATTTGTCCTTTAAGGATGAGTATTATGCCCGGTTGTATCCTTTTCGGGATGGTTGTCTACGGCGCCCAAATCGACGTAGATAGGGTGATTTAAAGCCGGGTCGTGGTACTCAACCCAGAGGTTGGAACCGTCCCGGTCCGTAACGAAACTCAGGGTGGCATTGATACTGGCCCCGGGCTGAAGAGTACCGGGCCGGATACTTGCGCCAAAGAGCTGCAAAGGTTCCTGCTTATTCAGAGTCTTTAACTGAAATTGCTCCGGTGAATAATCTACCGGCCCTGACAGGTTGTTGGTAAACCTGACAAAGACCTGGATCTGAATTTTATCCGGGGTAATATAATTCTGGATACCGTGAGTATTACCGGCCAGGTCCCCTGCCGTCAGGCCAGCTACCTCATCAACGTGTTCGATAACTAAAACCCCAAAGCTGGTTTTTATGTTCTGGCCGACCTGGAAAGAAGTACCTTCCTGGAGGGCGGTGGTCCTGGTCAACATTTGATTACTCATAAAGGCCCCACCGGCGGCCAGGATGGCAATAATGGAAACCAGGGTGAATAAATAAAGGCTTCGCTGGAACCGGGATAAAGAGGGTTCTTTAGAAGATTGGCCGGGGACAGGCGGGGTTGCCGCCAGTAACGAACCGCCCCTGTCAGCAGCGGTAAAGGTAGGCCCGGCTTTACGGTAATGCCGGTGGTTAGTAAGTGACTTCACAGGAAAGTTTCCTTTTCTTGAACTGATAACTACTTATTTTGCCAGGACCCATATTAAGCACATTAGCCAGGCCGGGGACAGAATTGAAGCCACTTTTGGAGTTATTACAAAATTCAGGACTGATCTTTGGCGAGATGTGTGCTGGTGGAAACGCCTGCCGTGGCAAATATGGGCCGGTCTGGGAATAAAAAAAGATTTTATAACGTTAATTAACGCAGAGCTTCGCTGAAATTAAGCCTGGGAAAAGAATTGGCCTGGGCCAACCACAACTTCCCAGGGTTAATGTTACCGGAGCCGGTGGAAAATCAGGTGAGGGGCAGCACGTTTTTAATGGAGAAGGTCAGAACATAAAGTTTAGAAGGCTGCCCATGTCTACGATGGAGGCTGGCAAGCCCGGTTTAACCGTCCACTTGCAAACTGTCCAATTGGTTATGGAGATCGTGCATTGCCCCAGGCCTGACTTAACTCTTTTAAGGGTTCGCTCCCATTAAACTTGTCTTTTGATATTAGAGTACTATGACAACCAATAGCAGATTAGTTGTAAAGGACAGCTATTCAGACAGACTTAGGGTAGAGGTTTTAGCTATCTAAAAGTACCATCAGGTGGTTGACTTTAGTTAGTATGGTTTATTAACTAAAGTCAATGTTATAAGCATTTTAGAGTTAATTTAAGCTCAATTTAGTTGATTTTTATATTTTGGAAAATTTATTAACATTAACGAATTTTTATTTCTTGTCTATATACAGAGGAAAAAGCCTTGAATTTAGACAAAAATGGTGGTATAAATGTATTAAACAACTTATATTAACTCGGTGGAACTAAAAATTTATCGAGAGATAAGGATGAACTGGGTTGCCTGACTATAAATATAGTCTTAATTGTAAACTATTTAATCCAGGCTAAGCAATGCGGGACATTGCAAGGTAAGGTAAAACGAGAACTACGACTAAATATATTTTGCTGGTAGCAGGGAAACTTAACATTGATAGATTTAATGTAGTTCTCGTTTAAGTTTAATTCTAGTGTATCTGCATTCTGGCTGGTGCAACTCTCCAATCACTCTAATATATAGCTTTCGCTTTAAACTCGTAAAAGTACATAACTAAACGATTTCAATTCGGAATTCCTCTTAACCGAGAAACACACAAACTATTTTCACCATCTTTCTCTTTTTGTGCGTAGGATAAAGAAATGCCCATAAAAATTTTAGTCGTAGATGACCATGAAGTAGTTCGCCAGGGTCTTCGCATGTTTCTAAGCCGGGATAAAGAACTCGAACTGGTTGGAGAAGCGGAAAATGGCTCACAGGCCATTGAAATGGCTCGCAAGTTATCACCTGATGTTATTCTCATGGATATATTGATGCCTGTAATGGACGGCATTACCGCGATAAATATACTCCGGCAGCAATTACCGGAGATTGAAATCGTAGCCCTGACCAGTGTTTTGGAGGACGCCTCTATTGTAAACGCTATCCGGGCCGGAGCGATTGGGTATCTATTAAAAGATACAAAAGGCGACGAGCTGCGCAAGGCTATCAAGGCTGCCGCCAGCGGGCAGGTCCAGTTGTCGCCCCAGGCTGCCACCCGCCTGCTGAATGAGATGCGCCAGACCGAGACTGTCGATGTGCTTTCGCCGCGTGAAATTGACGTGCTCCGATTAATCGCCCAGGGCCAATCCAATAAAGAGATCGCTAAAACGCTGAGCCTCGGTGAAAAGACGATCAAGACTTATGTCAGCACTATTTTAACTAAATTGAATATGAACAGCCGGACGCAGGCAGCTTTGTACGCAGTTAAAATTGGCTTGCTGGGAGTAGACCAGGTTTCAAAGGAACTTACCTAGTAGGTTTCAAAGGAACTTACCTAGTATTATCGGAAGGATTAACTTATGTCATCCGAACCTACCCGCTTGCCACAGCAAAGCCAGAATAAACCTACCCCTAATCCTCGGGTTGGCTCACCATTCTTTTTTTTACTCCGGCCAGTACGCGCTTTCGGAATCCTCGAATCCGCGATACTGGCCCTTGGGATCCTTGTAATAGGTTTGCTTCTCACCAGCCTGATATTAGTCTCTGAAACCTATGTCCAGCAATCCCGCCTGGACGTCTTGATCAACGAATTAAAAGTTAATATATCGCTGGCGCACATCTGGTCGGAACAGGCAATGGCCGGGGACCCTAACATCAACTTTAAGAATGATGTCAAGGGAAACCTGGATAAAAGCCTCGGCCTGTGTAATGTCTTTATGGATGGCGGTCAAATCAGAGTAGGGAATATAGACCCGGTTACTGATCCAAAACTCCTGAAAATTTTGTCTGAGATGTGCCTGAAAATCAAGGGTTTTAATGAGCTTACCTTGCACCGCTGGGATGAAAACCTGCTTCACCCCGGAAACCTGATTATCAATCAGAACCACGACCAGGGGTATAAAGAGGCTATAAGCCTGGGTATACAGGCCGATGAATTGATTGACCGGGCTATAATAGAAAACCAGTTACGCCAGATCAGAATCAATTCCGGCATTGTTTTCTTCCTGACCGTTATCTTTATCGGGATGGTTATTTTAGTAAAACTGAACCGCCGGATTCTCAAGGCCCAAACCATGAAATTGGAGGAAAAAGAGGAACAGTACCGCAGTATTTTCCAGGCTACCAGCGATGGGGTGTGTTTATTTGACCAGGAAACCCTGGGCCTGGTAGAAGCCAATGATGCCTTTTACAATATGCATGGCTATACCCCGGGAACCCTGATTGGAGAAAGACCGGCCACCTGGCTGTTTCCGCAACTTGCCAATTATCCCGAAGAAGCTCTCTCAACCATTAAATCCAGCGGGTTGTTTAAGACGGACGTGGTCCACCTGCGAAAAGATGGCACAAAGTTCTACGCGGCGGTCCACTGCTCTCTTTTCAATAACCGGGGCAAACCGCATATCCTGGTGGTAATCCGGGATGTGACCGAAAGGATTGAAAGCGTCCAGGTATTGGAACACCGGGTGGCCGAACGGACCCAGGAGTTATATACCCTGCTGCAAGTGTCCCAGGATGTCGCTTCGACCCTGGAAAAAAGGCCGCTGCTCCGCTTAATCCTGGACCAGTTAAAACAACTGGTTGATTATTCCGGGGCCACAATCTTTAACCTGGAAAAGGGAAAACTGGACCTGGTGGACCAGCGCGGCAATCTTAGCTACGACCAATCCTTTAAGCTGGGACAGGCTATAGCCAAAATTGAAAGGGAAAGGGAAAGCACGGATACCCTTGAATATAACCCGATCATTGTAGACCACTTGACCAGGGACCTGTCGCAACTGGACACCATCTTCAAGCAGGGCATACCGCTGGATTTGTGCAATATGTCCGGGGCAGAGTCCCTGCTGTATGTCCCTCTGATAGTAAAAGACCAGCTGATTGGCGGGTTAATTCTCCTGCACCAGGAGCCGTATTTTTATACAATGCGCCATAGTTACCTGGCCCAGGCCATTGCCAGCCAGGCCGCCGTCGCGCTGGAGAACGCCCGCCTGTATAAACGGGCCCAGGAACTGGCGATGGTGGAAGAGCGGCAGCGGTTGGCCCGCGAACTGCACGACTCGGTAACGCAGGCTATCTATGGGATAGCCCTGGGAGCGCAGACCGCCTATTCAATGCTGGAAGATGGGGATACTACCGACTTAAGAATGCCCCTGGAATATATGCTGACGCTTTCAGAAGCCAGCCTGGCCGAAATGCGCTTGCTGATTTTCGCCATGCGCCCTGAGAACCTGGAAAAACACGGGCTGGTGGCCGGGCTATCCAGCCAGGCCGCAACCTTGAGGATGCGCCACAAGATTGAAGTGAAAACCGTCTTCGGGACCGAACCGGCCCTTTCGCTGGATGCCAAACATGCCCTCTACCGGATTGTCGAGGAAGCTTTCAACAATATTGTTAAACACGCCCACGCCACCGAGGTATTCTTGCTCCTTAAACAGGTGGACGACGTGGTTTTTCTTGAAATCAAGGACAACGGAACCGGTTTTGATGTAAACGGGTTCTTTCCGGGGCATATGGGCCTTAGCATTATGCGAGAAAGAGTAACAAAGCTGGGTGGAGCTATCGACCTGACTAGCTCTCCGGGCAATGGAGCCGCCTTGCAAGTGAGGATACCGATATTGCTTTACGAAATGTCTTTACAGCCCGCCCCGGCCTGATAAAGCCGGTCGAGCCCTAGAGCCGCTTCTCCCTGGAGAGCGGCTTTTTTGTGCGCGACGCGTTATTACAGGGGTGTTACCAGGGATGGGTATAAGACTAAAGTTAGTATTGTACAGCCTTACAAAGTAGGCTTGCGCATAATACTTTTAACAGCGCATTAAGCAGGCAAAAGTCCTAATGACTGCCTTACATTTACCTCTATTAGTTACAGCTCATCTGAGTTACTTTATTGTTATTGACCCTTCGAAATTGTTTAACCGAAAGCCGTTCCTGGATAAGTTATACACAAAAGATGACAGTTGGTTAAACCACGCCAGCCCCTGTCTAGACCTGGAAGTTGTTTGCCTTTTAAAGGGTTTAAGCGGAATACCTCAAATTAGCTTTGCTTAATAATAAATACATGGAAAAAAAACCCTTTAAAACCTCGTGTCATTCATGTTCTGCTAAAAGTTCAAGAAGTCCTACTTCTAAAGCTAACCTTGTGGAAAGAAAGCAAGTGCAAGAATGACACAGCTAACCATACTGACCGGTAAAGATACCGACCTTGAGATAAGCAAAGTTACAAGATTGATTAATAACGAGGCAAACAAATTCAAGACTGTCTGGGTGGCAAAATCAGCCCAGGAAGCGGTAGAAAAAGCTAAAGCCTTAAATCCTCACCTGGTCGTCCTCCCCACCACAATGCCCGGGTTTTCCGGTTTTACCGCTACTACTATGATTAAGAAAGCCGCGCCAACTGCCTGTGTGATTCTGATCTGTGACGAACTTAATGACAACTGCCGGGCCATGGCTTACGCAGTTGGCGCGGACCATATTATCGCTAGAGCTGATATGCCAACAGAACTTTACAGATTATTGGAAACCTTAATAAAAGTGAATGAATAGACTCAATTACCAGAGGTACGCCGGGAAAGACCGGCCAATACAATTTTGGCTTGTAAGGTTAATAAATAGATTAATCAAGAACAGCGTTAAATTTATTTTGGGAGAATTGCAACGCTATGAATATCAATATAAAGTTAATTCGAATTGGTCTGGCAAGTTTGATGTTATTACTGAACATTATAACGATGTTCGATAACAGGGTGACGGTACAGGCAGCCATTCCGGCCGCAACCATCGTCAATAATCCACCCAGCCAGAACCTGAATATTACAGTGTTCCCCCAGCGGGATTTTGTTTCAGCCACCGGTTACCTGGCAAGTGATATTGTCCAGGTTAGTTTGATTCACCCGAGTGGTGTCTCATACAGCACCAATAACATTGTCCCCCAGGATGCTCCCGGCGCACCGGCCGGGGCCGCCTTCGCCGGCATCGTGGAGGTCAACCATCCCGGCGCAGCCTGTTGGCCCACTGTCACACCCGATATCCGGGCCGGTGATAAGCTGCGCATTACAATCGTTGAAAACCTGGACTTTCCGGGCCGCGTCGGGCAAGCCGACGAGACAACCCTGCGCAACGTTACCGCCGGCCGCCCGGTGGAAACGGCGCCCGGTACAATCCAAGTTCACGGCACGGCTGTAGAAGCGGATGGGGTTACCCCGCTCCCGGCCAGCCAACTTGAACAGCGTATGGTAGCAAACCAGGATGCTTTCCTGCTAAACGGCCGCCGGACTATCCGGGCGAACACCGCAACCGGTAGTGACGGCACTCTGACCTATGATGCGCCCAGTTCAATCAACTGGACGGCCACCTACAGCAACCTTGACCCGGCCGATGTCACCCGCGCTCTCAACGCGGAGTCAAGAGGCCTCTGGGTACCGGCGGTAGTTGCCCCAGCGCTTCCGACCGAAAGCACAATTTACGAGAACGGCGCCGGTATAATTGGCGGCCCGGCCGGACCGGCTTGCACGGCGCCCCTCGAAAAACTCCCGCCGCCACCCGGCAGCGAAACCGTCCTGCCGACTACCCCGACCGGGCTAACAGCGAATGTTGTCAATGGAAATACGGTCAATTTAAACTGGACCGCTTCAACTGACAATGTGGGGGTGGTAGATTATGGCATTTACCGCGATGGTATCGCGGTGGCAACCGTACAAAACCCGGATGCTTCGGCACCGGCGCCTACCAGCTTTACTGACAAAAACGTTGCCCCCGGCACTTATACCTATACGGTTGACGCTGGAGACGCCGTTGGAAACCGTTCGGCCCTGTCCGACCCTGTCTCTAACATAACAACGGTCCGGCCAGCCGCCGCGCTGCCGCCTGGCACGGTGGTAAACGAGCCGCCTGCCGCGCCAATTCAGATTATCTCTTTCCCGGCTCGCGATTTCATCTCGTCCAGCGGGTTTGAGGAAACCGACTCGGTCGTAATCCAGCTCCTTCGCAAGGAAGGCGGCCAATTGGTGCTGGTCAGTTCGGCCACTCAAACGCCGCAGGCTGACCCACGGGCCGCCGCGAACGCACCTTTCGCGGGTATCGTTGAGGTAAACCACCCTGGCGGGGCCTGCTGGGACGGTATAACACCTGACATTCGCGCCGGGGATATCGTCCGGATGATTGCCTACAACCCGAATGGCAGTATCCGCACGGTAAACCAGACAACCACATCTAACGCGGTAAGTCAAAAGCCGGTTATCGTAACGCCTGCCACCGGCAACAACGCCGACGGCGTGATTGAGGTTCACGGCATTGCTATGGACGCGAACGGCAACCCGATTGACCTGGCCCAGATTGAGCAGCGCATGGTCGCTAACCGGGACGCCTTTGACCTTAACGGGCGGCGCGCCATCCGGGCCGGTGGTGCGGGTAAGGACGGAACGCTGGTGTACGATACCGCCAACAACCCAACCGGGGTTAAATGGACCGCGACCTACACCGGCCTGACCGCCGATGATATCTACCGGGCCATTGGCGGCAAGAGTCCGAGCAGCGGCAGAGTCTTTGGTGGCGCGGAAGCAAGGGTACTCTGGTTGGGCCTTACTCCGCTGAATGCGCGTGAGATAACTATTTACGAAAATGACGGTGGCGGTGCTGTGCTGAACGGTCCAGCCGGACCGGTTTGCACCGCCGCCGCCGAACCACTCGACACAGCACCGCCGGTTTTCCCGGCCCCTGATGCCGGGTTGGTTGCCAAATCGGTCCCTGGCGCGGCCCCCGGCACAAACGATGTACAGCTTACCTGGACGGCTGCCAGCGATAACGTGGAAGTCTATGGCTACGGCATTTACCGTGACGGCATGCTTCTGCGCAATCTAGGGGGTGGCACAACCAGCTATATCGATAAAAATGTTGTAGGGAATCACAACTATACGGTAGACGCAACCGACTCGGCCTCACCCGGACCCGGTGGTAACGCCCAGGGCACACCTTACGGCAACCGTTCGGCCCAATCCACCCCGCCTGCCAACCTGTCTGTGACGGACGTTGTGCCGCCTTCAGTCCCGGCCAACCTGACGGCGAAAGCCAGCGGCGCCAGCGTTACGCTGAAATGGTCGGCCTCAACCGATAACGTTGGAGTTACCGGCTACACGGTATACCGGAGCGGTTCCGGGGTTACCGGCTCAGGAGTTGAGACAATCGTAGATGCTCAAACACTTACCTTTACCGATACGAATGTTGTCGATGGCACCACTTATAAATACAGCGTTGACGCCTTTGACGCGGCACGCAACCACTCCGCGCAAACCGCCGAAGTGAGTACCACCATAGCCTCGGATACGGTCGCGCCAAGCGTACCGGCAAACCTGGCGGCTAACTTGCCGGACATTCACGGCAAATCGATCCAATTAACCTGGACCGCCGCAACCGACAATGTAGGCGTAACCGGCTACGGCCTGTACCGCCGCAACATCTACCCGGCCCTGGGCGCCTTTGTTAAAATTGCCGATTTGAATGGTTTGATGCTGAGTTACACGGACCCGAATCTTGCAACGGGTACATACGAATATGTAGTTGATGCGGTTGATTCTGCCGGAAACCAATCGGCCCAATCCACAATCGCCGGGGCAGCCGTAGCCAACGACCCGCCGGTTGCACCGCATTCCTTGATTGCTTTCCCGGCCAGGGACTTCATTTCCGCGACCGGCTACCCTTCTATTGATGGCCCTTATACTTTTACGCTGCTACGCGATGGAAAGGAGAAATATAAATCAACGCCTTTCAATTCGGACGCTAACGGGTTGGTGGAAGTTAACCACCCTGGCGGCACCTGCTGGAACGTCAATACGCCTGATATACGAGCGGGTGATATCATCCGGATTACCAGCGCCAAAGGTATCCCGGAGCAGACGACAGTTTCAAATATTGCAAGCCAGCGCCCGATAGCCATTAACGCGAATACAGTCCAGGTTCACGGTAGTGCCCAGGACGCTAACGGGCAACCGCTGCCGCTGGACCAGGTTGAAAACCGCCTGATTTCCAACCGTGACCCGTTCAAACTAAATGGACGGCGCACTTTACGGGCGGGTGGCGGCAGCCTTGACGGTGTGATTTCCTACGACAGTCCGGGTTCGAGCAGTTGGACTGCGACCTATACCGGCCTGAATGGAGAAGATGTCGCCAGGGCAGCCGGCGGCACCGCGCCTAACGGGGTGAGCTTTATCGGAGCGGAGTCCCGGGGAGTGTGGCTAGGACGCAACCCGGTGGCCCTAACCGAAATGACCACCTTCGAAAATGGCGCCGGTGTTGCAGGTGGTCCATCCGCGCCCTGCACCGCCCCCGGTGAAACGCCTGTCGCGGCCGCAACCCTGACACCGAACACGCTGGCCTTTGGCAACCAGGCGTACATCCCGCCAAGCACCAGCGCGGCAAAGCAGGTCACTTTCAGCAACGGCGGGTCAGGCCCCATGACCATCGGCGCGATTTACCTGGCCGGGTTGCAGCCGGGCGATTACGCCATCAGCGATAACACCTGCCCGGCCACGCTGGGGGCCGGTCTTAGCTGCACGGTCAGCGTAACTTTCACACCAAAAGCGCTTGGCTTGCGCGAAGCTAACCTGAGTTTCCTGGATAACGCGGCAAATACGACCGACCAAACCGTGCTTCTGAGCGGCAGCGGTGTAGACGTTTCAGCGCCAGGCGCACCCGGTGCCCCGGCCCAGACGCTGGCTAACACCACTTACCTGGGTGTGAAATCAGGTCCAGCCCTGGCTAACAGCACCCTGCCGGTTACCCTTAAATGGGCCAGCAGTACCGGTACGGTCACAGAGTACAAGATTCAGCAAAGCATTAATGGTGGTCCGTTCGCCAGTGTAACTATCCCGGCGGGAAACGTTGCAGATGCCACGCTGGACCTGCCGATGGGTACGACAGCCGCGCCGAAAACGTACCAGTTCCAGGTCCAGGCTTGCAACAATGCCAACTGCAGCGCCTGGGTCGCTGGACCCAGGTTCACCATAACACCTGTGGATGAAGGCAACAATTCACTGTTAAGCTATGGTGGCAACTGGTCCGCAGCGCAAGCTTTCGCCGGAGCCTATGGCGACACCGTACGGAACGCCAGCACTTCCAAAGATAAAATTCAATTGGTCAAAAAGATCACCTTCACCGTAACGGGCAGCATTGCCTGGATAACGACGAAGGGACCGGACCGGGGAATTGTATCTATCTCGGTTGATGGCGGTCCAGCCCAGACCGTGGACCTTTATGCGGCTACTTCCCAACCGGCTGCGTTAGCCTTCGTGGCTAACAACCTGGCCGCCGGGTCGCAGCATACGGTAACGGTCCAGCTACTTGGAACCAAAAATTCTAAGTCCAGCAGTACACGGGTCGACTCGGATGCCTTTGTTATAATCTCGTAAGAGAAAACGAAACCAGGGCCGTTCCTTTGCAGGAGCGGCCCTGGTTTCGTTTGCGGCTATTCTTCAGCAGCAAGGAATTGTCCAACGCTAGCCAGGGACACAGGCGGGTAAGCAGAGCCTGGTACATGGTTAGCCGCCTGCGCCTGTAGTAAAGCTTTCGACCTTAGCGGCCGATAAAGGCTTCGGCCAGCGTAAAGATGCCGCTGCCGATAAAGATCACCGCCGCGCCAATTTTGATGGCCCGTTCCGGCAGACGCTTGCCCAGCATTGCGCCGACTATTATAGCCAGGCCATCGGCCAAAACCATACCCAAAGTGCTGCCAATCCAGACCGGCACAAAGCTTTGCTGCTGGCTGGCGATAGTCACGGTTGCCAGCATGGTTTTATCCCCCAGTTCGGCCAGAAAGAAGGTCACTGCTACGGTCATAAAGGGGCCGAAACGGGTCTGTTTCAATTTCTCCTCGTCGCCCAGCTCGTCACCGCGCAGGGTCCAGATACCAAAACCGATGAAAGCGACACCCGCCAGGATTTTAATCCAGAATATCGGTAAAGCTACACCCAGGATCTCTCCGAGCAGCACCGAAAAAAGATGCACAACCAGGGTCGCGGCAAAAACCGCGCTCATTACCAACCAGGGGCGGTAGCGGGTAGCAAAGGCCAGAGCTACCAGCTGTGTCTTATCGCCTAGCTCGGCGATGAAAACAAATAACAGGGCCACACCAAAAGCAACCATTATTCTTTCTTCCTTTTCTCTCCAGGTTTCTCGGGATATCTCCGGTTATCGCATAAACCTGAACCTTTTAAAAACTTTAAAACAAAAAACGAGGCCTTTACCTGACCTCAAACACGCTCTTCTTGCACAGAAGAGCGGCGGTCAGGTAAAAGTCTCGCTTGCTAAAACTAAATTATTTAGCTGATAGTTCCAGGCCTTTTAGCCAGTATGTCGAAACTATCACATCAGGCGGATGCCTGGTAGCTACTCCCTTTTATCTAATTACTACTGATTGTTATTATAGCATAAGCTGAGGCCCGTGTGTGATTTTAGTGGTTTTAATTTCAGTATTTTAAACATTTAACAGGCTCCATGACGCAGGTAAGAGGGATATGTATCTTTGTTGGCTGTTTGATAATTCCGGTTTTTAATGTTAGTATATCCCTGACCGTTATTTTGGGGAGCTCTGAAGAGGGCTGAGAGTTTCTGGCGTACCAGAAAGACCCATTGAACCTGATCCAGGTAATGCTGGCGGAGGGAGTTTATTATGTATTCCTGTACCCCCTATTTCGGCATGAGTTTGCCGGGAATTTCTTTCAGGAAGCTCTTCGATAAATTTAATTTCCTTTTCTTTTCCTCCTTCAAAATAAGCGGCCCAAACGTTGGCGGTTGTTTTTTGCTTGCCTGTCTTTTCCATAACCGGAAGGCCCAACCAGGGTTCCGGTGCAGAACCGGGAAGGACAGCGCAGGCTTTTTTTGTTATGGAGAAAATAGATAATGAGTATAAAGTACAGCGGTCCGGCTGACGCAGAGCCCGGGGTAACCGAGGCGGCCAGCAACTCCCTGCCTAATTCGCGTAAGGTCTACCTGGAAGGCCCGGCTCAGGTCCGGGTGCCCTTCCGGGAAATCACTTTAAGCCAGACCCACCTGGCGGGCGGCGGGACCGAAAGTAACGCCCCACTGCTGGTCTATGATACTTCCGGCCCCTGGGGCGACCCGCAAGCCAACTGCGATATTAAGACCGGCTTACCGCCCGTGCGTGTCAATTTTATCGAGGACCGCCAGGATGTCGAAGAATACACGGGCCGGGCGGTCAAGCCGGAAGATAACGGCAACCGGACTTCGGCCAATACCATATGGAGCCGCCCGGCCAAAGCGGCCGCCGGACTTGAAAACTTCCCCGGCCTTACCCGCCAGCCGCTAAGGGCGAAACCGGGCAAGCGGGTCACTCAACTCTACTATGCCCGCCAGGGCATTATTACCCCTGAGATGGAATATATCGCCATCCGGGAAAACCTGGGCCGCCAGGCAGCATTGAACGGGCAGCCGCAACAGCGCAACTCCTTGCAGTACCAGCACCCCGGCCAATCTTTCGGCGCGGCGATACCGGCCCATATTACGCCCGAATTTGTCCGTGACGAAGTGGCGCGGGGCCGGGCCATTATCCCGGCCAATATCAACCACCCGGAAAGCGAACCGATGATTATCGGGCGCAACTTCCTGGTCAAGATAAACGCGAACATCGGAAACTCGGCGGTAACTTCTTCGATTGAAGAAGAAGTCGAAAAGATGCGCTGGGCCACAAAATGGGGCGCCGATACCATTATGGACCTCTCCACCGGCAAGAATATTCATGCCACCCGCGAATGGATTATCCGCAACTCGCCGGTCCCGGTCGGCACGGTGCCGATTTACCAGGCCCTGGAGAAAGTTAACGGCAAGGCCGAAGATTTAACCTGGGAAATTTACCGCGATACCCTGATTGAACAGGCCGAGCAGGGCGTAGACTATTTTACTATCCACGCCGGGGTACGGCTGGCCTACATTCCGCTGACCGCCGGAAGGACCACCGGGATTGTATCGCGGGGCGGCTCGATTATGGCGAAATGGTGCCTGGCCCATCACAAGGAAAGCTTCCTGTACACCCACTTCCGCGAAATCTGCGAAATTATGGCCGCGTATGATATTTCGTTCAGCCTGGGTGACGGCCTGCGGCCTGGCAGTATCGCCGACGCCAACGACGAAGCCCAGTTTGCCGAACTCGATACCCTGGGCGAGCTGACCAAAATCGCCTGGGAATACGACTGCCAGGTGATGGTCGAAGGGCCGGGCCACGTGCCGATGCACCTTATTAAAGAGAATATGGACCGCCAGCTTGAAATCTGCCAGGAAGCGCCCTTCTACACCCTGGGGCCTTTAACCACCGACATCGCGCCCGGTTACGACCATATCACCAGCGCGATAGGCGCGGCCATGATCGGCTGGTACGGCACGGCTATGCTTTGCTACGTCACGCCCAAAGAACACCTGGGCCTGCCCAACAAGCAAGACGTTAAAGACGGCGTTATAACCTATAAACTGGCCGCCCATGCCGCCGACCTGGCGAAAGGCCACCCGGGAGCCCAGGTGCGCGACAACGCCCTGTCAAAGGCCCGGTTTGAGTTCCGCTGGGAGGACCAGTTCAACCTGAGCCTGGACCCCGAAACGGCCCACGAGTTTCATGATGAAACTCTACCGGCCGAAGGAGCCAAGACCGCCCATTTCTGTTCGATGTGCGGGCCACACTTCTGCTCTATGAAGATAACCCAGGAGGTCCGGGATTACGCCAACAAAAAGGGCCTGGACGAACAAAGCGCTTTAGCCAGCGGCATGCTGGAAAAAAGCGGGGAGTTTCGCGACAAAGGCAGCGAGATTTACTTAAAGTCTAATTAGACTGTCTTTGCGGGCTGGAAAGGGCGTTCGGCAGGGACTGTCCGGCCGCCTTTTCCAGCTGATTGCCGCTGGATAAACTTTTAAGCAGTCCGGTAAGAGTAACCCTTGAACCATTCCGAGGATATGGTTGACAATCCAATGGGATACTCCTATAATTTGTGATGTTATATACAAATAAAGTAATGCGTCCTGACCTTCAGGGCAAGGTGAGGCTTAGCTTTTTATTTAAAGCGGCCAACTCCTGATCGGCGGTATAGCCCGCGAGCCGAGAACAGTTTTTCTTTTTAAGAAACTGTCCAGAGCATGACCCGGTGTAACTCCGGGGCCGACGGTATAGTCCGGATGGAAGAAGGTGACGGCGCCTATCTGCTTGGAAAAAATTGACCGCCTGAATTGCATTTTCACCAGGATTTGACCTGGGTTTTTGCAATTGGGTTGGATTATTTAAATTCTCCCGGCGTGAAGGTGTGCTAGTCCACCTTCACGCTTTTTTTATTGGTTTTTTTTGGCAAAAGTTACAAAATACAGGGTTTAGCAGGCCAGATGCAAGAAGATACGACAAGTTCTCCCGGTACGGGCCGGGAAGATAAACCGGGCGAACAGGCGGCGGCTTCCGGGCCGGGACCGGAGGAGGCCCCGGCTTTCCGGTTCATGCGGCGGGCCCTGGAAGTAAGCCTGCTGGCCCGGGGCCGCAGCAGTCCCAACCCGGCGGTGGGAGCGGTAGTAACCGATGCCGCCGGAAACCCGGTGGGCGAAGGCTGCACCCAGCCGCCGGGCCAGGCCCATGCCGAGGTAATGGCCCTGCGCCTGGCCGGTGAAAAGGCCAGGGGCGGCACCCTTTACGTGACGCTCGAACCTTGCAGCGCCTACGGCCGCACGCCGCCCTGCACTAAAGCGATTATCGAAGCCGGGATTGGCAGGGTGTATTACGCCGTACAGGACCCCAATCCCAGGATGCACCGGGGCGCGCAGGTCTTACGGGAGGCCGGGATTGAGGTAATCGAAGGACCGCTGACCCAGGAAGCGGCGGTTTCGCACGAAGCCTTTTTCCACTGGCTGCGCACCGGCAAGCCTTTTGTAGTTGCCAAATACGCCATGACCCTGGACGGTAAAATCGCCACCCGGAGCGGGCACAGCCGCTGGATTACCGGCCCCCGGTCCAGGGAAGCGGTCCACCGCCTGCGGGACGAAAGCGACGCCATAATGGTCGGTATCAATACCGTCCTGCTGGACGACCCGGCCCTGACCACCCGGCTTGAAACCGGGGCGGGACGGCCTGGCTGCGACCCCTTGCGGGTGATTGTAGATAGCAAAGGGCGCTTGCCCCTGACCGCCCGGGTTACCGGCCCCGGCACTTTGCTGGCGACTACCCGGAACATGGCCGGGGCTTCGCGCCAGGAATTAGAAGCAAAGGGCGTGGAAGTGCTGGTACTGCCAGCCGGTGGACAGGGCCGGGTTGACCTGGACGCCCTGCTGGAAGCCCTGGGGCAGCGCGGAATATTACAGCTAATGGTCGAGGGTGGCGGCAGCTTGCTGGCCTCGCTGGTTTTTAACCCGACCGGCCCTCGAATTAATAAAGTCTGGGCCTTTATCGCCCCGAAACTGGTCGGCGGCAGCGCCGCGCCAGGGCCGGTCGGCGGCCCAGGAGTCGAGCGCATGGACAGCGCCCTGACCCTGGAAAGAGTGAAGTACCATTCGTTTGATAGCGACCTGCTGATTGAAGGGTATTTCCACCAGCCGGTCAACGGTCAGGCGGCTTTATCAGAAAGTTAACCTGAACCGGCAAACAAGCCTTCCTTATATGAAATCTTAAATAAGAAGTCTTATATAAGAAATAGGGAAGGTCTGAAGTATTAAGGGAGAACAAAATGGAATTTGCGAATGTAGAAAAGGCGCTGGAGGAAATCCGGGCAGGCCGGATGGTGCTGGTAACCGATAACACCGACCGCGAGAACGAAGGCGACCTGATATTGGCCGCTGAAAAAGTAACGCCGGAAGCGATTAACTTTATGGCTAAATATGCGCGCGGCTTAATCTGCCTGTCTTTAACCGGAGAACGCCTGGACCAGCTTGGAATACCTTTAATAGTTGACCCGGCCGGTAACGGCACCCGCCACGGCACGGCCTTTACCGTACCGATTGAGGCTACAGAGGGCATCACGACCGGCATATCCGCCGCCGACCGGGCCACTACTATCCGGGTGGCGGTGGACCCGGCCAGCACAATGTCCAGCCTGGCCCGGCCCGGCCACGTCTTTCCTTTAAGGGCCAAAGCGGGCGGGGTCCTGGAAAGGCCCGGCCATACCGAAGCGGCAATCGACCTGGCGCGCCTGGCCGGGCTGTCCCCGGCCGGGGTAATCTGTGAGGTCATGAACCCGGACGGCACCATGGCCCGCCGCCCTGAGTTAGTGAAGTTCGCCCGGAAACATAAAATTATCCTGCTCTCTATTGAAGAACTGATCGCTTACCGGCAGGCCCACGAAGAAACCCAGCCGGTTGTAGCTGACCAGGCCGCCGAAACCCGCCCGGCCATAACCTTTTTAACCGAAGCCCTGCTACCTACCAGCTCCGGCAAGTTCAAAGCGCGGGTCTACCGCGAAGACGCCACCGGGCAAGAAGTAATGGTCCTCTTGAACCAGGATTACCCGGCTTCACCCGCCAACCCGGAGGGTGACGGGCCGCTGGTGCGGGTCCACAGCGAATGTATGACCGGCGACGTGTTCGGCAGCCAGCGCTGCGACTGCGGGCCACAGTTGCAAAAAGCCCTGGACCTGATAGCCGCCGACGGTTACGGCGTGGTTATCTACCTGCGGCAAGAGGGGCGGGGTATCGGCCTGGCCGCGAAAATAGCCGCCTATGCCCTCCAGGACAAAGGTTATGATACGGTTGAGGCTAACATCCGGCTCGGATTCAGCCCGGACCTGCGCGATTACCGGCTGGCGGCGGCGGTGCTGGCCGAACTGGGAGTTAAAAAGCTGCGGCTCTTAACAAATAACCCGGCCAAAGTGGAAGGGCTGGAGGAACACGGGCTGACCGTAGCCAGGCGCCTGCCCTTGCAGGTGGACTCAAATGTCCACAACCTGCCCTACCTCCACACCAAGCGCAACCGCATGCGCCACATTCTGGAACTTGAGCCGGAAGAAACTACCGGCGCCTGGGACGATAACCTCCCGGCTGAAACAGATGCACCACTGGTAAATTCCAGGTAAGAATAGACAAACAAAGACTGGCTAAGAAAGCTTAAAGGGAGGAAAAGTAATGGCAATATACGAAGGATTCTTAAATGGAAAAGACCAGCGGTTCGCAATCGTCCTGGCCCGGTTCAACGAGGCGATAGGGCGGAACCTGCTTGAAGGTGCCAAAGATACTTTACGCCGCCACGGGGTAGACGAGAATAATATTGACGTGGCCTATGTACCCGGCGCCTATGAACTGCCCCTGGTCGCCAAGCGGCTGGCCGAAAGCAACCGGTACGCGGCGGTTATTGCCCTGGGCATTGTCATCCGGGGAGCCACGCCGCACTTCGATTACGTAGCGGGAACCGCCGCCAGCGGCCTGGCCCAGGCCAGCCTCCAGACCGGCGTACCCTGTATCTTCGGCGTACTGACTACCAACACAATCGAACAGGCGGTTGAACGGGCCGGGACTAAAGCCGGGAACAAAGGCGCGGATGCCGCAATGGCAGCCCTGGAAATGTCCAGTTTGCTGGCGGCCCTTCCCGCCAGGGCTTAAGCCGGACCAGGATTATTTGAGAGGGAAATTGACATGTTTACTGGAATTGTAGAAGAGCAGGGAACGGTAACGGCGCTGGAGCGCGAGGTTGGCCTGTCCAGGTTTGTTATAAGCTGCCAGAAAGCGCTGGAAGGACTCGAAATCGGCCACAGTATAGCGGTCAACGGCGTTTGCCTGACCGCTATTTCCTTCGACCGGGCCGGGTTCACGGTAGAGGCCGTACCCGAAACCCTGGGCCGCACCAACCTGGGCTTCCTGGAAACCGGCTCCCTGGTAAACCTTGAACGCTCGGTCAGGCAAGACAGCCCCCTGGGCGGGCATTACGTCCAGGGCCACGTTGACGGCCTGGCGCGGGTGGTGAAGGTTGAACCGGAAGGCGACTCGCTTAAACTTTATTTCGAAACCGGCCCTGAAATCTTAAAATACCTCGTGTCCAAGGGTTTTATCACGGTGGACGGAGCGAGCCTGACCATCGTAGATGTGACGGCCCAGGGCTTCAGCCTGGTACTCATCCCGCATACCCGCCTGGCGATTGGCCTGGGCAGCGCCGGGCCGGGCTACCAGGCTAATATTGAGGTAGACGTGATGGCAAAATATACGGAAAAAATTATTACTGCCCGGTTAGAGGCCTTTGAAGGACGGCTGGCCCGGCTCGAAAACCGTAATTAAGCCTGGCAGGGTGAGCCTATACGGCTTCTGGCTTTAGCAATGAAAAGGATACTAATTTTGGCAAGTTCTAATTCAGCAGTCCCGGCTGTCTCACCGGTCCCAACCGTCAGCCTGCCTGATACTCTGACCGATATCCCGGCGGCCTCTTCCAGGACCTACGCTATTCTGGAACAGGCCCTGGCCGGTCGCAAGCTGGAATACCAGGATGGGGTAGCATTAATCGAAGCGCCCGATGAAGATGTTCCGGCCATAATGGCCGCCGCCGCTTTCCTGCGAGATAAGCACAAGGGCCGGGTTATTACCTACTCCCGGAAAGTCTTTATCCCGCTGACCAATCTTTGCCGGGATAAGTGCGGTTACTGTACCTTTGCCAAGGCTCCCCGCGACCCGGCCGCAAAGACCCTTACGCCGGATGAAGTGCTGGCAATCGCGCGCGCCGGGAAAGCCCTCGGCTGCAAGGAAGCGCTTTTCAGCCTGGGCGAACGCCCCGAAGAAATGCACCAGCTCGCCCGCGACCACCTGCGCAAGCTTGGCTACCCCAGCACCATCGCTTATCTCAAGGATATGTGCGAACTGGTCCTGAAAGAAACCGGCCTGCTGCCGCACGCTAACCCCGGCATCATGACCCCCGAAGAACTGGACAGCCTGTGGGAAGTGAACGCCAGCATGGGGATTATGCTGGAAAGCACCAGCGAACGGCTCATGGAAAAAGGGCAGGCCCACTACGGCTGCCCCGGCAAAGCGCCCGGCTTGCGGCTCCAGACCATGCGGGACGCCGGGGACCGGAAGATTGCCTTCACCACCGGTATTCTGATCGGTATCGGGGAAACCCGGGCCGAACGGGTTGATTCGCTGCTGGCAATCCGGGACGTCTACGAAAGTCACGGCAACATCCAGGAAGTCATCATCCAGAACTTCCGGGTTAAGCCGGATATCCGGTTCCGGCACCGGGACGAACCGACCCTGGACGACATGCTGCGGACGCTGTCGGTCGGCCGGCTGCTGCTGGGCGGCGAAATGAACCTCCAGGCTCCGCCCAACCTGACGCCTGACGACTACGGGACCTACCTGGGAGCGGGCATCAATGATTACGGCGGCATCTCGCCGGTCACCAGGGACCATATCAACCCCGAACGGGCCTGGCCTTTGATTGATGAACTGTCCGAAACCTGCACCCAACGAGGTTTCGTCCTGCGCGAGCGCATGGCCCTTTACCCTGAATATCTAAAGCCTGAACTGGGCTACGTCCGGGCCGGTATCGCACCCATAATCGAAAATCTGGCCGACGCGCAGGGGCTGGTCAGTGAAAAAGCGACCTGGCATAAGTTCTAAACTCCACCGGAGTCTTTAGTAGGCTTTAGAAAACAATCGCAGCATTACGAGTTTTAACTTTATTTGTAGAAAGGGTTCTCAAATGAGTAAAGAAGCACAACCCGGTTCCGCCACTTATTCCGGCTCACCGCTGCCGGTGGAAGGTCTGCTTGGCCGGATTAAACCACAGATAGCCCAGATTCTGAGCCGGTCCCTGGAAGGCCGGGAGTTGACGGTTGAAGAAGGTATCCAGTTATTTGAATGCCGGGGCCGCGAGTTGCAGGTACTGGCGCTGGTCGCGGACGAGGTCCGGCGCCAGCTGGTAGGCGATGTAATTACCTACGTCCAGGTGCGCAACATCAACTTTACCAACGTCTGCTATACCGGCTGCCGCTTTTGCGAGTTCGGCCAGCGGGCCAGCCACCAGGACGCCTACACCCTGGAAATCGAAGAAGTGGTCCAGCGCGCCCGCGAAGCCTGGGACTTCGGCGCGACCGAAATCTGCATGCAGGGTGGATTGAACCCGCAGTTGAGCGGGTATCACTACCGGGACTTGCTGGTGGCCGTTAAAAAAGAGCTGCCGGATATCCATATCCACTCGTTCTCGCCGTTCGAGGTGCAGTACTGCGCCCGCCGCACCGGCCTGTCGGTGGAAGAAGTCCTGATAATGTTCAAGGAAGCCGGGTTGGGCAGTATTCCGGGGACCGCCGCCGAAATCCTGGACACTGAAATACGCCAGCGGCTGACCAAAAACAAGCTCACCGCCGAAGATTGGGCCACTATCATCAAGACCGCGCACCGGGTAGGACTGCCTTCTACCTCGACTATAATGTACGGTCACATTGACGCCCCGCGCCACTGGTCCAACCATATTGCCCTGCTGCGCGAAATCCAGAAAGAGACCGGCGGCTTTACCGAGTTTGTACCGCTTGGTTTCATTCACGATAATACCCGGCTCTATGCCTCCGGCGAAGCGCGGCCCGGCTCTACCGGGGCGGAAGATATCACCATGCACGCGGTTTCCCGGCTGATGCTGGCCGGTTACATCAACAACATCCAGGTTTCCTGGGTGAAGATGGGGCCGAAATTCGCCCAGCAATGTTTGATGTCCGGGGCGAACGACTTCGGCGGAACCCTGATGGACGAAACCATTTCCCGGATGGCCGGGGCCAGCTACGGCGAATACATGCCGCCGGATGAATTCCGGCGCTTGATCTGGGACCTTGACCGCGTTCCGGCGCAGCGGGCGACCAATTACAAAATCCTGCGCAACTTCGACCGCGCCGAGGACCAGGCGTACCTGGCCCAAAAACCGGCCACCGGGACCACTACCGGCTGGGCCAGGGGCGGCGGAAAAGAGATTACCGCGCCAGCCACGGGGGCCGGGCGCATCTTGCCGGTCATCAACTAGAGTTAGCCAGGCCGGCCCGGGTACTTCTTGTACCCGGGCCTTTTTATTTTATATTTGGTCATAAGCTGTGGAAAAAACAAGAGGGCGCACCGGCGGCCTGGCCCAATTAACGCGCTACACCGGGCTTGAAAGGGACTA
>JAQBPB010000039.1 GCA_028287745.1 Chloroflexota bacterium
CCGGTCATCAACTAGAGTTAGCCAGGCCGGCCCGGGTACTTCTTGTACCCGGGCCTTTTTATTTTATATTTGGTCATAAGCTGTGGAAAAAACAAGAGGGCGCACCGGCGGCCTGGCCCAATTAACCCGCTACACCGGGCTTGAAAGGGACTAGTTAAAGTATTGGCGGCTACCCAGCCTGACGGCGGGCAGACTGTAACCCTGGCCTTCTCGCTGACCAACCTGGGCCCGAACGATGCCGTCACCGTAACTATGCCGCCGGGCGGCCAGCCCGAAACCTACACCATTACCCTGGTGGGCCGGAACTGGAATATTGTGCGCTTTAAAAGGGAAATATTAGGAGGGGAAGAGCATTGCTAGCAGTGGGGGAAGAGAAAACCTGCAATACTTAAATCAATTACATATATTGCAGACAAAAGCCGGGCAATTATTCCTCGGATACAAGGTAACTTGCCAGCAGCAGCCCCAGGATAGCCCAGCTTAAAAAGGCCGGTCTGGTGCCCCAGGTTACGGCATCCAGGCCGCCGTGAAGCAGCAGGGCGCAAAGCGAACCCAGGCCACCCAGGGTAATCCGGCTGGCGGCCCGGTTATTAGCAGCTTTCCAGCGCTGCCAGCCCAGAAAGCCCGCCGCGAGCAGCGAAAACAGCAGGGCTAAAAACCCGGTAAGGCCCGGCAGGCCCAGGTCAACCCCGGCCTGTAAGAAAATATTATGGGCGTGAGGTATCACGTTTTCCGAACTGATGCGGAAGTAGGGATATAAGCTGGTAGTAACCGGGCCGAAAGTGCCCATGCCGATGCCGGTGAAGGGGAAGTCCTGGATGGCGTATACGGCGCGCGACCAGACTTCCAGCCGGTCGTCCAGGCCGTCCAGCAGGCCACCCGGCAGGAGCCGGTTAACCATAGATGGGGAGCTAAACAACCCGGCAAGCAAAACCAGCAGGCCCGCCCCGCCCAAACCGGACACAATCAGGCCAATCCGGGGCCACTGCATTGCCAGTACCAGCAGCAAACCTACAGCGGCGGCGGCATAAGCGCCCCGCGACTGGGTAAGCGCCAGGCCCGCGCCCACGACTACCAGGGCCAGGCCGCTGGCCGAAAGGCGCAACTTATAAAAGCGGCCCGGCGATTGGGACAGCAGGAACCCGCAGCAAAAAGGCAGCATTACCGCCAGGCTGCCCGCCAGCACGTTCCGGTTTATTTCCACAACCCGCAGCAGGCCGTCCGGCCCAAAAAGGCCGTTAAGCGAAAAAAACCGGTTGCCCTGCCGGATTAAAAGCGGCGTGGCGGCGGCCAGCAGCGTTCCGGCCAGCACCAGGCCCCAGCCAACCAGTTGCAGCCGCCGGGTATTTCTCGCCCAGGTAACCACGCTGTAGAAAGCGATAAGCTGGGCCAGGAAGTAGGCGAGGAAATTTCCGGTCAGGCCGGGGTTACTCGTAACATACAGCGTTACCGGGACCAGCAGCAGCCAGAGGCCCAGGCTCAAATCTACCGGGGTAAAGCGGCCCCAGGTCTTACAGGTAATACCGGCCCAGGCCCATAATAAAGCCAGCACCAGCAGTCCCGGTACTAAAAACCGGCTGCCGCCCAGGGTAAAAGAAGCTAACGCCGCGCCTACCCATAGCGGTCGGGTCCGTTCTATAAAGCGGCCGGCCGCGTAAAACAGCCGGACCGACGGGGATTTTGCAGCCGGAGAAACCGGGTCCGGGCCGGGTGCTTCCGGCGTGAGAACCGGGCCAGCGGCGCTTTGGCCGGGCAGGGAATTTGCCGCCAGCGCAGCAGGCTTGCCGGGGAACAGCCCTGACTTAAAAAGGCTGTAGCCGGTATGCAGGGCCAGGAGGGTACAAAGAAGGATTTCCAGCCAGTTGGAGTTGCCGGGCAACCGGCTGATACAGAACAGCACAAGGCCATACCGGGCCGCCCGGCTGCCGGTAAAAAGGCGCCCGGCCTCACCCGGCCTCAGGTGGTGGACCTTTAACCTGTACCAGGCAAAGCTTGCCGCCGCCAGTACCAGGGCAAGCCCGGTAAGGCCAGAACCGGCCGCGAAAAGGTTGAGCCATCCCATTATCTAAACACCCCGGCCAGGGCCAGCGCCCGTTTTAAATTTGTAACATCTAATCATTTTGACTTCAGACCGGTGAACAAGCGGTGATATTGATGAGCTATCTTCTGCCGGGTATAGTTTTTAACCACGAAGCACCGGCCGTTTTCGCCGTAGCGAGCCCTGGCGGCGGCATCATTATAAAGTTCCCGGACGGCCCAGGCCAGGGCGGTAGGGTCTTCGGGCCGGATGCAAATCCCGCAACCGGCCTCTTCTATCAGGTTCCAGGTCTCGCTGCCGGGGTCAATGGCGGCGATTACCGGGCGGCCGCTGGCGAGAATAGTGTAGGTTTTAGAAGGGACCGACTCGTTCGCCACGCCCTCGCGGATTATTACCAGGGACACATCGGCCGAGGCGTACATTTCCGGCAAGCACTCCCTGGGCTGGAAGGGCAGGAACGAAATGTTGGGCAGGCCCATTTCCCCGGCCTGCCGCTCCAGGGCTTCTTTTGCCGCGCCGTTACCCACCACCAGGAACACCAGATTTTCCAGGTCGCGCAACTGGTCGGCCGCTTCCAGGACCGTTTCCAACCCCTGGGACAACCCGACATTTCCGGCGTACATCACGGTGAATTTATTATGTAAACCTTGCTGGCACGAAAAGGGATTGTCTTTAGGCAGGGGCCGGACAAAATCTACGTCTACAAAGTTCGGGATGACAGCCAGCTTGCCAGGTTCCACGCCTTTTCTTAATAGATTCTGCTGGAAACCACTGGATAAGACGCTGATAGCGGCGGCCCTTTTATACACGAATTTCTCAAGCAGCTGGAAGGCTTTAATAGCCTTTTGGTTAGTTAATATGCCCAGGCGCACCGCGATATCAGGGTAAATATCCTGCACGTTGTAAACATAAGGTACGCGCTTGAGGCGGCTGATAAGCCAGGCGCTTAAGCCGATAGTCAAAGGCGGCGAGGGCGCGAAAATAACATCGTATTTCCCGGAAAATAGGCCAAGCAGGGTCGAAAACAGGTTGAAAGATAGATAGTTTAGCACTCTACCGGCAAACCCGGTCTTGTCTTTCGGCACGTAGAGATAGGTCCGGAAAACACGGGCGCGGCCGTAGCGGCCGGACTGAAACAGCTTCCCTTTGTATTCATCCCATACTTTATTGGTCCCGTAGTGCGGGAAGGCGCTCACGACGGTTATTTCGTGGCCCAGTTCACTCAATTCCTCGACCAGTTCGGTCATTATTACAGCGTTGGCGGCGGTATCCGGCGCGAAATACATACTAAGAAAAAGGATACGCAAAGTCAGGCAACCTTTCGGGACAGTGTGTCGGTTATTTAGAAGGGGAAATTAAAGGGCGGCCCTGGGCCGCCGTAAATAATAAAAGATGTGAGAATTAAAACCTCAGGGCTCCAGGCAGGGCCCCTACCACCGGGTTTTAGCGGTTGTTTTCAGGGAGATTAGCCAGGTACCACTCGATGGTGTGCTTCAAACCTTCCTTGAAGCCGGTGCTAGATCGAAAGCCAAATTCGCTGGCAGCCCTGGAAACATCCAGTTTCCGCCGGGGTTGCCCGTTCGGCTTGCTGGTATCCCAGCGCACCTCGCCCCGGAAGCCCGCCAGCCGGACTATCAGGCCGGTTAAATCTTTTATCGAGATTTCATCACCGGAACCCAGGTTGACCGGGTCGGGCTTGTCATAATTTTTAGCCGCCAGCACGATGCCTTCAGCCGCGTCATCTATATACAAAAATTCGCGGGTGGGCGAACCGTCACCCCAGGCTTCAATAAAGCTTTGCCCGGCTTTTCCGGCGTCAACTACCTTCTTTATCAAGGCCGGGATTACGTGGCTGCTGGAAGGGTCGAAATTATCGCCGGGACCGTAGAGATTCACCGGGAGCAGGAAAATTGAATTCCAGCCGTACTGCTGCCGGTAGGCCTGGGACTGGACCAGCAGCATCTTTTTAGCCAGGCCGTAAGGGGCGTTGGTTTCTTCGGGATAGCCGTTCCACAAATCATCTTCTTTGAAGGGCAGCGGTAGAACCTTAGGATAGGCGCAAACGGTGCCAATCGCGACAAATTTCTCTACCCCAAATTCCCAGGCTTTGTGCATTAGCTGGGTCCCCATTACCATGTTCTGGTAGAAAAACTCAGCCGGGCGCGCGCTGTTCGCGCCGATGCCGCCGACTACCGCCGCCATGTGAATTATTAAATCAGGCCGGAGCGTCTGTAAAAGCCGGTCAATCTGGGTCGGTTCGGTCAGGTCGCCGTCAGCCCGGCCGGTGGCAAAGATAGTGGTGCAGCCGTGTTCCTGCAACTTTCGCACGACAGCCTGCCCCAGAAAACCGGTCCCGCCGGTAACCCAAACACGCTTATTTTCTAATAACATCTTTAATTTCTCCTGGTCAATTACTTTAAAAGGTATTTATAGGGGCTTTTCCTGGGAACGCCGCTTGAGTTCGATAATTTTTAATATGACAATGTACTCGTAACACATTATCATCAGAGAATAAAGGAAACCGGGCAGGCCATCCAGGAAGCCGCGCCGGAGTAAATACATGACGGCAAAACGGACGATGGGCCGCAGCGGCCAGACTCGCGCCGCCAGGTTGCGCAGTTTTCTTTTTCGCCGGGTCTGGCCGCTGCGTTCGTAGAAACCGAGGGTCGCCAGGACATCTTCGGCTTCGGCGGTGGCATAGCGCAGGTGCTTCTCGAACCAGTCGCCGATGCCTTTATTCAGGCTAAAATGCAGGTAGGGTTCCCGCAGGAAGCCCACCTGTCCGTCCGTCACAAAATGTTCCCAGACACCGCCGCTGTAACTGCCTCGTCCGGTCCTGACCAGGCGGTCGTGCCAGTTCGGGTAGCCCTGGCAGTAGCGCAGCCAGCGGCCCAGGAACATAAACTGAGGAGTCAGCCGGTAGCCGGTTACATAGGCCGGGGCCGTTGCGAGGACCTGCTGTAACTCCTGGCGCAGGCGCTCCGGAATCACTTCGTCGGCATCAATAAACAGGGTCCATTCGGTCTTAATCGCGGCATTTTCCAACGCCCAGTTGCGCTGCTCGGAGATTAGAAAAGGTTTGGCCTGGCGCACCATGTAGCGGACCTTATTCTTGCGGGCAATTTCCAGGGTGGCGTCCGTACTGCCGCTATCTATAACCACCCGGTCAGCCGCCCAGCCGGTAGAGTCCAGGCAGCGTTGCAGGTTGGCTTCTTCGTTCAGGGTCAGTATTACGACAGTAATTTCACTTAAGGTCAGGGTCATTTCAGGGCATTATCTTTCAGGTAAGGGCAGGTCAGGCCGGTTAAGTTTTCTTTTTCTGGCAGCGACTTCCCGGTAGACATCCAGCATGGCCGCCGCCACCGCCGCCGGGGCATAACGCTGGCTTACCAGGGCTTGCCCGTTCCGGCCCATCGCCTGGCGCAGGGCCGGTTGGGAAAAAGCCGACCGGATAGCCCCGGCGATAGGCTCAACAGCGAGCGGGAAAACGGCCCCGGCGGCAGCTTTTGCCACATCCGGCGCGACCCCGACCTGCTCGGAAACCAGGACCGGGAGTCCCGCCGCCATCGCCTCGACTACCACATTGCCAAAGCTTTCCGAGCGCGAAGGCAGCAGCAGGCAGTCCAGGTCGGTATAAGCCGCGACCAGGGCCGTGTCCCTGAGCTGCCCGGACCAGTGCAGGTGACCCTGGACATTTTTCAGGCGGGCCAGCCGCTTTATTTCTGCAAGGTAGCCGCCCTCGTCCGGCCCTATCAGGACCAGGTGCAGGCGCGGATTGGCCGGGACCAGTTGGGCCAGCGCTTCCACCGCCAGGTCAATTCCTTTTTTCAGGTGAATGCGCCCGACCATACCCACTAAAAAGGCCTCTTCCGGCAGGTTTAACTGCTGCCGCAAATAACCCCGGCCGGGCAGGCTGCTAAAAGGCTCAATATCCACCGGGTTAGGCACGACATAACTTTCGGGGGTCAGGCCCAGGTGGGCCGAGTCGGCAAGCTCAAGCGCGGTCGTGTAGTGCAGGGCATCGGCCCGGTTCAGGCGGCGGCGCTCGCCAAGCTGCATATACAGCCGCTTGCGCACCGGCTTAAAGTCATAGGCCCAGCGGGTTATAGCGTTGCGCGGTGAGACAATATGCGGGACACCGGAGTTTTTAGCCGCGGCGGCGGCGGCAACCATGCCGTAATTCCAGACGCCCGAACTGTGGAGCAGGTCGAACTGCTGGCTATGCTGGCGGCTGGCTTTCCCCAGCTGCCGGGAATAGTGGAAGCTGCCTTTCAGGTCTTTTCGGTGGTACCAGACCGTCACGCCATCGCGTATAACCGGCCGGTCGTTAGGGACCGGCAGCCGTTCCGCGCCGTTGGCATCGGTGGTATAGACCGTGACTTCTACCCCATCCAGGGCGGCTAAAGCCCGGCAGAGCAGCGGTATGGAACGGGAAGGCCCGCCGTAAACATAAGCGGGCGCATAGACCGGGGTTATGTGTAATATTCTCATCTGGTTAGCCTGGTTGTTACTTGCATAATAAGCCGTTAGCGGCCGGTGGCCTCACCTGCTCCCGGCCTTTTCCGGGCGTAGAGCAGGCACATATTGGGGCTGTTGAGCTTGGAAAGCCTGCACTCAAACCCCTTGTTTTCGAGCTTCGTCCGGATGTCTTTTAAATCGCCGTAATCAAAATGAATTTCAATGGCAAGCTGGCCGGTGTAATTCAAAAAGTCCGGGTCGCCTTCAAACAGGCTAAATTCGGAGCCTTCTATATCAATTTTGAGGAAATCTATCCGGTCGTAACCGCTGGCGGCCAGGATATCGCCCACCGAAAAGCAGTCGGAAGAAACATCGCTGTTCCGGCGCATGGTGGTTATAACGCCGGTTTCGCTGCCGACTATTCCGTGCAGGGGCACTACCCGCTCTTCCAGGCGGTTGGCCCGCACGTTCTTTTCTAAAAGCTCCACCAGGTTACCCTGGGCCTCTACCGCCACGATTTTCCCGTGTGTCAGGTAAGTCGCCGCGAAAAGCGAGAACCCACCGGCATTCGCGCCCAGGTCCACCACCAGGCCGCCCGGTTTAATTTCCAGAAATCCGTTTGCCAGGTAGACCTTGCGGACCCAGATTTCCCGGATTATGCCCAGCACCTGGTTCCCTTCCAGTTGCAGGGATACCCCGTTATTTTTGAGAAAGTAGGGGCCGGGTCCCGCCGCCCGGTCCACCACCGCCAGGCTGCGCGAGCGCAAGACCCCGGCAAAGTTTTTCAGGGACAGGCGGTGGTAGCGCAAAGCCTGGGCCGGTTTAAGGACCAGGGACAGCCCGGCCAGGTCTTTGACCAGTTGCCCGGCGTTTCGCAGGAGATTTTTCACTTGGCCGGTTTTAACTTGCCGGGCCGGTTCAGGGTTAACCACTACTTTATCCTTTTCATTTTGATTTGCCTGAGAACCTTCGGTACTCTTTAGGGCAAAACCTGCCACTTTACCAGTCTGCCAGGAAACTTCCTCGCCAGCCATGTCATCCTGAGTACAAAGTACTGAGCCTGACTTACAGGACCGGCTTTTCCTGTGAAATATGCTGCCAGAACCGCCTTTTAAACTGCGGGAAAAGATACTGGCTGCGCACCAGGTTGTACCCGGCCAGGCCCATCGCCCGGGCTTCCTCGGGGTGGTCCAGCAGCCAGATTACTTTTTCGGCTACCTGCCCGGCTGAAGTCGGGTCATCCACCAGCAGCCCGGTAAGGCCCTCCCTTACTACGCCGGGAGTCGCGTCAACATTGCCGCCGAGGCAGGGCTTGGCCCGGCTCATGGCCTCCAGGTAGACCAGCCCGAAGCCTTCCATCTTACTGGGCATAGCAAACAGGTAGCAGGTCCGGTAGATTTGGTCCAGCAGGCTGGTTTCAACATACCCCGGCATAAATATCCGGGCCTGGACCGCCGGTGGATGGGACTCGGCAATTTGCCGCAAGCGGCCGCTATCTTTGCCCTGACCGGCCAGCAACAGTTGGGCCCGTGGAAATTTCTCAAGGATTTCGAGGAAAGCCTGAAGCAGGGTATCCTGGCCCTTGTAGCGCTCGGCGTCATCCATCCGGCCCACGTGCAGGATTAACTGGCTTTCCAGGGTCCGGACAACACCGTCTACCGCTTCCAGGTCAATCCGGCCCGTAAAGGTCGGCGGTTCGGGCGGCAGCGAAGCCACGTGCCTGACCGGGTCGAGCGCAAGGTCGCAGACTTCGATAGACAAATTCGGGAACCGTTCGGTCACGACATCCCTGGTATAGTTAGAAATAGCCAGGCGTTTCCAGGCATTGCGCAGGCCAACCCGGCCTTCCAGGTCGGGCCGGGGCGGGAAAACATCTATCCCGTACAGCCAGCTTATATAGCGCTTCTTAAACAACTTGCTGAAAACCGCCATAATACAGGCTAAATTAACCAGGTCGCCCACGATATAGTCATATTTGCAGCTTAGCATGGCTTTCCAGGTGGCCACCGTAAAGGCCACCTTGTTTTTATTGAAAACCCGCAAGTTCACCTGACCGGGCGGAATATAGCGGTTATCAACTTGCGAGGACCGCTCATTCAAGGAATGAATGTCCAGGAAATACCCTTCTTCGGCAAATGATTTTATTACCAGGCGATTGACCGCCGCGATACCTCCGTCAGCTTCAAATGCCCCGGTTATTACCAGCAGGCATCTTTTTTTCTTTTTTGACATA
>JAQBPB010000057.1 GCA_028287745.1 Chloroflexota bacterium
TATTCCATGCGCCACGTTAGCAGGCTGCTTTCGGCAAGTTTATGCTCCCGACAAATCTGAGCAGGTCGTTTCTCTCCGCTTTCGACCTGTTTACAGACTTGGATCTTTAATTCCCGAGTGTGATTACTACCATTCATTTCTAACTTCTCCTTTACCTTAAAAGTATAACGGCAAATCTTGAAGAAGCTAGCTTTCATTTTGGTCCGCTTTTATGGGTTCAGTCCAATGCATATGTTTACTTGTGATTTTCTTGGGGATTGTGGTGTTATATAGTTAAGCACTTATTAAGCCTAGTGTGGGAGTAAAGGTAAAAGTTGATGAAACGATTTATAGCTAAATCTTTAGGGATAAACCTGCTGTTTGTTACAGTAATACTTTGTGCCTGTGGACAGTTGACTAGCACCAGTATTAACAATCCACCGGCTGTTACCCCTACCCAAGTTATAACCCATACTGTCCAAGTGGAAAGAAGTTCCACGCCACGCATAACTCCAACAATTGCTAAAACACCATCAGTGACCTTCAGTCCTGCTATATTTGCAAGGCCACAATCTATTAAGGATATTCCAATACCGCCACAAGCAAGCAAAGTTAGTACGATTGAATATAACAAAATTGGCTTTTTTGTACCGACTTCTGTTTACAAAGATTTTTTTGCTGTAAAAGGTTTCTATAGAAGAGAACTCCCTCCTTTAGGATGGGAACATTGCCAAACCTCAAGTTGTGCAAATAGTATTGCTACCGCTACTGATACTGCTTATGATAGTTATAAGTTTAGTTCACAACGGGATAATGGCCCTTTTCTTCAAATTATGGCCTGTCCTGAGGAGATAGTTTATTGCAAGGAAAAAAGAACTGAACAGGGTGGGTTTAATGTCACAGTTCAATTCCTTAATTTGTAGTACAAAGGAATAATATAATGGACCCCGGAATTACGACGTGATAGGAAACTTCCTTAAGGTGGGTTAAATAAATAATGAGTGTAATTAGAAAACGGTATTCGTCCCAGTTCAAAGCCCAGGTGGTCCAGGAACTGCTGACCGGGGAACAGACCCTGGGCCAGATTGCTGCAAAATATAACATTCACCCTAATGTCATTACCAAATGGCGTAAAGCCGCTTTGGGGGCGATGCCAGATGCTATCGATGAACAAACTCAGAAAGCTGTAAATGCCTTAAAGGCCCAGCACAAAAAAGAAAAAGAACTTCTCTACGCTCAAATCGGCCGGTTAACTGCCCAGTTAAACTGGTTGAAAAAAAGCTAGAAGCGTCGGTATCAAGCTCGACCCGGTAAAGCTGGATTGATTGGCAGTCCGAGCGAGAGCGGATTATCAAAGAGTAGGCCGACCTACTTGGCCTCAATCGAAGTGGTCTTTATTTCAAACCGAAACAGCCAAGTCAGCGCGAACTAGAGCTAAAGCGGCGTAATTGTGGCGTAAAGGGCGTTAACTAAAAAAGCGCCTAATGGCGCTAATTCGCTGGTTTAAGTTCAAAGTGTTAAATGGGGAATGTGGGAGTCGAACCCACACGCCTTTCGGCACATGATCCTAAGTCATGCTTGTCTGCCAATTCCAACAATCCCCCGAAGGTACAAATCGGGTTCAGTATAGCATAAAGATTCTGTGAAAACAATATTGAACCCGGAAAAGCTTACTAACCGGAATTTTAAACTATAGACTCGCACTCCTTAGAAATAAGGTAGAAAACAGCGCCTTACCTCGCTGGCACCAATCAGGCTGGGTTCAATCGTACGGGTTAGCCAGGAGGGATCACCGGTCAGGAAATGGGCGTGGAGGTCTACTAATTTCCCTTTGTGGTTTGCGGCTGCCCTGGCAATGGCCGTGTTAACTCGTACATGGTTGCGCCGGGCCAATTCGGGGTCGATACCCAGGAAATTGAGCGAGTCGTCCCCAAAGCTGGGGTCGTAAACATTGCCGATAAAGATTTCTTGCACGGGCAGCTGCCCCAGGAAGGTATCAAGCTTACTTGCAAAAGTATCAATTGCCAGGCCCTGGTCCGTTACCAGGCCCCGCAGCAGGTCGTTGCCACCTATGGTGATTATGGCTACGGTGCGCCCCTGGCCGGGGTTCAGACCCTGGAGCTGGTGCGGTAAGCTGTCTACCGTTGCTCCATCCTGGGCCCGGTGTTCTAGCTTAACCGTTCCACGGCTTTGTAAATCCTGGCCGCGAAACTCGGGGAACAGTTTGTCGTCATTCTTGACGAGCAGGCTGCCAGGGGTAACTCCATGGTCATTGTAGTGAGCGCAGTCCAGGATTGAGTCACCAAAGGTATATAGGGTTAGCATCTCGCTGGTTTCTTTCGGTTTATCATTTCGGGTTAAAAGCCAGCCTGCTCCTGCTAAAGCGGCCGCACTACCCAGTGTGCCAACAAATATCCGCCGTGATATTTTTCGCATCTTGTTCTTGCTGTGCAATTAGGTTTAAGTCCGGGTATTTTGTATAGGCTGCTTTTCGTATTTTTTAACCTGGTGAATTTTAAATAGCGTATAACAGGTCCAAGCAGCCTATAAATCAAGAAATAGGTCAGGCAAAAGTCTGGGGACCGGTGGTCGAGGCGCTGCCTCCCATACCCAGTTCCATTGCCGGGAGGCTGTTCTGGACGCCGGGTAAGGCCATTTGTTTGGCCTCCATGATTTGCTGGCCCAGGACCTGCATCCGGTCTTTATCCAGCATCTCCCGCGCCGCCGGGAAAACCTTGCCTTCCTCGTCTTTAACGTGGTGTTCCACCTTCTTCATGAGCTTGGTTACCCGGTCGGACAGCCCGCTCGGACCATTGCCCAGGGCAGCCAGTTCACCTAGAATGGCCTTCATTTCTCCATGTTCTTTGAAAGCATCTATAAGTTGGCCGGACATAGCGGTGTTAGAGGCCAATGCCGGGTAGAAAATGTTCTCCTCGGCCATGGCGTGTAAGCTCAACTCCCGGTACAGTTGGGCCAACAATTGCTGGCTCTGTCCTCCCTTTTCCTGCTGCAACTGCATGAATATAGCTTCTACTTTCCGGTGGTCCTGAGTTAAAAGATCAACTGCATCCATGATGCTAACCTCCTTTGGTAAGTTACTACTAGTAATATTTATTACTAACCCGGGTTTTAACCGCTAAAATGGTAAAATAGCCATATTACCGGTTAAACCTGTTAAGGGCAAAAGGTATGTCAGCACAAGCAATACCAGTGACCTGGAAATCTACCAAATGGGAAGTTATCTATCTCTAAAGTATTAGATAGTTGGTAATCAGGGTATATCCTTCTCGGCTAATTTGGATAGGGTGGACCAGCGGTTATCAATAGGTTCCGCTACATCTTCTTCATTTGTTTCGTTCTCTTCATGAAGAGTACTTTGCCGGTTAATTTCGTCCAACCGGTCCTGGTAACCGGGGCAATTATCCCCGCATACCGGTGTAATGGGTAAACTTACCAGGATTTGTTGTCGTATAGCCTCCGTTAGATTTATATAGTGCTTATCTTCGACCTCAAGGCTCGATTCTTCATCTATGGCCCCAGGTTCTATATGCCGGTGCTTATATACCTCAAGGGGTATGCGGTATGCTTCAGCAAGGTCAAATGTCAGGTGGTAAGGAAAATCTCTAAGGCACCGGACACATTCAAGTATTACATCTGCTTCGGCTTTGCCCTGTACCCTGATATAGGAAAGGGTTTTGATTAAACCTAAAAACCCTTTAATACTGGTAGCTTCCTGGGGTTTCTCCCCTCCCTCCAGGTTTAAAGGGAGTTTGTCCAACTCGAAATGATGTTCAAGCCGCGCCCCTTCGGAGTTGTCCAGTAAACTTGATGCATCAAATTTAAGTGGGTTATTGGGCAGGCTATTTTGATTTTCATTCATCCAGTCACCTAAATCTTCTTAAACCGGACTTCTTACCGGGTTTGTTAAAAATCATCTGGCTATTACTGTCGCAAAAATACTGTACAGTTGCAGTTGCACTCTTGAATTTATGCTGATTATTTGCCTTCCGGCAGGCCCAAAAGGAAATTGATCCAGGCATCCGTATAGAGAAATCTTACTCCAACCAGGCGGGCTGCTTTTTCGTCTGTGGGCATATCACCAATATAGATTGTTTCGTTTGGACTACACTTGCAAGAATTCAGCGCGGCCCCGATCATTTCCGGCTCTGGCTTACGCCACCTCACATCACTGCTAATCTCAATTCTGGTAGCCGGACACTCCCGCCGTTGTAATTCACTTTTCAGAAACCGGGCGTACCGGCGGGCGGCGGCTTCCCACTGGAAGGGTGGTCCGGGAATATTTAAACCGGGATGAGTGGCGGCTAGTAGGGTTACCGGTAACCCACTACTTTCTTTTAGCAGAATCACTGCCGCCAGTAGAACCTCAGCTATTCTCAATTCAGTCGGGAACTTTTTCTTGCGGAGCATTTTTCGCCAGACCGGGCCGGATTGGTTGGTTGCGATAAAAAGTTGCTGGATGCCCAGGCCTGGTAACTGGCTCAAACTTCTTGCAATACCGGGAACGGGTTGAGTGGTATAACTGGTAAAAAGGGTTCCATCCAGGTCAAACCCTATTACACTTGCGCCCTTTATTATGGTTTCAACAGCCATCCTTCGCTAATACCTTTCAAGTTAGTTCCAGGTCTAAATCCAACTATAGCTAAGTAACTGGCAAATTATTGGCCCTGGCTGGCCTGTTAGCCAGATTGTTGTACCTGCTTAAAACTTCCGTGGCGTATTTTGTACGCGTGAATAAGTAAAACAGGTGTATTTTAGGTTTTATTCTTTAAAAAGCAGGTACTCCATGGCTTGCTTCGGCGCGGTCCTACCAGGAGTTACCTTGCATTAATGATAGAGGTTTTATGTCACAAATCCCACGTGATAAAAATTTTGATAGCACTTTAATTCTGCTTTTGGATGGCTACACCTTTATTTCAAAGAGGTGCAAGCGATTCCAATCCAACATCTTTCAAACCAGACTCTTACTTCAAAAGTCTATTTGTATAACCGGCGAAGAAGCCGCAAGAGTCTTTTATGATAACGAACGCTTCAAGAGAAAGGGTGTTATGGGACAAACCTTATGGATTTCATCCGGAGAGCTTTCAAGCCAGTCCTGTAAACCCCTTTAATCTTATACCCCAGGGTAGTGGGGACCATTATACCGCCACCGCTGTCCTGGCGAGCGAGCTACCATCGAACTGTTGAAGCTAAGCACCTGTATGTTAGTCAGGGCCATGCGTTATGATGTTCCGGAGCAAGATTTGCATGTTAGCTTATCCCGGATTCCGGCTGTACCGAAAAGCCGTTTTATAATAAAAAATGTAAGACGCTTATAAAAAGGCGGAATGCAGGAATTCTGCAACAAATCCGGTTGTAAGAAAAAAAGTGCTTTGCTTTTGCTTCAAGCGCCGTGTTTTGCCCGGTTTTGTTCTAAAATATAAGGCCTGTTGACGCGGGATTTCCTGGGCCAGTGGGCTTTTTAAGGGCTGTCATTAACTAGTCATGTTCCTGTGTTGATTTACCATAATATCTCTACCGGTTTTCAGCCGGTTGATTTACCGGTAAATACCAGTTTTTACGACTAAGCAGTTGCAGCACCGCCGGGACCAGGATGCAACGGACTACCACCGCATCAAGATAGATGCTAACTACAAGCCCCAGACCTAACTGCTGAATAGCGGCAAATTGGGCAACCAGCATTAGAGTTATGGCCGTACGTGTAATTGCGCCCGCGCTCACAACTACTCCCGATACCACTCTCGGGCCGTTTATGACCGCAACTCTGGTGCTGCTGCCTTTTTCGAGTTTTTCGCTAATCCGATTTATGGTCAATATCTGATAGCTCATTGAAAACCCGAAGAAAAGAGGAAAAAGGAGTAAGGGTAAGCCTCGATCAATTGTCGAGGACTGGCCCTTAAATCCTAATAGTTCCTTGAACCAGCCAATATCAAAGACCTGCACTACTACGCCCAGGGCCGCCCCGGTTGATAATAAACTTATTAATACCGTGACTACCGCTAACAGAAAGGACCGGCTCATCAACGCGACCACTACAAAAGTCAGTCCGGCCACAAATGCCCATATTATTACCAGGTTGAAAAGATATTCGGCTTCAGTGGTGATGTTGCCTGTAATATTTAATAATGTTGACTGGGACAGGAGGGGCGCTAATCGCAACTGGAAAAGGGGCAAGCATAGCACCCCTAAAAAGATTATGGCAGCTATTGCACTTCCATGGTGGTGCCGGGCCGCGAACACCACTACCCTGCCCCATATACCTGTGCCTTCTTTTTCATCATTACCAAAATACGGAAGGGGGGCAAAATTTATCCTGGTCTCCAGGAGAGCCAGCAGGGCCTGGATAAAGGTTAAACTGCCAAGTAAAGCTATGATAATCAGCCCCAGCGTGCCAATTGCGATAGTTGTAAGGGTCTGGTCGCGCACCAGTATCAATCCCGACAGGGCAATGGTCCAGACTATAGTGCTGGCAAAATTGGCATTGCCGCCACTGGCACCGGCCAGCTCTAGCGCCTCATGGCTGTTGCCACTGGTCCGGAGTTTGAAGCGAAAGCGACTTACGATAAAGAGGGAATAGTCAATACTGGTTCCCAGCCCGACCAGCCCTATGATTATTGCCGCCGGAATATCTTCAGAACTAAGCGGCGGCCGGGTAAGCACCAGCAGGCTTGTGATAATAATCAAGTTGGTCACAGCCAGTCCCAATCCGATCAAAGCCGCCGCTACGGTGCCAAATGAGGTTAACATGAAAATAACCAGCATGGCCAGAATAATTAAGGAATTAGCCGTAGGGGATAGGTGGGCCACTACTCCCTCTAATAACTCACCGTTAGCAGCCTGATTTTCGGACTGGAACATAAAGCTATTTTCTCGCGCCAGAAGTGCTCCAAACAATAGCCCCAAGGTTACAGCCACCCAGCTAATTACAACTATCCAGGGATGCTCCCGGCTCCACTTTTGGACCCTTAAAGTCAGCTTGGCCTGCGACCATTCAAGGAGGTATTTTAAATAACCCCTGGTATTAGCAGCGGTTTTACTTTCCTGGTCTGGCCTGAAAGAGTCCTTCAGGTTTTGTCCCGAGGTTTGGGATTTTCCGGTTCTCAAACTTCTAACCTTTCCATCTTGCTAGCTCTTTCAATCATCAAACCAGGCCACGACCTTACTTCCTTTACAGTTTTCAGGCTAGACCGCCGCCTGGCGTTCAATAACTCGCACTTCTTTACCACCGGCTTCTTCCAATAATTGGGTCGCCTTTCCTTCAGTCTCCTGGCTGACTCCTTCCAATACGATTAACACCCGGTCGCCCTGCAACTGATTGGCGTAATGCTTGGCTTCATCTTCCGGCATACCGTAAAGCAAGAGTCCACCGCCCAGGCCGCCAAGGGTGGCCCCGGCTACCGCACTGCCTATGAGAGTCGCCAGCGCCCCGGCACCTACCATTACACCCACCCCGGGCACGGTTATTAAAGCCAACCCCACCAGCCAGCCTAAAGAACCGCCCATAATGCCACCACTGATTGCTCCCAGGGCCGGGCTTTCGGCCAGGGAGTGTTCTTCCGGCCGTATCAGGCTATTTGTTATGGAAGGTTGTTCGAGGACGGCCAGGGCATCCTGGCTGCGGCACAGGTATGAAATCTGGTCAGGGTTGAACCCGGATGCTCTCAGGCTGGATAGTCCTACATTGGCAGCGGCCGGGTTTTCGAAAAGGGCCACCACTACTCTGCCCGACCGGTCGGTTACTTTGCCGGGCTGGTCTGTTATTGAGTTCATTCTAGCTTCTCCGCCTACGGAAACATTTACTCAAAACAAACTTGAGCTTAAATGTCTCTTACTACTGTGATTAAAAATGCCTTTAACCTAAAAGCGGTTAATGTTTGAGGTAAAAGTGGGAAAGTACCTTAAACAATAACCGCCAGTGTCCCTGAACTGGAAGTCTCACTCCTGCCTGAACCCCGCTAGACCCCACCTTGCTGGAAAGATGTAATTTCCGTCACCGTTTGAATATTGTCGAGTATTTCTCCCGGCATAGACCTTGAAGGGCGCCGGGTTATTTCTCGAATCGCCTGGGGGTCCAGCTTGAAGGTGCGGTCGGCGCGCACCAGGCCGTTAGTTTCTTGCCCGGTATCGGTCAACTGGGTATAGCAAAAACCGGTAATAGTCGGGCAATCGGCAATTGCGCTGATAAGGTCGTCATACTTTGCCAGGAAAGTAGCTTCATCGCCAACAGTGGCGTAACCCCACCAGGCTGTACCGAGTTGTGGGGCAAAACTTATTCCACCGCATTCGGTTAGCATTATCGGTTCTCCATTATGGTGTGCCCCGGCAACTGCCAGACTGCGGTAGTGCGGCTGGATATCGCGCAAGGTGCGTTCGACTGCCTCGGCTGTGCCATAGCGTTCCCGGATACTTTCACCGTCCAGCGCGTAGTCATGAATACCCCAGACATCACTGGCGACATGCTCCCAGCCATCGTTACCGATAACCGGGCGGGTATTATCTACAGCATGGGTGACATTGTAGAGCGCGCGGATATAACTTTGCTGGGCCGGGTCGTGTTCCAGGCCAGGTACGCCCCAGCTTTCGTTGAGCGGTACCCAGGTAACTATGGAGGGGTGGCTGTAGTCGCGCCGCACTACCTCCAACCATTCCCGGATTAGCCGCTCAACCGCAATATCTGAAAAGACATACGCATTAGCCATTTCGCCCCAGACCATCAAGCCCAGCCGGTCGCACCAGTACAAAAAGCGCGGGTCTTCCACCTTTTGGTGAATGCGGATACAGTTAAACCCCAGCTCTTTGGCCAGCTCAACTTCGCGGCGCAGGGCCGCTTCATTGGGCGCGGCCAGGTGGGATTCGGGCCAGTAGCCCTGTTCCAGCACGGAGCGAATGTAGTAGGGACGGCCGTTTAGCAGGAAGCGCCCGTTGGCAAATCCTACGCTGCGCAACCCGGCGTAACTGTAAACCTCATCAAGGGTCTGACTACCTTCTCGAAGCTGAATGGTTGCTTCTATTAAATTAGGAAATTCCGGCGACCACAAAACGCGTTCCCGGCTCATGGTTAACTCGTGAGTCTCCAGGGCGATTTTACGCCGTACCTCTAAGCTGTCAAAAAGGTAAATATCATCAGCAAGTAAAACACTGTCCACACTGAGGCGCAGGTGTAAATTAAGAGGTTTGCTAGGAACCTGGTTAAGCCGGACCTGCAGGCCAAGCAGGCCACGATTAAGGTCGGGGGTCCAGCGTATCTCGGTAATGTAAATCTGGCCGACCAGCTCTAACCAGACAGGCTGCCAGATTCCGGTAGTGCGGTGATACCAGATACGCCGGGGTTCTTTCTCCCAGTACTGTTTGCCGCGTGGTTGAGTAAGGTCGAAGGGCTGGTCAAAGGCGCGGACTACTACCACCTGTTCAGAGTTATCTCGTCTCAGCACCTGGCTTATGTCGGCCTCGAAGGGAGTATGGCCACCTTCGTGCTGTGCCACAAGGTAGCCGTTTACCCATACTTGTGCCTGGTAATCCACGGCCCCGAAGTGGAGCAGGCAGCGCTGGTTGTCCTCCGCAGTCACCTTAAAAGTGCGGCGATACCACACCACCCGGTGGGGCGCGGTGTCACCTATTCCACTGGCCGGTGACTCGGGCGGAAAAGGAACGTTTATGGTGCGGTCAAAAACTTCGGGCCGGTTCAGCCAGTCCTGGTTAAGGCCCACATCTTCGTCATCAAAAGCAAACTGCCACGGTCCGGACAGGTTAGTCCACCCTGGGCGGGCCAATTGTGGGCGGGGATGAAGTTCGTCATCTTGAAATAGCATTGTAATCCTCTCTAATTCATAGCAGTTTTCAAAGTCAGCAGCAACTTTAGGAATATTCCAATATCAAAGCCTAGTCCACCACAAAGCTTTTGGTTAACGCTTTTGACTATTTCTTTAGACTTAACCTTCGCTTTTTCTTTAAAATTACTTCTTTAGAATATAAGCTTGGTTTAAAATATTTATTATTGTTGCCCAATTAAAAGGGCCGTTATCAGGTTGGATAGAAATGCGCTTATCTTTATATCAGGAAGTTCCTACAGATATCCTCTGCGATAAACAATTAACTAAGTGAGCCAGGAAAAGTTATAACCCTACCTGATAAAAGTATCAAAATCTGATGAATGAAAAAAACGGAGCAGCGGCATAAAACTATAGTTTAAACTTTAGTATAGCAGGCTAATTTTAGTAGTTCCTGGCAAAAGAATTGCGTTTTTTAGTAGATATTGGTTCCTATTAAAAGCCATTCAGGAAATAGTACTGGCAAATGGCTTTTAATTAATGAAAATAAGAGGATTAATCTATCATGGATATATTGTATAAAGAAGAATTAGACGAGTTAATCAATGGTAGCGTGGACACTTGCGTTTCAATTTATGTTCCTAATGAACAAACTCAGACAGAGTTCAAGCAAGCCCGTGTGCAGTACAAGAATTTACTGCGCGAAGCTCAGGCAAGGGTAGCTAAAGAATACCCGGAGGTTGACCGTGAGGCGATGTTCGAGCAAGCCAATGCTTTGCAGGAGGACGTCAATTTCTGGTCACAACTGGGAAGTAGTCTGGCCGTTTTTATTTCACCTACTTTCTTTCGCTACCACCAATTGCCGATTGAGGTTAAAGAGCAGTTAGTGGTAAATCACCGGTTCTACCTCAAGCCCCTTTTGCCAATGCTCACTGGTGACGGCCGGTTTTATATCCTGGGGCTAAGTCAGAATAATTTGCGCTTCCTGGGCGGCTCACGCCATCGAATTACCGAGCTTGCCCTACCTGAAGGAGTCCCACACAGCTTCAGCGAAGCCTTGCGCCTTGATGATGAAAAGCAAAAAACGGAATTTCACCAGGGCCGCGGGTCTGACCGCGGTTCAATTTTCCTGGGGACCGGTTCGGCTGAAGATGACCATAAAACCGATATTGGACGCTACTTCAAGGCGGTGGACCGGGGCTTCCATGATTTCTTCCGTACCCGCAAAGCGCCGCTGGTGCTGGCTGGGGTGGAGTACCTATTCCCTCTCTACAAAGCGGCTAATACCTATCAGTACCTGGTCGATACCGGCATCAAGGGTAACCCTGAGGTTTTGAAACCCCAGGAGTTGCACGACCAGGCCTGGCCGATTGTAGAGCCTTATTTTGCCAAAGCTCAGCAAGAGGCTATCGAACGATACAACCTGTATGATGGAAGTAACCCGGAAAGGGCCTCCAAAACTATAGAAGAAATTGTTTCTGCGGCGGCTTATGGGCGGGCGGATACACTTTTTGTAGCAGTGGACACCGAACAGTGGGGCACTTTTAATTACGAAACCAGTAAGGTAGAGCTACACCCGGCCCCTCAGCCAGGTGATGAAGATTTGCTGGACCTTGCGGCTATTCAAACTCTCATGCATGGTGGCACTGTTTACGCACTACCGGCAGACCAGGTGCCGGAGGGCGCGCCTATGACGGCTATTTTCCGGTACTAAATTAAAAAATTACTTATAAATTATTCAGATTTGGTGGGGTTTCTACTCAAAATAAGTTGAATTTTGAGTAGAAACCCTATTCCCAACGGCTAAATTGGAATAATAAAATCACCTGAATGGACAGGAGGTTGCTTCCTTGAGTTTTTTAAAAGATAAGGGTTCCCTGGAGCTATGGGGTGGGTTTGAGTGCACCGTAAACCGGGTTGGAAACAATTTTTTTGATCAATCGGAATGGAATGGTCATGCCAGGCGGATTAGAGACCTTGATCTGGTTGCCGGTTTAGGAATTAAAACAATCCGCTACCCGGTGCTGTGGGAACATACCGCGCCAGAAAGTCTCGAAAAGTTCGACTGGACCCAGCAGGACGAAAGATTATCCCGCCTGCAAGAACTTGGTATACAGCCGATTGTTGGTCTTGTTCATCACGGGAGCGGCCCAGCCTATACCGACCTGCTTGACCCGGCTTTTCCGGAAAAATTAGCTATTTATGCGCGAGCCGTAGCCGAACGCTACCCCTGGATCGAGGCTTATACTCCTGTAAACGAACCGTTGACTACCGCCAGGTTTAGCGGACTATATGGTCATTGGTATCCTCACCATACCAATAATGAAAGTTTTCTAAAAGCGCTGCTTAACGAGTGCCGGGCTACTGTCCTGGCGATGCAGGCTATTCGAGAGGTTAACCCCGGCGCCTGCCTGGTGCAAACGGAGGATTTGGGTAAGATTCATAGTACTCCGGGTTTGAGCTATCAGGCTGAACTTGAGAATAACCGGCGATGGCTCTCGTTTGATTTGCTGTGTGGAAGGGTTGATAACCGGCATCCGCTCTGGAATTACTTGCTTGAGGATTGTAAAGTTTCTCCGGCTGACCTGGCCTGGTTTTCAGAGAATCCTTTTCCACCGGATATTTTTGGTATTAACTACTATTTAAGCAGTGAACGATTTTTAGATGAACGCATGCACTACTACCCCGCCGAGTATCACGGCGGTAATAAACAGCAGTCCTATGCTGATGTTGAAGCGGTACGAGTGCTTGGAAATGGACTTGCTGGATATAAAACAATATTAGCCGAGGTCTGGGAACGCTATCACAAACCAATTGCGGTGACCGAAGTGCATAATGGCTGCACCAGAGAGGAGCAAATGCGCTGGCTGGTGCATGCCTGGCAAAATTGTGAACAATTACGTCAAAAGGGTGTGGATATAAAGGCGCTAACGGTCTGGGCGCTTATAGGTTTATATGACTGGAATAAATTAGTGACACAACCCAGGGGCTTTTATGAGCCAGGTGTATTTGACCTGCGTGGTCCCCAACCGCGTCCAACCGCCCTGTCTAAAGTCGTACAGGAACTGGCAATCGGGAAAGTGCCGCACCACCCGACCCTCGGGGCACCGGGTTGGTGGGAACGGCCAGAACGCTTTATCTATGGGTGCGTAAGCGGGGAGAATAGCAGGGCATCCAGGCTCCAATCGCAACCTCTAAATCAAAAACTGGTGAAAGATCGTACCTGGCAACCGGTTCTTATTACCGGGGCCACCGGCACGTTGGGCCAGGCTTTTATACGCTTATGCGAGTTGCGCGGCTTGCCCTATGTGGCGCTAAACCGCCAGGAGTTGGATATTACCAACCCACAGGCAGTTAAACAAACCCTGCGCTACTGGCGGCCCTGGGCAGTAGTAAATGCGGCAGGGTTTGTGCGGGTGGATCAGGCTGAAGATGAGCCAGTGAAATGCTTGCAGGAAAATACTTGCGGCCCAATGAACCTCGCAGCGGAGTGCGTTCAAGAAGGTATCCGGCTGCTTGTTTTCTCCTCCGACCTGGTGTTCAACGGGAGAACCAGTTCACCTTACCTGGAAAGCAGCCCAGCCTGTCCGCTTAATGTCTATGGCCGGAGCAAATGTGAAGCCGAGCAGCAGGTCCTGCAAATTATGCCGGGCGCTTTAGTGGTGCGTACCAGCGCTTTCTTTGGCCCCTGGGACCAATACAACTTTGTAACTAATGCCTTACAAAGCCTGCTTGCGGGACAGACCTTTGTAGCTTCCCAGGATAATATTGTTTCGCCAACTTATGTTCCGGACCTTGGGCATGCCTGCCTTGACCTGTTGATTGACGGGGAAAGTGGGTTGTGGCACCTGGCAAACCAGGGTGAGGTTAGCTGGTTTGAACTGGCTCAGCGGGCCGCGGAGGTGGCAAAAGTGGAAGTGCGCAAATTACAACCCTGTGCGAGCCAGGAACTGACAGGGAAGGCTAAACGGCCCCAATATAGCGTCTTAGACAGCGAACGCGGTCGCTTGCTTCCTTCGTTGGATAATGCTTTAGAACGTTTTATCCGGGAGTGTGAGCAGTTAAGCTGGGAAAACTTGGGGCAGGCAGCCCGTTCGGCTTAGTTTTTCTTGCTAATGCACGCTGATAGCAGTACCCATCTTATTTGGGAGATTTTCGAAATTCAGGGCAGCCTGGTGTTGTAACAGACACCGTTACCTGGCAGCAGGCTGGATCTGAAAATTACCCGGATAGGCAACCGTTTAGCCAGCGGCTAATTGTAAAAGGAGTTCCCAATGAGTGATATTATTTGTATTAGCCATTTGCGATGGGATTTCGTCTGGCAAAGACCGCAGCAGTTACTTTCACGGTTATCTAGCACCGGGCGGCTTTTTTTTGTTGAAGAGCCTGTGGCACCGATCGGGACCGGGGAACCTCACCTGGAGGTATTTCCCGGCCGTGGTGGGCCTGACATCACTATTATCCGGCTGATCTACCCGGTTGAGAAGGCCGACTGGACTGATATGCTGGACGCGGTTACTCACACGACCTGGCTCGGTCACGGGGATCCCCGCACCCAGGCCATCTACCGGCAGTTGCTGTTAGACTATTTTCAAGCGGAAGCATCTGTTAAAGAAGGTGTCCTTGCGACACCTGTCCTATGGCTTTATACACCTATGGCCCTGGATTTCGTGGAAGCCATTAATCACCGGGTGCTTGTTTATGATGTAATGGACCAATTGGCGGCCTTCAAAAATGCCCCTCCCGAGTTACTACAGCAGGAGGAAAAGTTACTCCGCAAGGCGGACCTGGTATTTACCGGCGGTGTCAGTCTTTACCAGGCCAAACAGCCTTTCAACTCTAACGTCCATCTCTTTCCAAGCGGGGTTGAGGCGGCCCATTTCGCCAGGGCGGTCGACCGCGCAAATTTCCCCAAACCAGCCGAACTGGCCGGTTTAGCTCAGCCCATACTGGGTTATTATGGTGTGATTGATGAGCGAATGGATTTTCCATTACTGGTGGAGGTAGCCGAGGCCCGCCCGGATTGGAACATTGTCCTGGTTGGCCCGCTAGCTAAAATTATGCCCGAAGATTTGCCGCGCCTTCCAAACCTGCACTATCCCGGTGGGAAAAGCTATGAAGAGTTACCCGCTTACCTGGCTTACTTCGATGTCGCCCTGGTGCCATTTTTGATAAACGAAACTACCCGGTATCTGAGTCCGACCAAGACTCTGGAATATATGGCTGCTTACAAACCAATTGTCTCAACGCCAATTAATGATGTGGTTGAACTATTTGGCGAGGTAGTACGCATTGCGGATACTCCGGCCGAATTTGTCAGCCAGGTTGAAGCGGTTTTGCAAGCCGGTAATGCAGGCAACCAGGCAATGAAAAGCAAAGAGGATGAGTTGCTGGAGCGTTATAGCTGGGATTGCCTTGCCGGACAAATGCGAGAGCTTATCGACCAATATAATACTTAGCTGTCATATATTTTTTGAAATAGTTATAGAGGCTAACAAAGGCGGGTGCAAAACCCCGGTCTTTTAACTTTCCGGTAGTTCTATCCAGTGACCAGCCCTTGCTAAGGCCAACCCCCCTATATTATTATTCTTTCAGCACTTTATCGATACCTACTTTCCTTAAAGGCTAAATTAAAGCTAAATCTCATACTGGCTCATACTTTATGCGTTTAATCACATTAAAAAACCAAAATAAAGGTTATGCTAGGGTAGTAGACTCTTCGTTGGTGTCGTTGATGTGATTTAATGAAGGAAAATAAAATATGAACAAGAAATACGGGTTGATTGCCCTTGCACTTATGGGTCTGATTTTCCCCTTTACGCTGGCGGTTGCCAGCGCCGCTACTGAACCTGATTATGGCGGCGTGCCGCAGTTCCGCGAACGCTGGGTAGCCCAGGATAAACTGGTCGGCGACCCCGGTATCAACCGGCCTTACACCTGGGGACCAAATGCGCCCGGCGCTCCTACCACCCTGTCCGAACCCTATGTCGAAAGCCCTGGCGGCACCCGGCGGGTGCTGTACCTGGATAAAGCTCGTATGGAAATTAATAATCCTGCTACCGGTTTCGTGACCACCGGGCTGGCGGTTAAAGAACTGGTTAGCGGCAAGCGCCAGGATGGCAATAATACTTTTGTAACACTTACCCCTTCCCAGACCCAGGTAGCCGGTGACCCGGTCAGTGTAAACCCGAATTCTCCGGTCTATGCCTCTTTCCAGGGTGTCGTTACACTAGGTAACGCGGATGCTAATTCAAAACCAAACGCGGTAGGGAGCGTAATAAATCAGTTTATCGCTAAAAATGGTACTGTATCAACTATCGTTCCGCCGGTGTCGATTACGATTGGGGCTTACCAGGAACTGACCGGCCATAATATTGCCGCCCCCTTTGAAGCCTTTAAAAATCAGTCCGGCCCGGTCACTAACCCGGCCAATGGCGCGACTATTCCAAATCAGCCAATTTATACCGTTGACCCGACCAGCAATGTTTTTGGACTGGCTATCAGCGACCCTTACTGGGTTAGCACCAAAATAGCCGGGGTTGAGCAGACCGTATTGGTTCAACTGTTCGAGCGGCGGGTTTTAACATACAACCCGGCCCTGGCAACAAACAGGGTTGAAATGGGCAATCTCGGCCAGCACTACTACCAGTGGCGCTATGTCGAGAGCGTCACTCCTCCTCCTCCCGCCGTCGGTAACTTCGCCGGGACCTGGAACACCAATTTCGCCCAGGTCGCCTTGAACCAGAGCGGCGCGGAAGTGGTCGGGACTTATACCCGCTATGGTGAGTCTAATACTACACCGTTGCGCGGCACAGTCACCGGCAATACTCTGAATGGGTACTGGGGAACCTCTCCTACAAATACCATTTCCTTTACACTGGCCGGTGGTGGTGTGAGTTTTACCGGTAACTTTGGCGGTACCTATCAATGGTGCGGCGTTAAAGCGGGCAGCGGCCCCTTACCGGCCGGATGCGGCTATAGCGGCAATTGGAGCACCAATTTTGCCCAGATGAATCTGGTCCAGAATGGCGCTACCATTACAGGCACTTACCGCCGTTATGATGAGAGTGTGGACAAAGCTTTCAATGGCACGGTTGCCGGGAACGCTGGTATCCCTCAACTCAACGGCTACTACGAAGGAGTCCCTTCCCAGACCGCCGTCTTTAATATCAATGCCGGCGGCAGCGGTTTTGATGGACACTGGGGTACGGTTAACCAGTGGTGCGGTGTCCGCAGCGGCGCACTTCCGGCCGGTTGCGGCTGGAGCGGCAAGTGGAACCTCGGTGGGACCGGGACGGTCGCTAACCTGGTCCAGACGGGCGCCGTTGTAACCGGCACTTACGTCAATGTTTCAAACGGTACCATAAGCGGCAACCTGCTTACTGAAGCCTGGACGCTGCGCGGTAGCTGGTCCATCAATGGCGGTACCGGTACTTTCAAATGGGCCCAGGTGGGCTTTGGTACGGTGCCGCAAAAGTTCCAGGGTAACTGGAATAATACCAACCCCTGGTGCGGCTACCGGGACGGTACAACCGCTCCCAGCCCTTGCTTTTTAGCCTAGTTGTAATCAATAAAGCAAAACCCCTGGTTTCCGTGAGGAGCCAGGGGTTTTTCTATAACAGGCTTTCGTATAACTCGACTGTCTTGCGGGCCGCCGCGGTCCAGCTAAAGCGGTCTTCGATTAACTGCCGGCCCTGCTGGCCCAGGGTGGCCCTGGTGTGGGTTGGCATTCCGGCTAGCTCTACCAGCCGGAATGCCAGGTCGGGGGCGCTGCCGGGCGGGCACAGCCGCCCATTTTCGTATTCGCCGCTTTCCAGGACTTTATCGGGCAGGCCGCCGGTCCGGCTGGCGACTACTGGCAGGCCGTGAGCCAGGGCTTCCAGGGTGACCAGCGAACTGCCTTCGTACAGGGTGGGGTGGACAAACACGTCCGCCAGGCGGTAAAGAGCGTGTAAATCCCCGGTTTCAACCGCGCCCAGCCAGCTTACTTTCCCGGAAAGGCCCAGCCGGTCGGCTTCATGGCGGAGTTTTTCGGACTGGCTACCGCTGCCCACGACCAGCCAGCGCCAGCCTGGTTTAAGGTCGTCCAGCTTTTCGCGGGCCAGCGCTAACGCGTTTAGCATTATCTCGAAGCCTTTGTTCGACTCAAGTCGCCCGACACTCAGGAAAATAAAGGGGTCTTCTGGCCCGGACGTATACTTCCGGCGCAATTCCGCCAGGTTGGCCCCGGCGGCTTCCCGGTCCAGTTCGTCCAGGGCCACGGCGTTTGGTATCAAGGCCACTTTCCGGGCCGGAACCTTCAGGTTGTGTTCGACTTCCGGCACCAGGCCTGCGTCGGTCGCGATAACGGCGGCCGAATGGGCGGCGGTCCGCTTTAGTAATTCCCGGAAGGGCGCGTAGGCCAGTTGTTTGGTCCAGACCCGGCCCTTGAATTCTTCCATACCATGCGGGTTTAGCACCAGCGGAACACCTTTCAAGGTCTGCCGGGCATAGCCGTACCCGGCCAGGCCGTGAGCGTGGACTATACTGGCGGCCGGGTGCTCCTTCCGCACGGCCTGGCCCAGCTTCAGGGCGAACAGGGGATAATTTACCAGCCGGTCCGGAATAGAATTGCGGCGCAAGAGTTTCAGGATGCTGTAGGGAAGCTGGAAATGCCGGACCTGGGCATGCCAGGCCGGGTCGTCCACGGTCAGGGGGTTGCCCGGGTCGGGTGGTTGGGTATACAGCCGGACTTCGTGGCCCAACCGGGCCAGTTCCAGGGTCAGGTGATAGACGTGCCGTTCCAGGCCGCCGTAAGGGTGAAAAGGGTAACAGGCGCGGGCTAACTGGCTGATTATCATCGGGCTACCGCGACCTTTTCAAGCTAATGTCAGTTGGTATTCTACACCGCCTCATGCTTTACCGGCCAGTTCAAAGTAGAGTTTTTCCACACGTTCCACGACCGCTTCCCGGCTGAAACGCTGGCGGGCGGTTTCGCGGGCGGCGGCTTTCAGGCTTTCCCGGCGAGTCTCCTGGCCGGGAGCTAAAATCTCCCGCAGGTTCCGGGCCATTCCCAGGGGATTGGTTGCCAGCAGCCCGTTGTGTTCATGTTGAATAATGTCGGGCGTACCACCGGTCTCCATCGCTACTACCAGCGCGCCCACTCCGATGGCTTCCAGCAGGACCCGGCTGAGCGGTTCGGGCCAGAGCGAGGGAAACAGCAGGGCTTCGGCCCGGCTCATCAGCCGCAAGACTTCGGCATTTTCGGCCCAGTCCAGGACCCGCAAATTAAGACCTTCGCGGGCGGCCTGTTCCAGTTCGCCCCGCAGCGAACCTTCGCCCACGGCCAGGGTCGGCAGGGCCGGCCTGGCCTCGCGTAAGACGTCCAGCAAAAGCCGCGCCCCTTTATTTTCTTCGAACTTGCCAACGAACAGCAGATAGGGTTCTGTAGTGCTGGGCGTGACCGGCGGTTGGCTGGTGATTTGTTGCAGGCGGTCCAGGTCGATGAAGTTCGGCATTACTTCCAGCCGTTGGGCCGGGACAAAGGGTTTTAGCTTCGTGGCAATATACCCGCTGACAGCCAGGGTGCGGTCGGCTCGGGCCAGCCAGCTTTGTTTAAGCTTGAGGTTAGCGCCCATGTACAGCGAAACCGGGGCGGCGGCAATTCCGGCCGGGCCCTGGTTGCGGTACAGGCAGACCAGGCGGTTGATTTCGCTGCAGCCGGGGCAGATTTTATCGCCGCTCAGGTGGGTGGTCCAGTAGCAGACCGGCCAGTAATCCCGCACGGTGGCTACCGAAGGGATGCCTAACTGTTCGGCTGCCCGGACGGTGGGCGGGATGGTTAAATAGTGCTGGCCGTGAGCTAACTCAATCCGGTGTTCCTTGAAGAACCCGGCCAGAAAGTCCGCAAAAGGCGGGTAGAGCCGTTCGTTCCGGGTGAAATTGCGCACGAAAGGCAGCCGGGATGCGTGGTAGTGGTACTCGGTAACGGGCAAGCCTTCATATTCGCGGAAAGTGGGGCCGCTTTCTTTGCTCTCGCGGGGCATTACAACCTGAACCTGGTGGCCGCGCTCCTGTAAAGCCCGCGCCAGGTAAAAAGTGCTCCAACCGCTTCCACCGCTATTGGGTGGGAAAACATCCGTAACCAGGGCCAGTTTCATTACTTTAATACTTTCGGGAATGGGGTAGTAGTCAGAGGTCAGTAGTCAGTAAAGGCAGGGAACGAGTAATTAGTAATTTGTAGATAATTAGTAGTTGTTAGAAGATGGCCCGCTAAAGCAGTTGCCCCGTTTTACTCGCGGGATTACCGGCGTCTTATACCTTCCACGTTACACGTTATCTGTTATCCGTTACCCGTACAACCCACTGACTACTGGCCGTTGGCTACTCTTCTTTCCTTCCAACCAATTCTTGAATAAGACTGTCCAGCGACTTGCAATGGGCCGCCCAGCTAAATTCCTGGGCCACTCGTTCGCGGGCCGATAGGCCCATGCGGCGGCGCTCCCAGGCTGACACCGGGCCGGGCGCCAGGATTTCGGTCAGGGCCTGGGCCAGGCTGTCCGGGTCGCCTTCCTTAAACAGGACGCCTTCCTGGCCGGGCCGGATAATCTGGTTCAGCGGCGGCAGGTCCACCGTCACGGTGGGTAATCCCAGGGCCATATATTCAAATATTTTCAGGGGCGACCAGAAGAACCCGGCAGCCCGCAGCGGCGGGTGCTTGGAGGTGTCAAACGGCGCAACCCCGCAATCGGCCAGCGATAGGTAGGTCGGCATTCGCTCGTGCTTGATCGCCCCGGTCAGGATGATGCGGTCTTCCAGACCGGCGGCTTTAACTTTTGCCCGTAAGGGTTCTTCCTCCGGCCCACCGCCCAGCAGCAGGAAATACAGGTTGTCATCTTTTGGGATCATGCGGCGGGCCGCTTCGACCAGCACATCCACGCCGTGCCAGTGCCGGAAACTGCCCGCGAATACCGCCACCCGCGCCCCAACACCGCTACTGGCTTCGGGCAGGCCCAATTGAAAGCGCAAGCGGAGCTGTTTTTCCGGGTCAACTTTTTCGGGATTGAACCTTTCGGTATTGGCACCCCAGGGCAGTTCGGCGATTTTGGACCGCTCTATTGCTTTGGGTACGGTGGTATGCAACGGCGTGACAATCCGGCCCGCCCAGCGGCATTGCAGGGTGGCCCACCATTCCAGGCGCCGGAACAGCAGCCGGTCCACCAGGTTCTTACGCGTGCCCGGTGGGTCTACAATCAGGGCATTTACTTCAAGGATAGAGGGTAGTTTATGCCGCCGGGCGTAAAGCATCCCGGTCCCGGCCAGGTTGTAATAGCGTTCCATTACCAGATCCGGTTTGAGGACATTTGCCAGCCGGACCAACCAGGGATAGCTTATGAAATTGAGATATTGAGGCAGGCGCACCCGGTAGAACTCGATAGGCAAGCCGCCCTCGACCGGTAAAGTAAGGCGCGCGGGTTGATCTTTTTCCCGGCGGCAGACTACATGTAACTCGTGGCCTAATTTGCTTAACTCTGAGGCGACTTCCAGAACGTGGGTCGCCCCGCCGTGACTGCCCGGGGACACTACCGACCCCGCAACGTAAAGAATTCTCACTTGGGCTGTTTCTTAAGAATGATGAAGAAGGGACCGGTACGCCACTTCCCAAAGAGCCATATATCCAATTGCATCATAAAGGTCAGGACCCGCAGTAACACGACCATCGGGCCGCTCTTGTTGCGAGCGAAATTACTCTTCAGGTTCTTGCGGACCGCCAGGTCAATAGCCGCGTTTTCCTCGTGAATTTCTTCCGCTTCGGCGGCCACTTTTTCGGCCTGGTTGGTTACTTTGTTACTTTCGACTTCGGCCCGCAAGCGTTCAAGCCCGCCACCGTCAGCCCAATCCGAGGTCAGCCCGGTAGTCGCGCTGGCCATACGGGTCCGAATATCTTTGCTGGCCGCTTCTTCCTGGGCTTTACTGGCTTTGCGCTGGCGGTCCAGTTGAAACCGCACCACCCGCCGGACGCTGTATTCCCCGGCCTTGATAATAATATTATCAACCAGGCCCTGGAAAACACCGTTCCAGAAGATTTTCTTTTCAATCGTGAAACCGGCCTGGCTCACAAAATATTCCAGTTCTTCCCAGGTCTTAACGGCCTTGAGATGATCGCTTTTGCGAAGTTCGTCGCGGTGGAAATCAAAAATACCGCGCCGGGTAAAGAAACCGGCTACTCTCTTTTGAAGCTTGATAACCGGCCATAGGCGGCCCATTTCCCGGGTGTTGGAAAACAGGAAAATACGCCCGTCCGGCTTAAGCACCCGGCCCAGTTCCGTAAAGAACGGCTCTATACCGTCCAGCGGTAAGTGTTCCATCAGGTCCAGCGAGAAAACTTTATCAAAAGATTCCGGGGCGAACGGCAACTGGCGGCCATCACCCCGGATAAGCCCGATTTCATCCAGGGCTTCGTGGGCGAACAGGGGCGCGGCATCGACCCCGATTACCGCCCCAAATTTCTTGCGGTTCCAGTAGCAAAAGCGGCCGTCACCGCAGCCGACTTCCAGGGCAATATCTTTTTTAGCCGGTCGGAGCATTTTCCGCAGCAGGTCGTTGCGGACTTTCGCGCCTAACAGGGGCAGGCTGATGTGTTCATGGTCAAGTTCGTGTTCGAACTCGTCTTCCAGGTAGCGGGTTTGCTGGCCGATTTCCTGGCGCGGCAGCAGGTCAATGTAGCCCCGGCGCGGCAAGTCTTTGCCTGCGGAAACGACCGGCTCTTCTTTACCGCTGTTGCTAAAGGCTCCATAGGCCAGGTCGCAGGTCTTGCAGACAAAGCCGCCGTCAACCACTTCCAGGCGGCCCTTTTCCCGGTCGTTACCGGCGGTAGCCACGCAACGCGGGCAACGAGCGACTTCCAATAACTTATGATTAATCAAACGCTTACAATCCTTTAAATATTGCTTTACATCGCTCTATTAAATATTATCCAGGGCATGATATTGCAACCGCCTGACCATGTCAATTTCCCAACCAATTTTCAGGACTAATTGCGGTATTTAACATCCTGCAGTACTAACCGGGCGTGACCGTTAACCGGCTAAGGCCGGACTTAAGACGGAATATAACCAGGCCGGGCCGGAAAGTAAGCAACCAGGTTACCCGAAAAAGGTTTACATAAATGTAAAAGCTCCCGGCCAATTCCGGGAGCTTCAATAAATTTCCTTTAAACTAGTTGACCTTAACTTGCAACCCACCTCTTAACAATATAATGGTGTAGAGGGGGACTAAACCCTAGCAGCAGCCCCGTTGCCATTCCTGCGGTGACTTTAAGTCAAAGACCGCCTGGTAGTCGCCAACTACAATTCCCCGTACATTTTTAAGCTGGGTTAGCTGTTTGGCTTCATAGACCGCGATTTCGGCTTCGGTTAACAGGCCGGTCAGGCGCAATGCCCGGGACAGGATAGCCGGTTCGGCCCGGTTGGCGCCATCTTCGATCTTGAGAGCAAGCGCCAGCCCTTTTTCCGGGAAGCCCATGCACCAGACCGCCTCAGCCCCACCCTTGCTGAAGATACGCCCGCCCGGCGCTGATTCCATCAGGTCGGTATCGCCCCGGCCGGTGCCGCCCACGTTAAACGGGTGGGTATACATGGCCTGGGTAAGGCGGGTGACAGCCAGCGCCCTGAGCGGGTTGCCCTGCTCTTTCCAGTAGTCCGGACAGGCCAGGCGCGCAAAAGCGGTCGCCATCTGCAGGGTGGTGAGGCCAAAGCACACCACCGAGCAGCCATCGCGCCCGGTGGCTATTTCGGACGGCCGCAAGCCCGCAAAGTCGGCCACTGCTTGCAAGATAGCCTGCTGCAGCGGGTGGTCCGGCTCGGTGTAGTTTTCGGTCGGCCAACCGTTATGCTTGCAGGCCAGCAGCATCCCGGTGTGTTTGCCGGAGCAGTTGCTGTGCAGGTTGTTGGGGATTTGGCTTTCCCTCTTCATCTGGTCCGCCGCCGTCTGGTTATAAGGATAGTGCGCCCCGCACAAAAGCTGGTCAGGACTTAAGCCGCCCTTGTCCAGCATAGCCTGGACCTGCCGGACGTGTTCCGGTTCGCCGCTGTGCGAGGCGCAGGTCAGCGCCAGTTCGGCCGGGGTCAAGCCAAAAGCGTCGGCCGCGCCGCTCTCCACCAGGGGTATTGCCTGGAAGGGTTTGGCGGCTGAGCGCAGAAAAGAAACGCGGTCCTGGTCCAACGGCCCTGAAGTCCAATGGGCCTGGCCGTTCGCGTCAGCGATTACAATAAACCCGGCGTGGCGGCTTTCGCTGATACCGCCGCGGGTTGCATGAGCTATAATTTCCATGCGCCGATAATAGCATATATTTGATAGAGCAACAATTAAATACTATGTGTGATGCGTGGTCTTTAACTGTTCTAAATCAGGAATATAGTAGTGCCGCTATCTTTCGTTAAAATACCCGGCTAAGTTGACATATTATAGGAGTAAGCTCATACTTTGTTGAAGTTTTATTGCTTAATTAACACACCGGTTAACAAATTTAGTCCTGGCCTGGTCATGCAAAAGCCTGCGAACGGCAACCAGGTTAATTCAAAATAGCGAAAGGTGAAACCAGGTGAAACTATCTCAAGTAGCAGTCCAATTATATACTCTCCGTAACTTTCTAAAGACCCCGGCCGAAATTGCCCAGAGTTTGCACAAAGTGCGGGAAATCGGTTATGAGGCGGTCCAGATTAGCGGTATGGGTCCAATCGACGAGCAAGAATTAGTAGAAATATTGGACGCTGAAGGGTTAGTTTGCTGCGCGACCCATGAGCCTGGCGTGGAAATTTTAAATAATCCTGAAAAGGTAATCGAGCGCTTGAACAGGCTGGATTGCCAGTATACGGCCTATCCTTTCCCGGCGGATGTCAAAATGGACTCGCGGGAGGATGTAGAGGTGTTTGCCGACGCGCTTAACCGGGCCGGGAAAGTCCTTACCGAAGCCGGGAAAGTCCTGACATACCACAACCATGCCATCGAGTTCCGGCGCTTCGGCAGCCAGACCATGCTTGAGATTATTTTCGAGCGGACCGACCCACGCTATATCCAGGCTGAAATTGATACCTACTGGGTCCAGGCCGGGGGCGCGAACCCCGTTAAGTGGTGTAGCTCCTTGCAGGACCGCCTGCCGTTGCTCCATATAAAGGATTACGCTATAAGCGAGGAAAACAAGCCGACCTTTGCCGAAATAGGTTACGGCAATTTGCCCTTTCACGATATTGTCGCGGCGGCCGATAAAGCCGGGTGCCGGTGGTATATTGTCGAGCAGGATGTTTGCCCGGGCGACCCCTTCGACTCCCTGGCAAAAAGTTTTGAGTACATTAAAGGTAACCTGGTAGTCTAGCAAGAGATTTGAGGGAATGGTCAAAAAATCGCTTTCCCTGGCCGGGAAACCCCACCTGGCCGAACTCCTGGCCCGTTACCGGGAAGAGCGAGCCGGTCAGCCCCAGTTTTTTTACAATGAACTGGCTGACCGCGCATCTTTCCTGGCCGAACTGCGGCCCGGCCTCCAGGATTTCCTGGACAACCGGACCGCGTTAAGTGATTATATCCGGCAGCTTTCCGTGCAGAGCCGCCGGGAACTTTCGGCTGCGCGAGGCCGGGAAGCCAGCCGTTACTGGCGGTTTAATAGCGCCGGGCGGCTATTCCTGGAAAGCTTCTTCAAGCTTGCCAGCGCGGCCAATCGCCTGAACGCCGCGGCCCTGGCCCTGAGGGCTTTGCTGGCTGCTCCGCCTAACCTGCACGCCGCCGGGCTTCAGTTGGACAATTTCAACCTATTCCTCGAAGAATTAAACCAGCTTGTCCCCACCGGCCATCCCCTGCGGCCCGGCAATTTGCCCTATGTTGCCAGTTTCCACTGGTCGGCTCAGCGCCCGGAGTGGCCGGTCTACCAGCGGATTAGCCGGGAACAATTGGAGCGGCTGGGCAAATCTGCTGCGGCTGCGCCGGGTCCGTCAGGCCGCTATACGGCTTTCTACCTGGCTTTTATCGGCCTGACCGCTGAACTAAACCTGAACAATCTCTGGGAGATGGACGGTTTCCTGGCCTGGCTTTCCCGGCGCGAACTGGCGACCATCCGGCTGCTTAAAGCTCAACCGGCCGCCACCCGGACGGCTAACTCGCGGGCTCAGCACCGGGTCGAGGAATTGCGCCGCCTTTTAGAACCGGCATTGCGTAGCGGCCTGAGTTCGAACCTGCTCAGCGTTATATTCAAACCGGACGAATTCACCCGGCTTTTGCAGTTCTCGGAACCTGAAATACCCTTCCGGCTGGAATTGCGCCCCTCTAAAGAAGGTAACTGGTTGGCCGGGGCCGGTTTCGAAGGGTTCAGCCCGGCGGCCCTGGACAGCCCTACCGGGCAGGCCGCGCTCAGAGAATTGCAGGGTTTCCTGGCCCAACGCAATGAATACCGGTTCTACCGCCCTGGCCTGGTTAGCCGGGAGCAACCGGACCTGGGCGACCTATCCGGCGAATTCTGGCTCTTGCGGCCATGGCCCTTTGCGCCCGGGTCTGCCTCACTGGAAGACCTGGTTTCAGAATGGCGCTTGCTCTACCCGTTCGCCCGGCGCCTGAGCGCGCCCTTTGAAGACCGGGAACCACCTGTCCCGGCGGCAGATTTGCCGCCTGACCCCGGCACCTTCTACCCGGCGGAGCGTTCCGGGTTACCCGCCGTAGCCGAAGAAGCCCTGGCTTACGCGGTCAAGCCCCCGGTTGAAGAAGCCCTGGAAGCCGGGCCGCCCCCGGCCAGGAACCGGGATGAAGCGGCCAACCAGGAGGTCCGGCGCATTGCCCGCCTCAAAGTTCCGCCGCTTGGCTCGGAACAGCTTGACGCTTTACAGGCTTACATCCGGGAAAGACTGGTGGTCAGGCCGGAGAAAATAACCGAGCTAATTACTCACCTGGAAGCCGGGCGGAGCCTCCTCTTGTACGGCCCACCCGGCAGCGGCAAGACTCGCCTGGCCCGCCTTATCGCGGGACAGTTGGGCGCGCCTGATCCCGGCTGGGCGGCTGAAAACGAGGCCACAAATTACACGCTGGCGACAGCTACGGCCGAATGGAGCCAATATGATACTATCGGCGGTATACGGCCCGGCCTGGCCGGGGAAGCCGGGGATAGCGGCAGCCAGAGCCTTTTCTACTATTATGAGCCGGGCGTGGTGGCGCGGGCCGCGCTGTGCTGCGAAGAGAGCCTTAAACGCAGCGGGAGGCCGCATTACCTGATTATTGACGAGTTCAACCGGGCAAACCAGGACCGGGCTTTTGGCGAACTGTTTACTTTGTTGGAATATCGCGACCGGCCCTTACTACCGGCGGCCCGGCTGGGACGGCCGGCCGACCTGTTTATACCGGAGGCTTTTCGGATTATCGGCACGTTAAACGCTTCCGACCGCAATACTCTTTATGAAATGAGCCAGGCCCTGCGCCGCCGCTTTGCAATGGTTGAAATAGACCTGCCGCCCGCCGAGGCGGAGCGCCGGTTCCTGCCCCGGGCCCTGAAGCACCGCCTGCCGGACACCCGGCTTACCCCGGAAGGTGATTTTGTGGACCCGTTCCTGCGCGAAACCGCCGACCAACTGACCCGCTTTATCGCGGTGGTCCGGCCCGACCCGGCCCAGCCTTCGGCGGGAGGTAAAGCGGTGGGTACCGCTCCTTTGATCGAAAGCCTGCTTTTTTGCATGGTTGCCGCTACTTATTACAAAGATCCCCGCGAAGCCCTGGAAGACTCGATTCTGGCAAACATTTTACCCCAGCTAGAGGGGAGCCCTTCTGCCATCAAACGGGCTTTGAGCGCGGTATCGCCCGGCGGTATGCTGGCTGACCTGGCGCGTGTCCGGGCCGCCCTTCAGAAAATGTTAAATTACCAGTTTTAAATCGTCCTTTAACCTGATTTGCCCCGGAGTTTATGATAAGGTATATTGCCTTGGAGCAGCCCGGCTGATCAAGCTAATTTTTGACCTGAAAGGTAAGAGAGAAAACAATGAAATTGTGGGGAGGCCGGTTCGAGAAACCGGTTAATCAAATTGCGGAGGAGTTTGGGGCTTCTATTCCTTTTGACCGGCGGCTTTATCGCGAAGATATTGCCGGTTCGACCGCCCATGCCCGGATGCTGGCCCGGCAAGGTATTATCTCCAACGAAGATGCCGAGAAAATTGTGGCCGGGTTAGAAAGAATCCGCGAGAAGATTGACCGGGGCGAATTCAACTTCCGGCTGGACCGCGAAGATATTCACCTTAATATCGAAGCCGAATTGGCCGCCGACATCGGTGAGGCGGCGGGACGCCTGCATACCGGGCGCAGCCGCAATGACCAGGTTGCCCTGGATTTCCGCCTGTATGCCTGCCGGACCATCGGCCAGACAGTTGACCGCATCATGCGGCTACAGGAAACGCTGGTGAACCTGGCTGAAAAATGGCACGGCGTTATTATGCCGGGGTATACCCATATGCAGCGGGCCCAGCCGGTACTGCTTTCACATCACCTGCTGGCTTATTTTGAGATGTTCCAGCGCGACGCCGGGCGTTTTTCGGACTGCTATGGCCGCACCGATGTTTCGCCGCTGGGGAGCGGGGCGCTAGCCGGGGTACCCTACCCGCTCGACCGCGATTTTGTGGCTGCTCAACTGGGCATGAGCGCGGTCAGCCGCAACTCCATGGACTCGGTCAGCGACCGCGATTTCCTGGTGGAATACCTGGCGGCGGCAGCCCTGTGCGCGGTCCATCTTTCACGGTTCGCCGAAGAGATTATCCTGTGGAGTACCGGCGAGTTTGGTTTTATTGAGCTGGATGACTCCTATTCGACCGGCAGCAGCATCATGCCGCAGAAGAAAAACCCCGATATGGCCGAACTTGTCCGGGGTAAGACCGGCCGGATGGTCGGCCACCTGACCGCCGCCCTGGTCATGCTCAAAGGGCTGCCGCTGTCCTACAACAAGGATATGCAGGAAGACAAAGAAGGCTTCTTCGATGCTTCCGATACGCTGATTACCTCGCTGACCGTCTTTGAAGGCATGATCGCGACGATGCGGATTAAACCGGAAGCAATGGCGAAAGGGGCCGATGGCTCGTTTGCGACCGCGACCGACCTGGCCGATTACCTGGTCGGCAAGGGCTTGCCATTTCGCCAGGCGCACGAGGTGGTGGGGAAATTGGTCCGCTACGCGATTGACCACCAGAAAACTTTCTCGGGCTTAACCCTGGTTGAGTTCAAAGAATTCTCGCCCCTGTTTGAAGAAGACGCCATGCGAATTACCCCGGCCACTTCGATGGCCGCCCGCAACACTTACGGCGGTACCGCCCCGGCCCAGGTCACGAACGCCATCGCGGCTTCCAGGACTTTGCTCGATGAAACCCGCCAGTGGCTAAATGGGTTAGGGTTTTAGTGCGTTTGGTGTGGAACGGCTAACATAGCGCTTATAACGGGTAACTTTAAGTGGGGTTTGCATTATTTAACCACCCTACCACTCAAAGTTACCCGTTAAATTAACATAAGGCTAACCAATTGCGGTATAATAGGAGCAGGGGATGGTCCCGGCCCCGGGTGGTTTGCGGACCGGCTTCTAAAAGTTTTTATTCTAAAGATCGGCACTAAATTAAAGCTGGAAGTAAGGCAAGTATGGTACGAAAATTTCTAATTGGTCTTTTGTTAACGAGTACTTTATTAACTCAACTGTTATTCGCGAATCTTAGTGCAGACGGCGCTGACTTAACCGGCGCGGCTAAAGCCCAAACCTCCACCAATAAGGCTGCCCAGAGCAGCCAGTGTGCGGTAGACCCAAAATTTATTGTGAAAGTAGGCGAAGGTAAAACCGACTCCGGCTTTGCGGTTAAACCGGCCACAAAAGGGGCTGACACAGGGTTCAGTGTTTCTATTTGCAATACCCCTGCTCCTCAATCTACGCCGGATGGCAAGTAAGCTATAAGGCTGTACCCATTCTAACTCTAAAAGTTTGATTGCTTAAACAGGTGGAATAAAAATAGCCGGGGAGTAAATTATTATCCTCCGGCTATTTTTTTATGCGGATTATTTTTTAGTAACGCGGCCCGGTGGGGACGCCCGGCCTGGCGGCAGTTTCTTCCGGTTGGGCCTGGTTACTGTAGGTTTCCGGCAACCGGCTTACAGTTTCCTCTTCGCTGCGGCCCCGGTCGGCTTCCCGGCCGTATTCGCGCAAGTTGCTGCGCTCGAACCGCAAGGCCGCGATTTGCTCGGAAATCAGGCCGGTTAAAAAGATCAGCACGCTGACGCTTATCAGAAGGACCGCGCCGTTAGGGATTTTGCCGTTGGCGAAAAAGAAGTTCACCAGCCCGTAGCCCGCTCCTAACAGGAACCACAGCACCGCCAGCGGCATGAAAATCTTGATCGGATTAAAGAGGGTAATCATCCGCAAAATGATCGTGATGAACTTGACCCCGTCCCGGATGGGCCGGATGTGGCTTTTGCCGCCCTGCCGCTTGTGCGCCTTAATCGGAATGTGTTTGACGTTGTACCCGGCTTTGATAAAGCTCATGGTGGTCGTGGTCGGGTACGAATACTGGTTGGGCAGCAGGTGAATGAAGTCCATTACCTTATCGCGTTTGAAACAGCGAAAGCCGCTGGTCGGGTCGGGCACTTTCATCTCAACCAGGTAACTTGCGAGGGTGCGAAAGACCCAGTTGCCAAAGTCACGGAATTTGGCGCTGTCGCTGTCGCGGGTCCGCGCCCCGACTACCAGGTCGTACGGCCCCATGTGTTCCAGCAGGCGGTCCAGGTCTTCCGGAGCGTGCTGCCCGTCCGCGTCCAGCAGCAGGATGTAATCGCCTTTGGCCGCCCGGATACCGGTCTTGACCGAAGCGCCGTTGCCTTTATTGTAAGGGTGGCGGATAACCCGCGCCCCGGCTGCTTCCGCTTCGAACGAAGTACGGTCCAGCGAACCGTCGTCCACTACAATTATTTCGCTGCTCGGTTTCATGGCCCGTACCCGGCCTACAACCATGCGAATATTAGCTTCTTCGTTGTAAGCCGGGATTACAATTGAAAGCTTGTCGTCTAAAACCATCTTTAAAACCTGCTATTTGCCGCTGTTGCGTTTGTTTTTCCGCGTGTGTTTTCGCAAAACCACCAACCGTATCCAGAGCGTGATAAGGTTGAGGCCGGTATGCCACAGGCGCGGGAAATTGAAGAATTGGGACTTGCCGTAAGCCCGGAAAAAGTGGTGGACCGGCACTTCGGCAAACTTATAACCGGCGTCCTGCAACTTCTTTACCAGTTCCAGGCAGATTGTGCCGCTATTACTGGTCAGCTCAACCTTGCTAAAACAGCTGCGCCGGATGAGCCGGAAATCGCAATCGGTATCCCGGATTACCAGTCCGAAGGCGGTTTTTACGGTCCAGTGATACATCTTTCCGATGACCACCCGGTGCAGCGGGTCGTGCCGCTCGATTTTATAGCCGTTAACGACATCAATGCCCGGCACCATTTTTTCGAGAAGTTGCTCCAGTTCGTGCGGGTCGTACTGGGCGTCACCATCGGTGTAGAAGATTAAATCTTTGGTGGCCGCCGCGAAACCGCTGCGCAAAGCGCCGCCGTAGCCCCGGTTCTTTTTGTGATGGACGATACGCACGTGGTCAGGATAAACCCGGGCCAGTTCGTCCAGGACTTCCCCGGTATAGTCTTTGCTCCCATCATTTATAACAATCACTTCGTAATCGTCTGTCAGCCGCCGACAGGTGTTCAGGGCCGTCACGACCATACTGGCAATTGTTCCACCATCGTTATACGCCGGGAAAAAGACGGAGATGCTGGGTCGTCTGGTATGTTGAGTGGTAGCTGGCTCGCCAGGGACCACTGAAGCTGGATCTAAAATGTCGGAAGTTTTCACAATGTTGAATCTGCCTTTTATTCAAAAACGCTGAACTGCCTGTTACCTTCTATGCATGGAACGTATCCCCAGGCTAAAAGTTGCGAGTTTAGCTACTGACCACCGGCTTTATTTTTTAGAATAAGGCCGCTTCACTAGACAATAAGCTGATTATACCTTTGGGGTTGTTCATGGTCAAATTTAGCCATAAATAAAGAAAATGAATTGGGTTCCAGTATAATTAATAAAAACTCCATCTCCCTTTTCCGGGTACTAATAACCAGTTGCGGGCTGTATCAAAAGAAGTTGGAGGCTGGCTCACTCCTTTTGGACCTGGATTTCTGAATTAAAAGTACTCTTTCCAACGGTCATTCTTATGCTATAATTTTAATTAGCCCCAATTCAGCTTTTTCAGGCTTTGGGATACTGAACTACTGCGCTTAAAACTTATGCCTGGCCCTATCGCTATCCGTGGGAGGTAATTCCCGGACCGGTTAATGCTGCAGGAATTAAAATCAGCCCTTAAACCTGGCCTGTAGCCAGCCTGTTAGCGACCGTTCCCGTTAAACACTAGCCGTTGCATTTTGTATTTTTTAGGCGCGAAACAACAGGCCGCACACTAACCAAATATTTTCTCCTCACCAGCTATGTGACGGTGAAGGGTGGCGTAATGTCTTTTGAGAATGAGAACGGAATAGGGCTTAATTCCGGTGCCGGAATAGACCGGAACGAAGCAGTCTTAAAGCCGGAGCAGGTCGAGGCTTTACTGACTATTTCGGCCTTACTGAACAGTGACCTTAATGCGGGCCGGGTCCTGCGCGATTTGCTGGTGCAAATTTGTGCCCTTTTCCACGCCGACCGGGCGGCGGTTTTCTTGCGCGAAAAGCTGCCGCTGGCGGAAGAAAACAAGGATGTCAGTGAAGCTCGCCGCCAGGATATCGGGCGGGTGTTATGTGCCGCCTCTACCGGCCTGTCCCAGGAATATCTAGAGAGCCTGATTGCTTTCTACGAAAGAAAAGAATTCCGGCAGTTGCAAAGCCAGCGCCGCCCGGTCTATATCGCCGATGCTCGCCAGGACCAGCGTTTGAACGGCTTGCGCGAGATTAATTCGCGTGAGGGTTTCCGGACGATGCTGACTTTACCCTTGCTGCACCGGGAAGTCCTGATCGGCACCATTATTCTCTACCACGACCAATCGCATACCTACACCGAACAAGAAACCCGCCTCCTGAGTATTTTCGCCAACCAGGCCGCCCTGGCAATTACCAATGCCCGGATGTACGAAGCGGCCCGCCAGCGCGAACGCGAAGCGGCCCAGCTTGCCGAGGCTGGCCGCGTTTTTAATGCTTCCCTCAGGACGCGTGAAGTTTTGAACCGGGTAGTCCGTACCGTTGGCGGCTGCCTGGGTAACAGCGCGGTGGTCTATATACTCCAGGAGGGCTCGGACGAAGCTTACCCGGTGGCTTTTTACTCGGATGCGGTGCATGAAGGCGAGATTAAAGTTGCTTCGCCGGTCAAAGACGGGCACCCGGTTAAACTGGGCAGCGGCGCGATTGGCAAATCCATGCAGTCCGGCGTCCCCTTTCTGCTGCGCGACCCGGCCGAGATTCTCAAGTCTATCCCCTTTCTGAGCAAGAGCGAGGCGGTAAATAGTTTGCTGTGCGTGCCGCTCAAGACGCGGGGCCGGATAATTGGCACCCTGTTGGCCTACAAAGTAACATATGGCATGCCGGGCAAGCCGCTAGAGGAAGATCAACTGGGCCTGGCCCAGGCCCTGGCCGAACGGGCCGCCGTGGCTATCGAGAACGCCCGGATGTACGAGGCCGAAAAACGGGAGCAGCGGGTTAAAGACGAGTTCCTGACCCTGGTTTCACACGAGTTGAATACCCCTTTGACCAATCTCAAGGGTTATAACCAGTTGCTTTCTAAAAAGCTGGACGCGGCCAATACCCGCGTACCCGGTGAGCCGCCTAACCGGGCGGTGGAAGGCTTGCGCCATTTCACGGGGATAATTGGCGGCCAGATTGACCGGTTGCAATATCTGGTGACGGACCTGGCCCGCATTCCCCAGATTGAAACCGGACAGTTAGAGCTGAAACTGGCACCCGCGTTGCTTTTGCCGCTGGTCCAGGAAGAAGTCCAGCGAGTTGAACAATCGTTGAAAGCGAGCGGCGGCCCGGCCCCCCGCCATAAATTTGAAGTGACCGCTCGTAAGAATAATTTGATGGCCGAAGTAGACCTGGCCGCTTTCTTTCGAGTTATTCATAACCTGTTGATTAACGCTGTGAAATTTTCACCCAACGGCGGTTTAATCCGGGTTGACCTGTCTCCCGGCCCTTCCCAGATGGTCAAAATCTCCGTCAGTGACAGCGGTATTGGTATTTCAGAACTGGACCTGCCGCATATTTTCGAGCGGTTCTACAAAGCCAGCAGCCAGCCGAACCGGGCGAACGGGCTGGGTTTAGGTCTTTATATCAGCCAGAATCTGATCCAGGCCATGCACGGCCGCCTGATCGCCACCAGCGAAGAAGGTAAGGGCAGCACTTTTATGATACTGCTCCCGCAATACGGCACCCCGCAACCTCCCGCCGACAACCAGCAATTACCTGACTGGCTTTAAACGGCCCTGTTCCAGCGTAACAAAAAAGGCTTGCCCACTGAGGCAAGCCTTTATTGCTTCTTCTAATAGATACGGATTTGAGGGTACTTTTAGAAGTGACGTTTTTCCTTGATACGGGCTTCTTTACCGCTCAAGCCACGCAGGTAGTAAAGCTGCGCCCGGCGGACTTTGCCACGCCGCACTACATCAATCTTGTCAATTCTAGGTGAATTTAAAAGAAAAGTTCGCTCTACGCCAATCCCGTGCGAGGCAATCCGGCGGACGGTGAAGCTTTCGTTGATTCCGCCATTGCGGCGGCGCATCACAACGCCTTCATATACCTGAATACGTTCTTTGGTACCTTCAACAACTCTTACGCCTACCCGTACCGTATCGCCGACTCCGAATTCCGGGACGTCGGTGCGAAGCATCGGCTGGACTAATTCATCAATTACCAGGGACATTACTTTTCCCTCCTTTCCGTATCAAATAACTCAAACTTTTTCTAAGGCTGCTTTTATATAAAAATAACTTTGTGCCTTATTTCTTTACACAGCGGCATATTATAACAGTCAGGCCAGGCCGAGTCAATCTGGATTAAGCCTGAAAGGCGGCGATTACAGAGTCGCCAGACCTTCTATTTGATTGGGGCTGTAATCCTGGAATATGCCTGTTGCCCCGTCGCCCGATGCATCTAACTATTAAATAACTTTACATATGCCCCGGTTTTCCGGCAGGCCAGAAGCAAAGTTAAATTATAACCGCGTACAATTAGATTGTAACACTTTTCACACTCCAACAGGGCCGAAAACCGGCCCTCTTTAGCAATCTAATTCACTACAGTCCCAACCTCGCCCACTCTTGATCACCGCCCACTTCCAATTCCCTCCGCCCGCTTCCAACTTTCTCTCCCCCTACTGACTACTTCCCTCTACCCACTCCCATAACTTGACGGTTGTAGCTTTTAACTGTTAGTATACCCCTATTGCTTAAAACCTCCGGGCTAGTGGCCGGTTTACTGGTCGAATGTTGATTACCGGACCCGGGATTTTAGGATATAGGCGGGAAAATCAGGGTGATTCTTTCATTGAACTACAAGATAGATTTAGACGGACGAGTCTGGTAAATGGCTTATCTTTTGCCTGTCGGCCCCTGGCACCCGGCGCTTGAAGAACCGGTTGTGTACAAATTAGAGGTCACGGGAAACAAGATTGAAAATGTGGAACTGGACCTGGGCTATAACCACCGTGGCGTGGAAAAAGTATTGCCCGAACTTTTGCCACATCAAATACTGGCCCCGACCGCTCAGATTTGCGGCAAATGCTCCTATGCCAACACCCTGGCCGTAGCTTCGGTCCTGGAAAAACTGGCCGGGCTGGCAGTTTCCGGCCGGGTGAACTATTTCCGGGTCATCGCGGCCGAACTGGAAAGGGCCGCCAGCCACCTGGGATCAATTGCCCGGACCTTGCGCCTGCTGGGGATTCAGCTTACCGCCGCCCGTTTGGAAGAAGAAACCGAAGGCGTGCGGCAACTCCTGGCCGCGACCGGCAACCGCATCTATGATACCTTTAACGTATTGGGCGGGCTTATGCGCGCGCCCCAGGTATCGCCTGAATTTCTCAACGCCGCCGACAAGTTACGCAAGAATATATATGAATCGGTCAACCAGTTGTTGGATAACCGCCAGCTCGAACAGCGGACGGTCGGCGTTGGTGTGATAGACCCGGCGGCGGCCCTGGAGTGGGGCCTGACCGGCCCGGTGGCCCGCGCTTCCGAACTGGCCCTGGATACTCGCCGGACCGATCCCTATGCCGCTTACCTGGAGATTGAAGTGCGGTTGGTGACCCAACGCCGGGGGGACCTGTTTGCCCGGCTGGCTGTTCGCGCCCTGGAAGCCCTGGAGAGCCTTAACATTATTAATACCGCGTTGCGGAACCTGCCCGAAGGGGACTTGCAGGCTCCACTGGTCGTGCCCCGGTTCCCGGCCGAACAGGAAGTCAGTATGCTGGTGGAAACACCGCGCGGTCAGCTTTTGTGCTATGCCGCCAGTGACGAGGAAGGTAAGCTCTCGCGGCTGAAACTCCGGCCCCCGACGGTGGCAAACTTGCCCGCGATTGCCCTGACTCTGCCGGGCCAGGAAGCGGACGATGCGGCGGCGATTATCTCTTCGCTGGATTTTTGTTTCGCTTGCGCCGAACGCTAGTTTAACCGGGAAAGTAGCCTGGTTTGAGCTAAAAAGCCGGGTAATGGTAAGCATAATTCGGATCAGGGCCGGTCCTTTTTGCTGGCCGGGCCACAAGCGCACATTTTTTGCAGGTTATCTGTTCAACCTGATATGTTTAACGCTAAATTGGTAGGATGAATTTAACTGATTTAATTCTAGCCGCTACTCCCCTGGGACTTATCGGGGTGGGCGCAGTACTTTTCTTCTTTGGCTGGCTGTTTGGCGGCCCCGAATCGAGAGTTTTTTACTCGGTCGTGGTAGCTACTGCCCTGGCTGCTTTTCTTTCCCAGATTTCGCTTGGTGTCGGTTTCGCCCGGACCAGCGGAGTTCGCACGCCTACCGCCACTCTCTACACCTATTCGCCGGTGGGAGACGCCGGGTTCGGGGTGAGCCTGTCCTTTCGGGGCGATTTGCTTTCCTTCCTGTTTGCCCTTCCCCTGACCGCTTTAGCCCTGTTATGTGTCTTTTACTTGCTGGTGCGGCAACCCAAAGCTGAAAGCGGCGATAGAATCGCCACCGGGCGGTTGTACGGCCTGCTTTTTCTGGCTGAAGGCGCCGGTCTGGGCGCGTTTTATTCGGCCGACCTGGTAGTGACCTTCTTCTGGCTGGAAGCGGCCAGTTTAGCCCTTTATTTACTCAGCGGGCCGGGCTTGCGCGGGGCCAGTGCGCAGCCGATCAGCTACCGGGCCCTGGGAATTAACTTTCTGGCCGGGCAGGCTATTTTTGCCCCGCTCCTGGTGATGGTTTCGCGTAACGGCGGCCACTCTAACTTTAATGATTTTATCCCGGCTGTAATTGACTCGACCCTGTTTGCCCTGGTCGTTGTTGGCTGCCTGGCGAAAGCGGCGCAGTTCCCCTTTCAAGCCTGGATGGGCGGTTTCGAGGACTTGCCCGGGGCGGCTTATGCCTTGCTGCTGGCCGGTTTCGTCTTTCCCTTCGCGGTTTATTTCCCGGCCCGGCTGCAAGCCCTGGGAGGAAGCCAGGTCAATTTGCTGGCTGATGTCGCCTGGCTGCTTTTACCGGTGGGCGCTTTTACGGTTTTCTTTGCCTCTTTTACGGCCTTGCGCTCGCGCAGTGAAAGCCTGACCGCCCGGATTGGCCTGCTTACGGCCGCCCAGTTCGGTTTTGTCATAATGTCGCTGGGCCTTAGCGACCTGGCGGCGGCCTTCCAACAACTGATTGCCCTGGTACCGGCGGCGGCTTTACTCTTTTTATGCGCCGACCAGCTTCAAATCGAAAACGCGCCGCCGCCCAATCCCGGCGAGATTTCCAACCCCAAACCGCTTGGCCGCCCGGCGCTATTCCGGGTAGGGCTGGTCATTACCTATTTAATAGGAGCCTTGAATTTCGCGGGCTTCCCCCTGACACCGGCCTATACCGCCCGCTGGCAGACGCTCGGGACGCTCCTTACCGACGGCTACCGCTTGTATTTTGGCCTGGTCGTGGCCGGGCTGGTGCTGATGCTGCCTGCCCTGCTCCAGGATTTTGTCCAATTTTTGAACGGCCCGCGCCGGACGGTCGATCAAAAAGGCGAAGGCACTTACTGGCCGCTGCTGGTGCCGGGCTTGCTGGCATTATTGTCACTGGTGCTAGGTTTCCAACCGGGCCTGGCGAACGGCTGGGTTAACACTGCTACCGGACGGGTCCAACTGACCGGCGATGCCGGTTTCACTACCGTTACGGCGGTAGGCTGGCTGGGCCTTTTCATCGTAATAGGGCTGGGGCTGGGTTTTGGCGCTATCTGGTTCTTCCGCAGCCACATGGTGGTCGCGCCTTTCAACGGGGGCCTGGTCTACACACCGGGGGTCACCGAGGGCGGCTATAAGTATGCCCGGACCGGCCGCAGCAAAATGGCCCTTAAGACCATTGCGCCCGAAGAAGAACTGCCCGAAGGCTTTGACGATGACTTCTTCAGTGGCGCTTTCAAGAAGACCCAGGACCGGCCGAACCAGGCTCCCCGGCGCAAGTTGCCGGAAGCCCGGCTTTCCCCGGCCGATTATTTCGGGCCTTTGTCCGTCCAACTGGCGGCTACCTACCGTATTTTTGATATGGCCTTTAACGGTAACTTCTTTGGGCGGCTGTTGATGGGCTTTCTGGACCGGGCCAGGCGGGTCTTTGAATGGACCGTGGAGCGGTTCTACCCGGCCCTGGCGGCTTTTATTCTTTTGATTTTTATTATTTTATTGACCCGATAGCAGGCTTTTGCACTTTTTAAAGTATGAACTTTTTTACGCTTGATGCCGGAAATTACGGATTTTTCCTGGGAGCTTTGCTACTTTCCCTGGTAGTCATCGCGGTCTACAAGGATTGGCTTTTGCTAACCCCGGCCCTGGTGGTCCAATATCTCGTAATGGCCGTAATCGCCAACGACTTGAATAATACGGCGGCCCGCGTGATGCTGGGCCCTACGCCGCTGGCGGTCTTTTTAAAAGGCATGTCCGGGGTAGTGGCCGGGCTGATTTTGTTCTTGACCGGGTACGCCATTTTATTCGCAGCCAGGGGTTTCCGGCGCGAAGAAGCCGAAGCCGAAGCTTCCGGCCTGGGTGGGTTGCGCCGGTTTTTCTACCGGGAAGAAGCCGCTCGCCTCAACCGCTTCCGCTATGTTGATTATTTGTTGCCGCTGGGCGCGGTCGTTATCGCCGTAGGAGCGACCTATGCCCTGACGACTCTTTTACCTTTCTCGGGTAATTTCCTGGGGGATTTTTCCTTTTACTTGCTCGGTTCGGTAGGTATCGCGATTATGGTGGTGGGCCGGGACATTTTGAAACTAGGGGCCGGGCTGCTGGTATCGCTGAATGGCGCGGACTTGCTTTACTCGCTCCTGCGTAACGGCGATAGCCCGCTGGTGCTGGGTATCAGCGCGACCATCACTATTCTGCTGGCCCTGCTTATTTCTTACCTGGCAATCCTGTACCACTCCAAGATGAAGACATTGTTAATCAGTGAGGGCGTCCGCCGCCAGCGAAAGCAGGTCTCCTAGCATGCAGTTCGTGATCCTGGCTTTACCTTTTCTGATGACCTTTTTTGTGCTGGTTTTTGAAGGTATCTTCCGGCCGGACCGCTTTGTATTCAGCCGGACCCTGGGTGTGGTCTGGCCGGTCGCCACGCTCCTGGTCGAAATCGTCCTGATCTGGCAGCCTACCGCGAACAGCCCGGATGGCGCATTTGTCTTTTCGACCCTCAGCCGGATATTTCTTTCTTTTCTATTTGGCCTGACCGGGGTGGCCCTGGTGGTTTCTTATATCACCGGGTTTTTGTTGAGCGGCCGGTTTAGTCCGGCGACCCTGGCAATTTGCGGTACCCTGATTGCGGCACTTTACATAAGTAATATATTCCTGGTCACTTTATTCTTTGTATTGGCCGGGTTCTTTAGCATCGTGGCCCTGGTGGATGTTGATACCGAAAACGAAGAGCGCTTTGTACGGGCGATTAAAGCCTCGGTCCGCTATCTTATAGCCATAGTGTTGTTCGGCCTGACCCTGTTTATCGCCCTGATATTCCTGGAACGCCTGCGGTTAGACCCCCAGTTAAGCGGCTTTATCCAGGTAGTGGTAGCCCTTTCGGTGGTCGGCTTTTCGATGCGCCTGGCAATTTTCCCTTTCAACCTGTGGCTGCCCGATGTTATCGAAGAGGCCCCCGGCATGGCCGCTTTCCTGGTAGTCGGGTTGATCAATGTCGCGGCGGTGGTCTTTCTGGCCGACTTCTGGCAGGAAAACCCGACCCTGATTTATGATAACTACCGGATAGCTCAACCGGTCATGATTATGGCCCTGACCGGGGCGGTATTTGCCGGTCTAATGGCCCTCGGCCAGAATGGTATCGGCAAGATGATTGCCTACACCGTCAGCGGCGATTTTGCCCTAATTTTGTTTGGCCTCGCCTCACCTCACCGGACCGGCGTCAATGGCGCTTTGTTCGAAGCGGTTAACCTGGCCCTGTTGCAACTGCTGATATTCACCTGTTTAAGCGTGGTGTCCTATTGCTCCAACGGCATCAGCATCAACAACTTGACCGGCCTGGGGCGCCGGATGCCGGTTGCGGCCATTGGCTTGCTGGTAGGCTTTCTGGGTATGGTCGGCCTGCCGTTTCTATCGGGCTTTGCCGGGAAATATTTGCTGCTGCAATCGGCCGCCCAGGAAGGGCTGGTCTGGGTCCTGGCCGGTGGTCTGGCCCTGGGGTTGTTCCTGATCGCGTACCTGCGCTACTTCCACCGGGTCTTTATGGGCAATGATGTGCCGGGCCTCAAGACTTTACCCGAACCGCCCACCGCTATTTTGCTTATACTGGTGCTGGTATTTTTTGTACTGCTGCTGGGCCTGTGGCCCGCGCCGGTCCTGGGCTGGCTGGACGCCGCTTTGCGCGGTGTCGCCTGAAATAGCTGGCGAAATTCCAGTGAACCTGGCGCGTTTTAGCCGGGTTCCGGCCCGCCCGTTTTTTCCGGTTTAATTGAATTACATTCCTGCGGCTGAACGCTGGCCGGACCAGGCGGCTTTCAAGCCAGCCCTGCACAAATTTGTAAACCCCACCGCCATTTGCATAAAAATGGTACATAAATTCTGTTATAATTAAGGTATGACCAGCGAAATTATAGCCGAGAATATGCTGCCCGAAGAACTTCCTATTCCTACCGATGAACAGGAGCTTGAGTTAAAGCCGACTCTTTTTGTGGAAGTGGCGATGGACTCGGCCGGTTTGCAAGAAAGCCTGACTTACGCGGTCCCACCCGAACTACAAATGGATATTCAGCCGGGCCAACTGGTCTGGGGGCCGCTGAAAAAGGGCCGCGCCCAGGGTGTGGTGCTGTCGGTCGGGTCGGTCGCGCCGCCCTTCAAGGTACGGGCGATTACCGACCTGGTGGACCCCCGCCCGGTCCTGCAACTCTACCAGCTTGGCCTGGCTCGCTGGCTTTCCAGCTATTATTATTGCGGCCTGTTCGAAGCGGTCAGCCTGATGCTGCCGCCCGGTTTTAGCCGGATTGCCAAGCCGGTGCTGACCATCACCCCGGCCGGGGCCGAACTTTTACTGCCGCCGGGCCTTAATAACAACCAGCTTTTCTTGCTGGACCTCTTGCGCCAGCCGCTTAAAAGCCGCAAACCTACCGACGAACCGGCCCCGGCTTTTATAAACGACCTCAAAAAACTTTATAACGCCCGGCACGGCAAGACCACCTTTGACCGGACTGTCAAATCCCTGGAGGAAAAGGGGCTGGCTGTCCGCAGCTTTTTCTTGCCCCAACCCGGTGTTAAACCCCAGGTTAAGCCATTCGTGCGGTTAGCACCTTACCTGCTGCAACTGGCTCCCGATGACCCGGCTATTTTAAAGAAGATGGACCGCTCGCAGCGCCAGCGCGAGGTTTTTGAAGTACTGCGGCGCGAGCTGGAACCGGGCTATTTGCTGCTGGCCGAAGAAGCCGCCCTGCTGGCCGAAACCGACCTCAAGACCTTACGGGCTCTGGGTGCCAAAGGCTTGCTTGAATTTGAGGACCGCGAAGTCCGGCGCAACCCTCTGGCTAACCGGCCCCAGCGCCTGGTGGCTGAAGAACCGCCGCTTTTGACCTACCGCCAGTCGGTGGCCTGGCGGGCTATCCTGGATGGCTTTCAATCGCCCGAGCCCCGGCCTTTCTTGCTGCACGGCGTGACCGGCAGCGGCAAGACCGAACTGTATTTGCGCTCGATTGCCCGTATCTTGAAGGAAGGCCGCCAGGCGATAGTCCTGGTGCCGGAAATCGCCCTGACCGCTCAGACGGTCGACCGCTTCTCGGCGCGTTTTCCGGGCCGGGTGGCCGTCCGGCACAGCAAACTCAGCCCCGGCGAAGCCTTTGACGAATGGCGGCGGGCCAGAGATGGCGAAGCCTCGATTATTATCGGGGCCAGGAGCGCCCTTTTCTCGCCGGTGCCCCGGTTGGGCCTGATTATTATTGATGAAGAACACGAGTGGAGCTATAAGCAGGACGACTCTTTCCCCGGTATACCGCTCTACCATACCCGGACCGTCGCCTATGAAATGGCAAAACTAACCGGCGCGTCCGTTATTCTCGGCAGCGCTACCCCGGCGGTCGAAAGTTTCTTCCGGGCGGAACAGGGCGAGTTCAGCCTGTTAAGCCTGCCTGAACGGGTCGCACCCCACGAGAACAAAGGCGGCGAACCGCAGGGCGTGGCCGGGCCGCTGCCGCTGCCGCCGGTCCAGGTGGTGGACCTGCGCCAGGAATTAAAGGCCAATAACAACAGCATCTTCAGCCGCGACTTGAAGCACCACCTCAAGGAAACACTGGACCGGGGCCGCCAGGCGATTTTGTTTCTCAACCGGCGCGGTACGGCCACGATTGTAATGTGCCGGGACTGCGGGACGGTGGTTGTCTGTGATTTGTGCGATACGCCGATGGTCTTTCACGCCGACCTTGACCGGCTGATTTGCCACCGCTGCGGGCGCCGGGCCCCCAGCCCCCAGGTATGCCCCAACCAGGAATGCCGCAGCGAACGCATTCGCCATTTTGGGGTCGGCACCAAGCGGGTTGAAGAGGAATTGCAACGCTTGTTCCCACAGGCCAGGATTATCCGCTGGGACCAGGATACGATTGCCGAGGGCGGCCGCGATGCCTATCAGACCCTTTTCGATAAAATGACGAACCACGAAGCCGATTTGCTGGTGGGTACCCAGATGATTGCCAAAGGGTTAGACCTGCCGCTAATCTCCCTGGTCGGGGTTGTTACGGCGGATACCGGCCTGTACCTGCCGGACTTCCGGGCCACCGAGCGCACTTTCCAGCTTCTAACCCAGGTATTGGGCCGGGCCGGGCGCCGCAGCGGGCCAAGCCGGGCTATCGTCCAGAGCTATACGCCCGACCATTATGTGATTGAAGCGGCGGCCCAGCACGATTACCATAGTTTTTACTCCCAGGAACTGGCCTTCCGCTTTGAACATGGCTACCCGCCCTTCTCCAAGCTGATTAAATTCGTCTACAGCCACAAGGACGAGCAAAAGGCCCGGATTGAGTCGGACAGGCTGGCTAAGGAAATCCAGTTTCAATTCGAGGAAGCCGGGCTGGTGGCTGATACTGGGGTCTATGATTTTATTGGCCCGGCCCCGGCTTTTCAACATAAATTGCGCGGCATGTATCGTTATCAGTTTATTATACGTATATATGGTACGGACATTCCCGGCGCCGATGACAGCCAGCCGGAAGACGCCCGTTTGATCCGCCAGATCATCGGCCGTTTGCGGCCATACCTGCACGGATGGACGGTAGATGTTGACCCGCAAAGCATCTTGTAGTAAAATGTATATGTAAAAAATCAAACTTAAATAAAACTGATTATTATTTAGACCTTTAGAGGGTATTACAATGGCATTATTAACCATATTAACTGATGATAACCCGCGCTTACGGCTCAAATCGCAAAAAGTAACCAAGTTCGATAAAGATTTGCGCAC
>JAQBPB010000072.1 GCA_028287745.1 Chloroflexota bacterium
GTCACCGAACAGGGGGCCCAACCGCTTAACCTGTACCCGCGCGGCTTGCAGGTAATCAGTTAATTTATTTGCGGGCTTTACATCCAGCTTAAATCCAGGTAAAGCCAGGAAGCCTTTTCTAATTCTACCCCACTGGTTCAAGCGTTATTTCAGCCATACCCATTCCTGTTAAAGAATGGGTATGGTTCATCCGGACTGAGCGTTAATACTTCTTTCAAACCTTAAACACTGGAGTCATTATTTATGCCTTCCGACAACCGGGCCGTCCTGAATAAACTGAGCGAGCGGTTTTTGGCCGCTTACAATTCATTTTACCCTCATAATGCGTCCTTTCTACTGGGCATCCATGAGTATGACGGGAGAGTGCCCAATTTCTCCCCGGAGAGCGTCAGCCAGTGGCGCAGCCAGTTAGACAGCTTTGGCAGCGAATTGAAAAGTACGGTTGACTACGCCGGGCTGGATGCACAGGGCCAGTTCGATTACAAAGTGGTTGAAGCCCATATCGAGTTTGAAAAGTTGCGACACGGGTCTTTACGCTTTTTCGAACGCAACCCGATTATGCCTTACCTCTATATTTTCGATGTCAGCAACTACTTGAAGCGCAATTACGGCCCCCTGGAACAGCGGGTGGAAGCCCTTTGCCGCCACCTGGAAGCCACCCCGGCCCTGTTGGACCAGTTGCAGGCTAAATTGGACCGGAATTTACCGGATTCTATGGTCGCGATTGCCCTGGAAGCCTTTGGCGGGTTTGCCCAGTACTACCATACCGACCTGCCGGTTGTACCCGAGTTAAAGGACGAGACCCTTTCGGAACGCTTAAAAGCGGCCGCCGAACTGGCTGCTAACGCCCTGGACCGCTACGTGGCTTTTTTCAAGGCCATGCCAAAATCGTCCGAAAATAACTTTGCCATTGGGCCGGACAACTACCGGGCAATGCTAAAGTGGGGCGATGGCGTTGAACTGTCCCTGGAAGAAGTGCTGCAAGTTGGTTTAGACGACCTGGCCGAAAACCAGGCCGCCATCAAAGCTATTTGCGCCCAGCTTGACCCTGATTTGCCCTTCCAGAAAGTTATCGAGCAGGTTTCGGCCGTCCACCCAACCAACGATAAAGTCGTCAGCACCACCAGGGAGTACCTGGAAGGTATCCGCGACTACCTGAAAAAAGCCGACCTGGTGGACCTGCCGACCGAGATGTTGTGTATCGTCGCGGAAACCCCGGCCTTTATGCGCTGGGTCTTTGCTGATATGGAAACACCCGGCCCGTTTGAGACTGTTGCCAACGAAGCCCATTTCTATATAACCCCGGCTAACCCCGAATGGCCTCCCACCCAGCAGGAGAACTGGTTAAGCCGCTTTAACGATTACACAATCCAGATTTTCTCCATGCACGAAGCTTATCCCGGCCATTACCTGCAACACCTCCACGCTCGCCGGTCTTTTTCGGAAGTTGCCCGGAATTTAACCAGCTATGCTTTTATCGAGGGCTGGGCGCATTATTGCGAACAGATGATGATGGAAGAAGGGTACGGCAAGGAAAACCCGGTGGAGTACTTGAAGCTGCAACTGGCCCAGCGCCAGGAAGCCCTGGTCCGGGACTGCCGTTATATCTGCTCTATTGGGCTGCATACCCGGGACTGGACGCAGCAGCAGGCTTTCCAGTTCTATAAGGACAACGCCTGGATGGAAGACATCACCGCTCTGAAGGAAGCCCAGCGCAGCACCTTTGACCCCGGCGGCCTGTATTACACCCTGGGCAAGCGCATGTTCTATAAACTGCGCCAGGACTACCAGGCCGAGCAGGGCGAAAACTTCAGCCTGCGCGAGTTTCATAATCGCTGCCTGGCGTATGGTATGCCCCAGGTACCTTTCCTGCGGAAAGTGCTGCTCAACCGGGATGATGGGAAAATTCTCTAATCAGTTGGATTTAAGCTACCCCTGAGCGGCCGGTGAAACCGGAATTACTTAATAAAAGACATTTCCTGGTGTTTAGGCCAGGAAATGTCTTTTTAAACTGGATTTTAACCGTCTAGCGTTAACTTCCAGGCTGTAGTAATACCATAGGCCCCGGAGGCTTTTACCGTGCCATCTTTGACTTTAGTTAACCGGCGTTTACCACCAATCTCAGTCGCTTCATCAGTGCCATTGTTAAATTCAAATTTCCCGTGAATAGCGCCTGCCACGTTGTCGCCTTTGGTTCCCAAAACCGGGTCATATGCTTCCCCTTCAATAATTACCCAGGAATGCGATTTGGAAATTTTTTCCTGGTTACCAGAGAAAAATATTTGACCGGTCGGTTGCCCGGCCTCGGTAAAAACATTGCCTCCAAAGTTGTTTGCAATCAGGCCGCCCGGCAGAGTACCCAGCGCTTGAGTTAGCACCGCGCTAGGCTCATCGCCCGGTTTAACATCAAGGGCTTCAAGGCCAGGATAGCTTTTCAACACTGACTGAAAAAGAGCCAATAATTGGTGGCAGGCGGTGCTAAGTTTAGCCGGAATTACATCAAAAGCCGGTTTCAAGCGTTTCACGCGGGCCTTTACATCATCCTTGGACTGGCCGGTTAGAATAACCGTGTTCTCATCAATCTTGGTGCCCGTATAGGCTACATCCATACCTTTATTCTTGATAAAAGCATCAAATAGCTTGTCGACAACTTTATCTACAGACATGACATCGCCATTGGTTTCTTCTGAGGCAACCTCCCCCTGGACGGTACTTACTATCTTAAGGGCCGGGATATTTTCCACCAGCTTTTGAAAACCTTCCGGGCAAATTTCCTTTAGCTTATTCAAATAGGTCTTTTCATAGACCATTTCCATTAGCAATTGTTTGCCTTTATCTCTTTTCCGCATTCCTTCGAGCAGGAAAACCTTGATAAAATAAGCCGGGTCTTCCAAACCTTTTTCCTTGCAAAGCGCGGGGTCCTTTATCCAGGCTGATTCGGCCAGAAATCCAACTGCGCCGTGCATCCGCTTTGTCCAGGCAACCTCAAATGCCGGTACGAAGGCGTCGGGTGGCATACTACTGCCGTAAAACGCACCTTTTTCATCGCTTTTATGTTTCTCTAACTTGTACGCCAGTAGCTTATTATAATAAACGGCATCTGTGTTATAAATTGCCAGGGCAGCGGCGTCAATTAGTTGATACGGCAGCTTCTTTACTACCGCTTTTTCTAAAGTCACGGTAAGAGAGGCAAGCAAATTACTGGCTTTGGGTTTTGCTTTGCGCTCAACCAGCAGGCGCTGGACCGCCTGGTTACCCAGGGTCCGTTGCAGGTTTATCAGGTCGACCGGTCTAACATTACCGCCTTTGATTACTGTCACCCGCTTGCTGCTTTTATTTTCAGGTTGCGAACCTACGCCGGTTTCTTCGTGGTCATCGTTATGGTTTATAAGCTGAGGCTGTCAGGAATTGAGGGTTTTTGTTACCCTGGGCTGGTACATTTGCTTCATTGTAAAACCTTCCTTCTAATTCTGGCAAGCCACCTTTATTTATGCGGCCATTGTATTCATGAAATTTATTGCTACAGGCAGTATAAAATTAGAAACATACAGGTGTGAATTTTTTTCCCCTTGTGTTTATTAAACTTCTTTATTGAGTATTGTACACTTATCTCAGTTTTTTTTCCAATACCCTTTGCCTTAATTCTGGCGGCACTTGTCCTAGTTTTACCCCTCAAAACCCGGCAAGTGTCCTAGTTATGTCTTACTATTGTCCCTTCTAACTTCCTTCTCCCGGCTATACAATCAAAGTGTCAAAACAAATCGCCGGTAACAAACTTCACCCGGCACACCACTAAATCGAAATATTAAAATAATAGTTAGCACCGGGAAGTTACCCGGCAGAAAAGGAAAAACCAAATGAGTGGCGGCAGCATTATTCTCGAACCTAAACAGATGTTCC
>JAQBPB010000093.1 GCA_028287745.1 Chloroflexota bacterium
TGCCACAAATGCCTGATTTTTACAAGAGGTTTATAATAAGAATTAAGGGTTAGTTTACATAATTATGAGAGCCGCCAGGTTGGGATTGTTTGGTTATAGAATCCCAACCGAAAATTTTCTAACCAACAAAAAATTTTAAAAAGATAATACCCATAAACTTTCGTTGAATGGTTCCGGGTAAGTTAAGTAATATATCAGCAAGGGACAAAGCCGTTGTTATTTACTGAAATAAAGTTATTGGTATGGAATTATACGGCTTAATAATTTTAGTCTTTTGGCAAAAGTATCAGAACCCTGGTTAATGCCTGGTGGATATGTTAAAGCTCATTTTGATACCCGTTGGGAGGTGTGTCATAAGCCTATTTGTCTATGGTCGCTATAATCGTTGTTAAGTTGACCATAGATATGGGTTTTTAAGGGGCCTATTCCCTCTCCAAAGCTAAAATATGTGTGGTTTATTAACAGGGATAGTTGATTGGGGCCAGGATAAGGTAAGGGGCCGGTCAGATAATATTAGTGGTTATAGCCGGAAAAGGTTTCGGGATTTACAGGAATAAGCCTGTAAATTTTCCGGCTCTCCCCTTCCCCGGATATGCTTATAAAAAGGTAAAAAATTGGCCGGGTTACGGAATTCAAACGCCCCGGCCTGTAGTGTACTGGGAGTAGCACTACTTAAAGTCTAGCACAAATAAAGCCGGGGAAATCAGCAAAATGGCTTATTTTATTAAACTGAAATGCCTAATCAGACCTAAAGTAAAGGAAATTAAACGTAGGATGCCGGTTGGTTAAATTGCAAAGACGTTAAAAATCTTCTTTATAAAAGGGGCCGCCAAATAGGCACTCGGTATCAAATCGCTCGCAGCCTGTAAGCCTTCTCCAGGTTTTCCATGGTCTCTTCCAGGTTGCCGGCTTGTTTAAGGAGCTGGCTGAAATTGTAATAAATTTCGGCCAGCACCGGCCTGACCTGGTCCAGTTTTTCCGGCTCTTCGTTATAGATAGCTTCCAACAGGGAAATAGCCTGCTTATAAGATTCGGTGGCATTTTCAAACTGGTTGCTATTACTGTAGTTCTGGGCGGCTACCTGGTAGTAACGGGCCTTTTCAATGGGATCGATATCCTGGTGTTCCTGTAAGAGCGCGCCAGCCTGATTCAGGTAAAACTGGACCTGCGAAAACTCACTATCCTGGAAGTAGGTCTTAGCAAGCATTACCAGGGAGGAGAATTGCACGTCAAGGGCTTTCCCTTCGGGCTGCCCGTTGCTCAAGCGGGCCAGGCCTTCGGCCAGCAAAGCGGCTTGCCGGGCTTCCGGGTAACGTTCTAACTGGTAATTCAGGTTGCTGGCTTTCAGGGCAAAATCTAACCGCAGGTTAATTTCCCCGGCTTTCAGGGCCAGTGCCCGGCTCTGCCCAAGGAGAAAAGCGGCTTCCTGAAAATCGCCCAGGCGAAAGGGCTGCTCGGCCTGGTCAAGCAGGGAATCAACCATGGCATAATCGGTCTGGGAACCAAATAGGGCCTGACCTTGCGACAGCAACGAGGCAGCCTGCTCAAACTCACCAATTCCCTGGCTGGCTTCGCAGGCTTCCAGCAATAATTCCTTATGCCAGATATTAGTTTGGTTATTCATCTTTTCTGCCAGGCCGTTTAGAAAATGTTCCAGCGCTTTGAGGTTCTGGCCCAGGCCCTGGTAGGCGCGGCCTGACTCAAGTTCATAGCGGGCTTTCATTTCCGGTGGGACCTGTAAAGCCGGGTCGGTTTCTTGAAGGTCTTTTAGTTGTCCCAATTCAACCAGGGCTTCATCCCAACGGTTTTGACGGTTTTTTAAAATACCCTGTAAAAGATGAAAATAAATTCGCTCTGATGGGTATAAGCCGGGGACATCCGGCAATACCTGGTTTAATTCAAGTTCGGCCCGGTTGGTAGCCCCCTGGACCAGGGCTATATCGGCCTGATACAAATGATGGCGCAGTTCCAACCAGTGAAATTGTTCCCGGTCAAATTCCCGGTACAAAACTTTACTTGAGCCGGAAGTCGAATTTAAAAAATAATCAACCGGTTCACCCAGGCGGTCGGCCAGGCTTACAAGGGTTTCCATGGTGGGCCGGGTCTTGCCAAGTTCGACCGAGGAAAGATAGGCCGAGGTAAAAAGCCCACGGGTTAGATCGCGCTGGGATATTTTCTTATCACTTCGAACCATTCTGAGGCGTTTTCCCAAAAGTTCAGGCTCAATGGTCTTCAATTGTTGGAGTTTTTTAACCATGTCCGCCGTGACTACTTCGTTAACTCCACTCTGTACCGTCTTCTTTTTTCTAGACATTTTTTATCACCTGGCCTCATTAAAAACCTACTTTCACTACAATGCCATTTACCCAATAACTATAGCATATTATCATATTATTATTATATTATTATGATATTAATGCAATAGTATTAGATAAAAAGTATCAGCCAATAATTTGTAGCAAAAAAGGGACAAATTGAACCGCTCTAACAAAATTTGAGGTAAATAAACTTAAAGAAGAACGTAATATAATGAAATTGAATATATATTAAAAGAGCCTAAAATAAAAAGTTCTCGCGATGTGCGAGAACTTTTTATTATTTGTCGAAGTTACCGGGTTTGACTTCCCGGATATTGGCTGTCCTGGGGATTCCCCTGAGGCAGGGTTCCTTCATTTCCGTCTGCGTGGTTGTTGGACTGAAATGAATTGGGCTGCTGCTCCGGAGTGGAGCGGCCTTTGCCGAAGGGCCTTTCCCGGCCGTTACTGTATTTACGGGCCTGTTCTTCCGGGGTGCCCCGGGCGGGACCACGCGTAATAGAATGGTAGGCGTCCGGGTCGTCGGCGGTAGCTTTACCGGCCTCGATAACGGCATACCGCAGGAAGAAGCCGCCAATCAAAACCATCAAGGACCGGATAATGGCGAATAACCGGCCAGGCAAGCCCTTTTTAGGGCTGATGAATTTAAGGATAAGCGGACCAAGCATACCCAGCCAGACCGCCGCTAGGAAGCTTTTGGTGAAGGGACTGGCAATGACATGCTTGCGGACTTCCGGGGTAAGTTTGAAATAGGCATAGCCCAGGGAGGCCAGTTCAGCTAAAATGGCGTATTGCTCAACCGGGTCCAGCCGGTGCAGATCGTCCGCCTTCACCCCGGAAACCGCCTGGGCCAGTGAAATGGCCGCCGCGCCGGTGGAGAAAGCTGAAGAGAGAAAGAGCGGTGCAATCGCCTCATCGGCGTTGGCCCAGAGCGGGACCGCCGTCGCCGACAGCAATACGCCGGTGTAGGTACCTAGCGCCATGCCGTCAAGGCCCTGGAGAAACTGGGTCACATCGTTGGATGAAAGCAGGGCCAGTTTGCCGGGCAGCGTGTTTTCTGGAACCAGGCCGTCCTCGACCACCTGGCGGGCGGTATTGAGGCCGGTTAAGATACCCAGGCTGGTCAGAATCCAGGTACCGGTGCTAAGCGGTGAGCGGAGTTTCAAGACCCGCAGCATATTGACGAAACGCTCGGGGCGCTGGAGGTCAATAATCAACAGGACCGGGGAGATTATTACCCCGGCCATACTGATGTAACGCCCGGCCTGGACGATGGATTTGTCACGGTCTTTATCGCCGTAAAAATGGGCCAGGGTGGCAATCGCCGAAGCGCCGCTGGAAATACCGCCCGCCCAGAAATACAACCAGATGGGCCAGACCCAATGGGGTTTCTTAACCACCGGGCGGCCGTAATAACTGGTAAATTCAGTCTGGGCAGACAGGTTGCGCTTTTTGCGGCGGCCTTTCCTGGCTTCCTGGGGAACAGCCGGACTGCCCACAGGGCCGTTTTGAGCGGCGAATAATGAAGAGATTAGCCCCAACATATTTTACATTCCTTTGCTAACGGTTGCTAATGTTGACTGCGCCGCAATGAGATTGCCGAAAATACCGATAGGACCGCCGCCATGGCAAGCCCGGCCAGGTAGCCCCGCCCGACCCGGTTTTGGGGGAGCGTGGGAGCCTGCGGCAGGCCGTATGCTTCCGGTTCGGCTTTCAACAGGAAGAAAGCGTTGAGGTCGCCAACCTCGGTATTTTCGTCAACGCCGTAAAGATAGGCGTCCGTTTCACCCCTGGAATGCAGGTCGGCCACGCGCTGGCGAGCCCTCATTTTGAGGTCGTCCAGGTTTCCGAAAATGATGCTATCGGTCGGGCAAGCCTTGGCACAGGCCGGTTCCAGTCCATCTTTTTGCCGGTCGTAACAAAGGGTACACTTATAGGCCCGGCCGTCATCATGCTGCAGGGCCACGACCCCAAAGGGACAGGACGGGACGCAGTAGCCGCAGCCGTTGCATATATCCGGCTGGACGTAGACTGCTCCAAATTCGTTGCGGATAATCGCGCCGGTCGGGCAGGCTTGCAGGCAACCCGCGTTGGTGCAGTGTTTACACACGTCACTCATCATCAGCCATTGGCCGATGTCCGGGAAGCCGATTTGCAAACTGGCTCCCCCATCACCGTCAATGTTCAGAAATTTGAGCGCACCGGGCCCGGTGTTGTTGTCGCCGTTCGCCGAGGGCACGGGCGGTTGGGTGACCGGGGCGGTAGAAGCCATGGGCAAGCGCTTTTTGCTTTCGGGTACTTCAATGAAAGCCACGTGCCGCCAGGTGGTTGCACCCAGCGACCCGGTATTGTCATAGCTCATGCCGGTCAGCGCGTACCCATCCGCCGGGAGCTGATTCCACTGTTTACAGGCAACTTCGCAGGCTTTACAGCCAATGCACAGTGTGGTATCCGTAAAAAAACCATTCGCCATTGAACCGCCTCCTAATCGCTTCTAGCCTGGCCCTGGCCGCTGGCTTCCCTGGCTGTATATGTCATTCCACCATCCACGGGAGTATTTTCATGTTTGGTAACATCGACTACCCCAAGTTTAACCTCATGGTTAAGTTGTCCGGCCTCGCCGCCCCGGTTCTGGACCATGTTGTCGCTGGAAGTCGGGTCAGTCGGAGGCGGTGCGATGGTCCGGCGTCCCTTTCGCAGCCCGGCGGTAAATGATTTAGCCTCGTGAATACGGACATTCGGTTCCTCGGTCATGGCAATCAGGTTATTCGGCGTATCGCCGGTTACGATACCTTTGAAACCGAAGTGATAGGGCAACCCGATTTGATGGACCTTCTGACCGGCGATCAATAGGGGCGTCATACGGGTAGTTACCAGCACCCGGAGTTCGACTTCGCCCCGGACATTGGTCATGGTCGCCCAATCGCCGTTCTCCAGGCCGACTTCCGCCGCTAACTCGGGGCTTATCTCGGCGAATTGTTCCGGTTGCAACTCGGACAACCAGGGTACCCAGCGGCTCATCGCGCCGGAAGTGTGGTGTTCGGTCAGCCGGTAGGTGGTAACAACGTAAGGGAAGGCCGGGTCGAACGGCGGATTAAGGCTGTTACCCTTGCGGTTGTTAGTAATTTCAACCGGGTTATTCTGCTGGCGATAGACCGGGTTATGGGTCGGCGACTCCAGCGGTTCGTAATGGGACGGCAGTGGGCCATCAGCCAGGCCATTAGGCACATAAAGTTGGCCTACGCCATCGGCCATCATGATAAAGGGCGCGCTGCCGCTGTGGGCGGCCATACCCATGCCCTGCGGGTCGTCCGGTGTGAACGGCGATTTGTTTAGCGGGAAGTCCGGCACATCGTTACCAACCCACTTGCCATTATGGTCAGGGGTGGTGTTATCACCGGCTTGTTCCCCGGCGGCCTGCTCGCCGCCGCTTGGGTGGCCATCCTGGTCTTCGGGCTGCCACCAGACCAATTTCTTGCGCTCGCTCCATGGCTTACCTTCCGGGTCGGCGCTGGCGCGATTGTACAGAATGCGGCGGTTGGCGGGCCAGGCATAACCCCACTGGCTGTGATTTGTGAATTCTGGGTCACCATAGCCCACGCCAATGGGGTCGGCCTGGCGGTTAGCCGCCCGGTTGCTCCCATCGGGGGCGATCATACCGCTGTAAATCCAACAACCGCAGGCAGTCGAACCATCTTCTTTCAGTTCGGCAAACCCGGCGACAGGTTTGCGGTCGGCCACCCGGTACCCGCTGATTTCCAGGGTTACGGCCGCCAGGTCCGGTTCCTGAAGATGTTCCTCTTTTATAGGAAGTTCCCATTGCAGGTGCTGGATAGGTTTATCCCGATCCAGGGTGCTATCCCTGTACAATTCCTGCAACCGGCGGCCCAGGTGGTACATGAACCAGGTCTCGCTGCGGGCATCACCGGGCGGGTCAACCGCTTTATCGTGCCATTGGAGCATCCGTTGGGTATTTGTGAAAGAACCATCTTTCTCAGCCACGATGGCGGCAGGCATTAAAAAGGTTTCCGTCCCGATGGTCTTAGGGTCACGTCCTTCATATTTCCAGAACTCACCCGCTTCGACCTCGTATAAGTCGCGTACGACACACCAATCCAGTTTCTGGAGAGCTTCCATCTGGAACCGGGCATTGATACCGCCGACTCCGATATTCTCTCCCATGATGAACATGCCTTTAATCCGGCCTTCCATCATCTTATAGAACATCTGGTTATAACTGAAGTCCCCGTTAATCTTGGGTAGATAATGGAAACAATAGTCATTTTCAGGGCGGGCATGCGGCCCGTACCAGGCTTTCAACAGGCTGACGATATACTTGGGCATATTGTGCCACCAGCCGGTGGCGGTCCAATTATGCTCAATATATTTCACCAGGTCATAATCATCAGTATTCTCGGAAGGAATCTGTAAATACCCGGGCAGTAGATTATAGAGGGTCGGGACATCGGTGGAACCCTGGATGGTGGCGTGGCCGCGCAAGGCCAGGATGCCGCCGCCTGGGCGGCCAATATTTCCCAGTAACAGTTGTAAGATGGCGGCGGTCCGGATCATCTGCACGCCAGTACTGTGCTGGGTGAACCCGACCGCGTAACAGAAGGCGGTGGTTTTATCGCGCCCGCTATTTTCAGCGACCGTCCGGGCTATTTCCATAAAGAGTTCTTTAGGCGTTCCGCAGACATCTTCAACCATCTCGGGCGTGTAGCGGCTGAAATGTTTCTTTAGAATCTGGAAGACCGACTGGGGGTCCTGCAGACTTTCATCGCGCAAAGGCGGCCCCACCCGAGTACCACTTTGCTCCTGCTGGCTGTGGCCTTCGGCCTCATCCGAACGGTTGCGGCCAATCGAACCCTGGGCAAACCGGGTATTTTGCTGCAGTTCCTGGACATCGTACTGCCAGGTATTGCGGTCATACTTCTGGTCTTTGGCATCATAGCCGCTAAAGAGGCCACCTAACTGGTCCGGCCCTTTGAAATCTTCGTTCACCAGGAACGAAGCGTTGGTGTAACTGAGGACATACTCTTTGAAGTAAAGCTCGTTTTGCAATATGTAATTTATAATGCCGCCCAGGAAAACAATGTCTGTTCCGGTGCGAGTAGGCGCGTAAATATTAGCCGTTGCACTGGTCCGGGTAAACCGGGGGTCAACGTGAATAATTTTCGCCCCACGTTCCTTCGCTTCCATTACAAAACGGTAAGCTACCGGGTGACATTCGGCCATATTAGAACCCTGGATCAGGATGCAATCGCTATTGACCAAATCCCAGGGAGCGGTGGTCGCACCGCCACGTCCAAAGCTGGTGCCCAGACCGGGCACAGTGGAACTGTGTCAGATACGGGCCTGGTTCTCTATATACACTATGCCTAGCGAACGGAACAGTTTCAGGATAAGGTAGTTCTCTTCGTTATCCAGGGTCGCACCGCCCAGGTGCCCAATAGCTTCGGTCCGGCTGACCGGCAGGTCGGGCTTTTCCTGGCTCATTTCGGTAAAGTTTTCATCACGGGTCTTTTTGACCAGTTGGGCTATCCGGTCCATTGCCCATTCAAGCGGTTTCTCTTCCCAGGTTTCACTATAGGGAGCCCGGTATTTTACTTTGGACAGGCGATAAGGGTTGACCGACAAAGCATAGGTAGCGCTGCCTTTAGGACAAAGCGTACCCCGGTTGATGGGGCTTTCCGGGTTGCCTTCAATATTAATAATTTTCTTATCTTTGACATAGATAAGCTGGCTGCAACCTACAGCGCAATAAGGACAAACGCTGTGGAATTTCTCCGCTCCTCGGATACGCGGCTGTAATTTCTCACTGCGGCGGCTGACCGGGTTGGGTACTAACCCAATGTGCTGCGCCAGCTTTCCAAGCAAGCCGGGACGGCTTTTGTGTTCTATGCTCATTATCAAAGCTCTTTCTAAAAAATGGGCCAAATTGCCGTATAACGATTAACCCGTTACCGGGCGCACTTTTGTCTCTTCTCGATCACGCCGAATAATGGCGCGGGTAAGTAGAGGCAGGGCCGCACTGACAAACATAATAACTGCGATAATAGTGAGGGCGGTACGATAGGGCATGCTTGAGATAAGGATTGGACCCACGGCTGCCCCGGCACTCCAGGCAGTTAGCATAACCCCATAGATGGTTCCAGCGTTTTTTGGACCAAAAAAGTCGGCGGCGAACGCGGGCATTGTACCAAATCCACCACCATAGCACAATCCAACAATGGCGGCCAGGATTAACAACAGGACGAAATTTGTGACCTGCGCAAGCAGGAAAAACACTGCTATTTGTACTACAAAAATAGCCAGGAAGGCAAAGGGCCGCCCGATAGAATCGGAAAGCCAGGCCCAAAAAAGGCGGCCAATACCGTTAAAAATTGAAATGGAGATAACAATAATCGAAGCGGTACTTTTATCAACCCCGCTAAACTCCTGGGCCAGCGGTGCAGCCACGGAAATCAAAGCCGCCCCGGCCGTAACATTCAAGGCCAGGATCAGCCAGAGAATATACCAGCGCGGAGTGGTCAGGGCTTCTTTCAGGGAGAAATCTTTAGTTGCGCGATTGGTCTGCAGGGCCGGTGAAGGCGTCCAGCCGGGCGGTGAGTAACCTTCAGGCGCTTTCCGGAAGAACTGGGCCGCGATGACTACAATAATAAGATAGGCTATTCCCAGCACATTAAAGGTAGTAGCCAGGCCTAAATTCTCCGGTTTGATTAATTCAGTCGCAATCGGACTCATGATGGTCGCGCCTAAACCGAACCCGGCTACGGCCAGGCCGGTGATAAAGCCTCGCCGGTCGGGAAACCATTTAATCAGCATTGCCAGCGGTACGATGTAGGCCAGACCGAGGCCAATACCGCCAATTACACCATAAGTCAGGTAGAGCAGGAAAACACTGGGCTGAGTAAACCCGGCCAGGAATACCCCTACACCATAAAGAACACCACCGGCGGTGGCGATTGCCTTTGGTCCAAAGCGGGCCTGCAAGAAACCGCCAAAACCGGCGGTCACGCCCAGGGAGATTAGGGTAATAGTAAAGGTCAGGTTGGCCGCAGGCTTATCAACCCGGTATTCTGTCTGCACCGAACTCAGAAAGACACTCCAGCCGTAAACCGCACCCAGGGCAATTTGCATAAAGACAGCCGCAACCGCGATTGTCCAGCGGTTGGTAGAAGGGGCTGTTTCTGAAGAGGCCCGGTTTAATGGGGTACTGTCCATAAATTTTCCTCCTGAGAAACCTACAAGCTATGAAGCAGCCACTTATCAAAAAAGATAACTCGCTAAGCGGGATAACCCTTTGATATTCTAACTGGGAAAGTTAGCAAATTTAATACCAGGCTAATTTAAATATTATGTAATCTTGTTTGTTTCAGGTAATTATTTCGTTTAGACATTAGGCAATCAACCTGTAATTTATGTCCGCCGGGTTAACTTTATAAACCAGGCCCGGACCTTATTATTACGGGATTTGTCCATGGGATAATTCTGGCTAAGATTGGTTTTGCGCTGGCCTATTCAGGCAATTCGCCAGGAAGATAAGGTTGAAAGTCAGGGGCGGCTATAATAGCTCTAACAATCGCGATAGTCTTTATTTATCCCAGGACGTTTTATTACCAGGAAAGCACTGGAGGGAAGCGTCATGGTATAGAACCGGTCAAAAACTTTAAACTGTTGAAAGGGAAAAGATGTCCGAGGAATATAGTTTTAACGGCCTGGGTATGGGATTAGGCAACCTGGCGCGGCTCTCCAACGCCAGGTCACGGTCAATAAGCGCGGAGAATTTCACCGGGGAAAAAGGTCGCGGTGGGATGGCGACCGAGGGCTTTGGCGCGGCAGCGGCGCGAGGCCTGGGCCAGGGCTGGAAAGTTTCCCCAGCGGTCAAAATCCAGCCTCACAGCACCTTTACTATGGCGGAAATCGCCGGGCCGGGCGCAATCCAGCATATCTGGCTGACTACCTCGCCCGATAAGTGGCGCAAGTTAATATTAAGGGCGTACTGGGACGGTGAGGAAATCGGAAACCCTTCGATTGAATGTCCCCTGGGTGATTTCTTTGCCAACGGCTGGTGCGAACGGAGCAACCTCAATTCTTTGCCCGTTGCGGTCAACCCGGCTGGAGGCATGAACAGTTACTGGGAGATGCCCTTTCGGAAGTCGGCCCGGTGGACAGTTGAAAACCTGGGGGATGATGAGGCAATCTTGTATTACCAGGTGGACTATGTCCTGACCGATGTTCCGGCGGATGCCGCTTATTTTCACGCCCGCTGGCAGCGCACCAACCCGCTTCCGTATATGGGGGTATGCACTCTACTGGATAATGTCAGGGGAAAAGGGCACTACGTGGGCACCTACCTGGCCTGGCAGGTAAACAATCGCGGCTGGTGGGGTGAGGGCGAGATAAAATTCTATATGGACGGAGATACCGATTTCCCGACTATTTGCGGTACCGGCACCGAGGATTATTTCGGGGGCGCCTGGAACTGGGAGCATCCCAGGGGCGAGTATGGGATGTATTCAACTCCCTTCCTGGGATTGCACCAGGTGATAAAGCCGGACGGACTGTATAACAGCCAGCAGCGCTTCGGGATGTACCGCTGGCATATCCCCGATCCCATTCGCTTTGAAGAAGAACTGCGGGTAACTATCCAGGGTTTGGGCTGGCGAAGGGACGGGCGGTACCTGCCATTGCAGGATGATATTGCCTCGGTGGCTTACTGGTATCAGCGCGAACCCCACGCGCTCCACCAGACAACCTTTAACCCGGACGAACTGGAAGTTATTTAGATTTTCCCCTGGAAGGTCAAAAAGTAGAGGGTTCCAGCACCTCTTGAGTTTATAGAGGTGTTGAAACCCTTTTATAGTTAACTTTTGTCGCGTTCACCTTCAGCCTGGCTGGGTTTGCCCTCGGAAGGAATTACTTTACCTTCAGCCGCTTTGTTGATGTCCGATTTTTCGTTGAGGTCGGCTTCAATGGTTTCGCGGTCACCTTCAGCCTGGCTGGGCTGGTTGTCCTGTACAGTATTCTGGCCCTTTACGGTTTCCATTTTTCTCATTCTCCTTTGCATCTTATGTAAACTTCCAACCCGGCTGACAGCCAAATTTGCTATACCGGGCTGGTCTAACCAGTTATTTTATTAAGAGCAAAGGCTGTACCTCCAAATTTTTAATCTTGCGAAAAAACTCTTGTAAATTAGATTTTTTGTACTATACTGTGATATAATAAAAAGAACGTAAGTACTAAAAACTATCCGGCACAATATATTTGCTTTTAAGATAAGGTTTTTAAGGCTTAAAACAGCGCAGGCTGTAATGAAAATTGAAGTTTGAAAGGAGGGCGGCGGCTTACCGGGTAGCTTTGTAAAGAAGTACCGGCAGGACCGGCCGCGTTGAATAATAATGAGCAATGTAATGGGAAAAAGAATCAATCCTTTGAGCCGCCGCCCTCGCCAGCAGCGGTTAGTCCTGGCCGTACGCGGGGCCGCCGGGACCGGTAAAAGTTTCTTTGCCTCGACCCTGGCCGATGCCGGGTTGGGCCGCTTATGCTATTTTGATGTGGAACGAAAAGCGCGCCTGTTAACCGGGAGCGATGGTACCAGGTTCGACGCGCTGGAAATCCAGCACCCTGACGAACTGCCCGAATTTATCGATTGGGCGCTGGACGGCGAAGGTCGCGAACAGGGTTATGGGTGTTACGCGCTGGATAGCTGGGCCATGTACTTTGGCCGCAAGCATCGTGAGACTGTTATGGCGGTGCGGGAGCGCAGCGGCGACCCAACGGCCCAGCCGACCGCCGAGGAACTTTCTTCGGACCAGGTAATTTTCCAGGAAGTCCTGCGCCGGTTGTGCGTGGATAGCGGTGCCTGTGTGGTTATCACCGACCAGATCGGGGCCAAAGGCAAGGAAGACCGCGAAGAAAACGAAATGGGCCGGGTATTGCCAATGACCTCGGGCGGCCTGGAGTATTTTGTGGACGTGCTGGTGGAAGCTTCCGTCCGGATTGAGGATTTGAAGCCGGTGCGGGTCTTCCGGGTGGTAAAGAGTAACAGCTCGGCCTTCCCGATTGGTATGGAGTTATTCAACCCGTCCTTCGCGGATTTCCTGGCCCATCTGAACAACTCCGGAACGAATACCCTCCCGGTCAGCACTCCCCTGCCGACCCAGGAACCCGAACTGCTGGAGGAAGCGCCGGCGCTGGCTTTTGTCGGGCGCACCGGGCCAACCCTGGAAGATTTGCTGGCAAAAGCCGAGGAAAACGGCTTCTCCCAGGCTGACCTGGTTACGGCGGCCCGTTACTATTGCAATGGTAAATCGGATTTGCAGCGCTTGAGTCCTGAGGAAATCGCTGACCTGGACCGCCGCCTGACATCGCGGATAGAAAAAGCGGCCCGGGCGGCTGCAGTTACCGACAGCAGCCTTGAAACTACCGAACCGGCGGCAGGACGCAGCCGGAAATTGCGGGCCTAAAAACCCGCGTTTTTCTAAAGAATTTCAGTTTTGACCTGTGTCTTACTCTTTTTGTTAGGCTTATTACTTTTTGGGATATGTCGGGTATAAAATAGCGGTCTACAACAACTCCAGGGGCCACCCTCCTAACAACCGGGGCGGCCCTTTTATGTGTTAAATGTCATCAATTTTTGCTTTTAGAACTTTACAGGGCAACGCCCCTGGCCTATTATTAGCGGGCTGGAATGTTTGACCTGGCCGGTAAGATAACCACAAAAGGAGCAAAACTATGGGATATCAAAAAGAAATCGAGCGCAAATTCCTGGTAGACAGCGCTAAATTACCCGAATTGCCGGAAGGAGCCAGGCTAATTCAAGGCTATCTTTGCTTTGAGCCGACGGTGCGGGTAAGGACCGAAGAAGGTCCGGCTGACCAGCGTAAAGCTTATATTACGATCAAGGGCGAGGGCCTGGTCGGGCGGGACGAATTTGAATACGATATTCCATTTGAAGAAGCAACTAACCTGCTGCAACTGGCCCAGTCCTCACTGGTCAGTAAGACCCGCTACAAACTGCCTCTAAAGGAACATCCCGGCCTAAAATGGGAGCTGGATATCTTCGAAGGCGACAATGCCGGGTTGACGGTAGTTGAATTGGAAATGCCGGACGAAGCCTTCGATTTCCCCCGGCCGGAGTGGTTGGGCCAGGAAGTAACCGAAAACCCGGCCTACAAAAACGCCGCCCTGTCCCGGCACCCGTTTAAGAAATGGTAACTTTACCGCAGTCACACATAAAGAAGAGCCATGAAGTTTCCCACAACTTCTCAACATTTTATCCACTGTATTATTTCAGTTAACAACACTTATACACAGTTATCCACAACTTACCCACATTTTGTGGATATAAGGGGTCTAAAACGGCCCCTTTTGTGTGCCATGCAGTAAACTTTTTATAAAGTTATTCACATTTTTAAAATATTTGCTTTTTTGAAGATTTGAATAACCAGACAAGGGGTTAATGCGGCAGGATAAAAAATATTTATGCCATTAAAAGGCAGACCTTTAACCGGTTTGTAAACTCCCATAACCGGGGAGTTTCAGCCGAGTCCGGGGAGTAAAAAAGAGCGTTTCTTGAACTTAAAATATCTCCTGGAAATAACCCGGATGTACTATATTTTGTGCAAACACCCTGTTTTAAATTGTGTTAAAATGTACATCTTGCTCAGCTTTGTTCTTCCCTACCGGCATTTATTCAGTAATTACCTGACAGGGTTTTAAACCACATACAATGAACCTCATTAAAATCGAAAGCGAAGCACCCAGGTTAAATGATCTGCCGGTAGCCAATTCCATTAAAAATCCCCCATCAAAGAGGATCATGCTGGGTATTGGGGCGGTAGCCTTATCCGGTATACTTTTTGGTGTACAGGGAATCATGGGTAAATATGCCTTTGCCGGAGGTGCGAACGTTCCAACCCTCCTGATGCTGCGCTTTATTACCGCTTCACTGATTATCTGGATTCCCCTGTGCCTAATGTTAGCGAAAAAGAAAGAAGTAGACCTGCGCCAGCCGCTACCGCGCGGCCTTGCCCTGAGCGGAATGGGCTTATTCTGGATAACCAACTCCCTTTTTTATTTCCTGGCCCTGGAACTATTACCGGCCAGCACCAATTCGCTGCTGGTTTTCACCTATCCGGCCATAGTCGCCTTCTGGTCGGTGCTGTTTTTTAAAGAAAAGCTGAGTGGCATAAAAGCCACGGCCCTGGCCCTGGCCCTGGGCGGCTGCTTTCTTACGGTGGACCCACAGGGGGCCCTGGCGGTAAGTTCCAGCTTTAGTTTCCTGGGAGCGCTGCTGGCGCTGGCCTCGGCTTTTAGCAACTCATGGTATGTGGTACTGGCGGGACGGGTAGGGCCGAATGTATCAGGGATAGTCAAAGCGGCCTACTCCTTGCCGGTGACGGCGCTCCTGTTTACCCTGTATGTACTGGTGACATCAACTTTTAGCGGTGGAATGTCATTTATGGGCTGGCTGCTATGTGTCCTTATTGGAGTACTGACCGGGTTTTCGATTTATCTTTTCTTAATTGGGGTAAACTATATCGGCGGTAGCCGGTCCGCGATTATATCCACCACCGAACCAGCTACCGCCCTATTTATGGGGGCGATTATCCTGGCAGAACCGGTTACTCCGGTTAAACTGGTGGGCGGCCTTTGCATCATAGGGGCTATACTGCTGCTCAGCCGGACCACTAAAGCCTGAAAACTGGCTGTTTGGTACAATACATAACCAATTTATCATGTTAATGTTTGTGATAATATTCTATAATATGGTAATGCCAGGAAATACAAGGGGTTGCAGTATTACGATTGACTACGTAACCCTGGTTTAAATAAAACTGAATACTTTTTATAAAATCAACGCAGATTTGTACTCTCTGTTGCTATGAAAGGTAGATTTTAATTTGGATAGCGAGAGTTCGAACGGGGTACAGCATAAAGAAATAAATGAGCTAAGGGCAAAAGTTACAAACCTTGAATTGTCCGAAAGCCAGCACAAGGTAAACGAGAAAAAGCTGTTTTCAAGCGAGGAGCGCTTCCGGCTGTTGGTAGAAAGTGTAAAGGATTATGCTATCTTTATGCTTGACCCAACCGGCAGGATCGAAAGTTGGAATGCCGGGGCGCAGAACATAAAAGGCTATCTCGCCCATGAAATAATTGGCCAACATTTTTCAAAATTTTATCCCCCGGAAGATATTGCCTGGAACAAACCTAAATGGGAATTGGAACAAGCCGGGTCAGTAGGCCGGTTTGAGGACCAGGGCTGGCGCCTGCGCAAGGATGGCACGCGTTTTTGGGCTAATGTGGTAATTACGGCGCTAAGAGACAAAAATGGGACGCTGAGCGGCTTTGCCAAAGTAACCCGCGACATGACCGAAGCCAAGATTGCCGAGGATATAATTCTACAATCCAATATTGATTTGGAAAAAAGGGTCAGGGAGCGGACTTTCCAGTTAGGGTTTCTGGCCGAAGCCAGTAAACTACTGGCCTCTTCGTTTAATTACGAAACTATTCTACAAAAAGTTGCCCAACTGGCCGTCCCAGACCTGGCCGACTGGTGCGCTTTCTATATCCTGGATGAAGGAAACGAACCCAGGCAGGTGGCCCTGGCCCATAACAATGCTAAAGAAACTGAGTGGGCCCTGTATGAATTCAGTAAAACCCACACCTATGACCCGAATGTCCAGGTGGGCTTAGCCCAGGTGCTAAGGACTGGTCTACCTGAATTCTACCCGGTTATTGAAGACGAGTTATTGCTGAAAGTAGCCAAAAGCGAAGAACACTTCAACCTGCTTCGAAAATTAGGCATGAAATCGGTCTTAATCATGCCGCTAATTGCCCGGGGTAAGGTGCTAGGGGCCGTACAACTTGTTTCAACTCAACCAGAACGGCAATACAGCATGGAGGACCACTCCCTGGTGCAGGATTTTGCGCAGCGGGCAGGTATAGCGGTCGATAATGTCAGGCTCTACGAAGATGCCCAGAAAGCGATTTCTCTAAGAAATGAGTTTCTATCGATCGCGGCCCATGAGCTGAAAACACCCATAACCAGCCTGCGCGGTTTCTCTCAATTGGTGCTGCGCAAACTGAACATGTCCAGCACGATAGACCAGGATCATTTCCGGCAGGCGTTAACGCACATCAATACCCAGTCTGTGCGGTTAGCAAACCTGGTATCACGCCTGCTTGATATAAGCCAGCTTGAAGCCGGAAAACTTATCTTAAAACTGGACAAGACAAATTTAAATCAGCTTTTACAAAATATCGTGGCGGTTTCCCAGGTCCGAGCAGAGAATCATACCATTAGTTTAGAGGCGGACCCTCAGCTTGAAGCCCAGCTAGATCCCTTACGCTTCGAGCAGGTAATAGTAAACTTATTGGACAACGCCATTAAGTACAGCCCGGAAGGCGGCCCGGTTGATGTAAAACTGGTGTACCTGCCCGAGCGGAAAATAGCCCGGATAAGCGTGCAAGACCAGGGTATGGGAATTGAACCGCATAACCGGGCCAGAATTTTCGAACCGTTTTACCAGGGGCACGAGCGGGGTTATGCCGGGTTAGGCCTGGGGTTATATATTAGCCGCCAGATTATAGAGCTGCACGGTGGTTCGATTGAGGCGGAATTCGGCGAGCAAAAAGGTACTACCTTTATAGTAACACTGCCAATTAATCTTTAACCTGGCTGAAACTGCAAAAAGGTAAGCCGGGAATTAAACCGAGTTTTAGGAAGAACCGAAACGAGTTAATTCCCGGCTTTACATTAAGAATTAAGGATGAGGAAACCGTTAATTTGCCGGGCCGTCGAAAGTAGTTACAGGTTTACTCCGGCGGAGTAATAAACCGGAGCCCTGGTACGTAGGATATCAGGATAGATATGCCATGGCTTCCGCGGGTGAGAGAACGGTCAATTTGGAACCGGGATAACTCTGGTACTGGCGTATAATAACTTCATCGAAACTAGACTCGTGGCAATTGGTACAAGTTAAGCATGGAACATTAAAAATGGTGGTTTTTTTATTGCCCCTTTCCAAGAGCATAGAAGACCTGCCAATGATAAGAGTAGCATGTTTGCAAGAACTACACATTAATTTACTCCTGATATTAAAAGCGTCCTGGTTAAATACATTTGGTCCTACCAAGCAAACAAACCTCTACCTGTATAAGAGTTTGTCTGGTAAGACCTATAATTTGCAAGAAATATGCCGCAATTACATTAAGGACCTGATTTTGAGAAAACTCGGAAAACCCCCAGGGGCAGAGCTACCGCCCCGTAACGCAGTAATAAACCATATGATTGGCCTGACTGCCATGCAAAATTTATCATTATTCCTGCGTTACGGGCTGGGATTGGTGACCCTGATTTTGTCCATTCTCCTCAAGATGGGCCTGAATGAGCTGGTAGATAGCAAGCAAGGGGCTTCAACTCCATTCCTTACTATATTTATGGCAATTATGATTACCTCCTGGTTTTGGGGTTTTGGCCCGGGGGTGATGGTTACCTTGTTGGGAGCATTCTTTAGTAACTACCTCTTCCTTGAACCTCAGATGACTTTAAGCTTTCCTAATGCCCAGGACGCAATTAATGTGGTGGTTTTTATAGGTGAAGGCATTTTGATAAGCGGCCTCTGCGAGATTCTCAGGCGGGCGGTACAGAACCGGGCGGAAGAGGTGGACGAACGCAGCCTGATCCAGCAGGAACTGAGCCGGGAACGGGAACGTTACGCGGTAACGCTTAACAGTATCGGAGATGCTGTTATTGCTACGGATGTGTACGGGCGAGTTTCTTTATTGAATACTGTAGCCCAGAATATGACCGGCTGGTCCCAGGAAGAAGCTTTTAACAAGGAATTGAGCCAGGTCTTTAAGATTATCAACGAGCAGACCATGCTGCCGGTAGAAAACCCGGCCACAAAAGTACTGGAGCTTGGAATTGTTGTAGGGCTTGCCAATCACACACTTCTGGTTACCAGGGACGGACACCACATCCCTATTGATGATAGCGGGGCGCCCATAAAGAATAACGAGGGCCAGACCATCGGGGTTGTGCTGGTATTCAGGGATGTTACCGAACGGAAGCACCGCGAGGAACAGCAGGAGTTCTTGATTAAGGCCAGCGAAATACTTGGCTCTAGCCTGAACCACGAAGTAACCCTTCAAAATATCGTGCAATTAACGATCCCTGCCATGGCCGATTGGTGCAGTATTGACCTGGTTGAAGGTCAGACCGTGCGGCGTGTGGCCTCCGCCCATAGCGTACCGGCCAAACAGGCGATTGTCCATGACCTGCACAACCGCTTTCCATTCCCAACTGACCAACCCCACCCTTTAAAGGATTTACTGTTGGCGGGAGGTTCACTACTTACCCCCAGGTTCAGCCAGCCTGATTTGGAAAAAATGTCCCGCAGCGCTGAGCATCTTCAAACCTTAAAAGAGCTTGGCCTTAAATCCGGCATGACGGTGCCTTTAATAGTCCGCAACAAGACGGTAGGCGCCATTACCCTGGCGATAACCGAGTCTGAGCGGCAGTATACCGAGGAAGATTTAACATTCATGCAGGAACTGGCCCGGCGGGCTTCGCTTGCCCTGGATAATTCCCAGCTTTTTGGGGAAACCCAGGCGGCCCTGGCCCAGCGCACCGAAGCGGTTAATTTCCACCGCCAACTGGAAGAACAGTTGACCCTGCTGGTGGAAGCTTCGGATAACCTGCTCACTTCCTTGACGTTAAGTGACGTGTTACCGGCAATCCTGGACCTGGCGCGCCGCTTGATGGCGGCCGATGCTTACGGGGTCTGGCGCTATTCGCCGGAAACCCTTGAATGGCAGACGCTGGCAACCAGCGGCTTATCCGCTGAATACATGAGGATTACTGCCGAAAGTTTTAACAATAGTGTTACTATCAAAGAGCCGATTATCGCTGAAGATGTCGAGAAGGCCCCCAGCCTGTTACCCCGGTTGGAAAGTTATCGTAAGGAAGGAATCCGTTCAATCCTGGTTATACCTTTACGCATTCACGGGGTTCAGACCGGCACGATTGTCTTTTACTACCGCAAACCGCACCATTTCAGCCAGGTTGAAACCCGGGTGGCTACCGCCCTGGCAAACCTGGCGGCGGTGGCGATTGGCAACGCCGAACTGTACGAGGAACAAACCGTCTTGAGGCACCGGGCGGAAATTTCCCAGCAGCGCCTGGCCTTTCTGGCCGAAGCCAGCCACTTGCTGTCGTCTTCGCTTGATTACACTACGACCCTGAAGCAAGTGGCCCAACTGGTAGTCCCAAAAATGGCCGATTGGTGCGGAGTGTACGTAAACGACCAGCAAGGTACACCTAAACAACTGGCCCTGGCCCACCAGGATCCGGCCAAAGTCCAGTGGGTTTTAAAACTCCAGGAAGAAATAACCGAGCGGTATCCTTACAATCCGGATGGAAAGGCAGGGCTGGCAAAGGTCATTCGCACGGGTGAGCCGGAGCTTTACCCGATGATTAGCGAAGAAATGTTAGTAGCAGCCGCGCCTGACAAGGAAATTCTTAAAATACTCCAGGAGATTGGCTACACTTCAGGCATGATCGTGCCGTTAAAATTGCGGGATGTTACGGTAGGAGCGATTCAATTTGCCTCGACCGAGTCGAGGTATCATTATAATGAGCAAGACCTGGAACTGGCTATGGAACTGGCCCGCCGGGCGGCGATGGCGGTGGATAACGCCCGGTTGTACGCCGAAGCGCAGGAGGCAATTGCCGTCCGCGAGGACTTCCTGAGCATGGCCGCGCACGAATTAAAAACACCCGTAACCAGCCTGCGCGGTTTCGCCCAACTCCTGGTGCGGCAACTCGACCGCTTTAACGAAATAGAACCGACCCGCCTGCGCCGTGGCCTGGAAACAATCAACCAGCAATCGGAAAGGTTGTTACGGCTGATTGTCCGCCTGCTAGACCTAACCAAGCTGGATGCCGGGCGGTTGGTCCTGGAACCTGAGTTGACCGACATGACGCCCCTGGTTGAACGGCTTATAGATAGCCTGCGAACTACCACGGAAATTCACGAGCTACAGTTCAATGCCCCGGCTACCGCCCCGGCCCTGGTGGACCCTTTGCGAGTAGAGCAAATTATAACTAATTTAGTAGACAATGCCATTAAATACAGCCCCGAAGGTGGACTTATTGAAATCTCCCTGGTGCTGCTGCCAGAGCGGCATTTGATAAAAATGAGTGTGAAGGACCAGGGGTTGGGTATACCGGTGGAACACCGCGACCATATCTTCGAGCCGTTCTACCAGGCGCAAGCCAGGGGGTTTGCGGGTATCGGCATGGGCCTTTACATCACCCGCCAGATCGTTGAACTACACGGCGGCCAGATTGAAATTGAGTTTCCCGCCGAAGGAGGCACTTGCTTTATCCTTACCCTGCCCGACGGTCTGAACTAACCGAATATCCCGGCCTTGCCGGTAAGCAAGGGCTTGCTAAGCTTGTTTGCGAAATTGTAAGGGCCTGGTCCGGCAGTTTAGCCGGACCAGGCCCTTATACATACCCACACCCATGCCGTATAAAACCTACTTAAAGAAGACTGACCCCTTCACCACGGAACCAAAAGCCCCGGTCCCTTCCAGGCGGCTTTAGGGATATTCAATATTCTCATAATAAAGATAAAGCGTATTAAACTTGCCGTCCCCGGTCACGGCGGATAATCGAATATGTTGGATCTGGCTGTCAAAGAAAATAAGTGCTTCCAGATTGACGACATTACCTTCGAAGGTATATTCCACAGGCTCTAACTGGCCCATAGTAGGAACGTGAAGTTCCATCCAGCCTTCAATTTCCCCTTTCCCTGTAAAAGAAGCTGTCAAAGTATTCTGGGGAAGGGTTGTTCCAACATTTACAAGGTCTATCATATTAAAAGTAGCAGACTCATTAAATAAATCCATTAGGGCAGCCTGATTTCGGGTGTTTACGGAATAAACAAAATGTTCCATCAAGCTGGTTTCCAGGTTGGCAGGTTGAAAATTGTTTGTATTTACCTTGGCAGCCAACTCATTTTGGACTGTTTTACCAGTACAGGCGGTTAAAAGGGTGGCAAGAACCATCACCAGGAAAAGTAACTTATATCTCAAAATTGACCACCTTTATTGAAGGCGCAGCCTGCCGGTTAGAGCAAGCCGGGCGCGGCCTGGGAAATTAAATGGGTAAAATGTTCGGCGGCTGGATTTGAACCTTGATAGCCAGTTGCTACCGGGCCAGGCCGCAGGTAACGGCCTGGCCCGGTCAGACAATTTACTATTCCTCCAGCCTGGTAGATTTACCAAGCGACTCTTTTACGCCATTTAACCATTCAAGGGTAAGCGTGCGGAACAGGTCCACCTGTTCATAGGCTAAAAAGTGCCCCGACCGGTCTAATACCGCATAAGTACCCCTGGGAAAGTTGTCAAGGATTGTCATCGCATCACGATAACCCGTCAGGGAGTCCTGGCGGCCGGTAATGACCAGGGATAGGCCCGGAAAGGGAGTGGTTAAGCTGTCGAAAAGGCCGGGGCTAACTTTCTTAGGAAGGCAAAATCAGCCGAAATGAAGCCGTTCTCAAAATTAGCGTGCAACCACTTGAGAATGCCCAGGCTTTGCACGACGGTAAAGCTAAGCGGGATACCCTGTTCTAAGGGAGTCAAAGCGGCGATAAATT
>JAQBPB010000137.1 GCA_028287745.1 Chloroflexota bacterium
GCAGGAAAATGAACGAATCTGTTTCAGATTTAATCTTGACAAAGTTTATAGACTGGCTTATATTAAATCGGTAGAGTTCTCGCGGACATAAAAATGTCTCGACTTAATATAAGAACTGACTGGACAACCAGAGGTTTGCACGGACCAAGAGCGGATAGCTCCAGGTTCAGGGTGCTAACCTTTTTTTATAGCCAAAAATGAGTTGAGAGGCAAGGTACGTTGTAATGAACCCTCACAAAAAATATTTTGGTCCCAGCCGGTTATTAAGCCAGGTAATTCTAAGCCTGGTAGCGGCGGCCCTGGTGTTTGCCGCTTGCGGCGATACCACCGCCACGCCGGCGGCTACTGGCAGCCCGGCAGCGGCTACAGGTGCGCCAGTCCGGTCAACCGGACTTACCGGTACGGTCCGCCTGGGCTTCTTACCCAACCTGACTCACCCACAGGCCCTGTTTGGAATTGGAAACGGCCTATTCTCGGCGGCCCTCGGTAAAGGGGTTAAGCTGGAAATAAAGCCTTTTAATGCCGGTCCAGCTTCAATCGAAGCCTTACTGGCCGGAGAAATAGACCTGACTTATATTGGCCCTAACCCGGCCATCAACGCCTATGTCAAGACCAAAGGCGACGCGGTGCGGGTGATTGCCGGGGCCACCAGCGGCGGGGTGTCCTTTATTGTCCGGTCCGATATCAAGTTCGACAGCGCCAAAGACCTGGATGGTAAAAAATTTGCCACACCACAGCTAGGCAATACCCAGGATGTCGCGCTCCGCAATTACATCAAACAAAACGGCTTTGAGACCAAAGAAAACGGCGGGACAGTTGAAGTTGTTCCGACCGAGAATGCGAACATTTTACAGCTTTTCCAGAACAAGCAAATTGATGGAGCCTGGGTGCCGGAACCGTGGGCTACGCGCCTGATAGTCGAGCAAAAAGGCAAGCTTTTCCTGGATGAGAGTTCTCTGTGGCCGGACGGTAAGTTTGTAATCACCCATATTCTGGCAAGCACTAAATTTCTCAACGGAAAACCTGAGCTGGTCCGGGCCTTTCTGGGCGCGCACGTTCAGGCAACCCAGGACATCCAGAAAGACCCGGCGGCGGCCCGCAAAGTAATAAACGAACAGTTAAAGGCGCTGACCGGTAAAGGTCTGAGCGATGAAGTCCTGGCGAGCAGCTTCAAGAAGCTGCAAATTACGCTTGACCCGCTCAAGCCCAGCCTGCTTAAGTCGGCCGACAGCGCCTTTGCCCTGGGTTTCCTGGGCAAACAAAAACCGGTGTTTGACAACCTTTATGACCTGCGAATTCTCAATGAGGTTTTGCAGGAAAAAGGTTTGCCAACCATTAGACAGTAGAAAGCCGCCAGCATGTTACAGGACTTTAAATCAGATACGGAAGAATTTCGCGGCCAGCGCTGGCTGACCGCCCTCCTGCTGCTGGTATTGGCGGCCGGGATGGTAATAACCGGGTTTAAAGAATTAACCTCCGGCCAGCCGGTCGCCGGAAAGGTTTCGAAACTCCAGGCCGGGATTATCCCGGTCCGGCTGGCAATTCCTGTTGCTGGTTTTGAAGTCAGACTGGCTGAAACCAGCCTTAACGGGCAAGGCCAACCGGCGGGGCCGGGCTGGGTCAAAAACAGTATCAGGCCAGGCGAGCGGGTCACAGCCGTAATCGGAATAGAGCCGGGCAGGCCGTGGCCGAACCTCAAACCGGGCGACCGGCTGAAATTAACCTGCCAGGCAGGCGAAACACTGGCGTTTGAAATTAGCGCCACTACCGGCACAGCCGGTCCGGTGACTGCCAGCAAGGCCACCGGCAACCAAGAATAAAAGCTGGTAGGAGTCGATTCAAATGACCGGTCGGCGGGTCTGGTAATCATGGCCAGGCTGGTCGCAACCAGGTAAAACGGCAAGGAAAAACCATGAGTACAACTGAGCTGCAAGTCAGGACCAGCCAACCGGCCGCCACCCCCGGGATACCGCGTCTAAGCCTGGAAGGTATTTCTAAAACTTTCAGGAGCGGCAATACCCGGATGACGGCCCTGGACAATATAAATTTGGAAGTTACGCCAGGCGAGTTTGTCTGCCTGGTGGGGCCAAGCGGCTGCGGTAAAAGCACAATTTTGAACCTGGTGGCCGGGTTGGAAGAACCGGATAGCGGCAAGATTCTGATTAACGGGCAGCCTGTAACCGGGCCACATCCCGACCGGCTGCTGCTTTTCCAGGAACCGGCCCTCTTTCCCTGGCTGGATGTCATCGGGAACATCGAGTTCGGGCTGAAATCAGTCGGGATAAACGGCAAAGAACGGCGCGAACGGGCCCTGGAATACCTGGCAAAGGTCCACCTGCACAAATTCGCCAAATTCCGGGTACATCAACTCTCCGGCGGAATGCGCCAGCGGGTAGCGATAGCGAGAGCCCTGGCGATTAACCCCCAGGTGCTATTGATGGACGAACCTTTTAGCGCCCTGGATGCCCAGACCCGCGACATTTTACATACCGAGTTGCAACAACTCTGGACCGAAACCGGCAAGACCATCCTGTTTGTGACCCATAACGTGCGCGAAGCGGTCACCCTGGGCGACCGGATTGTTCTTTTCACTTACCGGCCGGGCCGGATTAAAGCCGAGTTTTCAACCGCGCACCTGCCGCGCCCCCGTCACCTGGAAGGCCAGGCGCAGACCAAACTGGTCCGGGAAATTATGGGCGAATTGCAGGGCGAGGTCCAACTGGCGGTAGCTTCGGAATACGGCGATGCCCGGCTCCGGGTAGACCTGTAACCGAACCGGAACTTAAAAGGAAATTTAGAATGAGTAGCATTACATCCGAAGCTATACCCCAACTACAACAAAGGTTAAACACCGCGCAGCCCCTAAAGCTGGCCCGTAAAACCGGGTTGACCCTGCTTAAAGTCGGACTGTATGCCGGTGGCCTTTTCGCAATCTGGTACCTGGTTTATTTACTGATGGTCGAAGTTTTCCAGGTCTGGATCAGCGCCCTTTTCCCGGCGCCCGTGGATGTGCTGGTTTCGCTGGTGGACCATGCCGCCGACGGCTCGCTCTGGCGGGCCGCTTCGGCCAGCCTGGCCCGGCTCTTTATCGGGTTTGGCATCGCTTTACCGGCGGGAATTTTAATCGGCATGGGCCTGGCCTGGGGCCGCTGGTTCCGGTCGCTGGTCGGGCCGATTGTCCTGGGCTTTCAGGCGCTGCCCAGCGTGTGCTGGATACCCCTGGCTATTCTGTGGTTTGGCCTGAACGAACGAGCAATCATTTTCGTGGTAGTGATGGGGTCGATCTTTTCGGTCACGATTGCCACTTACGACAGTACCAAGCTTATTCCGCCGTTGCTGTTAAAAGCCGCCAGCAACATGGGCGTCAAGGGGCTGGCGGTATTCAGCCGGGTGGTCCTGCCCGCGTCACTCCCGGCGATTATCAGCGGGGCGCGGCAGGGTTGGAGTTTCGCCTGGCGGTCGCTGCTGGGCGGTGAATTGCTCACCGCCGGTATCGGCCTGGGCAACCTGCTCAACCAGGGCCGCGACCTGACCGATATGGCGCTGGTAATGGCTGTAATGCTGGTGATTATCGCCCTGGGCCTCCTGTTCGACCAGCTTGTTATCACCCGCTTTGAGGCGTACATACGCCAGCGGTATGGCCTGGTTTCCAGGTCACTTTAGAAATTACTCGGGGGATTTTAAGTAATGACTAACTTAACTCCGGTGTTGGAAAAGCCCAACGACCAAACTCTGGCGGAAATCAACGCGAAACTGGCTGGATTCGGGCCACAGCAAATGCTAGAATGGGCCATCCGGGAATTTAGCCCGGACCTGACCCTGGCCTGCAGCTTTGGCGGCGTCAGCGGCATGGTGCTGCTGGATATGGCGGTGCGTATTGACCCGGCCATCAAGGTCTTTTACCTGGATACGGGGTTTCTTTTCCCGGAAACTTATGCCCTGGAAAAAGAAATCGAGCAGCGCTACGGCATCAAGCCCCGGCCCTATCACCCTGACCTGACGCCTGACGAGCAAGCGGAGCGCTTTGGCCCGGAACTCTGGCGGACCAACCCCGACCAGTGCTGCGCCCTGCGCAAAGTCAAACCCAACCGGCAAGCCCTGGAAGGCATGCAAGCCTGGATTGCCGGGCTGCGCCGCGACCAGTCCACCACCCGGCGGCAAATCCAGCCGGTGCTATGGGACAATAAATTTAACCTGTACAAAATTAACCCCTTATGGAACTGGACCGAAGAAATGGTCTGGATTTACCTCAAAGCCGAGGAAGTACCCTACAACAAGTTACATGAGCAAGGCTACCCCAGCCTGGGTTGCACCAACTGTACCAAGCCGGTAGCGGCAGGCGAAGACCTGCGGGCCGGTCGCTGGAACGGTTCGAACAAGACCGAATGCGGGCTTCATTATTAATAATTTAGAGGAGGATTATAAAGTTTTGGCAGATAAAGGTTTTACAATCTGGTTTACCGGCCTGAGCGGCGCGGGGAAATCCACTCTCGCCCAGCGCCTTGAAACGGTGCTGACCGAACATGGTCGCAAAGTCGAAATCCTGGATGGGGACGTAGTGCGCACCAATCTGAGCAAGGGCCTGGGCTTTAGCAAAGAGGACCGCGACATCAATATTTTGCGGATTGCCTTTGTAGCGGGCCTGTTGAGCCGCAACGGAGTCGTAGCTATTACCGCCGCCATTTCACCTTACCGCGACATCCGCGACCAGGCACGCCAGCAGATTGGCGACTTTGTGGAAGTGTACGTGCGCTGCTCAATCAATGAATTGACCCGCCGCGACGTCAAAGGGCTCTACGTCAAAGCCCTGCGCGGCGAAATCGCCAACTTTACCGGTATATCCGACCCTTACGAAGAGCCCCTGAACCCCGAAGTGGTCGTGGATAGCGAAACCGAAACGGTCGAGGAAAGCCTGTCCAAAATCCTGGTCCGGTTGGAAGAATTAGGCTACCTGAAAGCCGCCCCGGCCCCGGCTGTTACCGAAAGCGGCCTGATTGCCCCTCACGGCGGCACGCTGGTCAACCGCTTCGCGCCCGCCCCGGAAGGCTGGCAGGATGCAGGCTTTAAGGCCATTCAACTGAATGCGCGGACTGCGGCCGACCTGGAACTGATTTCCAACGGCGCTTTTAGTCCGCTCACCGGCTTTATGAGCCAGGCCGACTACCTGGGAGTGGTCAACAACATGCACCTGGCTAACGGGCTGCCCTGGTCCATTCCGGTAGTGCTGCCGGTCAGCCGCGAGGAAGCCGCCAGTTTAGAACCGGGCCAGACCCTGGTGCTGGTGCTGCCGGACGGTACGGCCAGCGGGTTCCTGAAGCTGGAAGAAAAATACGAGTACGACCGGGCCAATGAAGCCCGCAATGTCTACGGCACCGAAGACCAGGCCCACCCCGGCGTAGCGGCCCTTTACAACCAGGGTGATATTCTACTCAGCGGGTCGGTCTCGGTCTTCCACCGGGCGGCCCCTTCGGACCTTTATGCCCCTTATTACCGCGACCCGGCCCAGACTCGCCAGGTCTTCGAGGAAAAAGGCTGGCGGCGGGTGGTTGCTTTCCAGACCCGCAACCCCGTCCACCGCGCCCACGAATACATCCAGAAAGCCGCCCTTGAAATAGTAGACGGCTTGCTGCTTCACCCGCTGGTTGGTGAAACAAAATCGGACGATATACCGGCCGATGTCCGCCTGAAGTGCTACGAAACCCTGCTGGATGGTTACTATCCGGCGGACCGGGTGCTGCTCTCGCTCTTCCCGGCTTTCATGCGCTACGCCGGGCCGCGTGAAGCGATCTTCCACGCCCTGGTGCGTAAGAATTACGGCTGCAGCCACATAATTATCGGCCGCGACCACGCCGGGGTAGGCAATTACTACGGAACCTACGCCGCGCAGCAAATTTTCAAAGAGTTCACCCCGGAAGAACTGGGGATTACACCGCTCTACTTTGAAAATAGCTTCTTCTGCCGGGTCTGCGGCAACATGGCCTCGGCCAAGACCTGCCCTCACTCGGAAGCCGACCGCCTGAACCTGAGCGGGACCAAAGTCCGCCAGATCCTTGCCGATGGCGAGTACCCGCCGGTAGAGTTCACCCGGCCGGAAGTTGCCGCGGTGCTGGTAGAAGCCTACCGTCCCAAGGAAGCGGCGGTTAGCTAAACCTGTAAGCCAAAATTTGACCGGGTAACATCAAAGTGCCCCTGCGATTTAACTTAATTAAATGGCAGGGGTATTTTGATTTATTTTGTTATTTTATTTAAGTGCAAACAAAATTAGGAATTAAACTTGTAATTCTTTCTTAAAAATTACACGTTAGTAGAAAAATACCCATAAGAGGCTAAGTTCTATTGGTGGTCTTGTGCCGGTCTTACCCTTTCAGTTGCTCTCCGGACCGAGATACCTCATTTGCGGGCTAAACATCATGAAAAGTAGCCATAATTACCCGTTTTAACCGGCATGTTTTTATGTTAAGATAG
>JAQBPB010000019.1 GCA_028287745.1 Chloroflexota bacterium
ATAACTACCGATACCGAGGGCCGGGTGGTTTTACTTAACCCGGTAGCCGAAAAGTTTACCGGTTGGTCCCAGGCGGAAGCGGCGGGCCGCTTGCTGCCGGAAGTCTTTCACATAATTGATGAAAAAAACCGCAAGGTAGCGGCAAACCCGGCCGAGTACGTTTTGCGGACAGGTGAGATTACCGGGCTGGCTAACCAGACTATGCTGGTCAGCCGGGACGGCTATGAACGTTATGTTTCCAACAACTGCGCCCCTATCCGCGACCGGACGGACAGCATTAAAGGGGTTGTGCTGGTCTTCCGGGATATTACGGCGCGCCAGCGTGTCGAAGCCGAACTGCGAAAAGTTCAAAAACTGGAAAGCCTGGGGTTACTGGCCGGGGGCATTGCCCACGACTTTAATAATATTTTGACTGCGATTGGCGGCAATATTTCCCTGGCAAAAATGGACGTGCCGTCTAACGGTAGCGCCTTTGAGGTATTGGATGAAGCCGAGAAAGCGACTTTCAGGGCAAAAGACCTGACACAACAGTTATTGACTTTCTCGCAAGGTGGGGCGCCTATCAAAAAAATTGCCTCGCTTAAAGACCTTGTAGAAAGTTCGGTTAAATTCGCCTTGCGCGGCTCGAACGTTCAGCCGGTATTCCAAATTGCGGAAGACCTCTGGCCGGTAGAAATTGATAGCGGCCAGATTAACCAGGTCCTTAACAACCTGGTGATTAATGCCGACCAGGCGATGCCGGGCGGCGGCCTTTTAACCATCGAAGCTCGGAACATCCCGCGCTCCACGCTGGACCGAGCCTTGAACTTGCCGGGAGAGGCGTATGTACAACTTCAAATTAAAGACCAGGGTCTGGGAATCCCTGCCAAGAACTTGACCCGTATATTTGACCCATATTTTACAACCAAACAAAAAGGGAGTGGTCTGGGCCTGGCAAGTTGTTTTTCAATTATTGCCCGGCACGAGGGAACTATCTCGGTCGAATCCGAGCTGGGAAAGGGCAGTATTTTTACTATTAACCTGCCCGCCACCCCTGGCAAATTTATTCAGGAAGACGTAAAAGTGACTGAAATCAAAACCGGTAAAGGTAAAATTTTATTGATGGATGACGAGGAAATGATCCTTGAACTGAGCCGCCGCCTGTTGGAGCGGTTGGGTTATCAGATCGAAGTCGCTCGTGATGGACTGGAAGCCGTTGAAACCTACCGCCAGGCAATGCAGCAACAGCAGCCGTTCGACCTGGTTATTATGGACCTGACGGTTAAAGGCGGTATGGGCGGCAAAGAAGCAATTATTCAGCTTAAAAATCTCGACCCGGCGGTCAAAGCGATTGTTTCCAGCGGCTATTCCAACGACCCCATAATGGCGAACTACCAGGCATATCACTTTAAAGAAGTCCTGAGCAAGCCTTTTCGGGTGGAAGAATTAACCGAGAAAATTGAAAAAGTGATGAAAATCATTTGACAACACCAGGGCGAGCTGTTATATTTATACCGAAATTGAATAGCACAGCCATTTAAAGACAATGAACAGAACTAGTAAGTCTCAAGGTGCAGCTTAGAGAGCCGGGCAAATTGGTGAAAGCCGGGCGCTGACGCGGATACTGAATGGATCTGGGAGTCGCAAGTCCAAAGACCTAACGGGTTGAGTAGGCTTAGCCGGGGAGTTCCTCCGTTAACGGGAACGGGTATCGGCCTGATTATAGGGCCCGTACCTTAAATGAGGGGTTTCGTTTACCCTGTGAACGAGCCTGAATAAGGGTGGCACCACGCGGCAGCGTTAAGCAGGCCCCGTCCCTTACTCCAACTTTTTATGTTGGAAATAGGACGTGGTTTTTTTGTTTTATAATGCTTCTAGCGTGAGGGAATGGACCGTTTATGCAACAGCAACCAAAATATTACCCGGGGTTACCAGAGGTCAAAGCTCTCGCCGGACAGGGCAACCTTACCCCCATCTATCGCGAAATTATGGCCGACCTGGAAACGCCGGTATCGGCTTTCCTGAAGGTCTGCCGCGACGAGCCGAATAGCTTTTTGCTGGAAAGCGTTGAAGGGGGCGAACGCCTGGCCCGTTATAGCTTTATGGGCACTAACCCTTACCTGGTCCTCAAACTGGAAAACGGCATCGCCTACTCTCGCCTCAACGGCTATAAACAAACCCTTCATTTCGATGACCCGCTGGAAGTAATCAGCAGCTATCTAAAATCTTATAAGCTGGTGGAGGCTCCCGGCCTGGAAAACGAATTGCCCCGCTTTTACGGCGGCGCGGTCGGCTACCTGGGCTATGAAACGGTCAGCTATTTTGAAAAACTGCCCAAACCGGCTAAAAAGCTGGACGGAGTGCCCGAAGCAATCTTCGTCTTTGTAGATGCGATGGTCATTTTTGACCACCTCAAGCGCAAGATTAAACTGGTGGCCCACGTCCACCTGGACGGCGACATTGAAAAGAGCTATGCCGAAGCCGCCGCCCGGATTGAAGACCTGGCCGCCCGGCTGGCCGGGCCGGTGCCTATGGAACTCATCCAGGGCAAGGTTGAAGGCGCGGTCAGCGGCCCGCCGGTCTCCAATTTCACCCGCGAAGACTACGAGGGGGCGGTCCTCAAGACCAAAGAATACATCAAGGCTGGCGATATTTTCCAGGCCAATGTCGGCCAGCGTTTCGCTCGCCCGACCAACGTCAAGCCCATCAACATCTACCGGGCGCTGCGGGCAGTCAATCCTTCGCCCTATATGTTTTACCTTCACTTTCAAGAATGCGACATCATCGGCGCTTCGCCCGAATTGCTGGTCCAGGTAGAAGGCCGGACGGTTGAGACTCACCCGCTGGCGGGGACGCGCCCGCGCGGTAAGGATACCGCGACCGATAACAGCCTGGCGGAAGAGCTTTTTAATGATGAAAAAGAGCGGGCCGAACACGTCATGCTGATTGACCTCGGACGCAACGACCTGGGCCGGGTGTCGCGTCCCGGTACGGTCGGCGTGGAAGACCTGATGCACATTGAGCGGTTCTCACACGTAATGCACATGGTTACCAATATTAAGGGCGAACTGGCCGAAGGTTTGACCGCTTTTGACGCATTACGGGCCTGCTTCCCGATGGGTACGGTCACGGGCGCTCCCAAAATCCGGGCAATGGAAATTATCGCCGAACTGGAGCCGGAGCAGCGCGGCCCCTACGGCGGCGCGGTGGGCTATTTTGGCTTTAGCGGTAACATGGATACCTGTCTGACTATCCGGACCATCGTCCTTAAAGATACTATCGCCTATGTCCAGGCGGCCGCCGGGTTGGTTGCCGACAGCGTCCCGGCCAGCGAATACCAGGAAACAGTCAATAAATGCATGGGCATGCTGCGGGCGCTGGATGTTGCCGATGACCTGTTCGATGCCTGATTGAGTATTTTGCAAGGATAATACAATGCTTTTAATGATAGACAATTACGACTCCTTCACTTATAACCTGGTCCAATATTTTGGTGAACTGGGTCAGGAAGTTTTGGTCCGCCGTAACGACAAAATAACCCTGGAAGAAATAAAGACCCTCAACCCGGAGCGTATCGTAATCTCGCCGGGACCGGGCATTCCATCCGAAGCCGGGGTGAGCGAGGCCGTTATCCGCGAATTTGGGCCAGCACTGCCGGTACTGGGCGTCTGCCTGGGTCACCAGGCTATGGGCGAAGTTTTCGGCGGGACGGTTGTACGCGCCCCTGAACTGATGCACGGCAAAGTCAGCCAGATTCAACATAACCAGGCCGGCCTGTTTGAGGGCTTGCCCCAGGACTTCCAGGCCACCCGCTATCATTCGCTGGTGGTCCGGCGTGAAGACTTTCCGGATAGCCTGGAAGTTACCGCCTGGACCCAGAGCGGCCTGATTATGGGTTTGAAGCACCGCCAGTACCCGATTCATGGCGTGCAGTTCCATCCTGAGGCAATTTTAACCGAATACGGCAAAGACTTATTAAAGAACTTTATTAAAATAAAGGCTTAAGGAGCAAATAAAATGGCTAAACTCCGGGCATTCAGCGGTATTCAGCCCAGTGGGGATTTACACCTGGGCAACTACCTGGGCGCGATTCGTAACTGGGTTTTAGAGCAGCACGACCGGGAAAATATTTTTTGCGTGGTTGACCTGCATGCGATAACGTTGCCGCAAGACCCTAAACTGTTGCACAAACGTATCCGCGACCTGGCAAAAATTTATATCGCCTGTGGGATTGACCCCGAATCCGTTGCGATATTTGTCCAGTCTCATATTAAAGAACACGCTGAATTGGCCTGGTTATTTAACTGCCTTACTCCGATTGGCTGGCTGAACCGCATGACCCAGTTTAAAGAAAAGACCGGCGACCGCCGCGACCAGTCCAGCGCGGGCCTGTTTGTTTACCCGGCCCTGATGGCGGCCGACATTCTGCTTTACCAGGCTGACGGAGTGCCGGTCGGTGAGGACCAGAAGCAGCACGTGGAATTGACCCGCGATATTGCCGAGAAATTTAACCGCGAGTATGCGCCGGTCTTCAAGGTTCCCCAGCCCTGGATTAAAGAGGATGGCGCCCGCGTCATGGCCCTGGACGACCCCACTAAAAAAATGAGCAAAAGCGGCGGCCCTAACAACCTGATTTATATGCTGGACGACCCGGACGTGATAGTGAAACGCATCAAGCGGGCCGTGACCGATACCGGCACAACGGTTGTTTTCGATTCGCAGCGCCCTGGTCTATTTAACCTGCTGGAGATTTACCTGCTGCTCTCTAAACCTGGCACTACCAAAGAAGCTGTTGAAGAGCACTTTGCGGGCAAGGGTTACGGGGCGCTCAAGTCGGAACTGGCCGAACTGGTGGTGGAAACCCTGAAACCGGTCCAGCAAAAGTACCACGAGATCTCCGAAGACCCCAATTATATAGAAGAAATTCTCAAGCGGGGCGCTGACCGGGTCCGCCCGATAGCCGCCAGGACCCTTGATGATGCCAAAGCGGCAATGGGTCTTGGATAATCCTAAAACATTAAACACAGGGCGTTTAATGTAGATATGCGGCCTGTCAGGCCGCGTAAAGTAAGCAGTAGAAAATGAAGAACGGAAACGTTGAAGAGCCGGGATAGTTGTTAAATGGAGCCCACTGCAGCTCGCACCTGTCTCTCAACGTTCCAAGAGGATTTAAAGATGATACGAGAGGCAATTTCTAAACTTGTAAACGGCGATCACCTGAGCAGGGCCGAAGCCGCCACCGCAATGGAAGAGATTATGGATGGGGTCGCCAGCCCCAGCCAGATCGGGGCTTTTTTGACTGCCTTGCGGATTAAAGGTGAGACAATTGAAGAAATCACCGGGCTGGCTGAAGTAATGCGGGCCAAAGCGACCCAGGTAGACATCCCGGCTGACCTGGGCCGCCCGGTTGTCGATACCTGTGGGACCGGTGGAGATGGGGCCAACACCTTCAACATTTCGACTACGGCCGCCTTTGTTGTGGCCGGGGCCGGGGCGGTGGTTGCCAAGCACGGCAACCGGGCCGCCAGCAGCCGCTGTGGTTCAGCCGATGTGCTGGAAGCCCTGGGTGTCAACATAAATTTGAAGCCGGAGCAGGTTGTAAGTTGCTTGCGGGAAGCCAGCATTGGCTTTATGTTTGCCCCGCTCTTTCACCCATCCATGAAGTATGCCGGGCCGGTCCGCCGGGAAATCGGCATCCGGACGGCCTTTAATATTCTTGGGCCGCTAACCAACCCGGCCGGGGCGCGCCGCCAGGTGCTGGGCGTCCCAAACCAGACCCTTGCCGCTAAAATCGCGGCGGTCAGCCGGGAGTTGGGCAGTGAACATACCCTGGTAGTCAACAGCAGCGATGGGCTGGACGAAATCAGCATTTGCGCGGAAACCTATATTTATGAGGTGACCGCCGGGCAACTTCAAATTAAAGAACGTATCATCAAACCGGAAGATTTCGGCATCAAACGGCAGCCTCGCGAAGTATTGTTGGGAGGCAACGCCGAAGATAACCGGGCTATTACCCTGGAAGTTTTAAACGGTGAGCTAACGCCGCAGCGTGACATTGTCCTGCTGAATGCCGCCGCCGCTTTGCTGGCCTCCGGCCTGGCCGCTGACCTGCACGCCGGGGTAGCTATGGCCGCCGATGCGATTGACAGCGGCAAAGCCTTGCAGCGGCTCAAAGACCTGGTACGGGTTAGCCAGTCGTTTTCGTAAAAAACGGTCCTGTTAAGCGTGGCCCCTGAACGGTTCAGGTTTAACCTGACTTACGAATCTACGTTCCACGTTTAACGTGCTACGTTCAACAAAAAAGATAAAATTGAGCAATTTTTTAACTGAAATCCTCGAACACAAATACTGGGAAGTCCGGGAGCAGTCGGCCCGGGAGCCGCTGGAAGTCTTGCAGGCTAAAGCGGCCGCGCTGCCGTTGCCGCTGGATTTCGAGCAAGCCCTGCGCCAGCCGCGCGTGCCGGGGCAGGTAGCCCTGATTGCCGAGATTAAAAAGGCCTCACCCTCCAAAGGGCTGCTCTGTCCCGACTTCGACCCGGCCCGGTTGGCCGCGTCCTACAGCCGGGCAGGCGCATCGGCCCTGTCGGTGCTGACTGACGAGAAATTCTTCCAGGGCCACCTTGATTATTTACAGGTTGCCAAAACGGCGGCGGGTGGACATATCCCCATCCTGCGTAAAGACTTTATTGTTGACCCATACCAGGTCTGGCAAGCCCGGGCTTACGGCGCGGACGCCCTGCTTTTGATTATGGCGGCCCTGACCGATGAACAGGCCCAAAATCTCTATAACCTGGCGCGGGAACTGGGCCTGGGAGTGCTGGTCGAGGTCCATGACAAGGCCGAACTGGCGCGAGCGTTAAACATAGGCGCGACTATCCTTGGGGTCAACAACCGAAACCTGCAGACTTTTGAGGTTAGCCTGGCGACTACCGGTCAGATCGCGGCCCACTTACCGTCCGGTTTTGGCGGTTTGCTGGTCAGCGAAAGCGGAATTGCCACCAGCGCCGACATCGCAAGCGTTTCCGGGCAGGGCGCCCGGGCGGTCCTGATAGGCGAAACTCTCGTGCGGGCTGCTTCGACCGGCGCGGGGCTGGATACCGGCAAGTTAGAGAATAAAATCAGCGAATTGTTTGGTTAAAGAACTTTTTAAGGCTTATGGCGGCAATCTTGCAGTAAGTCCTCATGGCCGGTTGGTCCTGGCACCCGCTGTGCCGGAACTTTAAGGGAACGGCAGGCGCTACAGGCTCAATGTAAAAGCCCCAGCGGCCCTGATTTGGAAGAAACAAAAGCAGGTCAACAAATAACCAGGGGAAGCGGCAGAAAATGGTACCGGAAGTAAAAATCAAAATCTGTGGGATAAAGACGCCCGAAATAGCCCGTAAGGCCGCCGAAAATGGGGCGGACTTGCTGGGCCTGGTCTTTTATCCGCCCAGCCCCCGGTTTCTTTCAGATGAGGCGGCGGCGGCTTTAACCGCCAGCCTGGCCGGGTCCGCCCACCAGCCGGGCCTGGTGGGCCTGTTTGTAAACGCTGCACCGGCTGAAATGGCCCGGTATGCCGATAGATACAACCTGGCTTACCTGCAACTTAGCGGCGATGAAACACCGGAGCAAGTAGCCGAAATCTCCAGAATCAGGCCGGTTATCCGGGGTCTGCGGTTGCCGGTGGGCGTCAGCCCGGACCAGGCCCTGGCCCTGGCCGCGCCTTTTGGCGAGCTGCCGGACGTAACCCTTCTGCTGGATACCCATAAGCCGGGTATGTACGGCGGGACCGGCGAGACCGGCGATTGGCAGACCGCCCGGGCGATTTCCGCTCGCTTCCCGGTCCTCCTGGCCGGGGGCCTCAATCCGAAGAATGTGGATAGTGCGGTGCGCCAGGTCCAGCCCTGGGGAGTTGATGTCAGCAGCGGGGTCGAGCAAGATAACTTGCCCGGTACAAAGGACCCGCTGAAAATCGAACAGTTCATTAAGGCCGCCCGGTCCAGCTAAAAATAACAAGAATAAGGAATAATGCTATGGTTCAAAATCTAAATAGTGAATTAAGCGAAAATCAAAGTTATAACATGCCTGACGCGGGCGGCCACTTCGGCACCTTTGGTGGTAAATATGCCCCTGAAACCGTAATGCCAGCCCTGACCGAACTTGAAGCGGCGTATGCCGAAGCAAAAGCTGACCCGTCCTTCGCGGCCGAACTGGCCGACCTGTTGCGGCATTACGTAGGCCGTCCGACCCCGCTTTATCACGCCCGGCGGCTTTCCGCGCACCTGGGCGGCGCTCAAATTTACCTGAAACGCGAAGACCTGGCCCATACCGGGGCCCACAAAATCAATAACGCACTGGGCCAGGCTTTGCTGGTCAAACGCATGGGCAAGCCGCGTATTATTGCCGAAACCGGGGCCGGTCAGCACGGTGTCGCTACCGCTACCGCCTGCGCCATGCTCGGCCAGGAATGTATTGTCTATATGGGCGCGGTGGACATTGAGCGCCAGGCCTTGAACGTCTTTAGAATGAAACTTTTGGGGGCGGAAGTGCGTCCCGTGACCAGCGGCAGTCAGACCCTCAAAGACGCCATTAACGAAGCAATCCGCGACTGGGTGACGAACGTCCAGACGACCCATTACCTGATCGGTTCTTCGGTCGGCATGCACCCATATCCCAAGATGGTCCGCGACTTCCAGGCGGTCATTGGGCAGGAATCCCGCCGCCAATCCCTGGAACAACTGGGGCGCCTGCCGGATTACGTGCTGGCCTGTGTCGGCGGCGGTTCCAACGCTATCGGCATGTTCTATCCTTTCGTGGATGATAAAGAGGTGCGCCTGTTAGGGGTTGAGGCGGGCGGCAGCGGGGTTGCCAGCGGCAAACACTCCGCTACCCTGTCGGCGGGCCGGGTGGGCGTCCTGCACGGTTCCAAGTCGTACCTGTTACAGGATGAGCAGGGCCAGGTAATCGAAACGCACTCGATTTCGGCGGGCCTTGATTACCCCGGCGTGGGACCGGAACACAGTTACCTCAAGTCGATTGGCCGGGCCGAATACCAGGCGATTGACGACCAGGAAGCCCTGGAAGGTTTCAAGCTGTTGTGCCGGTTCGAAGGCATAATCCCGGCCCTCGAGTCGTCGCACGCTTTGGCCCAGGCCGCTAAACTTGCTCCTACCCTCTCGCAGGACAAGATAATCCTGGTCAATCTCTCCGGCCGGGGAGATAAGGATATTTTCACTGTGGCCGATGAATTCGGCGTCAAGCTGAAGTAATTCAGGGGGAAGCTTTGTTAATTCTGTGTGATTTCGACGGCACGATCACTACCCAGGACGTTACCAATTTTCTTTTGGACCATTTCACCGGACCAGGCTGGCGGGAGGAAGTTTTACCTGCCTATTGGGCCGGGAAACTAAACCATTACCAGTTGATGCAGGTACTGTACGCGACTTTGCAGCCGGAAGAAACCGAACTGCTGGCCGTGTCTAAAGAAATAAAGTTCAGGGCCAATTTCGAGCGTTTTGTAGCTTACTGCAAGGAGAAAAAGTATTCGCTGTCGGTAGTCAGCGGCGGCCTGGACTTCTATATCCGCGCTTTTCTACCGGACGACCTGGACATCCCTTTTTATTCCTACCGGGCCGAGTACGACCGGACCGGGGGCAACTGGCAGGTCCATTTGCCCGACTGGCCGCCGGTCAACCTGGATAACGGCGAGGATTTCAAGGTGCGCGTCCTGGAAGAATTAAAACGGCAGCATCCCCAGGACCACCCGGTAGTCTTTATTGGCGATGGCCGTAACGATGGGCCGGTGGCCCGGGTGGCCGACCTGGTCTTTGCGGTCAGAAATACCAAGCTGGTTGAGATTTGCACCGCGCGCGGTCAGGTATGTATTGAGTTTGATGATTTTGCCGAAGTTATCACGGCCCTAGAAGAATTTGCGAGGAATAAATCGGGTGTTGAATAAAAAACAGAAGCAAGACGCGGCAACCTTTATCGGCGGCACGACCATGGGCGTTGGACTGGCCTTCCTGCTGGTCCCCGGCCTGGGCGGGCGCTTGCTGGGTATGAAACAGGATGCCACACCCCAGGCAGGCAGCCGGTTAGCGGTCCGTGCCCTGGGCGTTCGGGACCTGGCCTTTGGTATCGGTTTATTGACCACTCGCAAAGACCGCCCGGCCGGGGCGCTCTGGCGGCGGCTTTTCGCCCTGTGTATGGCCGGTGATGCATGGGCGGCTTTCTTGGCCCTGCGCAAGCCGGGCGCGAATTTCTTTACTTTTGCCGGGGGCTTGTCCTCGGTTGCACTGGCAATTCTAGCATTTCTTTCAGCCCAGGAGGACTAATTCAATGAGCCGCATCGCCCAAACTTTCGCCCGCCTGAAGGCCGAAGGCAAGACCGCTTTTATGCCGTTTGTTACAATCGGGTTCCCTGACCTGGATACTACTGCCGAACTGGTCCCGGCCCTGCTTGACGCCGGGGCCAACCTGATCGAACTGGGTGTGCCTTTCTCTGACCCTATCGCGGAAGGCCCGACGATTCAACGGTCCAGTTTCAAAGCTCTCGAAAACGGGATTACTTTGCAGAAATGCTTTGAAACGGCCCGGGCCATTCGAGCCAAAACCGATGCCCCGTTGCTGTTTATGGGCTATTACAACCCGGTCTTCTCTTACGGTGTGGAGCGTTACGCTGCCGAGTGTGCCGCGAACGGCATAGATGGTCTGATAATACCCGATTTGCCGCCGGAGGAGGCCGCAGAGGCCCAGGAAGCCTGCCGTAAGGCCGGGTTAGACTTACCGTGCTTTGTGGCCCCTACCAGCACCGAGGACCGCATTAAAGCGGCAGTCACGAGCGCCAGCGGCTTTATTTATTGTGTTTCGCTGGCCGGAGTTACCGGGGCACGTTCGGCCCTGCCCGAATACCTGCCCACCTTTATTGGCAAGGTCCGGTCGCAGACGGATTTGCCGCTGGTCCTTGGTTTTGGCATCAGCAAGCCGGAACACTTCGCGGCAGTGCGGCCCCTGGTAGACGGGGTGATTGTCGGCAGCGCCCTGATTGACGTGCTTGAAAAAGCCCCTGCCGAAGAGCGGACAGCCCAGGCGGTAAGCTTTGTTAAAACCTTACTCAACGAGAATCAAAATAAGTCCTAAATTTGGTTGACAATGCCTGGTACGAATGTTATAATGCGCTTCGCAATCGAGCGAGACCCGGTTGAAATAAGGGAGCAAATGCCGCCATTAAGCAACCATCTCCTTTGGTGGACCGCTCAATAGGCGAGGTAGCTCAGTGGTAGAGCAGGGGACTCATAAGCCCTTGGTCGAGAGTTCAAATCTCTCCCTCGCCACCATTTGTACCAGGTGGTCTCCGGCACCTTAAAGTAAGATATGCCAGCGGTTGCGTGAGAAAAGCCCCTACCGGGCCAGGCACGAAGCCGGAAAACATCGCGGAGTGGAGCAGTGGCAGCTCGTCGGGCTCATAACCCGAAGGTCGTAGGTTCGAATCCTGCCTCCGCAACCAATTCTTCCCGGCCAGGTGCTAGATTTGGTAGTAACAAACGGGCGATTAGCTCAGCTGGTTAGAGCGCAGCGTTGACATCGCTGAGGTCATTGGTTCGATCCCAATATCGCCCACCATTTCAAAAGCCTATCCTGGCTTGCCAGGGGCAGCTAAGATTGGTAAAGTAGGGGTGTAGCTCAGCTGGTAGAGCAGCCGTCTCCAAAACGGCCGGTCGGGGGTTCGAATCCTCTCGCCCCTGCCATCTCAAATGGCAGAAACGCAGGCTAACAAATGGCTAAGCGGCGACGTAGCCAAGTGGTAAGGCAGCGGTCTGCAAAACCGCTATGCAGCGGTTCGAATCCGCTCGTCGCCTCCATTAACAACTTAATATTGTTTGCATCCAATTCTTTGAGAATGGGCGTGTAGCTCAGCTGGTTAGAGCACATTCCTGATAAGAATGAGGCCACTGGTTCGAGTCCAGTCACGCCCACCATTTTCTAAAAAGAAAAAGTTGCATCCAATCTACTATGCGGGAGTGGTGGAACTGGTAGACACACAGTCTTGAGGGGGCTGCGCTTCACGGCGTGAGGGTTCGAGTCCCTCCTTCCGCACCAGATGTCCTCGTTTTTTTCTACCAAATATGCGCAAGTGGCGGAACGGCAGACGCGCTACATTCAGGGTGTAGTATCCTAACGGGTGTGAGAGTTCAAATCTCTCCTTGCGCATCCAAATTTCCCTGAAAACTTCTTTAATATCTCGTGGCGCATTCGTCTAGCGGCCTAGGACGCATCCCTCTCAAGGATGAGATCACGGGTTCGAATCCCGTATGCGCTACCATCACGATCTTCTTTTTTTTCTCCTTTCTTCTATTTCCAAATATTTTATCTTTATCCTTTATGTGCCACCTCTATCATTGCGGTTACTTTTTGTTCCAGGCTGCTCAAATCTGTTACCTGCGTGCCGCCTAATACTTCTGTTAATTTCAAACACTCTTGTATACTCTTTTCCGCTGTAACTATTAATATGCTCCGGTTATCCAGTTTCAAAGGTTTGATTTTATTGAGGCTAGTTTTCAAATCCTGTTGGCCAGGCCGTGTTTTTGCTTCGATACAAAATACTTTCTGCCCTACCGCAAAGACCAGGTCAAATTCAGCCCCTTTGCCATTAATATTAACTCTAAGGTTCGATAAAGCCTCATAAGCTCGCCCCGGATAAGTGGTGTATTTTTTAACAATCCGCTTTACCTCATACTCAACATATCTTTCCAGCCAGTTCCCCTTCAAAAACCCACAATCTTTACCCGTTACTTCTATTTCAATAATATTCTCAGGTCCGTCTTCAAAAGCATATTTTTCTAATAAGCCCGCTTGTATTAACAGGTTGCAAAACCTGCTAATCCTCAGTTTCTTATCAGGGTTAATTTCCTTCAGGTGGTAAAAAAATTTGCCTGGTTTAGCTAATATATCTCTTTTTAAAAATTTATATAGTTCCTCACACTCTCTGAAATTTTTCCCGAGGTAAATAGCTATGTCGTTCAGCTTTGTTTCCTGTTCAGGTGAATTTGTTTTCTTTTTAGTTTCGTAGTCAATGCCAAGCTGTTTGAAGTAGCTAACAAGCACCTCCTTCTGCTCAGTAATAGAGGAGCCAACCGGAATCGGATGGGTCGGTAATACTTTCTTTCGGGCCGGTATAACCTCAGGAGGTCTTACACTAGCCACTACAGCCGCCGGTACAGGGGCTTGCATAACCTGCTTTTGGACTATCTCCGGAACCCGGGGAGGCTGCGCCTGCTTGAACTTTGTGGGTTGCTTAAAAGGGGCTTCCGTTATGGTTTCTCCACCCTTTGGATTATTGCGGTTAATTTCCACCGGGACATTCGCAGCATTAATTGGTAGCTTTTCAAAAGCTGCCGCAATCCGTTCCAGGGCATTGGCAATTCTATGCAGATCAGTTATAGCATCCAGGGCTGGATTTAACACTGGAAGGGCTGTATAAGGGTTAATGACCGTACCGGGTGTATTATTGAGTGCTTCAAACAAAGCCGCAAAGGGTAAAAGGTCAGGTTTTTCCAGCATAAAAGGTCTTTCTATAATTTTAAGACGGCTAGAATTTCAATTTAAATTGAACTGAAATCGCCCCTAATAATTTCTAAAAGGACATGGTTGATGATAATTGATAGAAAAATTAATATTTGTCCTATCTTATATGAAATTCAGAGTTACAATAATTCCCCAAAAGTACCCTTTTATAATAAAGACACCAAAATATTTTTATTGAAAACCCGGCTAATTGCAGGTAACGATTTTAGTTAACAACACTTGCCGCCGGGCATAATGGGTATTGTTCTTTTCAGTTGATGATATGGAAAATTTTTAAACTCCAACCACCAGCCACTTGCAACATTCTTAACCATGTGATATATTTTATTGCAAGTAGATATATCCCAAGTTAAAGATATATCCCACTTTAGCAATGGATATTCCTGTTTGAACATACTAGCTCCCGGAGGAAGTCGAGCTTATGCCTCGTCCACCCGCGTCTCTACGTAATTCCACAAATCGCCAGTCTTCACAACCGCCCCCTGGGCCGGTTGTGCCTTCCCCTGGCAATTCTGCGGAACCGGCCGAACCAGCTAGTCAGCCTTCGCTTTTCGAAACCGAGCCTACCGCTGGCGAGTCAAGCGCTCGCTCAGATGCCACTGGCCGCAATTCCATCCGGGCCATTCAACCCCAGCTTTTTAATATCAACAGCAAGGGCGACCTTATTCAGCCTATGGCCGAAATACCGGCCCTTAACTCTCGCAGCAACCTTGATGTGGCCCGCTGGTGGTTTAGGAGCTACCTGGAGCAGCTCAACCGGCCCAAGAATACCATTGCCTCTTATATGTACGACCTGGCGGGCTTTGAGGAGTTTACCGGCGCTAAACCACTGGATAAAGTTAGTGCCTCCGATGTGGCTAATTTCCTGGCCCAATCCCAGAAGAAATCCACTCGCAAGCGCCGCCTGACTTCACTTGGAGCTTTCTTCAAGTATCTAATTCAGACTGAAAAAGTCCTGGATAAAGACCCGACCGACAATTTCTTTGCCGACTTTATTCCGCTAAAGACCCCGATAGTCCTTGACCCGGAAGAACAGCAACTCTTGCTGGAGGCTGCCGGGCGGGAAAACAGCCGCACTTTCCTGATGATCTATTTCTTGTTGCGCCTGGGATTTACCCGGACAGAATTGCTGGCTATTCAGCCGGAGCATATTGATACCAGTGATGCCACGTATCCCCAGGTTTACGTTTCTTATGATGATAAGCGCTGGCAGAAAAAAGAACGTAAACTACCGGCTTCATCTGAATTTACCCCGGCGTTTAAAAACTATATCGAGGAATTCTCTCCGGGCCGCAAGCTGTTCGAGATGCTGCCCCAATCGGTGAATAAACTGGTCGAGCGAGTTGCTCGCGACGCCGAGATAAACAAGAAGGTTACGCCCCAATCCTTGCGCGACACGTTTGCGGTAGAGAGCGCCAAGAGCGGTTCCAATTCTTCAGACCTTTTGAAAATATTGGGCCTGGCGCCTGACCCACGCAACCGCATGAGCGTTGACCGCTATACCAAGCTGGCCGGTGGGGCGCCGGTTTCCGGTGACATAAAAATCACTTCCAGAGGCAAAAAGCTTTAAATCAGCTTATAAAAAATACTAAAAAGGGGAGAAGTCTGGCTTCTCCCCTTTTTAGTACCGTGCCGGTCAGTTTACTGATCCGGCAATTTCCGCATATACTTTAGATTAGGTCCGAACGCGCTGGCCGGTAACCAGACGGTAAAGGGCAATTACAACGATAGCACCAATAATCGCAACAATCAGAGTGGTAAAGTTGAAGCCGCTTACAAAGTCGCCGCCCAACAGAATACCCGCCAGGAAACCACCCACTAAGGCACCAACAATACCAATGATGATGTCAGCCAGTAAACCACCTGCGCCGTTACTCATAATCATGTTAGCGATCCAGCCAGCTACTAAGCCGACTAACAACCACGAAATAATACTCATCTTCTTTTCTCCTTTCAGCAAGTCTTCGAGATAAACCCTTAAACTTGTGAACCTAAATGTCCGTTAGTTTCTCTATCTCGCGGCTGCTTTACTGGTTAATCGCTGTGCCGCTTCTGCTTATTACTAAAGCATAGGCCGTGCCACAATTTTAAAAGGATATTTGAAATTTGAAGGTGAGTTTTAAAACATATAAAACAGGTCCGCACTTGATTAAGTGAAACGCTGGTACAGACTGTAATTTTGTCCTTTGCAATAAGCAAAATGTAGGATGAAGAATTTCAGTCTGGCACCAATTAAAAAGGTGTCCTGCCACAATAATGTGGATAACAGGACACCGCGCAGTTACTCTTTACAACCAATATATGATACTGCACTAAAAGGCTCGGGTTGCCGGAAGGAGCTTGATTGAAATTATTTAGCCTCACCAGAGCTTGAATTAATTTGAAGGCCTTAAAATTATTTTAAGCCACACTGCCGCTTGGCTCAATCTTTTCAATTTGCTGGGGCTGGGTTGTTTCCTCATCATCCTCCGGCGGCAGGTCTTCCGAGGCAGGGGTCTTCAGCCAGATAGTAAAGGTCGAACCCTGTTCAAAGGTGCTTTCCAGGCTTATACGGCCACCGTGAGCTTCTACGATGTGTTTGACGATAGCCAGGCCCAGGCCGCTTCCGCCGCCCATCCCGGCGCTGCTCTGGCGGCTGCGGGCTTTGTCCACCCGGTAAAAGCGGTCAAAGATTAGACCATGGTCCCGCTCGGCGATACCGGGGCCGTTGTCCGAGACGGTAATCCGGACCCATTGTTTGCCGCGCACCAGCGAAATAGTGACCTGGCCTTCTTCCGGCGTATACTTGATGGCGTTATCCACCAGGTTAAGGATGGCCCGTTTAAGCCGGTCCCGGTCCCCTTCGATTGTCACCGGTTCAAAGTGGCCCAGTTTTAATTGCTGGCGGCGCTGGTCGGCCAGGACGCGGGTTTCTTTGAAAACCTCTAGCACAATGTCGTCCAGCTGTAAGGGAGCCATTTCAACCGACTGGCGAGCGTCTGCCTGAGCCAGCAGCAGTAAGTCCTGCACCAGGCGCTGCATGCGGGCGCTTTCGCGTTCGATAGCCTGTAGAGACTCGGTCTGGTTCACCGGGTCGGGATTGCGCTTGAGCAGGTCTACATTGCCCCGGATAACAGTCAGGGGCGTTCGGAGTTCGTGCGAAGAGTCGGCGATAAACTGCTTTTGGGCCTTGAAATTTTTATCCAATCTTTCAAGCATGGCGTTAAAGGCCCGGCCCAGGCGGCTTATTTCGTCATTAGATTCCGGGTTGGTCTTGATGCGTTCGGCCAGGTCGCCGTTTACGCCAATCCGGTAAGCCGTTTCGGTTATGTCTTCGATTGGCGTAAAGGCCCGGCGGGTGAACCACCAGCCAAAGGTTCCAAGCAGGAAGAAAGCCAGCACCGAAAGAATTACAAAAGGCCAGACCAACCCGGTAACAATTGCATCGGCTTCTTGCAAGCTCCGCACCACCTGGACAAACCCCCGGTTATTGACCCGGTCCAGTTGCAAAGTATAGACCCTGGCCCGCTCGCCGGTGGAAAGCTGCATGTAGCTGAACCCGGTGCCTTCTCTAAGTTTCTGGCTCAGGGCGTTCTGAGTGCTGACTTTGGTCATTACCTTTAATTCAGGTATTTTACTCAGCACTTTCCCCTGGTTATCGACCAACTGCAAATAGGTCAGGGCCGCCGCCAGGTCGTTGGGGTCGTTCATGGTTAAAGCGGGGTTATCCGGTATGACGGTAGTGCCGGGCATATATTTGGCCGACCCGCCGGTCCCGCCGTAAGACCTGGAAAACTGGTCCAGGTCCTTTGGACTAAACCCGCTGTGCGCCAAAAAAACCTGGGCCTGTTCGGCCCGGCTTCTCAGGTCGGAATCTACGCCACTTTCAAGGTTGTTGATTACTGACCGGTAGACTACTACCATGAAAGCAACCATGGTAATAAAAACTACTACCGAATAGACCAGGGTTAGCTTGAAGCGGATAGAATGATGGAAAAGGAACTTCGACATCAGGCTTGAGCGACCTCATCGGGCTGAACGGCCGGTTCCGGCTCGCGTAAAACGTAACCGACACCCCGGACGGTATGAATCAACTTGGTCCGGCTGTTGGTTTCCAGCTTGCTCCGCAAATATCGGACATATACCTCGATAATATTGGACTCTCCCCCGAAGTCGTAGCCCCAGACTTTATCGTAGATAAATTCGCGGTTAAGGACCTGGCGGGGATGTTGTAGAAAGAGCATCAACAGTTCAAATTCTTTGCTGGTTAGCTCAATTAGCTGGCCGCTTCGCCGGACTTCGTGGGTAGCCGTATTCAGGGTTAAATCGGAAAACTGGAGTAATTGGGCTTCGCCTGGAAGTTTCCGCCGCAGGTGGGCCCGGATTCGGGCCAGTAGCTCGTCAAAGACGAACGGTTTAACGATATAATCATCGGCCCCGGCGTCCAGCCCGGCGACTTTATCGGTTACGGCGTCTTTGGCGGTCAGCATCAATACGGGTGTATCGCGCAGCTTGCGCATTTCACGGGCTACTTCAATACCGTCTATTCCCGGCATCATTACATCCAACAAAACAAGGTCGGGGGCGCTTTCCCGGAACCGGGCAATCGCTTTTTCGCCGGTTTCGGCGGTTTCGACTTCATAACCCTCAAACTTTAACCCCCGGCTGAGCAAGTTTAAAATTTCCGGGTCGTCATCTACTGCTAAAATTCTCATTATATTATTCCTGCACTATTATTCCGGATTATATTTTGCCCTGAGAAATGCCCATAATTTTTATTCCAATGTTCTCAAGGTAGCCAAAAATTGGGTTTGCAACCCGGTCAAAGATTAATACGTAATTGAAGGCTTGCCGGTTTCAGAGTCGGGAGAATGCACATTATTGAGGCGGCCAGACTACCCGCCACCCGGCGTCCTGTTGTAAAAGGACCAGTGACTCGAACAGGGGCAGCTTGCGGTTATCCTGCAATGTCAGTTCGACCTGGTAGGCTATACTGGCCCGCTTACCCACAATGTTAGGCTCCTGAATCCGCACAATCTCGGTGTGGGTAATCCCGGCTTCCTGTTTGGCCCTGGTCAGGCGGTCAATAAACTGGCTGCGGCTGACCTTTAGTTGCGAGTCGTTAGATAGTAAATCATAGGCGGAAGTGTAAGCTGAGTCGCGCATATTTTCCAGGTATTGCCGGGCAATATTGGCGGGCTGGACGTTATCGGCACAGGCTGTCAGGAACACAGATAAGAGCAGCAACCCGGCAACCAGCAGACAATTATAAGCGGAACGTACAAATTTCAATTTGATAAAGAATGATTTAGCCAACAAACCCCAACCCTTATTTAGTAGTAACCGGCCTGCCCAGCGCCCAACCCGGCGCGCCCAGCAAAACATCTTCCGTCCGGAAGCCCATCCAGCCATCCCCGTTATAGTCTTTCTGGCCCAATAACTCGGCCACCCGGTTAATAAAATCGGCCCGGCCCAGGCGCTGATTATACTCATTCTCGCCCAGGTAGTCTACCGCCAGTCCCAGGGCCAGTTGTGAAGCGTTCGGGTAGGTGGGGCTGCCGATAAAAGCATCCAGGTCACCCTGGCTGTCCAACCGGTCGGCGATTTCGCGCTGCAGCCCAAAGACTTTCTCACCATCTTCGCGCTTGATGGCCTGAGGTGCCTCGACAATTAAGGGAACCGCATAATCGAATAAAGTGCCGTTTAACGAAAGCAGCAAATGGCCCCAGTTGGTCTGGGCCGGTAAAAGCCCGGCACCCTGCCCGGCGTCCTGGCGCACATTTAGCTTTACCTCCAGGCGGCCGCTGCCGCTGCCATTGATAAAGCGGTCCGGTACCGGGTTTAACCAGGGCGGCTGGGCGAAAAGGCGGCCGCGCAGGCCCCCGCCAAGTTCCAGGGTCAGCGTTTTAGTTAGCGGGCTGCCGGATTTTAGTATGCCCAGGCTCACCAGGTCAAAAGTGGGGGTATTGCTGGGGAAAATTGGCGCTTCCAGGTTGGCCCATTCCAGCGAAGCCGGGGCGGATGGGAAAAGCAAGCGAAGTGATTCGCCCAGGTAATCACTGGTCGTGCCATCGGCGGCTGGTTGGGTCGTTTGAGAGGTTGGGGCGTTGGTAGGCGGCGCGGTCTGGGCGGCCGCCGGGCGGGCAATATACAGGACCGCCGCCAGGCCAAAGACCAGGCCAAGCAGCAACCCCGCCCGGGTAAGGCGCCTTACCCGGGCGGGTCGGTTAGAAATAAGCCGTTTTTGCACCATTAAGCTTTAGGTGTGGTCTGGGTCGGAATAACCGTTACCCCGGTGGCAGCGCCCGTGCCAGGCGTGCGGACAGCCGGGGTAACGGGCGTAGTGACCGGTGTTACCGGGCCGTCGGTCAGGTTATAGACGTAAATTTTTTGCGGACCTACCAGGTAAATCTTTTTATTTCCCTCATCAACCGCTATATCTTTCAATCCGCTAAATTCTTTGTTGCCTTCGGCTGACTGGAACTGTTGAATAAACGTGCCGTTGGATTTGTTAAATTGCAGAACCCGGTTTTCCCCGTCCAGCACGAACAGGTAGGGGTAATCCAGGCTACCGGCATTCAGCACGTAAGGATTGATAAAGGCTGGCCCCAGCCGGGCGTCTTTGGAAAGGTCGAATTGCCTGGTGATTTCCCCTTTATCTTTGCCGGTCGGCCGCTGCATCTGGAAGAGCTTGCCATCTTTGCTCAGGGAATAGACCACGCCATCAATGGCAAAGCCGCCTGCTTTATCCAGGTTAAGGGTGGGAACCAGGTTCGGGTTAACCCAGTCGTCCGGTTTCGTAGCGTAGTTCCCTGCGTTGTACTTCCAGATCTGGCCTGAACCGGTCCCGGTCAGGTACAAGTTACCTTCATAAGAAGCGGCCATGAAATTGCCTTTAGGCGAGCCGCCCAGGGTTTGCGCGGACCATGTCCCGGCGTTTTTATTGTAGCTCCAGGCCAGGTTGCCGTCATCCAGCACCAGCAGGCCGTCGGGCCGGGAGACCATTGCGACCGGCGCTCCAAAAGTGTTATTACCGGCCTTCTCGCCAGACTTGAGTATCGGCTTGACTGTGCCCAGCACATCGGCGGTATAGATGGTCTTGCGGCCGGTATCCATTAAATAAAGCTGGTCGCCTTTAGCCGAAATTACCGCCTTGCTCAGGCTTACATCGGTTCCCTGGGTTGAAAGGTCCAGGGCCACCCGCAAATCAGGCGGGACCGCCACTTTATTGACCGCATTGAGGCTTTGTCTAACCGCATTGGCGGTAGTCTGAATTTCCGGTAAGTCGGATTTCTCTTTACGGGCCGCTGCCAGGTCGGCGGTGGCCTGGTTTAACAGGTCACGGGCACCGGCCGGATTGGCATCAATCATTTGCTGGGCGTTAACCCGCTTGCTTTCCGCCGCCTGGACCAGTTGAATCGCTTTGCCCTTATTGCCGCCGACCGCGCCGGTAGCAACCGAAAGGATCAGCAGGACAACCGCCAGGCCCAGGACCAGCCCGACCCCGGCCATAATTATCGACCGGTTCCGGAGGCTCAGGTTGTTAAAGGACGGCCTTTTTTTGACCGGCGGGCCGTAGCCGTCACCGCCGACCATATCGAAATAGGGCGAACTGGGCGGCTGGGCTTTAACCCGGCCCTGATTTTCCGGTACCACCTTTTTTTCCCACCAGCGTTTTTTCACTTCTACCGGCTCGTCATAATCTTCGGCCACAACCGGTATTTCGGGGATAGGCGCGCGATAGCTCTTTACAAAGGGCCGGGTTGAATTCGGCCTGGAACTGACCGGCGCACCGCCCTGTCCCGGTTCCCTGGAAGCATTGGTGTAAGAAAAATTGCGCTGGCCGGGCTGGTTTGGCAATCCATCCGGACCGAGCCGGGGGGTGAAAGGTTTGGGCTTTATCGGGCCGGGTGAGGTAACAATTTCGTCAGAATCGGCGATAGAAGGGGTTTCCTGGTCCAGCGTGCGCCCTCGCAAGAAAGCGGGCCGGTTCAAGTCATCATCCTCGCGGTGCATCCAGGACCCGGCATCCATTTCTTCATTAGTGAGTGGAGCCAGCGGGTCGTTGTCAGGGGCGTACTCGGGATGGTGGGCGGCGGTTAACCGGGTACTCTCGCCTGGTTTGCCGGACAATTTTACAGGTTTGGTTATTTCGCGGGGAGCCTCGGCGGCGGCTTTTTCGCCGTTGAAAGTGTGGGCCGGGGCTATTTCTTCAAAATAATCACCATCATCAAACTCAGAGTCCTGTTTAGGAGCGCGTGGGTTAAGGCGGGCGGCCAGCAAGCTTACCGCCCCGGCAACCCCTTCGGCCGTGCTTTTCCAGCCATTATCGGTTTGGCGGTCCGGGCTGAGCCTGCCGCCAATTTCGTCCCGGGTGCCGATAATAATGGCGTAGCCGTCGGTCATTTTCTGCTTGCGCGAAAATTCGGACAGGTTTGCCAGGGCCGCCAGGCTATCCGGCTGGTCTAAAATCCATTTCAGGTCATTTTCCTGAAAAAGGCGGGTGTAGGTGGAGGAGCAAAGGACCAGCAAATCGCCCGTTTCAAAGATATTGCGGGTTAGAATGGGGTCAATCGTGGTATAGCGGCCCAGCGCCGGAAGACTGCTATTGTGCCGGGGTAAAGGCAAGGTGGCCTGCGGGTCAGCCCCGGTCCGGGCCCGGCCATGTAGCTGGTCGGTCGAGCGGTCCTGCTGGCCGGTTAAGGCGCTGGCCGGTAGAGTTTTGATTTCGCCCTGTTGAAAGAGGTACGCCCTGGTCGGCAGCATCTGGCCTGTATAAACTTCGTTGCCCCGCACCAGGGCTACGGTCAGGCCCACGCCCCGGCGTTCGGGCGGCATCAAAGTGCTGTTAGTATTGAAAACCAGCTGGTTGGCTTTTTCCAGGGCATGTTTAAGCGCCCCGGTAATCGAAGTATTCGAAGTATTATAAAAGTCGTGGAGAATGGTATCCTGGACTTCGCGGCATAGCTCAATATCACCGGGGCGTGGTTTGCCGATAGACATGGCTTCGGTTTCGGTAATGATGTAAAGTGTTCCCCGTTTTTGGAGTACCGGTGGGGGAATGATTTGTTCAGCGTCTACCAGGCAATCTCCCCGGTCGCGGCGTACGCCGTTACTCAGCTCTAGCTGGTTTGCTACTATATACATAGCTTCACCCCTTTTTAGACCAGGAGGATAATTAAACTAAATTATATTATGTGTGATAAATAATTATAAACAAACATTTCAGGTTTGTCTATAGATTTTTTGCCCTATATGTCTTACTATACTTATCCCATAATATGAAATTTGTCAACTAAAAGACCGGAAGCTGGCTTTTAGCCAGCTTCCGGTCACTACACCACCCCAGCCAATCTAAGCTGTTAACTCAACCCTTTGGTAACGGCGCTAAACATTTCGCCAAGTTGCGGTCCAAGCAAAGTTAGAATCGCAATCACCACAATCGCGACCAGAAGTAGGATAAGGGCGTATTCTACCAACCCCTGGCCTTCCTCTAAAGCTGGTTCTGCTGCTCTTCCGTTTAGCTCTGACCGGCCCTTGAGCTGATTCCACAAGCGATCCAGGTTTATCAAGGTAAAGTCCTCCTGCCTGCTGCTATTTTTTTAGTATTTAAGGGAAACCAAAAAATCTGGTCTGTAGCCCACCAGAATCAGCTAAAATCGGAGAGTTTGCACGGGTTATTAGAAAATACAATCGCGTTGGATTTTTCTAACATTGTTAAAGTATATATTGTTTTAATATAATAAACAAGCGAATGGGACTAAAGTACTAGACCCCAAATAGGTTTTCAGGAAGCAAATATGTTAACTTAAACATGGTCCGGATACTCTAAAAAAAGAAAGTTGCTGCCATGTCTGAACTCTTTTCTTCCCACTCGCCGCTGCCCGGCCAACCGGGCCTTCCCGCGCTGCCCGACCGGCTTATAATGATTGATGCCGAAATCAACCGGCAAGCTTCGCGCTATCTCAAAGAAGCCCGGCAGCAGCTTGACCGGCTGACCGATGACCTGCCGGACGGTTGGCAGGTTCAAAAATGGGGTAAAACCGTATTCGGCCAGTACCAGGGCAGCGGGTCCGCCAGTTTGCTGGTCTACTTTCCGGCCCTTCCGGCAAGCCGCTACAACCTTTCCGCCCTCCTGGCGGCCGCCGCTGCCTGGCAAACGGTGGCGGGTGAGCTGCCTGTAACCCTGAAGTTTTTATGGGGGCCGCTGGATAAAACCCTCCTGAGCGAACACGCCGCCGACCTCGCCGCCAGCGCGATTATTTACGCCGAGGGCGAGTACCGCCAGGGCCGCCCGTTGATTAGCCTGGGTATGAAAGGGCTGCTGGAAGTGGAACTGCGCGTGACTACCATGAGCAAAGCCGCGCCCAGCGTTTTTTCAGAAATTATGCCCGCCGCTTCCTGGACGTTGGTCCAGGCGATTGCCGCCCTGAAAAGCGATTCCCAGGAAGTCCAGATAGAGGACTTTGAAGATAACCTGGCTCCGCTTCCGGCCGAGGAAAGCCGGGCTTTGCTCAAAGCCACCCCCGATTTCTCACCTGAGCTGGCCCGGCGCCTGGAAGATTACGGCCTGAGCGGTTATGTCTTTAACCTGAACGACCAGTTGGTCCTGCAAACTCAGTTTATGGTCCCTACGGTTAATGTTTCGGCCCTGGAGTGCGGCAGTTTTGACCGGGCGGGCCGCCTGAAACTGCCAGCCAGCGCCCGCGCCCGCCTGGACTTTCACCTGGTACCCTACCAGGATCCCGACCAGGTCTTTGAATTGGTTAAGAATCACCTGCTGTCCAAAGATTTTGGGCCGCAGCTTGAAATTATCCAGTTGCCGGGCGCTCTCCGGCCCAGCCGTACGCCCCTATCCGCTGCTTTTATCCAGGCGGCCCTGGGCGCGGCGAAAAGAGCCGCCGGACAGCCTCCGCTGGTCGGGCCTATCTCACTCTTTAGCGGCCCGCTGGCTTTGCTAAAAGTAGCCCTGGGCAGCCCTCCGGCTATCTGCTTCGGGCTTGGCCCCGGCCGACCGGGCCGGGCCGATTTTAGCGCCCAGGCCCGGGTGCTGGCCCATCTGCTAACAGTTGTACCGGGACTGCCGGGCGATTTTCCTGAAACTTTCCCGGACTGGCCCGTTAGCTCTCTGCAAAACTTTCCGGACCAGCAAGCTGACCCCGAAGGATTGACCTTTGAATTACCGGACCTGCCGGACTTTTCCGACATTTCACAATTAATACCGGATTTTCCGGAAATGGAGAATGACCCGTTTGGCTCCGCCCCTAAAAACAAGCCTGGCAACTTCAGCCTATCCTGAAACCGGCCTTAAAAAGTGGTCCGGCGCGGCCTACCGGCCTTACTGGCTTTTGCTAGTCCTGGCTTTGGTTATCCGGTTTGCGACCGCTTTATTGTTTCACCAACCGGGCTACACCGATGCTTATTACTACTCCAACGTGGCCGAGTCGCTCTGGCGCGGCCAGGGCTTCCGGGAAGATTACATCTGGAACTACCTGGCCCGGCCTCTGCCGGAAACAGCGGTGGGCAACCCCGGCAGCCTTTACTGGATGCCGCTGACTTCGGTCTTAATCTATTTCGCCTACTTGCTGACCGGCGGGCCGTCTTTCCTGGCCTCCCAACTGCCCGGTATTCTATTCTCAGCCGCCCTGGCCCCGCTGGCCTTTTACCTGGCTACGACTATTTTTGGCCCTGCCGCGCGGGGCCGCCGTTACGGCTGGCTGGCCGGGTGGCTGGTAATTTTTAGTGGCATTTATGCCGGTTACTTTGTTTTGCCCGATAATTTCGCCCCCTTTGCCCTGTTAAGCGCGGCCTTTCTGGCCGTAATTACCCGCACTTTGCAAAGGCTGGCGGCAAACCGACCCGGCATCTACCGGCGGGCGGCCCTGGCCGGTTTGCTGGCCGGGCTGGCCTACCTGACGCGGGTGGACGGTCTTATTTTGGTGGCGGTGCCTTTCCTGGTAGGTTTCTTACAGTGGCCGCGCTTAAAGCCGGTCCGGCCCCTGGCCCTCAAAGCCGGTCTAATAATGCTGGCCCTGTTTGGCCTGACCGTGTCGCCCTGGCTGTTCCGCAACCTGGCTGACACCGGGCAGCTTTTCCCGGGCGGCGGGTTTAAAGTGCTGTTCTGGCGCGAGTACAACGACTTTTTCAGCTTTAGCAAGCCGCTGGACCTGCCCTATTACCTGAACCTGACCCAACCCGCGCCGGACTGGGGACTGGGGCCGCTGCTGGGCAGCAAACTATCGGCCCTGCTGGAGAACCTGCTAATTGTCGGCCGGGGCGCCCTCTTTCTGACACCCCTGTTCGTTATCGGCCTATTTACCAGGGAAGCCGCTGCAGGCCAGGCTTCCCCGGAAGCTCCGGTCGGGTCGCAACCCTTTCTGTGGCAGCGGTTGGAGTTTCAACCTTTCTTGGTCTATACCCTGCTGTTGTACCTGGCGATGTCGCTGGCTTTTACTTTTCCCGGCACCAGGGGTAGCGTCTTTCATTCTTCGGGCGGGCTGCTACCATATATATTCCTGGTCTGTCTGGTTGGTCTGGACCGGGTAATTGCCTGGCTGGGCAAGCTCTCGCGGCCCCGGGCGACCGCCGCCCGGCAGCGCAATTACAGCCTGGTGGTCGCGATTGCGTTTGTCTGCCTCTCGGTTGGGCTGGTTTTTTCGATGCTGGGAAACTGGAATAAAGATTATGAGGAGTTGCGGCCGGTCGGAGCCTGGCTGGACGCTAACGAAAAGCCCGATGTGGTCGTTATGCTGCCGCTCGGTCCGGCCTACTGGTATGTTACCCACCGGCCCTCGGTCGCGACCGCCAGCGACCCTTTGCCGGTGAACCTGGAAATCGCTCGAAAGTACCGGGCCCGCTACCTGGTGCTGCTGCCCGACCACTACCCCGACTCCTTCGCCGGTTTATTTGCCACAAAAAAAGCGCCCGGCTTTGAGCTGGTCGCTACTTTTGGTGAGGTCCAGCTTTACCGCCTGGCTTAATTTATACTGTAAATTCTTTCCAGGGCCGCTTTCAGGGTATCCTCGGTTAGCTGGCCGACCGTTATGCGCTGGATTACCCCATTTTTATCCAGGAAAAGGGTGGTCGGGTAGGCGCGTACCTGGTAGCGGTTTGTCACCTCGTTTTTGGGGTCGAGCAGGGTCAGGTATTCAATACCGACTTCCCGGACCCTATCGCGGACTATCCCGGTATCTTCGGCCTTGTCCATATCCACCCCTAAGATTACCAGCCGGTCTATATTGGCCTGGTGAGTCTTGACCAGCAGCGGCAGTTCTTCTCTACAGGGTGGGCACCAGGTGGCCCAGAAGTTAATCAGGACTGGCTTTCCCCGGAACTGGCTGAGTTTAACCGTTTCATTATCCAGGGTAGTCAGGCTGAAGTCCGGGGCGGTGTTACCGATAGCGATGCGCTGATTTGGCGGGGGCGGCGGGCTATTGACCGGGATTACCGCTTCTACCGGCGCGATAGTGGCGGCGGGGGTGATTTTGCCCGAAGGTGCAACCAATCCCTGGCTGCTTCCGACCGGGGTAGATTTAACCGGTTCGGCCTGGCCGCAAGCGGTCAACCAGAACGCGGCCAACCCGAGCATAACTAAACTTAAAACTTTTTTGAGTCTGATGTTACCCTTAACCAAAAGGGTTTCCTTCCTATCCTAGTTGCCATATTTGTAAAAACCGCTCTTGTTCACCCGGCCAAGTTTGCCGGACCGGACCATCTGGCGCAAGAGCACGGCCGGGCGGTAACGGGGGTCGCCGGTCTCCCTATGCAGGAAGTCCAGCACCGCCAGGACTTTATCTACGCCCAGGCGGTCGGCATATTCAAACGGTCCCATGCCATAGTTCATGCCCAGGCGCATTGCGGTATCAATATCCGCTACCGAGGCCAGGCTTTCCTGCAACGAGAAGGCCGCCTCATTAATCATAGCACAAATCACTCGCAACACGATGCCCGCCGGGCTTTCCGGCAACACCACGTATTTGTAGCCGATTTTCTCAAGCGTAGCGGCGACCCTACCGGCCGCTTCGGGCGCGGTTTCCAGGCCCATGCTCAATTCATAAAATTTATCATTTATGAACGGCAGCGGCGCGCATAACCCGACCACATTCTGAGGGTGGCCGCTCTGAAAACCGGCTTCCGTTACCGAGGCCAGCGGGTCCATTATAACGTAAACTGTTTCCTGGTTGAACCGGCTTTTTAGTTCCCGGAATAATTCGGAGTAATTTCCGGTTGTGCTGGCCGGGATTAATACCAGTTCGGCCCGGCTGTCGCTTTCTTTCACCAGGCACCCGGCCCCGGCCAGCTTTTCTTTAACAGGCTCATTTTCCGGACTATTGCCGCATACTGCGACCCTGGCCGGGGCTTCCTGGCGGGGCAACTCTATATCCGGCTGGCGCGGGATGGGCGCTTCGTAACCCGGCGGGTAGAGGTAATAGCCTTTGCCCGCTTTTTTGCCGGTATGCCCGGCCCGCACCAGCTTCCGGACATAAGAGACCGGCCGGAAGCGCGGGTCGCCGGTCTCTTTGAAGATATTTTCCGTGACGGTCAGGCCAATATGGACCCCGCTCAGGTCGCTGGTCATCAGCGGCCCCATTTTGAACCCGGCGCCCAGGACCAGCGCCCGGTCAATCGTCTGAGCGGTCAGGCCGTCTTGCAACATTTGCTGGGCTTCCAGGCCGACCGGCCGGTTAATCCGGTTGACGATGAAGTTAGGTGAGTCGCTGCAAACTACAACTGTTTTGCCAAGCTTCTGGCCCAGGGCAATTGCGGCCTGTTCGACCTCCGGGGTGGTATCGCTGCCCCGGACCACTTCGACCAGTTTCATCAGCGGCACCGGGTTAAAAAAGTGCAGCCCGACGGTCTGGCCCGGCCTGCCGCCGCTCGCCGCGATTTCACTGATTGAAAGGCCGCTGGTATTGGAGGCAAAAATAGTTTGCGGCGAGCATAATTCATTCAGGCGGCTAAACAGGTCCCGCTTGGCCTCCATATTTTCAAAAATCGCTTCGATGACCCAGACGGACTCCTGGGCGGCTTCGGCCAGGTCGGTAGTGACACTCAGGCGGCTAATCGCTGCTCCAGCCTGGGCGGTTTCAAGCTGGCCTTTTTCGGCCATACGCCGGATAAACCGGGCAATCTGGTCCTGGGCGGCTGTGACCTGTTCTTGCTTGAGGTCTTGCAAAGTCACCCGGTAGCCCGCCAGCAAGCAGACCTGGGCAATTCCCGCGCCCATCGTACCCGACCCAATTACGGCAATCTTTTCCGGCTTTGCTTCAGCTTCGCTGCTGTCCAATTACGGCTCTCCTTAATCCTTGCATTGCTATCAGGCTATTCTGTAAATAAAACAAAAGCCACTGCGTTTAACGTAATGGCTTTTGTAGAGTTTGTCAACAATTTCACCAGTCTTGCGACTCTCCAACCCTGTAAAGTCCAGGGTTGGTATTTTTTGCAAAATCCGGCCTGATTCGATACCCGGCAAACCGGTTGTCGGGTCCTGGGTTTTAGACCTTTACGTTGTTATGGTCCATTATGGACGTTACCATGGTAATTCTGTTTACCGGGAAACCGGATTTCTGGCCGTGGTCGCGTATCATCTGCTCATTAGGCGCTATATACTCGCAATAAACCTTGTCATCCGTGATATAACTCTGGATCCATTCAAGCTCGGACCCCATCTCTCGTACCACCCCCAGGCCATGCTGGAAAATAGTATCAAGTTCCTGGGGATTTAATTTCCCGACACCGGGAACCTCGCGCTCAATAATGTATTTAGGCATACTCTTCTCCTTGTTCTTACCATAGAAAGGTTATAACTCGCCTGGTCAGGTGTAAAAAAACGTCAGGACGTAACTACAGGCCCAGGGTATCCCACGCAAAGCCCTTCTCATGCTACCCTTCCTTTTACATAACTCGAAAGATAACGGACATTTTAGCTGTAAGTTCTTCCGGAGGCACAGCTAACTCCCCTGGCGAATTAACCAGGGCCCAACATAAAAGAAAGTTATTAAATTCTGCCAAATCCGATATTCAGGGGGGGTTAGTAACAATAGAAACTAGTCATGAAAATAGTCAAGGTATTATATTAATTTATTAATAATGAATATTAAACGAAGCTGACTACTCAGCTTCGTTTATACCAGGAAATATTACTGTAAATGTAGTTAAAGGTTAAAGTGTATGAATTGCCAGGCCCAGGGCGCTTTCGACGCTTTCCAGTACCATTTCGCCTAAACCGGGGTGGGGATGTAGAATTTCGGCCAGGTCGGTCAGGGTCGCGCCCATTTCGATACCCAGCGAGGCTTCCATAATCAGGTTCCCGGCTTGCGGCCCGACCAGCGTCATGCCCAGCAAAAGACCGCTGCCTTTTTCGGCGACCACCAGGGCAACCCCGTTTTCGCTGCCCAGGGTCAGGCCCCGGCCATTAGCGGCCAGTGGAAAGCGCCCGCTGACAACCTCATAACCGGCTTCCCGGGCGGCATCCGCCGACAACCCGACATAGGCCAGTTCCGGGGTGGTATGGATCACCACCGGCAGGGCCTGGGGCGCGTAGGCCACTTTGCGCCCGGCCATCGTTTCAGCGGCCACTTTAGCCTGCTTAATCGCGCTAGTCGCCAGGGCCGCCTGCCCGGTGCAGTCTCCGACCGCCAGGACATCCGGAAGGTTGGTGACCTGGGCCGCGTTAACCGCCAGTTCGCCGCTTGCCCCGGTAGTTATCCCGGCCTCTTTCAGGTTAAGGTTGCCGGTATTGGGGCGGACACCACGCGAGACTACCACCGGCCCGGTTGCGCGTATTTCTTTGCTCCCGGCCTGGTAAACCAGTTGGCCTTCCTGCATTTTAAGGTTTTGCGCGCCGGTCACTACCTGAACGCCAAGCTTGCGCAGACCGGCCTGGACCTGACGCACCGCCGCCTGGTCTACCCCCGGCAAGAGTTTATCGCCGGGAGTGAGCAAGGTCGTGCTGACTCCCAGGTTGCCGTACATAGTGGACAGTTCCAGCGCGATATAGTCGTCCCCGACCACGTTAATTGAAGTGGGGAGCGTGGTCAGGGCCAGGGCCTGTTGAGGCGACAGGACGTTCTCGCCAAAGGGCAAGTCGGGCAACTCGACTGCCGCCGCCCCGGTCGCCAGCAAGCATTTCTCAAAGGCCAGGCGGTGCGAACCGTACTCGCCTTCCACTCGTAGTTCCTGGCTGTTCAGGAACCAGCCCAGGCCGTGGACAATCTCGATTTTGTGTCCGGCCAGCAGTTTCGCCACGCCGCCGCTGAGACGCTCGACCACACTGCTTTTCCAGGCTTGCAGCTTCTCCCAATCGAAAGAAGGCTGGCCGATCTGGATGCCCATCATTTGCAGGCTCTCGTCATTCAACTGGCGAAAACGCCGGGAAGCTGAAACCAGGGCTTTAAGCGGGATACAACCGCTGTTAAGGCAGGTGCCGCCCAGCGGGCCATCCACCACCATTGTTACGGACTGGCCTAACTGGGCCGCCCGGATGGCCGCCACATAGCCACCCGGTCCCGCGCCCACGATAAGCACATTTACCGCCGTAGTAACATCACCGACGACCATTTTTTATTTACCTCGTGCCGGGTTAAACGGCGTTCAGGAGCAGCAGGCTCGGGTTTTCCAGCACTTCTTTCAGGGCCGCCAGGAAAGTCCCGGCCTCCGCCCCATCAATCAGGCGGTGGTCGAAGGACATGGAAAGCGGCAGGGTCGGCCGTTTGACCAGTTCGCCGTTTACCACCATTGGCCGTTCTTTGAGGCTGCCGGTCACCAGGATAGCCGCTTCAGGCGGGTTGATGATGGCTGTACCGGTGCTGCCGCCAAAACTGCCGACATTGCTAATTGTAAAAGTGCTGCCACTTAGCTCATTGGATTTAAGGGTCCGGCTGCGGCCGCCCTCGCTGAGACGGTTGACCTCGGCGGATAACTCCAGCAGGGTCAGGCGGTCGGCGTCGCGTACCACCGGCACCAGCAGGCCGTCCGGGGTGGCTGTAGCAATCCCGATATGATAATAGCCCTTGTAGATAATCTCGCGGGTTTGCTCGTCCAGGCTGGCGTTAAAGACCGGGAACCGCTTGAGCGTCTGCACTACCGCCTTGATAATCAGCGGGGTATAGGTCAGGTTGATCGCTTGCTGCTGGGCGGCCGGTTTTAATTGCCCGCGCAAGGCCACCAGGTTGCTGCCGTCCGCCTCATCAAAGCAGGTTGCGTGCGGTATAGTCCGCCAGGAAAGTTCCATCCGTTCGGCAATCCGCCGCCGCAGACCTGCCAGGGGCTTGCGTTCTTCGCTACCGGCGGGCGCCAGCCGGGCCGGGGCGGCCGCGTTGGAAGGGCTGGCCGGGACCGCCACTAAGATTTGTCCGGCCGCGCTTTTTGGCGAATGGCCGTTGCTCTCGGAAGTGGCAGGGGCCGTTTGATTGGCCGCATATTCTTCGACATCTTTTAAAAGTACCCGGCCGTCCGGGCTGCTGGGCGGTACGCGGTTAATATCAACATCCAGTTCGACCGCCCGCTTGCGGACAGCCGGGGCGGCTTTAACCCTGCCCGCACCGCCGGTGCCGGTGATGGACTGGGAGCGGACTTCTGCGGTTGCTTCCACCGGTTGGGCTCCGGCTGCTTTCGCGGCCGGTTGGGCCGGGCTGGCCGGTGCGCCCGTATTAAAGACAATCAGCACATCTCCCACGTGGGAGATTTTGCCGACCGGCGCTTTGATCTCGCCTACTTTACCGCTGACCGGGGCGGGGATTTCCACGACCGCTTTATCGGTCTGGATTTCCAGCATCGGCTGGTCAACTTTTACCGTATCACCCGGGGCCACCAGCCAGCGTAAAATCTCCGCCTCGTGCATTCCTTCGCCCACATCAGGCAGCTTGAACTCAAACATAGCTTCTCCTATAGCTCCGGTCTAATCTTCAAGCGTCTTCCGCAGCGCGTTAAGCACCCGCGAGACGGTCGGCATATAATTGTCCTCCAGGCCCGGAGATGGGAAAGGTGTATCGTAGCCGGTGACACGGGCGACCGGTTTAAGCAGAGAGTACAGGCAGTTATCGTTAATAATAGAAACTACTTCGGAACTGACTCCACCCGCCATCGGGGCTTCGTGGACCACTATCGCCCGGCCGGTCTTGGTGACCGAGTTCACGATTGCTTCTTCGTCCATCGGCCAGATCGTTCGCAGGTCAATAATTTCGACAGAGGCGCCCGTTTCTTCCTGGAGCTTGTGGGCGGCTTGCTGGCTGACCGGCACCATTGCCCCGTAAGTGATGATGGTTATATCGTTGCCTTCCTGGAGCGTGGCCGCCTGGCCCAGGGGAATGGTGTAGCGTTCGGGCGGTACTTCCTGCTTGAACGAGCGGTAAAGCTTGATATTTTCCAGGAAAATCACCGGGTCGGGGTCCTCGATAGCGGCAATGAGCAGCCCTTTGGCGTCATAGGGTGACGAAGGCAGCACAATTTTAAGGCCGGGAGTCTGCAAAAAGACGCCTTCCATGCTGTCCGAGTGCATTTCGGGGGTACGGACGCCGCCGCCGTAAGGTGCCCGGATGACCATCGGGCAGTGGTACATTCCGGCGCTGCGCAGCCGGATACGGGCCGCCTGGGAGACAATCTGGTTCATGGCGACAAACATAAACCCGGCAAACTGGATTTCCGCGATAGGACGCAGCCCGTTTACGGCCATCCCAATCGAGGTGCCAATGATGCCGGACTCGGCCAGCGGCGTATCAAAGACCCGGTCTTCGCCAAAACGGGCCTGGAGACCATCGGTTACCCGGAAGACGCCGCCGTTTTTGCCGATGTCTTCACCCAGCAGGACAATGCGCTCGTCCCGTTCCATCTCGGTCGCCATGGCCTGGTTGAGGGCTTCGATAATGGTTAATTTTGTAGCAGTCAGTGTCATACTATTTACCTAACCTCCGCTTCCAGGTTTAGTTCGTGCCGGAGCTGTTCCCGCTGGCGCAGCATTCGAGGCGTTAATTTTTCAAAGATATTATTGAACATGCCATCAGGGCCGGGGGTAGGATGGTTGTAAGCAATTTCGGCCTGCTCGTTGACGTGATTTTCAACTTCTTGCAGCATGGCCTTATCTTTAGCTTCGTCCCAGACGCCTTGCTCCACCAGGTAACTTTTAAGGCGCCGGGTCGGGTCGAGTCCCATCCAGTATTCGACCTCTTTAGGGTCGCGGTAGCGCGTCGGGTCATCGGCGGTAGTGTGGGCGCCATGACGGTAAGTGATGGCTTCAACCAGGGTGGGGCCTTCGCCGGACCTGGCCCGTTCGACCGCTTCGCGCATTACGCTGTAGCAGGCCAGCACGTCGTTACCGTCCACCAGGCGGCCGGGCATTCCGAAACCTACCGCCCGGTCCACCAGGTATTTGGCGGCGCTCTGGTGGCTGCGCGGCGTGCTGATGGCCCAGCCGTTATTTACAATTACAATCACGGCGGGCGCTTTGAATACACCGGCAAAGTTCAGGGCTTCGTTGAAGTCGCCTTCGCTGGTCGCGCCATCGCCGACACCGATCATGGTTACGGCATTTTCTTTTTTAATCCGGGAAGCCATCGCGAGGCCGACCCCGTGCAGGGTCTGGGTAGCCAGCACAATCTGGTAAGGCAGGCAGCGTTTATCGGGACCGACTAAATCGGGGGCAACAGAAAAACCGCGAGTGTAATAAAAGAGGGCTGACATCGGGTAGCCCTTGGCCATATAGGCCCCGGAGTCCCGGTAAGACCCCACCATCCAGTCCTGGGGTTGAAGGGGCGCTCCCATGCCAATGGCGGTTGCTTCCTGGCCGTTTAAGGGTCCCCAGGTAGTCGAACGGCCCTGGCGCTGTAAGGCGACCGTTTTATTGGAAAAATAGCGGATTTCCCACATCAGGCGGTACCACTCCAGCAGCTTCTGGTCGGTAAGCCCTTCTGGCATGGCACCCTGCATTTTGCCGGTCGGGTCCATTATCTGGTAAGGTATCTCCAGCTCGTCATTGCGCATGAACAATCCTTCCCTTTTCGTCACTTTATGAAAGGTATTTATTTAGTTTAGCAGCATTACTGTGCTAATTACCATTATATCACTATTGCTTCCGGTGTAAATCTTATCCTATGAGAAAAAGAACGCAACCCCGGTTTAATAACTTTTTAGAAGGTATACCAATTTATTAGGCATATTGCAAAGATTTACCCTTTTACCGAAGGTATTTCCGGATATATGGCAGGTAATGTTATAATCAGCAGGAATTAAACGGGACCGTACAAGAAGTATGATTCGGGATTTTGGGAAAGACCGCTTAAAGGTCTGGCAATCAACAAGAAGCAGTTCCGGGCTATCTTGATTGACTCAGGTCGGTAAGGCCGTTAAAATACCCAACGTATCTACAGCTCCCTTAATAACAGGTGGATTAGTAGAAAAGGAACTGCTCACATGACTCAGGCTCATAATGCCTTAAATAAGACGCCACTCTATGACGTTCATAAACAACTCAACGCCAGGTTGATCGAATTCGGCGGCTGGTTGATGCCGGTCCAGTACAGCGGCATTATCGAGGAACATAAGGCCGTCCGCAACGCAGCCGGGCTGTTCGACCTCAGCCATATGGGTGAGATTGAGGTCAGCGGCCACCAGGCCCTTCAATTCCTCCAGTATGTCACTACAAACGATGTTTCCAAACTGGTCGAATGGCAGGCCCATTACACTTTTATGCTTTACCCGGACGGCGGCATTGTAGACGACCTGATTGTCTATCGCCAGCCGGATAAATATCTCCTGGTCGTCAACGCCTCCAATATTCAAAAAGATCTGCTCTGGTTAAAAGAAACCCAGACCCTCAAAGGTTTCGACCTGACCATTCGCGACCGCTCCTGGGCGACCGGTCTTATTTCCATCCAGGGTCCGAAAGCCTTAGAAATTCTCCAGCCTCACGTCAATATTGACCTGAACGAAATCAACTATTACCATTTTACCCAGGGCCAGGTCGGTGACGCGCCCGGCTTGATTGCCCGCACCGGCTATACCGGTGAAGATGGTTTTGAGCTTTTCGTAAACCGGGTATATACCGAGAAGGTCTGGAACCTGATCATGGAAGCCGGTAAAGACCAGGGCTTGCTGCCGGTTGGCCTGGGTGCCCGCGATACTTTGCGGTTGGAAGCCAAAATGGCCCTCTACGGCAACGATATAGACGCCGGGACCAATCCCCTTGACGCCGGGTTAGCCTGGGCGGTCAAGCTGGATAAAGGCGATTTCTGCGGCAAGCGGTCGCTCCTGCCAGTCAAACAGGCCGGGCCGAAACGCAAGCTGGTTGGCTTTGAGGTCAAGGATAAAGCGATTGCCCGGCACGGTTACCCGGTGGCAAAAGACGGCCAGATGGTCGGTAAAGTTACCAGCGGCGCGCCTTCCCCGACCCTGGGCAAGAATATTGGCCTGGCCTATGTGCCTGCCGATATGAGCGCGGTCGGCACCGAGCTGGATGTTATTATCCGGGATAAGACTTACAAAATCGAAGTGGTTAAAACCCCTTTTTACACCCGGCCCGGCAAAGCCAAAAAAGCACCGGAGAAAAATTAAGTTAAACTCTTCCGGATAGGTCTGACCTGTAAGAAGCAACGGAATGATTTTTGCGGGGTAGAAGTTCGTCAGCAATTGTGTCACCTGGATATCTGGATAATAAATAAGACCAGACGAGAAATTTAGCAAAGGAGAATATGAATGGAATTTCCTGCAGAACTTAAGTATAGCAAAGAGCACGAGTGGGTCCGTCTTGAGGGTGATGTCGCCGTTATCGGTATCACTGAATTTGCCCAGGATGAATTGGGCGATATTGTCTACGTTGAGCAGCCTAAAGTCGGCGATGAAGTCCGGCAGAACAGCCAATTCGGTGTTGTTGAATCGGTCAAGACCGTTTCCGACCTGTACAGCCCTGTATCGGGCGAAGTAGTAGAAGTAAACGATGATGTTACCAGCAGTCCGGAACATATCAATAAAGACCCTTATGGGGCCGGTTGGATCATCAAGGTTAAAGTCAGCGACACCGCTGAACTAGACAGCCTGTTGTCCGCCGCCGACTACAAAGAAATGATCGGCCAATAATATCAAGAGCAGTCAAAGCGGCACCATCGGCTTAGTCAGGGCTTAAGTCAAACCAGGCATTTTAAAAGGTCCTGGTTGTCTTTTTCCTACTTGGTCTTGAAACCGGCCGGTTGGGCCGGCTGCTAAAGATTGCTCTTCCATTTAAAAGCAGGTAGACAAAACTTCAATGAATTATATTGCTCATTCGGACGCTGAACGCGCCGAAATGCTCGAAAGCCTTGGCATAAAATCGGTGGAAGAACTTTTTGAAGTTGTTCCACGCCACGTGCGCTTTCCCGAACTGAAACTTCCCAAAGCCCTTTCGGAATTGGAAGTTACCCGGCTCATGTCGGAACTGGGCAACCAGAATACCAACGTCCTCAGCCACCCCTGTTTCCTCGGTGCCGGGGCCTACCGCCATTATGTACCCAGTGTAATCGGTCACCTGGCGGGCCGGTCCGAGTTCTTTACCGCCTACACTCCTTACCAGCCGGAAGTTAGCCAGGGTACTCTGCAGGTTATCTATGAATTCCAGACCATGATGGGCGAACTGTACAATATGGACATCGCCAACGCTTCGATGTACGACGGGGCCAGCGCCCTGGCCGAAGCCGCCATTATGGCTGTTAACGTGACCGGCCGCAAAAAGATAGTGATGCCCCGGACCATTCACCCTGACTCGCGGGCGCTGGTACGGACCTATACCGAGCCGCAGGGCATTGTAATCGAAGAATACGCCACGGCTGAAGAAGCCATGAAGTACGTGGACGACAAGACCGCCGCCCTGTTGGTCCAGCAGCCTGACTTCCTGGGCCAGATCCTGGAACTGCAAAAGCTGTCCGATGCCACCCACGCCCAGAAGGCGCTGTTCGTAGTTTCGGCCTACCCGACCGCGATGGGCCTGCTCAAGCCTCCCGGAGATTATGGGGCCGATATTGTCGTTGGAGAGGGCCAGCCCCTGGGCATGACCTTATCTTTCGGCGGGCCGTATGTCGGCATTTTTACCTGCCGTAACGAATATATCCGGCAACTGCCGGGCCGCATCGTCGGGCAAGCTCTTGATAAAAACGGCAAGCCGGGTTATGTATTGACCTTGCGAACCCGCGAGCAGGACATTCGCCGCGAGAAAGCGACCTCGAATATCTGTACCAACGAAGGCTTGATCGCCCTGATTGTGACGATCTATCTTTCCGCGATGGGTAAACAGGGGCTGCGCCAGGTGGCTGAGCAGAGCTACCATAAGGCTCATTATGCCGCCGCCGAAATCGCCAAAATCCCCGGTTATGAACTGGTCTTTGACGGTCCCTTCTTTAACGAGTTTGTGGTGCGCTGCAAGTCGGTTGAAAAGGTCCAGGCCGCTTGCCAGGAAGCCGGAATTATCGGCGGTTATGCCCTGAGCGAAGTTTACTCTGACATGGCCGACTGCCTGCTCTTCTGCTGTACCGAGATGAATACCCGCGAAGAAATTGACCGGCTGGTTGCAGTACTGGGCCAGATTTAAGCTATAAGGCGTAATATGACTTTTGATGGCGACCTCCTGGAAGACCCAGACCAGGACGATGAGGAGGACGAGGAAGAAGCGGCGGTAGACAATTACGACCGTATAGCTTACTACTACGACCTCGAATACAGCCGGAACCACCAGGGCTTGCGCTTTTTTCACGAAATGGCCCGCCGGGCCGGGACAAAAGCGCGTATCCTGGAAGTGGCTTGCGGCAGCGGTCGGGTCAGCCATCCATTGCTCATGGCAGGCTTTAAGGTTACCGGGTTAGACCTTTCGGAAGAGATGTTAAAGCTGGCCCGGAAGAAGCTGGAAGGCGCTTCGGAAGACGTCCGCCAGCGGGCCCGCTATGTCCAGGGAGATATGCGTGACCTGACCGCTACACTGGGTAAAGAAGAATTTGACCTGATTTTTATCGCGATAAATTCTTTCCAGCACCTGCGGACCCAGGCTGACCAACTGGCCTGCCTGCAATCTATTCGCAAGCATGTCGCTCCGGCCGGGCGCTTTATCATTGATGTCTTTAACCCTGAAGACAAAGAAAGCTACCCGTCGGACGGGCGTATGGAATACACCGGGGCTTCTTATAACCCGCTTAACCATAGCCAGGTCCATACATTTTTAAGCACTTTGGCTCATCCGGCAGAGCAAAAACGGGTTTATCATTACTTTTATGATGAAACTTACCCGGACGGTAGCGTTAAACGGACGGTCAACCGCTTTATCCTGCGGTACCTTTACCGATTTGAGCTACAATTGCTGCTGGAAAGAGCCGGATTCTCGATAGAAGACCTTTATGGCAGTTACGACTTTGAAGAATACGGCGAAGGCAGCCCTAAATTACTTTATGTTTGCCGTCGTGGTTAACTGTGGCTTTTATTCTTAGACTTTTAAGCTAGTGACAGGAGTTGGGCCTGATGATTGCCCCTTTGGAACCTTTGATTTATGACATCAGCCGGACTGGCCGGATCGGTTTTTCGCTTCCTGAACTGGATGTGCCCGAAACGGCTTTTCCGGCTGAACTGGAACGGGACATTGATAGGCTGGGCCTGCCCGAAGTTAGCGAACTGGACGTAGTCCGCCACTTCACCCATTTATCGCGCTTGAACCACGCGATTGATATTGGTTTTTACCCGCTTGGTTCCTGCACCATGAAGTATAACCCCAAGCTGAACGAAGATGTCGCCCGGATGCCCGGCTTCAACTGGATTCACCCCTTGCAGCCCGAAGCAACTATCCAGGGCGCCCTGCGGGTCCAGTACGAATTACAAAATCTGCTGGCCGAGATTGCCGGGTTTGATGCGGTTACGCTTCAACCGGCCGCCGGGGCCCAGGGCGAACTGGTCGGCGTGCTGACCATCCGGGCCTATCACCAGGCTCGCGGTGATGTGAAGCGGACCAAAATTATAGTCCCGGATGCCGCTCACGGCACTAACCCGGCGACCGCCGCCATGTGCGGCTACCAGGTAGTTACGGTTAAATCCGACAAACGCGGCAACGTGGACCTGGAACAACTGGCGAAACTGGTTGGGCCGGATACTGCCGGACTGATGCTGACCAACCCCAATACCCTGGGCCTCTTTGACGAGCACCTGCTAGAAGTCGCCGATATCGTCCACAAGGCGGGCGGCCTGATGTACGGTGACGGGGCGAACTTCAACGCTATCCTGGGCATCGTCAAGCCGGGTGAAGTTGGTTTCGACGTGATGCACATCAACCTGCACAAGACTTTCAGCACGCCTCACGGCGGCGGTGGTCCTGGCAGCGGCCCCGTCTGCGCCAAAGCGCACCTGGCACCTTACCTGCCAACTCCGCTGGTGGACAAAGAAACCAAAAACGGACAGGACCGCTTTTTCTTCCGCGAATTGCCGGATACGGTCGGCAAGGTTCGCTCGTTCTGGGGTAATTTCGGGATGCATGTCCGGGCTTACACCTACATCCGGGTCCACGGCGCGAAAGGTTTGCGCGAGATCAGCGAAAACGCTGTCCTCAACGCCAACTATATTATGAACAAGCTGCGCGGTACCTATGACCTGGCGTACGACCGGACCTGTATGCACGAATGCGTGTTGAGCGGCAAGAAGCAGAAGCAGAAATACGGGGTCCGGACCCTGGATATTGCCAAGCGCTTGCTCGACTTCGGTTACCACTCGCCCACGATTTACTTCCCCCTGATTGTGGAGGAAGCGATTATGATCGAGCCGACCGAAACCGAAAGCAAGACGACCCTGGACCAGTTCATTGATACTATGCTCCAGATCGCCCGCGAAGCTGAGGAAGACCCTGATTTGGTCAAGAACGCGCCGTACACGACGCCGGTCCTGCGCCTGGACGAGGCTACTGCTGCCCGCAAGCCCCAGATCAGGTTCCGCTGTTTCGGCTAGAATTTAGTTCTTAGAAAAGTTTTAAGAGAAAAGGGTTTGAAACCTGTGGTTTATGGCACAGGTTTCAAACCCTTTTCTTCTACTATACCCGGTAACTTTTACAAACTCTTAACAACCCCCTAATCCTGCCTTTACATTACTCGAATATGCTAGAATGGAACAGTTATAATGTTTCCTCTAAGAGTCAAAAGAGGGGAAACCCTTTAATTACAAATCTTTAAATCACTTTCAATGGAGAACCCGCCTACCGATGAGCTATCACCAATACGGACTTTACCTGATCCCGCCCCCCCACCTGCTGCACCCAATCGGGCTGGCTCACCAGTTAATGAAGACTGAATTCAATTCCCGGATTGCCGGGGCGTTTATGGTCCACTGTACTGTTAAAGGTTTCTTTAAACTGGCCGATGGCGCTACTCCGGCCGATTTTACCCCGGCCCTGGACGACCTGTTTGAGCGGACCCCTGCTTTCCAGACCGCACTTACCGGCCTGCTTGACATAAACCGGGGCGAAGGAAAATCCAGCATTTTGCTCGGTATGGACCTTACCCGGGCTTTCCACGATTTGCATAATGCGGTCTGGGAGGTGGTTCAGCCCTACATCGCACCGGATTGCCTTTTTTCGCCGGTCGAACCGGCCGGGCCGAACTTCCTGCCTCATATTACAGTGGCCCAGTGGGATGCTCCGTCCGACCCGGGATTACACGCGCAACTTGCCGGGCTTTGCCAGTACATCTATGATACTTCCCTCAAAGGCGCTTTCCGGGCGAGCGACCTGCAGTTGATTGAATTTTATTCGGAAGATTGGGCCGGTAATTGGTGGGAAACTCTGCGCTTTAAGCACTTAAAGGGCTGGCAGCTGGCCTAGGACGCAGGACGGATACCGTTAAACGCGCCCCGGCCTTCGTCATAGGGATTCAACTTTGAACAAATCTGGTTTATAATAGGTTCAAGGTTAAACGTTACTTGTTTGCGAATTTTAACGTTATCCGTTCCGTGAAATTGAAAGGCCCGGGCAAGATTATGGTCGTATCCGGTAAAGTAAAAGGCTGGCGTCTCAGCACTAAACTGATCATTACCTACTCTTTTGTAGCTTTGATTGCGGTTGCCGCTGCGGTAGGGGTTGCCTTGCCGCTTTTGCAGCGCTACCAGGATGACCAGGTCAAGGAGGAGCGCCAGCGCACTATAGTTGAAGACGGCCAGCGGCTGGCTACGCTATACGCCCTTTTTCAGAATGCCAAAACCTCGCCCTTCGCGGAATACCTGGCAGTGAATCCTGGTGCGGTGGTTAAAAACCGCAAGTGGCCGGACGCTCCGCCGGTTGAACAGGTTCGCCAGCGGTTTTTTGACTTTATCCAGGGAAACGGCCGGTTGCTGGTCATTACCGAACGCGACCAGGAAGTAATGGTTGATACCGAAGCGGACCCCAAAGCCTCTCTATTGGGTAATGTTGTCATATTCACCCGGACCGTCCAACCGGCCGGGACTGTCAACGGCCGCCTTGAAGCAACCATTACCACTTCCGGTGGTCGTAATTACACGCTGGTCTGGCGGCCTTCAGCTCGTGAAACCGCGCCAAACCTTTTTGGCCTGACAAACCAGGGTTTGCCGCAACCTTATATCCTGGCCCTGGTTGTGCCGGAAATCCCGGCGCACGAGGTCTGGCAGGATTTATCCCTCATTCTGGCCGGGGCGGGCTTTGTCGCTTTGCTGGTGGCTTCCCTGGCCGGGTTCCTGCTGGCCCGTAGCCTGACCCGGCCGCTGGTGCGCCTGACCGAAGCCAGCCAGGCGGTGGCCCGGGGTGATTACGGACAGCGCGTCCAGCCCGAAGGCGGTTACGAGCTGACGCGCCTGGCTGAAACCTTTAACCAGATGACCTATAACGTGGATAAATCTCAGCGCATGCAGCGCCAGCTTATTGCCAATGTTTCGCACGAGTTAAAAACGCCCCTGACCAGTATCCAGGGTTTTTCCCAGGCCATGCTGGACGGCGTGCTGCGCCGCCCCGAAGACTTTGCGCGTCCGGCCGAAATTATTTCGCACGAAACGGCCCGCATGATCCGGCTGGTCAATGGGCTGCTGGACCTCTCGAAACTTGAAAGCGGTCAGGCCGCTTTACGCCTTCGCGAACTGGATTTAGCCGAGGTGCTGGAGACATGTGTGGATAGTTTCGCGCCCCAGGCCAGCTCTAACCAGATCCGGCTGCAGGCCGACTTTAATTCGCCGCTCAAGCTTAATGGCGACCCTGACCGGCTTAACCAGGTCTTTAGTAATTTAATCCATAATGCTCTTAAATATACCCCGGCCGGAGGAACTATCCGGATTGCGGCTTACCCTTACGACCCGAATATAATAGTTTCCGTGACCGATAGCGGCGAAGGTATTCCGGCCGCCGACTTACCAAACATTTTCGAGCGGTTCTACCAGTCCGATAAATCGCGCCGCAGGGACCTGGCGGACGAGGGCACCGGGCTGGGACTGGCAATCAGCCGGGAAATTATCCAGGCTCACGGTGGGAAAATTGAAGCGGCCAGCGAGCTAAATAAAGGCAGCCGGTTTACAATTATTTTGCCCGGCATTCCTAAAGCAGTCATTCATGACCGCAAGACCGAACCTCTTAAAGCCCTGCCACCCAGGAACGTTGAATTTGTTAACAACAAGTAACCAGCTTAGTAAAGTTAACAATTTCGTAACACTTTTTTAACCCACATTTTACACAAGAGATATACGATTTAGTATACCTACTTTACGAACAAACAGAAATTTTTACCATTATTTATTTAGGATTTGCACAAATCCGCAAGCTCCTATCACACGAAGCAGAGCTGTTCCCAACTCCGATAGGGTACGGCTCTTTATAATTTTAAAATTAAAAGTTCCCAGGTTTTAGTAATTAGCCTGGGAACTTTTAGAATTATCTGTGAATTAATCGACGCCGATTTGCCAGGTTTGCTCCAGGTCTTCCCGGCTATAAACCTTGAAAGCTACCATCGTGCTGGTATCCTGGATAGTTGCAATCCGGGCGATTTTCTCGGTGACCACTTCCGCCAGGCTATCGTACTCTTTAACCCGGACCATTGCCACCAGGTCGTATTCCCCGGTAACCGAAAAAACTTCCTGGACCCCTTCAATCGACAGCAGTTGCTGGGCGGTCGCGGGAATACTGGTCCGTTCAACTTTAATCAGTATAATCGCCTGAACCATTGAGGGGTGCCTCCTAAGCGCCCGGGACCTGTTCGTGGGCATGGTAGCTGCTGCGCACCAGCGGGCCGCTTTCAACGAATTTGAAGCCGTGAGCCAGGCCCAGTTCTTTTAACTCGACAAATTCTTCAGGACTATAGTAGCGCTCAACCTTGAGATGCTTGAGCGACGGGCGCATATACTGGCCCATCGTCAGGACATCACAGTCTACCGAGCGCAGGTCTTTCATAACCTGGATAAGTTCTTCTTTAGTCTCACCCAACCCGACCATCAGGCCTGATTTGGTGACTACATTGTAGTAGCGGCCCATTTCCTTAGCCCGCCGTAGCACTTCCAGGGTCCGGTCGTAGCGGGCCTTGTGGCGGACGCGCCGGTAAAGGCTCGGCACCGTTTCAGTGTTGTAATTCAAAATGTCAGGTTTAGAGCTCATAACTTCGGCCAGGCTGTCCCAATCACCACAAAAGTCGGGGATCAGTAATTCAATCCGGCAGCCCGGTACTTCCTGGCGGATGCGTTCGACCATCGCCTTGAAGATATGCGACCCGCCATCAGGCAGATCGTCCCGGTTTACCGAGGTAATAACCACGTGTTGCAGGCCCATCGCTTTGACCGCTTCGGTCACTTTGCGGGGCTCATCCTCGTCCAGGGGCAGGGGTTTGCCGCTGGTAACATCGCAATAACCACAGGCCCGGGTGCAAATATCGCCCAGGATTAAAAAGGTGGCTGTCCGGTTAGTCCAACATTCGCTGATATTAGGGCAATTGGCTTCTTCGCAGACCGTATGCAGCCCCTTTTCGCGCATAATTTTTTTAAGCTCGAAATAATTCCGGTCAGTCGGCAGTTTTGATTTTAGCCAGGCTGGTTTAGGTTCGCGGGGCAGAATTTCTACCTTGGGAGTGGCCCGGTGATAACCGGCCAGTTCAGGTTGCCGGTTGAGCAGGTTGATAGTGCGCTTTTCCATTGAAACAGTGCTTTCTGTAGTAATTTAGACCCCGGCTAATATAGAGTAACTCAGGCCGGTTTATCCGCTTGAATTATATTACATTAGACGGGGTCAGGCAAGGAAAGACCTGCTTTAACAGGCCCGCACTTCCGCTTATCTTCCGATTACCTTGTTGATTTTGACGCGGGCGATAACCCGGGGGTCTTCCGCGCGGTGGTCGGGATAAAGTTTCCCGAAATACTTCTGGGAAAGTTTATCAATATGTTCTTCGCCGCCTTCCTGGGTGATTTCAACGACCTCGCCTAACACGTTTACCTGCGTGTAAGGGTTTTTCAGGTCGAAGACATTCAGGGCCACGTGAGGGTCCCGGCGCAAATTTTCAACCCACTGGCGGCTTGTGGCACCGTTCAACAGAATATCGTCACCATCCAGGTCTACCCAGATAGCGGTTGAACGAGGTGTGCCATCCTTGCCTAAAGTCGCCACGTTTACGAGGTTGGGATCCTCAAACAGTTTACGCTGCTCCGGAGTTAATGTAGTCATTTAATCTTTCTCCTTTTCAATAAAGGTCCTCTTAAAAAGAGTAATATAAGTTGGAAAACCTTTTCCCAAGGCTCTTCTATATTAGTGATGCCAATCTAAGCACATCCCTAGCAGCATACGCCATTTACCCCCATATTTCAACTGAAAAAGGCATTGAGGAGTTGGAAATACAGTTAAAATTCCGAGTCCAATCGAAGATTAATCATAATTTGTTCAAAACTTCCGGGCGTGTTAAAATAAGCTAGGCTAACTCAAGAACGGCCCGGAGCGCGGCCGTTTTTTTGTTGGAAGTTTTCCAAGGCTCGGATCTTTAGCTCATTAAATAGCTCTCAGGCTAAAAAAAGGAGTTTTGTAATACTTCTTCTAGAGTAAGGTTACCGTTTAGAAGGAGATTCTAATATGTCTGTTACCGCAATTGTTGGGGCACAGTGGGGCGACGAAGGTAAGGGGAAATTTGTAGACATCCTGGCGGCCGATGCTGATCTGGTCGTGCGCTACAACGGAGGCAACAACGCCGGCCACACTATTGTAAATGAATATGGTACTTTCAAGCTGCACCTCGTGCCGAGCGGCATTTTCCACCAGCAGGCGGTCTGTATCATTGGTCCCGGTGTAGTGATTGACCTGCCGGGTCTGGTCGAAGAGTTACGCGAATTTGAAGCGCACGGCATTGATTTCAGGGGGCGGCTATTTATCTCGCCGCGCTGCCACCTGATTCTTCCCTACCACCGGGCTCTGGACCGGCTATACGAAGAAGCCAAAGGCCGTCTGAGTACCGGTACCACCGGGCGCGGAATCGGCCCGGCCTACGCCGACAAGGCCGGTTACAACGGCATCCGGCTTTCCGATCTGGCCCGGCGCAGCCTGTTTATGGAAAAGCTGGCCCTACAGGTTTCGATCAAGAACCGCCTGTGTGTCGCCCTGGGCGGCGAGTCCATGAGCGCTGACCGGATTGCTTCCGATTTCCTGGAGTATTACAACTATCTCCAGCCTTTTGTCCGCGAAACTTTCGGCCTGGTCCAGGACGCTATCGTGAGTGGGAAACGTGTATTACTGGAAGGCGCCCAGGCGGCCCTGCTTGACCCCGACTGGGGCGGCTATCCTTTCGTGACCGCCAGTACGACCCTGGTTTCGGCGGCTACCGCCGGGGCGGGTGTGCCGGGTCGGGCCATCGAGCGGATTATTGGTGTTGCCAAAGCCTACACTACCCGGGTAGGTAATGGGCCTTTCCCGACCGAACTGACCGGCGCTGACGGCGAGCATATTCGCAAGAACGGCCAGGAATTTGGCACTACCACCGGACGGCCCCGCCGCTGCGGCTGGTTCGATACCGATGTGGTCCGGTTTGCCTCGGCCCTTAACGGCTTTACCGAACTGGCCCTGACTAAACTGGATGTCTTTGATGATTTTGACACTATCCAGCTGGCGACCGGTTACGAGTGGGGCGGCAAACCGGCCCATTACTATGACGGGGACGCGACCTTCCTGGAAGAGTGCCAGCCGGTCTATGAAGCGTGGCCGGGTTGGAAACAATCCATTGGTAACGCTAAAACCTTCGAAGATTTGCCGGAGAACGCCCGGCGCTATCTCCAGCGCCTTGAAGCTGTCACCGGCCTCCCGGCTACTTACATCGGGGTTGGGCCGCGCCGCGAAGAAACCATTATTCGCTAAGGCAAGTTAAAACAGCCCGTTAGAGCCAGGTGATTTCCAGCCGGAAACCTCCTGGCTCTTTTTTATCTTTAGAATAATAACTTTTTTAACAAAAGGGAGGCCCCAACCAGGAGCCTCCCTTTTAAAGATTACCGGGTATACCGGGAACCTATTTATACGTTCTAAGAGCCAAGCATTACCAGGATCAGGGTCTGGTTGGCTTGCAGGCTGGAACCTACTCCCGGAATCAGAGCAGTCAGAGCAGCTATCGAGGAAGTGTCCAGCGGGATTGCCACGACAGTTACTCTATTTCCGGTCCCGGTAGTGCCGGTCGCGCTGGTGGTAGCAGCGGTAGTAGTTGCGGCCCCGGCGGCGGCCGTAGTAGCCGTAGCGCTGCCAGAAGTGGCGCTATTAGCGATGGTGCAGTTTAAAGCGGTGCCTGTCCTTGTCCCTGTCCCGGTAGCGGCAGTAGTGGTTGCCCCGGCCGCAGTCGTGGCGGCAGCGGTAGTAGCTGTACCTGTTCCCGTAGCGGTAGTGCTAAAGGTACCGGTCGGGCAGGTAAAGGCAATCATCTGGCCGCTTAAACCAGCCTGGTTGAAAGGCTGTCCCTGGCTAGCGGTGGTCCCGGCTGCCGTCGTGGCGGCGCCAGCGGCGGCGGTAGTAGTGGTAGCCCCGGCGGCGGCGGTAGTAGTCGTGCCGGTGGTTCCGGTGCCGGTCCCACTAAGCTGGCTGGCATAGTAGCTTATAACCCGGGTAGGGGCATCACTGGTGGTAAAGGACAGCATTTGACTGCTGGCAGTCGTAACACCACCCATGCCCAGGGCCTGGGCGAGTGTACCCTGTACGGCGGTAGGAATGGTAATCGTCGTCCCGGTGGGGTAATTCAGGGCTGTCGCAGGGTTAACGCCCGCAGCGGTGCCAGTACCTGTACCGGTTGCTGAGGTAGTTGCCGATGGGGTAGTGGCGCCTGCGGCCGAAGTAGTAACCCCGGCGGTAGTTGCGGTACCAGCGCCTGCCGCAGAAGTGGTAATCCCGGCGGCAGTAGTTGCACCTGCCGCAGAAGTAGTTGCCAGAGGGCTTGTAGCCCCGACAGCAGCGGTTGTTACTGCGCCAGCGGCAGACGTTGTTACACCTGCCCCGGCGGCAGTGGTCGCCGTACCGACCAGGCCAGCAGCAGTAGTCGCGCCTGTGCCTGTGCCGGTGGTAGAAGTATTTTCACCACAGGCCGCCAGGGCCACGACTAACAGCATCAAAGCTGGAAAGATATTTATTAACTTTCGCTTATTCAATGTTCTTCCTCCAATGTTCATTGTTCGTAAGGTTCCTTCACCTGTGCCAGTGTTTTTACAAACCTATAACACTCGGCTTGCTCTAAAGTCCGCTGGCATTCCAAGTCTAAACAAATGGGACATTTAGCTAGATTTGCTCCCCATAGCTCCACCCTTTAAGGGTGGAGCAGAGAGCGCGAGGAGAGAGTGATTAGGGGTGTTTTCTAAGGGCCAATTCGAGCCAGCAAAATAAAAATATTGTCCCATTGTAGTCAGCTCTGACCGGATTTCTTATCATCACTGCATAAGGATGGTGGAAGGCTCTTCCTGGTTGTATTACTAAAACTAACTAAGATACCTTCTACTCGAAACTTGCTCAAACCCCTTCCCCTAATAAAAATAGGTAATTCCTGAGCCATAGGCCTCTATAATATATCGCTTGAAGCTAAATAATACATCAGGCTATTGGTTAAACTTATTGTCAAACCAAATATTTAGACTTATTTAGCATTGATCTAACTAATATTAAAAGACGTTGCAAGCCAGAGAAACCATTTTTAATCGAAGAAAAGCTGTGTTAAATCTTCTGAGTACATTAATAATTAGAATAAGATAATAAATGCTTATATTTCGTTACCAATACAGTTGTTATACGTTGAATAAACAGGGTCACTGCAACTAATAATTGCGAGGACTAAGCGGTAACTTATGATTGCTTATTATTATGGGAACAAAATCCTCGTTATTGCGAGAGGTAGAAGTATTAGAAAGTTAGGGTTAATGAAAGAACTTAGTTCAAACACTATCCGCTTCAAAGCCTGGCGATTTGGCCTGGTCTGGATGTTGTTGGCTTTGTTAGCTTTGCCCATGGCCGGGGGAAACACCCCGGCGGCTTCGGCGGCTACAAACGATGTAACATATTTTCCGATCACCGGGCACTACATGAGCGGGGCCTTTAAGAATTATTGGGAGCGCAACGGCGGCCTGTCGCAGTTTGGCTATCCCCTGACCGAACCCTTTATGCAAAAGTCCCCGACCGATAGCAAAATTTATGTGACCCAGTTTTTCGAGCGGGCAGTTTTTGAATATCACCCGGAAAATGCCGGAACGCGTTATGAAGTCCTTTTGAGCCTGCTGGGCCGGAACCTGACCAGCGGCCGCGAGGGCGAGAAGCCTTTCCAGCGCGTCAGCGGGTCCGCAAACACTGCCGCTCGTACTTACTTTAGCCAGACCGGCCATTACATGGCTTATGGCTTCAAGAACTACTGGGAGGCTAACGGCGGTCTGGCTCAGTTCGGTTATCCTATTACTGAAGAGTTCACCGAACGGAACCCGGCTGATGGTAAGACCTATACGGTCCAGTACTTTGAGAGAGCCAGGTTTGAGTTCCACCCGGAGTTCCAGGGCACTAAATATGAGGTGTTGCTGGGCTTACTGGGCTGGCAGCAAATGAACCGCCTGGGAGTGCGCCAGGATGTCCAGGCCAAACAACCGGCCGGCAAAGAAAATTTCTATACCGGTAGCGGTACGAGCGGTGCGCCTAAAGTTCTTCCTGAGTTCGGCGGCCCGGCCTTTCCGCTCAAAGGCCCTCACATCGGCTACGGTATGAATGTCTGGCTGTTGGGCCAGGATAAGGACCGGGTACTGGGCCTGGTCAAGAACGCCGGGTTTAGCTGGGTCCGCCAGCAAGTCGGCTGGGATGTCCTGGAACCAAGCCCCGGCCAGTACCAGTGGGCCGAACTGGATAGCGTTGTGGAAGCCGCCCAACGTCATGGCATTCACTTAATCTTCAGTGTGGTCCGCGCCCCACACTGGGCCGGTGTAAACGGCACGTCCGGTTTACCGGCTAACCCGGCGGTCTTTGGGCAACTTATGCAGCGCATGGCTTTGCGCTACCAGGGCCGGGTCGATGCTTATGAAGTGTGGAACGAGCAGAATATTGAACGGGAAACCGGCGGTGGCCGCGTTGAAGTCCGTCCTTATATTGAAACTCTGAAGGCCGGTTACCAGGGTGTAAAGGCTTCCGACCCCTGGGCAGTAGTTATTTATGGCGGTCTTAGCCCGACCGGCATCAACGACCCCAATTACGCGGTTGATGACGCAGTTTTCCTGGAACAAAGTTATCAGTACAATAATGGCGAAATGCGCAAGTATTTTGACGTGCTGGGCGTCCACCCCGGCAACGCGGCCAATACGCCGGACGAACTCTGGCCCACCAATCCCCCGGCCGATAAAAACCGGCCCTGGTCGACTCACGCTTCCTTCTATTTCCGCCGGGTTGAAAACCTGCGGGCCATAATGGAGAAGTACGGTGACGCCAACAAGCAGGTCTGGTTGACCGAGTTTGGTTGGACCACCAGGAACGCCGCTCCCGGTTACGAGTATGGCGCCCTGGTCAGCGAACAGCAGCAGGCCAATTACCTGGTGGGGGCTTTCCAGCGCTCAAAGACCCAGTATCCATGGATGGGCGTTATGAGCGTCTGGCAGCTAAACTTCGCGACCTTCCTGAGTCCTGCGGATGAGAAGGGCCCCTGGGGCCTTATCCGGGGCGACTGGTCAACCCGCCCTTCTTATGATGCTTTGAAGGCTATGCCTAAATAGCTAAATAAGACCGGTACAAATAAAACGGCCCGCTGCAAATGGCGGGCCGTTTTATTATTAATATCAGGCATAAAAAAGGCCGCTTCAGCGGCCATTAGAATTCAAACTTAGAAATTACTTATCGAACCAGACTTAAACCTAGGAAACAGTAATGGTGTCGCGAGTGGTTACCTCGCTGGCCTTGGATTTGGTCTCATAAACCGTTTCCGAAGAAGGCAGTACCAACCAGGAAGCGATCAAAACTGCAAAAGCAATCAAACAAGCGATCAACATTTCAAACTCCTTCTACTCAAATCTTAATGCCAGGGATTTATTCTCCACACGTATATTTTTACACTCAACGGGTAAAACTACAATGGGCGTAAAATCCAACAATTCTGTCTGATTTTTGTACATATTGCCTATAGGCGGGAAGCCTGACCCGTTTTCAGGACCAGCTCCCCACAGATTTCCCCTGCTATACCTGGTAGGCCGGTTCGCCGTGCTGCGAGGTATCCAGGCCCAATACTTCTTCCTGGTCAGCTACCCGCAACCCGACAAACAGGTTGAGTACTTTGAGAATGATAAAAGTCATGATGGCCGAGAAAGCGACTACGGCCAGGACTGCTAAAATCTGCTTGCCAAGTTGGTCGATGTTGCCGGTAATCAGGCCGTCCGCTCCGGCCGGGTTAACCGCCTTCTGGCAGAATATACCGGTCGCTATGGCACCCCAGATGCCGCCTACGCCGTGTACCGCGAAAACGTCCAGCGCGTCGTCAACTTTGATAATGCTTTTAAGTTGGACCGCGAAGTAACATAGAATGCCGGCTACTAAACCGATCAAGATTGAGGCTTTCACATCCACGAAGCCAGCCGCCGGAGTAATGGCGACCAACCCGGCGACTGCACCGGCAGCCGCACCCAGCACGCTGGGCTGTTTGTGGTGGGCCCAGCTGACCGTCATCCAGGTCAACGCGCCCATCGCGGCAGCGGTATTGGTAGTGACAAAGGCGCTGGCGGCCAGCGCGCCGGAACCCAGGGCGCTACCGGCATTAAAGCCGAACCAGCCGAACCACAGCAGGGCCGCACCCAACACGGTCATAGTCGCATCGTGAGGATCCATTTTCTCTTTACCGAAGCCAATCCGGCGTCCCAGAACAACCGCCGCGACCAGGGCCGAAACACCGCTGGTAATATGGACGACCGTTCCACCGGCGAAGTCCAGTGCGCCAATACCGCGCAACCAGCCGCCGGTACCCCAGACCCAGTGCGCCACCGGATCGTATACGAAAGTTGCCCAGAGCAAGCTGAAAATTACAAAAGCCTTAAAACGTTTGCGTTCGGCGAAAGCTCCGGTAATCAGGGCCGGGGTAATTACTGCGAACATACCCTGGTAAACCATAAACAAAAGGTGCGGTACGGTTGCCGCATAGTCTGCATTGGGCGCTGTGCCCACGCCTTCCAGGCCAACCCAGCCAAGACCGCCAATTATTCCAAAGCCACCTGCGTCCGGGCTGAAAGCCAGCGAGTAGCCCCACAGTACCCACTGGACACTGATCAGGGCCAACATAAAGAAACTATGCATTATTGTGGAAAGTACGTTCTTACTTCTAACCAATCCACCATAGAAAAAGCCCAGGGCCGGGGTCATTAACATCACCAGGGCAGCACTAACCAATAACCAGGCTGTATCGCCGGTATCAATTGTGGGCGGTGTTACTTGCATCAACATTCCTTATTATCTCCTCTTTTCAAAATTAAACTGACGCATGCCCCGTTGCTTTGTCCTACAAACACATCTATGTGTTACGCGTTGCTTTACCACTTACCTTGTTTTAGCTTGTGAATTTCTTGCCATACCTATTATTTTGTAAACTGCCTGGCTAATAGCTTGTTTTGAGTAATAAAGTGATGCTTTATTTTCACAAATTGTGCGGTTTGTATCAATGTACGGGTGTTCCATATTTCAGGCATTAATATTGTACATTTTGCACATAAGTTTGTGAGTAGATGAAATTTCTACCTGGCATAGGTCTTGCTTTAGGTATTAAAGCAAATAAGGCTAAATCTTTTAAGGGACCCTTAAAAGTTCGTCCACTTTTCAAAAAATTTTTCTGTTTGACGCGTTGCGTTAACCGTGAGGAGTACCTACAGGCCGATGTTATTAGCGCTCAACCAGTTTAAAAATCTTTTACACCAGGTAAAGACCAGCGTAAAAGCAACCCGCTTAAAGCCGGAAGCTTTCAAAGAACTGGCCCAGACAACCAGGACCAAAGGTACCCCTGCGCCCGAAAGCGACACGCCGCTCTTCCAGAATCCGTTCAGGCTGTCCGACCTGGAAGTTTTTGACGATAAGACCCTTAAAGAACTCTTTCGTAAAGATAGTTTTGGTGTTTCGCTAAAAGAACTGGCCCTGAGCTTGCACGGTACCGACCAGGCCCTGAGCCGTAAAATTGGCCGCCAGATGTCTTATGCCCGCCGGTTGCGCTTCCGGCGCGAACTTAACCGGCCCGCCTCGCTGCCTAAAATTCAGGCCGCCCGCCAAAAGCTATTGGATGGCCTGTTCTGGGAACTTACCTATTGGAAAACTCCTGAACTTTATGAAGAACTGACCGCCGGGGAAAGATTGCATCCCGGTATTTTCAAAGACCTGGCGCCTTCTATCCGGGGCAAGCAAGTCCTGGACGCAGGGGCCGGTAGCGGCCGCGCTTCTATGGAAAGCTTGCGCCACGGGGCGGGCATGGTGTACGCGGTCGAGCCGTCACCAGGCCTGCTGCAACTTTTAGAGAATAAATTAAAGGATCAACCGGTCCAGAACCGGATTAAGCCTTTGCAGGGCCGGTTCGATAACCTGCCCCTGGACGATGATAGTGTTGACCTGGCCCTCTCCTGTTCGGCTTTTACGGCCGACCCCGAACAGGGCGGTGAACCCGGCCTGAAAGAACTTATCCGCGTAACCCGTAACGGTGGTAAAATTGTGCTGATCTGGCCTCGGCCGGAAGATTATGATTGGCTGGCCCAGCACGGGTTTTCTTATGTGGCGCTGCCGGGACGCGATAATATGAAGGTTTCTTTTCCTAATATGAAGACGGCCTGGAAAATCGCCCGGCGCTTTTATGCCAGGAACGAAAGACTCCAAAAATATCTCAAGGAACGTAAGCAGCCGGAGGTACCTTTTTCGGTGCTGGGCTTTAATCCTCCCCACGACTATTGCTGGCTAGAAGTTAAAAAAGAAGTTATGAGTTAGCCGGTCAGGCACATTTAGCTACAAATGCGTCTCACGTTAAAACAGCTGACAGAATAAGGGGTTATTACAATGGCATCTACGTTAGAGGCGGATACCCGCCAGGCCAGGGCCGCGCAGCCTGACCAGTTTCACCAACGCCGCGCACTCTGGAATAATGGTCCGATTATTCAAATGCAGGATGCAGGTAAGAGTTTTGGTAAGGATAAAGTAGTCGTCCACGACTTGAATTTTGAGGTTACGCCCGGCCAGATTTTCTGTTTGCTGGGGCCGAGCGGCAGCGGTAAAAGCACCACCATGCGCATGTTAACCGGCCTGTATAAGCCCAGCGAGGGTAAAGTTTCCGTCTTTGGGCAGGAGCCGCACAAATTCCACAAAAAATGGCGCGAGCGCATTGGCTATATGCCCCAGCAATTCGTCCTTTTCCCGGAAATTTCGACTATGGGTAACGTTAACTTCGTAGCTTCGGTCTACGGCATGAGCTGGTTCAGACGCCAGCCCAAAATCAAAAGGGCCCTGGAATTTGTTGACCTGTGGGAGTCTAGAAACAAGCTTGCTTCGCAGTTGTCGGGTGGTATGCAGCGCCGCCTGGAACTGGCCGCTACCCTGGTCCATAACCCTGAGCTTATTTTTGTGGATGAGCCGACCGCCGGTATTGACCCGATTTTGCGGTCGAAGTTCTGGGACCATTTCCGCGAATTACGCGACCAGGGCCGGACTATTTTTGTGACGACCCAGTATGTGACCGAAGCCGATTATTGCGATAAGGTCGCAATTCTCAACCGGGGGCGCATCCTCGCCCTTGGCGAGCCGGAGCAAATCCGCCGTGACGCCTTTGGTGGTGATGTAGTCAACCTCAGCCTGGAATTTGTCAGCCCGCAAGCCATTGAAATTATCCGGCACGTACCGGGTGTCACCTATGTCCAGTTCCTCAATATGCAGGACCTGAAGTTAACTGTAAACGAAGGCGGTGAAACTGTTCCTTTAATTATTTCCGCTTTGCAGGAAGCCAATATTTCTGTTAAGTCTATCGAGCAATACCGGCCGGACTTTGAAGAAGTTTTTGTCCGGTTAATGGAACAAGACCGCCCTGATAATGAGGAACTGGACTCGGTTGTGCAGCAAAGAGCGGCCGATAATGCTCCCACGAAATCAGAACCGGTCGTTCCGGTCCCGGCGCCGGTAATAATCCATACTGAAAATCGCTCCCAGGCGCAGCCCCGGTCGGAAGAGTTTATACGGCCCCAGGTAGCGGTACAGCCGGAACCCCCGTTGCGGGCCCGTGAAATCAAACCTGCCCAGGCTCCCCGGCAGGCTACCCCTCAACCGAAAACGCAACCGGGCCGCCAGGAACAGCCGGTACCGCCGGGTGGTCCGGCCGGTCCTATCGCGCCCAATCCCGATCCTTTACCCGGTCCCGGTGTGCCGGGCAGTCCTGATGCACCACCCTGGCCCGGTCCGGGCGGTCCGCCGGTCCTTGATCCGTCCAGGCAGGCTGTTCCGGGTAACCAGCCAGCCTCCCGGCGGCCGGTTATCGGCTCTTATAATTACCAGCCCAAATACCCGGTTGCCCCGGTCAAAGGCGATGTTGATCAAAATACCATGAAATTACCGGTTGTTTCGCCTGAAACACCCGGCAATGACCAGAAACCTGGTAACCAGGGAGCTAGCAAATAAAATGTTTAAATTAATCATCAGGACGCTGGCTTTCTGCCGCAAAGAACTTTCCAGTTCGGCCCGGCAGCCCCTAAAGATTCTAAGCCTGGTGCTGGGGCCATTTATCATTATGGCAATCTTTGCGACCGGCTATGTCGGCAAGAATAAGTTTGATACGGCTCTGGTGGTCCCGCAGAGGGAGGGTGTTTCTACCAGGCTGGAAGATTACGCCTCTTTCTCCAAGGATACTTTTAATATTGTGGAAGTATCGACCAACCGGAACGCGGTGGTCGATAAGCTCAAAGAAGGCAAATTGGGCGCGGTAATTGTGGTGCCGGATGATGCGATTGACCAGATCTATAATGGCAAGAGCGCGCAGTTTCCGGTTTACTACCGCCAGTTAAGCCCTCTCCAGGCTAATTATATTGAATACAGCACCTATGTCTATGCGTCGGAGTTTGATAAAGTAATCTTGCGCGAGTCGTTAGAGGCGGCCAAGCCCCAGACTACTCAGCTCAAGGATTACACTACTCAAATGAACGCTTCGACCGACCGGCTGCAAAGCGCCATGCAGAGCAATAATCAGGTGGCCGCGAAAACCGAAATTACCCGCATGCAAGCGGTGACGGCCCTGGCTAAACAGGGAACCGCCAGTCTGATTGTGCCGGGGGCTGGGCAGGGTAATACCCAGGAAAGCAAACTGATTTCTCAGAAGGTTTCACAGGGTATAGTGGGCAATCTAAACACCCGCATAGATACGATTGAGAAGCAAATCCAGGCCATTGACGATGGGCTGAACCGCAACGACCTGAATTCCAGCCAGCAGCAGAGCAACGTCAGCAAGCTGCGCGAGTCTAACCAGGCCCTGGCTACTGATGCTAACAAGATTGCCAATATTCCCCCGGCGGTGCTGGTCGAACCGGTCCTATCGAAGGCGCAAAACCTGGCGAGTACCCAGGCTTCCTTCGTCAATTTCTATTCTCCGGCAGTAGTAATTCTACTGCTCCAGCACATTGGCGTGACCCTGGCGGCGCTTTCGATTGTACGGGACCGGTCTTTGGGCGCGCTGGAAATCTTCCGGGTATCACCAATTAACCCGACCGAGATTTTAATCGGGAAGTTTCTGAGTTACATGATTCTGCTGATGATTGTCAGCGGCCTCTTGATAGCAGCTTTGAATGCTTTCCTGGGCGTGCCGTTTATCGGCGACCCCCTGCTGGTAGTGGGGGTACTGGCGTCATCCAGTTTTGCTTCAATTGGGCTGGGTTTCCTGATCGCCGGTTTTTCCCGTACGGAGACGCAGGCGGTTCAGTGGAGTATGCTTTTAATCCTGGCAAGCATTTTCTTTACCGGGTTTATAGTCCCGCTGGCCCAGTTCAATGAAGCTACACGCTATTTCTCGTACATTTTGCCGATGACCTTCGGGGCAACCAACTTGCAAGATGTAATGCTGGATAACCGTTGGCCTTCCTTGTTCTACCTGCTGATGCCGCTAGGTCTGGGCGTAATTTACTTCATGGTTGGCCGCTTTTTGTACAAACGGCAGTTTAGTATCAGCTAGTTGAGAAGTAGCAACTGGTAAAAGAATAAGGGTTAAAATAATCATTGTATTGTAAGGAGAAAAAGAGCTATGGCACAGAGTAATGATCCGGTAAAGGATGCTTTTAAGAGCCTTTTTGGGTTGGATAAAAAAGAGGAAGAACAAAAAGCCCAGGCCGAACAGGCCGCTGCTCCGGCTGAGCAAGCTCCATTACCGTCTTTGGAATATACGCCGCCCGCTCCGGCTGAACAGGCTCCCCTACCCTCACTGGAATATACGCCCCCGGTCGAGCAAGCTGCCGCTCCCCAGGATGACCGGACCACGGATTTTCACCAGTCTATGGAGAGCCAGTCAGCCCAACCGGTCGCGTCCGATGTAGCTGCCCACGAACCGGCCCAGGCGGCCCCGGTGCCAGCCTCTAACCCGGATGTTGAACAGATTAACGGTCACGCGGTCGGCTATGAATTCTTGCGCTACTACAAAGAACACCCCGAAATCGGCCAACCGGTGGACGCGCAGCACGGGAACGTGGGCGGCTACCAGATGTTCGAGAATGCTATTCTGCACTGGAATGGCTCGTCCGTCCGCGCTGAAAGTCGGGGCGGCCAGGGCCAGGGCAACCAGGGCGGCGGCCAGCGGACCTATACCGTTAACTCCGGGGATAGCCTTTCTGCGATTGCGCAGCAGCACTACGGTGACGCCAGCCAGTGGCAGCGTATTTTCAACGCCAACCGGGACAAGCTTTCCAATCCTGACCTGATTCATCCCGGCCAGGAGCTGATTATCCCCTGATATCCGGGTGCTCGAAGTAAATAGTTAAAAAGAAGCGTCTTTAGGGATCTAAAGGTGCTTCTTTTTATTCCTCCTTTAATACTTGCCGGGTACTTCTTGTTTCTCTATCGTATTTCACCTTTTTTCCCACCCTAATTTTTCGGCCTGTAAAAAACCCGTCGAAGGGGTTGACCGGTTTTTTATTCTGAGCTATATTAGAACAAATGATTTACAAAGCTGTTTTGTCTAATCACCGGCTTTATTCAGGTCCGCTGGTGGGAAAGGAGACTTATAATGGCGACTTCATTCCAGGTAACTTTTGACTGTGCCAACCCGGCCAAACTCTCGGAGTTCTGGGCAATAGCGCTTGATTACAAAATCCAGGAGCCGCCACCCGGCTTTGAAAGCTGGCCCGCTTTCTTAAAGGCCCAGAATGTGCCGGAAGAAAAATGGGACTCTGCTTCGGCAGCGGTTGACCCGGAAGGGAAAGGCCCACGGCTCTTTTTTCAGAAAGTACCCGAAGGCAAGACGGTTAAGAACCGGGTCCACCTTGATGTTAATGTCGGCGGTGGTCACGGCACCCCGGTAATGGAACGCCGCCAGCGGGTCAACCGGAAGATTGAACAACTAACCGGCGCGGGCGCTACCAGAGTAAGCGAGTATAATGAGATGGGTGAATTTTGGGTCGTTATGCGCGACCCGGAAGGCAACGAGTTTTGCCTGCAATAAGCCAGGCTACTGAAAACTAAAAAGACCCTTCGCCAGTCTGGCGAAGGGTCTTTTTAGTCCAAACCTAGTTTCCGCTCTGTTTGAGAGCCTGGTCCAGGTCTTCGAGGATGTCGTCAATTGTCTCAAGACCAATCGAGAGCCGAACGAAGTCCGGGGTAACGCCGGTCGCGAACTGCTCATCAACCGTAAGCTGGGAGTGGGTGGTGCTGGCCGGGTGAATTACCAGCGACTTGGCATCACCTACGTTTGCCAGCAGTGAGAAAAGCTTCAGGTTGTCAATGAACTTGCGGCCCGCTTCCAGGCCACCTTTAATGCCGAAGCCGAGGATTGCACCGTACATACCGTTGCGGTGGTACTTTTTCGCCAGGGCGTAACCGGCGCTGTCTTCCAGGCCGGGGTAATTGACCCAGGATACGTTCGGGTGCTGCTGCAGGAACTGGGCAACCGCCATAGCGTTCTGGCTGTGGCGTTCCATGCGCAAGGGCAGGGTTTCCAGACCTTGCAGGAACAGGAACGAGTTAAACGGGCTCAGGGACGGTCCGAGGTCGCGCAGGGCCTGTACCCGCAATTTGAGGATGTAGGCCAGGGGCGTGAGGTCGCCAAGCTGGCTGAAGGTCAGACCGTGATAGCTCGGGTCCGGCTGGCTGAAGCCGGGAAACTTGTCGCTGTTATAGTCGAATTTACCGGCGTCAACTACGATGCCGCCAATGCTGGTGCCATGTCCGCCGATAAACTTGGTGGCCGAATGAAGTACAATATCGGCGCCCCATTTAATCGGGTTGACCAGGTACGGGCTGGGCAGGGTATTATCAATAATTAGCGGGATACCGTTTTCATGCGCAACATTGGCGACCCCTTCAATGTCCAGGGTATCTAATTTAGGGTTACCAACTGTTTCCGCGTAAACCGCCCGGGTCTTGGGAGTAATTGCATTCCGGAAGTTGTCCAGGTTGCCGGGGTCCACGAATTTAACGTTAATGCCTAACTTTGGAAGGGTGTAGTGAAACAGATTGTAAGTACCACCGTAAAGGCTGGCGGAACTGACCAATTCATCACCGGCGCCCAACAGGTTCAGGATTGCCAGCGTTTCGGCTGCCTGGCCGGAGCCAACCGCCACTGCCCCGACACCACCCTCAAGCATGGCGACTCGCTGCTCGAAAACATCGGTGGTCGGGTTCATAATGCGGGTGTAAATATTGCCAAATTCTTTCAGGCCGAATAAGTTAGCCGCATGTTCGGTATCCTTAAATACAAAGGAAGTAGTCTGATAAATCGGCACTGCCCGGGCGTTGGTAGTAGCGTCGGCTACCTGCCCACCATGTAAAGCCAGCGTTTCAAACCCCTGTTGTTTGCTTTCAGCCATTGAAAACTCCTTTATGCTAAATTCATGGACATATATAGTAGATATAGTTTATCTAGTTATACTACATTAAACCAGCCTCGAAATTTTGTCAAGCTTTTACCAATCGCAGTAAAAGGATTTCAGGCCGGGCTAAGAAACGCATTGGCGGGCCCACTACGCCCGCTCCCCGGTTGACATAGACCTGCATCCGGTCACCAACCCGATAATAGTGGCGGTACTGTGGGAAAATGGGCGAAACGACCAAATCTTCTATCACAGGAATATAGACCTGCCCGCCGTGAGTATGCCCGCTTAACAGCAAGTCCGGCGAGGCACCGGCCACCTGGCGGGTAAAGGCCGGGTTGTGTGAAAGTAAAATAGAAGTGCCCTCGTAACGCCGCAGGGCCTCATCGCTCTGGAAGTTAGCCGCCCGGAGGGTTTTCCGCCAGTCATCGTTGTGGGTGCTGGAGTCATCGGTGCCCAGCAGCCAGAGGCTATCGCCGTTAAGTTCAATTTTAGTGGCCGTATTGCGCAATAGGGGCAGGCCGTATTTCTGCAACAAAGGCTCCAGGCGGCCCAGGTCGCTACCGTCCGACCAGTGATCATGATTACCGGTGACGCCATACAGGCCCAGGCGGCTGCCGTCGCGCAGTTTACCCAGGGTCTGGGCGGCCTGGTCAAAGTAATAATTCCCTCGCGAAACAAAATCGCCCGTAACAAAAGTCAGGTCCGGCTTCAGGGCGTTTACCTGGGCCACCATTTGGTCAATTTTCTCGGTAGAGGTGTAGGGGTCGATATGAATATCGCTGAGCTGGGCAATCGTCAGCCCTTCGAAAGCGGTAGGCAGGAAGGGTAGCTTTATATCCAGCCGGGTTATATCCGGGCTGGCCGGTTCGATAAAGAAAGAGTCGACGGTAAAAGCCCCAATCAAGGCCGTTTCAGTTACAAAGCGGCGGCGGCTGATTGGTTTTAATACCGGCTCAGGCTGCACCGGGCTAACCGGGGTCGCCGGGGAAATTTTGCCGGTAGTGGGGGGATTCTGGGGCGGATGCTCCAGTTCAGCCAGGTCCTGTTCTACCTCTTCCAGGTCGTGCTCGGCTTCAGCCGCCAGCCTGGCCCCGGCTGAATCTGGCCGGGTAAACAAACGGGTTAAATGCGGCCGGAAAAACCGGTGCAAGTGTAGAAAGGCCCGCCGGGGATGAAAGAGCAGCCAGAAGGTGCTCAGAGCGAAAATCAAAGCAATCACCAGGCGCAACGCGGTTGACATCCATTCCGCCGCCGGGCCTTGTAATTGGAGCCATTCGCCCGAATTCCCAATAAAGTAAGTCAAGCCAATTAAAAGCGCAAGGGCCGACATCAGCGAACCGAGCCAGAGCAACCCAATTCCTACGATCAGGGCTACCCGGTGTGCCACGGGCCTCGCAGGCCGGTCGGATGCTTCAGGCCGTTCCAGTCCTGCAGCAGACTTTTTCAAGTAAGATCCTCCCCCGTTGCCGGTCTATCCGGTAGGTTATTTAGGGATCCAGCCTTTCTTTTGAAGCACTTCCAGGCCGAGTAGAGAGATCGTTACGGTTTTGGTATCCGGGTCGAAAGCGAATTTAGCCCGCTCGAAATACTGGTAGACCGTATCTTTACCCTGGGCGTTCTTTTCGGTAAATTCTTCCGTAATTGGATAGCCAAAGCGGGATAACCCACCGTTTTTGTTCCAGAAGGTAAAGAACGCTCCCTTCAGAACATGCTTGGTCTGGTCGAAATACTGCTGGCTGTCGGTGGTTACGGCGAAACGCCCCGGTGGGAAGAAGCGCCCCTCGATAGCATCATAGCCGATCAAGCCGGTCCTGGGCAGGTCGCCCGGTTTAGCCTGCTCGAATTTCACCCGCTCGAAATATTGCACAATTTTGTTGGTCTTGGTGCGCGGGTCGTATTCGGTAAACTGCTCTGTCAAAGGATAACCGTAGATACTAAGACCGTTCAGGTCGGTGCGGAACCAGGTATCCCTGAAATCGCCCTGTAAATAATGGCCGGACTCTTTTATATAAGTCTTTTTAGGATCTTTATCGGTTTCGCCCGGTGGCGGCAGCTTGTCGGCCGGGTTTACCCCACCGTAGGGGGTAAAATCGGGCAGGTTACTGGCTCCCGGCACTACCGAAACTACCTCGGTGCCAAAGTCGCGGTTCTCATAGCGGGCCAGGCGGCCTTCGCTGCTCAGGGCGTAAAGCATGGTCGAACGCAAGCCGCTGACCGAGTTGGCGGCGCTGTTGGTGGTGGCTGCTACCAGCCCCGGCGTTACCGCTAGATTTAGCTGTATAGGGTCGCTGCCAAACAAGGGGCCGCTTTCGCCGGTGGCGATCTTTTGCCAGCTTTGCCCATCGGTATTGCGGTAAAAACCGTCGCGGGTAGCGGCATAGACCAGGCCGGAAAGCTGGACATTTGAGTCGGTGGTCAGGCCATAGACGCCGGTCGTAGGCAGCCCGCTGGCAACCGGTTGCCAGGTGGTGCGGTCGGTCGAAAGCCGCCAGAGTCTATCGCCATCCCCGGCATACAGATAATTGCCAGAGGCATAAAGCAGGACGGTTATCGGGCGCGTCGGGTCTGGCCCGGTGCTTTTATCCGGCCCCCACGGACCGGCGTGGCCCCAGGTTTTACCGCCGTCACTCGAAAACTTTACTCTTACCCAGTCCGGGCTATCGCCCCCGGTCATGTAGGCTGTCCCGATATAGACATTTTTAGGGTTGGTGTGGTCGATTGCCAGCGAAAGGACTTTCAAGTTGGCGGGCAAAGCGTTGGGCGCCGGGGCGGTGAAGTTCTGGCCGCCATCGGTGCTGTAATAAATCGAGGCGCGCGGTCCGGCCACACTGACATAAAGATTGCGGTTGGTGGCCGCCAGCAGGTTTATCGGCCGGCCGGTCAGCCCGATATTTTTCCATGTCTTGCCGCTATCGGTGCTCTTAAAAAGGCCGGACTGGTCGGTTCCCAGGTAGATGCCTCTTTCCGAGTCTTCGCGGTCAAAGACCAGCGCGGTAACATTTTTTCCTTTGAAATCGGCAACTTCCGTCCAGGTTTTCCCACCGTCCGGGGACCGGCGCAATCCATCAGCCATTGCCGCGAACAACACCTGAAAGTCAGCCGGGTTTGCCGCCAGGCGATAAAGCACCGGCCTCGCTTCAAATGGGTTGTTCAACAAAGTGTTCGTGGCGGCCTGGGTGGTTACCTGGGCGGACGGACTGGCGCTGGCCGGGGTCTTCGCCGCCGGAGTAGCCAGCGTCGTAGAAGAGGCCGGGCCGGTTAAACCGCCGGTTGCGCTGGTCAGGGCCAGGGCGCCCAGACCGGCCAAACTTGCCAGGATCACCAAGCCAACCAGCAGGCTGCGCCAGGAAGACCGGGCTTTTTTAGGGCCGGGCCGGTTGGGCCGGTTTTGCTGGGGCGTTTCGGGACGTTGTTCTTTAGGAGAAAAGGTGGTACTTGCCATGATTCAGGGAAACTTACCTTACTACTTATGGAATTATTGGACTGCCCGCAGGTTGGGGCGGCCTTCCAGGATTTTCTTCAAATTGACCAGGGTTTGGACGGTATTCTTGTCGATTTCCTTTTCCATCACCAGCTTGTCCAGGAACCGGCCAAAGAAACTGCCGGGCAAAGTGTAATCGCTGGTGAAGGTCACTTCGGTCGTGTCACCGGGTAAAGGCTTGAATTGCCAGGTGGAGGTGCTTTTGACCCCTTCGGTCGAGCGTGAGACGAAGCGCTTGTTCGGCACATACTCTATAATTTCCAGGATTGTTCTATGCTGCATACCAAACATGGTCCCGGCTGCCTCAACTTTAGCGCCCATACCGCGTTCGATAGGGCCAATTGGCTGGAATTTTGTAAAGTTCGGCATAAATTTTAGCCCGTTTTGAGGATTGGCGACAAAGTCAAAAACAACCTCGACGGGGGCACTGATATCAATAGATTTGATTATTTCAGCCATTTTCGTCCAAACCTCTTTGTTCAAACCATTTAAAACTTAATAAGACAACTCGCCGGTACCGGAGTATTTACAAACCTTGACCGGCCCCATTATACCCCATCGGAACCTGCTATGTCATTCAGGGGCCATTTCACAGGAGCGTGCCTGGAATATAAACTGCTATTTCCAGGACTTAATGTCAAACGGCCGGTGGGTTTTAAAAGCTTATATTATTGGCCCGCCCCCTTGCAACCCCGGTTTTTAGCTGGCCGGTCCCTGGTTATTTAAACCAAAAAGGGCCTACCTGGTAAGAAGTAGGCCCGGGTTCTGGCAGGCTTAACCGTCCAGGGTACTGATATCCCCGGTAGGCTCGCCCAGTTCTTTCGCCCGTATGACCCGGCGCATAATCTTGCCGGAGCGGGTCTTGGGCAAGGTGGGTGTAAACTCCAACTCGTCCGGTACGGCCACTGGACCGAGATTAGCCCGCACGTGCAGTTTTAGTTCCTTCATCAACTCGTCGCTGGGTTCAAACCCGCTCTTGAGGATTACAAAAACTTTGACGTGTTCGCCCTTGATTTCGTCCGGCTTGCCAATTGCAGCCGCTTCGGCTACGGCATGGTGGCTGACCAGGCTCGACTCAATTTCCATTGAACCCAGGCGGTGGCCGGAAACCTTGATTACATCGTCAACCCGCCCTTGAATCCAGAAGTAGCCATCCTTATCTTTGTGGGCGGCGTCTCCGGCGAAATACACGCCATCAATCGTGTTCCAGTACGATTCGTAACGGGCCGGGTCGCCGTAGATTGTCCGCATCTGGCTGGGCCAGGGCTGCCGCACAATCAAGAACCCACCGCGCTCGCTGCCTACACTGTTTCCATCTTTATCCACTACATCGGTTTCGATGGTCGGGAAAGGCCAGCTGGCGCTGCCCGGCTTGAGGGCCAGCGTCACCGTCGGGGAGATCATTATGGAGCCGGTTTCGGTCTGCCACCAGGTATCCACAATCGGTAGTACATCGTGGCCGATGTTCTGGCGATACCACATCCAGGCTTCCGGGTTGATCGGTTCACCCACCGACCCTAACAGGCGCAAGCTGCTCAGGTCGTGCTTTTGCGGCCATTCCTCGCCTTCCCGCATCCGGGCCCGGATAGCCGTGGGCGCGGTATAAAGAATACTGATTTTGTACTTCTCGATCAGGCTCCACCAGCGGTCCGGCGCGGGGTAGGTCGGGATACCTTCGAACATTACCGAGCTTACCCCGGCCATTAGCGGGCCGTAAATAACATAGCTGTGCCCGGTTACCCAACCCACATCGGCCGTACACCAGTAAACATCGTCCGGCTTAATGTCAAAGACAAATTTAGTGGTAGCATACACTCCCACGGCATACCCGGCCTGAACATGGACTACCCCTTTAGGTTTGCCGGTAGAGCCGCTGGTATAGAGGATGTAGAGCATATCCTCGCTATCCATCGGTTCGGCTTCCACGACCACATCTTCATCAAATTCGGCCAGGGCGTCTTTCAGGAAAATGTCGCGACCGGCCTTCATATTGCAATTGTTATTCAGGCGCTGGGCCACTAACACTTTCTGGATGGTCGGAGTTTCGGCTACGGCTTCATCGGCAATTTTCTTCAGGTCAATCAACTTGCCGCCCCGGTAGTTGCCATCGGCGGTAATCAGCATCTTGGCTTCGCAGTCAATAATGCGGTCCCGCAAGGCGCTGGCCGCAAAGCCGCCAAAGACCACCGAGTGGGCCGCTCCCAGGCGGGCGCAGGCCAGCACTGCATAGAGTTGTTCCGGGATAGCGGGCATGTAAATCGCTATCCGGTCGCCTTTTTTAACTCCCAGTTTCTTCATGGCCGCCGCCACCCGGTTTACTTCCTGGAAAAGTTCACCGTAAGTGATTTCTTTGGTAGAGCCGTCATCGCCCTCCCAGTAGTAAGCTACTTTTTGTTCGGTCGGGGTGCCGATATGGCGGTCAAGGCAGTTATAGGTAATATTAAATTTCCCGCCGCTAAACCATTTGAAATAAGGTTTGTTTGAGTCATCCAGTACTTTGTTGAATGGTTCGAACCAGTGTAGTTCGTTAGCCATGTCGCTCCAGAATTCTTCCCGGTTTGCCAGGCTCCACTGGTAGAATTCTTTGTAGTCCGAAAAGCCCTTTTTTTGCATGTAAGCATAAATATTGGCATTTTCCAGGGTAGCCGGGTCCGGCTGAAAAAGCCGATTTTCGGTTAGAACATGGTCGGTCGAATCAAACTTAAATTTATTAGACATAATACAGAAGTTCCTCCTTCTATCCAAGACGCACTTCAACAGCGTAAAGCGCCCTTATTTCCCGTGTGGCGCTGTCCGGTTACCTGTGACTGAAAACGGAGCGCGCCGGTTCTTTGCTGATGCTAAGGGCCTTCCCCTGCCCGCCGGGGAAACCCGCCCTACGGGCCGCGGCAATTCAAAAATTCAAAGATGAAGCATTGTAATAGAGCTAAAATTACGTGTAGCTTAATTATAGTTTAGGCTCTTGTAAGTTTCAATCGCCAGATGCGACTTAATCGGGCTAATCAGGGGTTTTGTTGAGCGTAAAACCACAATTGGCGCCGCCGCCAGCCCTGGCACGGCCTCCCGACCCGCTTTCCCGTTTATTTACTTGCGGACCCGGATGTACGGTTTACATTCTACGCTATAAGTGGATTGTGCTATAATCAAAATCGCTACAGAGCTGGTTTCGCCGTACTTGAAAAGAGGAGTTTAAAGCCGATGAGCGTGCGCGTTATGAAGGAAATAATTTTTGTAGCGATGGGCGATGAAAACTTTCGCTATAAGTTAGTATTCGAGCCGGATGAAACCCTGAGCCAATATGACCTGACCCAGGAAGAATACAAGTCATTGCGCCTGGGCGATAAAGAGAAAATGGTCAACATGGGTTTAGATGAAAACCTGGCCCAGTACGCGTACCTGATGTTCTCCAAACGCCGTTAAATTCTCCGTGAAAGTTGAATGGGTAAGTGACCGGTAAGGCACTAAAACTGCGGTAAACTAACTTGAATTATGGTTACGCTGCCTTCCTATTACGTTTCCCTTCAATGTTTTACGTTCCACGTTCCCTTGTTTTCCCGTAGTCACCTAGAGGTTAAAGTATGAGCGATGCATGTTCGCCCGGGATGGGTAAAGGTAAGGGTAAATGGCGGGCCACCGTCGTAAAAGTGCCTGACCGGGAAGTTCAATCCGAAGGTCAGGCTTATAATCACCAACTGGCCGCAGTATTGCGGGGTTGCGATGTCTTTCGCTTCCGCAATTTCCTGGCCGCTTCCGGGCGAGCCTTGCCGGACGAAATGATGCTTGATACCCTTAAAATGGCGACCCTGATGCATCAGACTATCCTGGGCCTGGCCGAACTGGCCGATATGCACGATTTCTCGCGCCAGTGGCTGGCTGATAATACTTTCGTGCCCAGCAATAACCAGAGTCTAACCGAAGCGGCCAAGCGGCCGCCCGGCGTGCCGCCCCCGGCACCCGGCAAGCGCACGATTTCGCTGCGGGCCATTCCCTTGCGAGATAAGGCCGACCTGAATTAGCCCTCAGCGATACGACCAGCGCCGGTTGCACCGGCCGCAGCCTGTTAGAAGTTTAATAAATAGGAAGCACAGGGTAGGCGCTAATCCTGTACTTCCTTTTTTATTAAATTTTTTGTTGACTTTATATGTGAAAATAGATACAATTATATTCAGAAAATAAAATATTAAAACCTGACCTTCAGGGCATGGTGCGGCTTAGCAATAAGCCAATTCCTGACCGGCGGTATAGCCCGCGAGCCCCAAGCTGTAAAGCAAGGAGCATGACCCGGTGAAACTCCGAGGCCGACGGTAATAGTCCGGATGAAAGAAGGTAACGGCGGCGTTATGCTGCTCTTTTTCCTGATTTTGCATTCCCCTTGAAGGTAATCATTTAATGATTACCTTTTTTGTTGCTTGCAAACCGCGGGACTCGAGAGGGCACAACGGGTATTTGCTGTTACCCGTTGTGCCCTTTTTGATTTTAAAATTTTACCTGAAATAGACTGGCAAGCGGTTGACTGAAAGTAAAAAAAATAGAATTTCATTAAATAAAACCGGTACAGAGCCGAATGCTTCTCAGTTCAACCCGCCGGACCGGTTAAACCCGGCCTGGGAAGAACCCGAGATTATAGAAGAAACCAGGCCAACTGCCCTGCTGGGCCGCCTGTCGTATCTGTCGGCCCTGCTTACCGGGGCGGTTTTACTGGCAATCTGGCAGCTTTTGACCCTGGCAAAGGTCTACCCGCCGTACATCTTACCTTCTCCCGAAGCGGTGGCCCTGCGGTTTAGCGAAGTGTTAGCCAGCGGCGCAATCTGGCGGCATGCCGGGACGACCCTCCTGGAAGCCCTGCTGGGCTTCGGTCTGGCTTTCCTGATAGCCGGGCTACTATGCTACCCGGTCGCCCGTTCCAAACTGGTAGCTACGCTCTTAAATCCGCTTCTGGCGGCTACCCAGGCTATCCCGCTGATTGCCCTGGCCCCGCTGCTGGTGGTCTGGTTTGGTTTTGGCCTGCTGCCTAAAATCATTACCTGTGCCCTGATCGTGTTCTTTCCCTTGCTGCTGAACGCGGTAGCGGGCTTGCACAATATTGAAAAGTCCTTGCTGGAAGCGGCCGCCATCTTTGGGGCTTCGCGCTGGCAAACCTTCCGGTTGGTGGAACTGCCGCTGGCCCTGCCTACCCTGCTTACCGGCATCAAGATTGGCCTGACAATCTCTATTACCGGGGCGGTCGTGGGCGAATTTATTACGGCTGATGCCGGGTTGGGCTATTTGCTGAACCTGGGCCGGGGCCAGTTCGATACAGCCCTGGTCTTTGTGGCCCTGATTACACTGGCTTCGATAGCCATGCTGGCCTATGGGCTGGTGACCCTGCTCGAAAAGACGCTTTTACGCTGGCAATAAATAAACTCTGGCCGGTTAGCCAGAAAACGGGAATTTTAGTTTAGCTCAACTTATTCAACAAAAGAATTGCCTGACTATATTAAGAGGAGATTTTATAAAATGAAGGTTTATACAAATAAATTTCCAATAGGCAGGACCGGCCCCCTTCTGGCTTTAATCCTGCTGCTTTCACTGCTGGTAGCCTGTGGTGATTCCACCGGCACGGCTGTCCCGGCCGCAACCACCACCCAGGCGGTTGTCACTACTCAAGCGGCAACTACCGCTCCCCAGGCTGCTACTACCCAGGCAGGCTCCGGCACTACGGCCGCTGCTGCGACTCCGGCCAGCGGGAATAGGCAGGCGGTGACCCTGGCCCTAAGCTATATCCCGGATGTCCAATTTGCCCCTTACTATGTCGCCCAGGATAAAGGCTATTTCAGCCAGGAAGGACTGGAAGTTACCTTCCAGCACGGCACCATTGATAACATGATGGCCCTGGTGGGCCAGGGAAAGATCGGGTTCGCCCTGGCAAGTGGCGATGAAGTTATCCAGGCGCGGGCCGGGGGTATCCCGGTTAAAACTGTTGCCACCCAGTACCAGAAATACCCGGTGGCCCTGGCTTCGCTTAAAGGCAAAGGCATAACTACCCCGGCCTCCCTTAAGGGTAAGACTATCGGTATTCCCGGCCAGTTCGGTTCGACCTACATCGGGTTTAAAGCTTTGCTGGCGGCGGGAAAACTGACCGAAGAAGATGTCAAAGTAGTGACTATCGGCTTTACCCAGCGCGAAGCCCTATCCCAGTCCAAGGTAGATGGCGCAATGGTCTACTCGATGAACGAGCCGGTCCAACTTGCCAGGGCCGGGGTTGCGCTTGATATCCTGGAAGTTTCCGGCATAAATAACCTGGCCTCGGTCGGCCTGATTACCAGTGAAAATACAATCAGCACCAATCCGCAGGTGGTCCAGAAAATGACCCGGGCAGTCCAGCGCGGTATCCGCGATACGCTCGCTAACCCCGACGCCGCTTTTGACAGTACGGTTAAAGTGGCTCCCGATGCCATGGGTACTAATCCCGATTTGCAGCGCCAGGTATTAAAGGAAACGCTCAAGTTTATGGTATCGGACTCGGTTAAAGGCCAGCCTTACGGCTACACCGACCCGAAACTGTGGCAGAGTTCGCAGCAGTTTTTGCTGGAAACAAAGTTAATCCGTACCCAGGTGGACCCGGCAACGGCTTTTACTAACGAATTTATTAAGGCTGAAGAAGGCAAATATTAGGGAGACCTGCCCCCGAACCTTTGTGTTCCGGAAACCGCCAGGCATCTCAGGCAGTTGGTTTAATATTGCTAGTTAGACCTTTCTCCCTTATAATCAATAAAACGGTATCATTTTACGTTCCTTGTAAAGTGATTTTGAAAATCGATTATAATAAGCAAATTTCTCACTTAGAAAATCAAATTTATGATGATTCCTGGCACTACCCTGAACAATCGCTATCAGTTAGAAAAAAAAGTTGGTGAGGGCGGCTTTGCGACGGTCTATCAGGCAGTTGATTTACTGTTGGGGCGGACCGTAGCCGTAAAGATTCTCAATAATGCCCTGGCTACCGACAAAGAGTTGATGAGCCGCTTTCAACTGGAAGCCCGCGCCGTTGCCGCCCTGGACCATCCAAATATTTTAACTGTCCACGATTTCGGGCTCTTGCCGGACAGCGCTTTCCTGGTAATGCCGTTTGTGCCGGGTGGCGCGCTTTCAGTGCAGTTGCGCAGCCGCCGCCTGACCCTGGAAGAAGTTGGCGAATACCTCGAACAAATAGCCTCCGCTTTAGATAACGCCCATAAAATGGGTATCGTCCACCGGGACGTAAAACCCCAGAATATCCTGGTACGCTCCAACGGTCACCTGGTCCTGACCGATTTCGGCTTTGCCAAAATGCTCCAGGATGTCAATGCCGAAGCCGCCACCCGGGCCCTGGGAACGGTCCATTATGTGGCCCCGGAACAGGTGCGTGGCATGGTGAGCGCGGCCAGCGACCAGTATTCACTGGGGGTATTGCTATACCAGATGGTATCCGGCGGCCTGCCCTTTACAGGCACCCCCCATGATATGATTTCAGGCCACATGCAAAAACCACCGCCACACCTGGCCGGGCAACCTTCCATGGCCGCAATTCACCCTTTCATTGTAGAAAACCTGGACCGGGTGTTCCAGCGCGTCCTCTCAAAAGTCCCAACTAACCGGTTTCCTTCCTGCCGGGCGCTTTACCTGGCCTACCGGGACGCCATAATTCTACCGGCTTATATTGCTAACGCCCAGTACAACCCGGAACCGGGTGGTGGAGAGGATAAAACTGAACTCGTTGACCCCAGGCATTTATTTAACGCGGGCGTTCACGGGGCAGCAGCCCCGGTCCCGGGCAAAGTCTCGCCCTTACCCCAGGTAACGCACCTTTCCACTCCGCTGCCGTCAGCTAACCAGCCGCAACCCGCTTCCCCACCGGCAGGGCCGGGTTATGAACCGACCGTCCTGTATCCGCCCACCAATCCACCACCGCCTCCGCCGCCCACCCGGCAAACTCCGGGGCCAGGCCGGGTTCCGACTATGGTCAGGCCGCCCCGTTTGAATGTGCGTACCGAGCCCGACCAGCACTTGAACCTGAGTTTTGAGCTAACCGGTGACACGCTAAAATTGGGCCGGGAACTGGATAACCATCTGCAGGTACCTCTTTCTACCGTGTCTCGCCATCATGCCACTCTGTACCGCCAGGGTCCAGTTGCGCCGGGCATGACTTATAAGATAGTGGATAACAAAAGTCGCAACCAGTTAATCTACCAGGGAAAGATAATTCAGGAACGGGTCCTGGTCGATGGCGATGTTATCGAAATAGGTAAAAAGGGTTACGGCGAGTATGTTGTCTTTCTAACCTATATCGGGCCGGTTTTCCGGTAATTCCGCTTGCTTTGCTCATAAACACCAGTTATTCTCCGGTATTCGTTATATTTTTATTACCCGGCTGTTATTTCTGTCTCCCATTTTCCACTTAGTAAATTATTGACCAGTTAAACAAGTAATGGTATTATTGATATATCAAAGGTTGATATGTCAAATGGTATCTTTACCCAAATTATTTTTCCAGGACTAGAGAAGAAAATGAAATCCCCTACTGAACAAAACGAAGAAAAGTCTCACGGCCGGGAATGGCTGAAAAATAGCCAGAAATGGGCGGGTAAAGCTTCCTTACCGTTAATGACCCACCTGGGCCGGGCTTCCCACCTGGTAACCCAGAAGCTGGTCGCCGAAATAAAAATTAGCATTTCTCAAATACGGGTCCTGTTTGAAGCACTGGACCCTAACGGGGTCAGCCAGTCTTTCCTGGGCAAGCGCTACAACGTTGACCCAGCCTCCATAACCCGCACCGTCCAGGCAATGGAGCGCGACGGGCTGATTACCCGTAAACCGGATGCCTCGGATAACCGGCTCATGCGAGTTTACATTACCGAAAAAGGGCGCGAGTTACTAGAAACCATCCCACCCCGCCTGTTCCAGTTCGAGCAGTATTTATTAGAGGGCTGGACCGAGAGTGAAATCATCCAGTTACATTCCTTCCTGGACCGCATTGAGCAGCGGATGGATATAGATCAACATATAAAGCGTTATAATCAAGAAAGAGAGGCTCACTAGCCTTATGTCCCCACGTATCGACAAAGGAGCGCCAGGGGCACTCAAGACCAAACAACCTTCGGAAAATAAAACTACTCTGCTGGCCCTGTGGGCCATTATTATGAGCATGCTGCTGACAGCCCTTGACCAGACGATTGTCAACCCTGCAATGCCGCGCATCGTTGAGGAACTCCAGGGATTTTCGCTTTTTGCCTGGGTTAGTACTGCATATTTGCTTACCTCAACCGCCACTATTCCAATTGCCGGTAAACTGGGAGACATGTTCGGGCGGAAGCCGGTGTTGTTAATATCGGTAGTCCTTTTCTTGCTTGGTTCGCTGTTGAGTGGCGCGGCGCCTTCTATGGTCTGGCTGGTAATCTTTCGCGGTATCCAGGGTATCGGGGCCGGGGCTTTACAGGCCAATGTATTTACCTCGATTGCCGAATTATTTCCTGAACCGGCCCGCCGGGCCCGCTGGCAAGGCGTTGTCGCGGCGGTCTTTGGCGTGTCGTCCGTAATTGGGCCTGCCCTGGGCGGGTTTATCACTGATAACCTGGACTGGCGCTGGGTCTTCTATGTCAATGTTCCGGTAGGGGCCCTGGCTATCGTGGCTCTCGTCCTTTACTTACCTTCCAATAAAGGGGTCGGGGAACGCAAGATTGACTGGTGGGGCGCTACAACTATTACCGGGGCGGTTGTCTCTTTACTCCTGGCCCTTACCTGGGGCGGCCAGGAACCACCCAGGGGTTATGCCTGGACCAGCCCCCAGATCCTGGGCCTGCTGGCAGTATCTGTCATCCTGACCGGCTTATTTATCTGGATTGAGTCCAGGGTGGCCGAACCGATTATTCCGCTGCATCTGTTCAAGTCAGCCACAGTAAGGCTCATTTCGATGATTACCTTCAGCATGGGTGTCATAATGATGGGAGCCCTGTACTTTATCCCGCTGTATGTGCAGGTAGTCCAGGGCCAGTCGGCTTCCAGTTCCGGCGCGATTATGACCCCGCTGGCAATTGCCCTGGTCATAACCAATATTCTGACCGGCCAGTTCGTTTCGTCCAAAGGCGCGCTTAAGCCGCCAATGATCGCCGGGGCGGCAATTACGGTCCTGAGTGTGGGCCTTCTGACGCTGCTCAACGTATCCTCCCAGCCCTGGGAAGTAACCCTGTATATGATTATTATGGGGCTTGGCCTGGGCCTTATAATGCCGATTACCACTATCGCGGTCCAGGAGAGCGTGGCGCGGCGCGACCTGGGATCAAGTATTTCCAGTGTGCAATTCTTCCGGTCCATTGGCAGCACGATTGGTGTAGCGCTGATCGGTACGGTTGTAACCAACAGCTATATCAGCAACATCAACGCGGCCCCCGGGGTAGCGTCCTTACCTGCGCCGCTGTTAACTAACGTCCAGGAGCCTCAAAACCTTCTTAACCCGCAGGTAGCGGCCAGCTTGCCGGTGGAAATGATTGATACGGTGCGCGGCGCTTTGACCAACGCGGTCAACGGCGGCTACTTGATGGCCCTGGCAGTAAGCTTTGTGGCCCTGGCTATGACCCTGGCGGTTCCTTCTATGCGCATCCAGACCAGTAATAGGAAGAAAACCAGCCATGCGGCTGCGGAAGACGGTACTCCCGGTGCAGCCCAGTCCATGTCATCTCCTTCACATGATTAAGCCGGTATAGCAATCTAGCGATCTATATGAACAAAAAGCGCCCTTTTCTTTATATAAAAGGGCCTTTTTGTTTTTAAAATTAATGACCGGATTTCCGCTGCAATGAAGATCACATATTGTGAGAGAAAAAGGTCACTTTTTGTTTCTTTAGTAAGGTGCTAAATTGGTATATACATTAACAAGGACTTATGATAAACTTACTAAAATGGTTTAAACTAACCAATATTTCTACCAGATATAACAATAATTTAATATAACCTGCGCTGGCCTACCAATACTAACTTAACTCAAAGGAGTATCCTTAGGTGTACAACAACCTTTTAAGGCTAATTAAAGGACGAGATATTCAGCTAAAAGCAGTTATTAGTACTGCCCTGGCTTCTTATGTCCTCCAGCTAAGTGCAATTTTGTTGCACTGGCATCTCTGGGCGATTGCTCTGGCAACTCTAATTCCCTGGATTCCCCTTTTCACAATGAAAGTACTGTATAACAGCCGCCACTATGGCTTTATGGCCTTCTATATGGTACTGATGTTGGTACAGGTCGGTCACGTGGGTGAGCATGTCGTCCAGATGGGCGAGTATATGGCTTATCGCGAACACTTTTATACCGGTCAATTTCAAATCAACCAGAACAGTAACGCCCGGATGGTAGTCTTAAACGCTGCCAATCACCAGAACATTGCGCCACTGACCACCGGAACAAAACTAATTGAAGCAATTAATTTAAATCCGCCCCAGTCGGACGTCTTTGTTGATCCGGTGACCAATAAGGCGGTGGTCTATCCAAATTGCGGTGGTTGGACCTGGAACGGGCCGGGCTGCCCTTCCGCCCATGGGGTTTTTGGTGAACTGGACCGCGAGTTAATTCACTTCCTGTGGGACGGCGCGATTTTGATTGCCTGTGCCGTTCTTTTCTTCCGGTTCCGGGATAACCCCTGGACCAAGTGGGGTTTGCTGGCAGCGTTTATCCACCAGATTGAACACATTTTCCTGTATGGTGCCAGCCTGGTTCCTTCAGGCTATCCGGGAGCGGGTACTTTCCTGGGCCTTTACGCTAAACAGTTGGACGCCGGGTTAATGGCCCATAACGGGGTCCTTGCCTCGGCCATTCCGTTCTACAACGACATTTCGCCGAACCGGATCAATATCCATTTTATTTATAACGTGCTGGTAATGATTCCGATGATCCTTTCCTTTGCTTACGAGGTCAAACGAATCTATGATGAGTGGTTAGCCAAAGCCCTGCCGAATTTGAGCCGGGACCAGTTGATTTACTTCAGCCAGGCGGCTACGCCAAGTAAATTCGAAGCCAACCAGATCATCTTTAACCAGGGTGACGCGGCGGACCGTTTCTATATCATTACCCAGGGCCAGGTTCAGATCCTGCGGGCCGACAAGCGCGGCTTCCAGAAGCCGGTTGCCACTTTGAGCGAAGGCGCTTACTTTGGTGAAATCGGTATCCTGGGGCGGACCCGCCGTACCGCTACGGTTAAAACGATTACCCCCGTTGAAGTGTTAAGCCTGGACGAAAATACCTTCCGGTCAATGATAGCGGCCAGCGGCGAAAGCTACAAAGATGTAGACATTATCGTTAAGCGGCGTATCAAGCAACTTGGCGCGGTCCAGGGCAAGAATATTGACCGCAAAATCGATGCCGACCCGGATTTACTGGTCAAGAGCCGGGTTATCCAGGGCTGGTTGGATGATATGGAATATAAGAGCCAGCTTTTGAACTGGAACGGCCTGGCCGAACCGGTCGCGCCCCAGGGTGGGAATGTAAACCGCAACGGCACGCCCGGGCCGGTCACACCTTCTTTCCCGAACGCCCAGGCCGCGGTTACGGTCCTGCCGCCGCCCTCCCATAATCCGCAGTATACCGGTGGTTCAAACCCAACGGTCCAATCGCCGGTTCCCGGTGCGGTTGCCTATCCTCCGGCCCCGGCGCCCGGTATAGCGGTTCAGGGCAACGGCTATAATGGACCGCCGCCAGGTGGGGTAATTGGTAGCCTGAAAGTGCGCAGCGGCAATTCCACCGGGCAGCGCTTTGAAATAAACGCGCCCCGGGTAGTGATTGGACGGCGCAGCAATAAGCCCAGCAGCAACGGCCCCCTCTATATGGTGGACGATAACCGGGTCAGCCGGGAACACATCGAGATTGTGCGGCAGCCGGATGGCGTCTACCTGCGCGACCTCGGCAGTTCCAACGGCACCTGGCTGAACGGCACCCAGCTGGAAGGCACGCCGGTCCGCCTGGACGATGGCGCTGAAATCCGGTTAGGGACGGACACGGTACTTACTTACCGCTACGGCCAGTAACTACAATTAGCTTGAACAGGATGGCTGGGATTTATAATCCTGCCCATCCTGTTTGATTTTGAGTTAGTAACATTAGTAAACGGGGAAGGGTTAATGCAAACAAGCGACAAGAAGCGAATTTTAATCCTGGGCGGGGGTTTTGGTGGCGTAACAACCGCTCAACGCTTGCAGAAATACTACAAAAATTCCCGCGATGTAGAAATAACCCTGGTTAACCGCGAAAATTTCTTTGTCTTTGTGCCGATGCTTGCCAGCGCAGCAGCTGGCAGTATCGATACGCTGCATATTGTTAACCCTATCCGCCGGATGGCCCCTAAGATAAACTTCCGGGAAGAGGAAGTGCTGGGTATAGACCTGCGCCACCGCCAGGTGGTGACGACCTCGAATATTACCGGGCGCGAAAGTTTGCTGCCTTTCGACCAACTGGTAGTCGCCCTGGGCAATGTAATTAATCTTTCCAGTTTGCCCGGCCTGGCCCAGCACGGCAAAACCATGAAAACGCTGGGTGACGCCCTGCACCTGCGCAACCATGTTATCTCAATGCTGGAAGCGGCCGACATCGAAACCGACCCGCAGTTGCGCCAGGAAATGCTGACCTTTGTGGTAGCCGGGGCCGGTTACAGCGGTGTAGAAACTATTGGTGAACTTAACGACCTGGTCCACGATATTTCAAAAAGTTATCGCTCCATAACCAAAGAGAGCCTGAAGCTGATTCTCCTGCACAGCGGCGAGCGAATCTTGCCGGAAATGCCGGAGAGCCTGGCCGAATTCGCGCTCAAGAAGCTACGGCAGCGTGGCGTCGATGTGCGGCTAAAGACCCGTATCGCGGCGGCAACCCCCCGCGAAGCTATTTTGAAGTCGGGCGAACGGATTGCCACCCGCACCCTGGTTTCAACGGTAGGCAGCGCCCCTAACCCGGCCTTATCTTCGCTGGGTGTGGAGCGGGAAAAGGGCCGGATTATCACTGACCAGTTCATGAGTGTGCCGGGTATGGCTGGTTTGTGGGCTTTAGGTGACTGTGCGGCGGTGCCTAATGCGGCCTCCAAAGGCGAATATTCCCCGCCAACCGCCCAGTACGCCTTGCGGCAAGGTAAGAAACTGGCCGATAACATATCGGCGATGCTGGCAGGGCAGCCTGACCGGCGCAAGGCATTTTCGTTTCCGGGCCTGGGCCAACTCTGCCTGGTGGGGCACCGCTCCGGGGTAGCCGAAATGATGGGCGGCATTAAACTCTCCGGCTTTATCGCCTGGGTAATGTGGCGCAACATTTATCTTTCCAAGCTGCCTAGCTGGGACCGCAAGCTGCGGGTAGGGCTCAACTGGGGCCTGGACCTGATCTTACCGCGTGATATGACTCAGCTGAATCTCAGCCGGTCGCAGGCCATTAACCAGGTCCACTACGAGCCGGGCGATTACATTTTCCGCCAGGGGGATGTCGGCAACTTTTTCTATGTTGTATCAAGCGGGCAGGTCGAGATTTCTCGGGAGAAAGGCAACCAGGTAGTCGGTCTTGCCACCCTGGGACCGGGCGAACATTTCGGTGAGGCGGCTTTGATGCAGGGCAAGCGCCGGAACGCTTCGGCCCGGGCGGTCGGCCCGGTTGACCTGATCGTACTTGGACATGACGACTTCAACAGCCTGGCCGGCACATGGCTTAAGTTTACCGAAAGTATCCAGGCCTTGACCCAGGAGCGCGAGTCTGACCCGGCCTTTGCCAGCCGCCTGTTCGAAGCGAGCCAGGACTTCCGGACCGCTTTTGCTTCCAGTTACTTTAATAACGTGGTCCTGCCCATTACCCCCGTCCAGAAGCCTACACCGGGGCCGGTTGTGGATAGGCCAGCCATCCACCCACCTGTTACACCCAATCCAGACCCGGTGGCGCCGCCCATTTCACCTTACGGCCCGGTACCAGGGCCATTTCGACCAAATACCGGGCCGGGTGGCCCAGACGCGAACCAGCCCGGCAGTGGGGCCTATGCTATATCGGTGCCGGTACCTCCCGTTCCACCGCCTTTCCGGCCCCGGTTTATTCGCTCCGATGGCGCGGAACTGCCTTTGAACCTGGAAGAAATGCGGATAGGCCGCAGCCCGGAAAACCACATTGTCCTGAACGATAAGCAGGCCAGCCGCAGCCATGCCCTGCTGAACCGCCGCAACGGCGCCTATGTCCTTACGGACCAGCAGACCTCCAACGGCACTTTCGTCAACGGGCAGGCTGTTAAGAGCCATACCCTCATGGATGGCGACCGGGTCAGGATCGGTTCCAGCGAGTTTGTTTTCAGGAGTAGTTAAGGGCTTTCAGCGTATCCAGTTACAGCAAAGGGGCTGTAAAGTTCCGCAATTTAATGCTATAATTTTTTTGCGAATATAATTACTTCGCCTGGAAAGTTTTAAGCATGCGAAAGCACCTGGCACGGCCGCCCTGCTAGAATTCAGGAGTTTACTCCAAAACTTCCCGGACCTACTCTCTCCCACGTAGGTTTGCTTTTCTATTTGCCCTGAAGTCCCACCCACAACCGGATGACCTTGACGGCGCTTGACGCCGCCTTTTTACGTGCAAAAAATTCCGGCCCTGCGCTCGTGGTCCACCTTTTCTGTTCTTTTTTCAACCTTAACCGGCTAACAGAAGAAAGAACAGGAAATGGAATATATTTATGGTAAAAAAACCGCCCGGATGGACGGTACAACTTTAGCTGCCCGGCTTGGTGGTTACGCTGAAATCGGGCTTGACCTGGGTACGGGCGACGGCCGTTACGTTGAGCAAGTGGCCCGGCAAAACCCGCAGCAGTTCTTGATTGGGATTGACGCCTGTCGCGAGAATCTTGTAAAGGTTTCAAACCGGGCGGCGGGCAACACGCTGTTTCTAATCGCTAACGCCGAAGCTTTACCGGCCGAACTCAGCGGTCTGGCTGATTTTATTACGCTTAACTTTCCCTGGGGCAGCCTTTTGACCGGGCTTTTAGAAACGGAGTCACGGCTAATCGCAAACCTCCGGATGGTCGCAAAGGCAGGGGCGCGGCTTGAACTACGGTTGAACGAAAGCGCCATCCGTCAGGCCGGTTGGAGTCTTGACCGGGCCTGTGGACAGGTTGTTATGAACCTGGAAAAGGCCGGGTTTGCCCTGAACCCGGCCTGTAGGTTGGCACTTGCTGATTTACGGCGCTTTCCTTCGAGTTGGGCCAGGCGGCTTGGCTCGGGCCAGGAAGGCCAGACGCTTTTTCTATCGGGGGGTTACCGGGAACAAAGGGTTGGTGAAATAGCCGACCGGAAATCAGCATAAAGGCGGTTAATTGAGGGAATAGGGGATTCTATTTTATTAGAATCCCCTGAAAAAGGCTGGCTGGCGTTAACCAGTATTAAGAAAGCCTGTCCCCGGTTAGCCTTGTAAGGCTCCCCGGTTTAAGGATTTGGGGTTATGCTGTTCCAGATATCAACATCCATTTTCCAGGCGCCGTCCTCTTGTTTCCAGATAACAACATATTTGCCACGGGCCGTAATGACTTCCTGGTCTTGCTGGATTTGGACTGAGAATTTCCCGATCTCCCGGGCCATATTGCCAACTTCTTCTACGTCCAGCGTTTCTAGCTTGCCGCCTTTAAAACCCATTTCCAGAAAAGATTGCCAGAAAGCCTGGACAGCCTTGCGGCCTTCCAAAATCTCAGAATCCGGCGGTAAAACTTTGGCATTGGCAGTGTAAAGGGAAGCTAGTCCGGTAGCATCCCCATTTGCTAGAAAAGCGCCGAATTTCTCATTATTGGCCTCTATTGTCGCGCGTGTATCAGTCATAAGAGATACCTCCTTTATATTTACTATTGAGAAATATCAAGTTAGGTGCAATAAAGTTAAAACAACAGGCAAAATCTCTGTAAATTAGTTCTTTATGAGCCTATAATGCTCAATTTTACAGAAAGTGGTTAAATAAATGAATTTTTGGGTAGGTCTTAACGGTTGGATATATTGTAAACTGGCCCGTGAGTTTAAGCAAGGCTTGTTTATAATTATAATAAAAACTGATACCTGGGGTCGGTTGGGCCTGTCACTCTGGCACGGGGAGCCGCGCAAAAGCCCGGCGAAGTAGACGCTTTTATTTACTACAGGTAAATAAAAGCGTCATTTGCAATAAAGGGGCAATATTCCAAAGCTGCGGATAAGTACGGAGGGTCCGGTCCTGGTTAAGGAGTGTCTAAGACTCAAAGATTAAGTTCCGGCGTCTTCCTTGAGCTTGCCTGAAAGAAAATGGTCACGGGCTTTCAGCAGGGCCTGGGCGGTTGCCTGGTCCCACTTATAGAAACCCTGGCCGGTTTTAAGGCCAAATTCGCCCCGTTCGATCATTTCATTCCAGACTGCCGGTGGTTGCGTCATATTAGAAAGCTCCGGGAAGGTGTAGCTGGCTATACCATGCCAGACATCGCCACCACCCAGGTCGGCCACCTTGAACAGGCCCATAAAACTGGAACGCCGGGCCAGCCCTTTCTGGATTACCTGGTCCAGTTCTTCGACTGTCGCGACTCCCTGTTCCAGCAAATGCAGGCATTCCCGGAAAAGGGCGAATTGCAGCCGGTTCCAGATAAGGCCGGGCAACTCTTTGCCGACCCGGATAGGCGTCTTACCTAAACTCGCCAGCAATTGGTAAACTTCTTCGACGCGCTCCGGGTCGGCCAGTTCACCGGGAGTAAGCTCGACCAGCGGCATCAGGTAGGGCGGGTTCCAATAGTGGGTGCCCATGGCCCGGCCGGGATACCGCAAGCCGCGGAAGATTTCGGTAATTACCAGGCTGCTGGTATTGGACAGGAACAGGGTCTCGGGTGGGCAAACTTCTTCTAATTCTTTGAAGAATTGCTGCTTGAGGGCCATATTTTCCGGGATAGATTCGACAACGATAGCCGCTTTTTCAAAAAGCCCCGGTTGGTCCATCCGGGCGGTTGCCAGGTTTTCCAGGGCTACCCGGTGGTTTTCCGCTGGCAGGAAATTCTCAGCGGCCAGGAAGTTAAGGGCCGCTTCTGCTCGCTGGCGGGCCGCCACTAATTTGCTTTCGTCCCGGCCAGCCAGAGTCACCCGGTGACCTTTTGCCAGGTAATCTACCGCTACTCCGGGCCCCATGGTGCCCAGGCCCACGCTCACCACATTCAAGGTCATAAAAATTCTATCCTATTTTAACCCAGGGGTTCTTTTACGAAATGAATGCCCTCGACATATCCGCCAGTTTCCACAACCAGCGTGCGGGCCATTTTATCGTGCCAGCCCTGTTTAAGTTCGTCCCAGTTAATCCACCAGAAGCCCCAGCCAAAGACCAGCATTCCGACCAGGCCACTAAAAACGGTGCTGTTGTTAAGGCTGCCTACAACCAGGACCAGGAGGCTTAGCACCAGAAGATTGGCACTGACTAAATACCCGGCCAGGTAGCGAATTGCCGCAGTCATCCAGTCCGGCTTGCGCCCATCCAGGCGGATTACCCGCAGGCGCTGGGCCTTCTTGCCAAAACTCTGACCGCTTATAATCCCGGTCAGGAAGAAATAGCCCAGGATTACCACCAGATACACGAAGGCCAGCGGGTTAGCCGTATTGGGGTCGGGCGCTGTTGCGCCGGTGGCCCTGTTTTGAAGCGTAGTATCAAAAACAGATAGGGCCAAAATTGGCAGGGTTAGCAGCATCAGGTCAAGCCCGGCCGCCAGAAAGCGCTTCCAGAACCCGGCCCGGCGCACAAAAGCCAGCCGGTTATCCTGGTTTACATAACTGTAAAACTCACGTGGTTGCGATTCTAAATCGGCCGGAAGCCATTTGATGCCTTCGGCCAGGGGATGATAGCGCAGCACTTCGGGACCGGCCGCGACATAGTTATAACCCGGTGGCGGGCTTGCATAATTATATGGAGCCGGTTGGGAATAGACCGGGGCCGGTGGGCTGAAGCGCTGAGATAGGACGGGAGCTTCCGGTGAGGGCAGAATAGGCTGTCCGCAGCGGTAGCAAAACCGGGCTTCAGCCGGGTTACGCGCCCCGCAACGAGCGCAGAATATCAATAATTTACTCCCTGGACCAGCTCATTCTTACCTACCACATATGTATCGGCCAGGCGGTCGTGCCAGCCACGTCTCTCACGGTTGAAGAAAGCTGCTGTAAAGCCCATGAAGACCATTAATTGCAGGCAGAAACCGACCACCGTGCCGAAACCGCCAATCACAAAACCGACCGTACCCAGGCCGTAGGCATACCCGAAAAGGTTGCGGTTCAGGGCAGATTGGAAATTGGGTGGCCTTCCATCCAGGCCGATAACTTTTATCCGGAGGATTTTCTTGCCAAGAGTTTGCCCGCCGCCTTTCCAGGTCATCAGGACGCTGTAGACCAGGGTAATCGTCCAGATAAGCAGGGTGGCCCAGCCCGGCATCAACATATTTATTTCCTGGAGTTGCATCTGGTCGGGCGACCTTGTTATAGCTTGCAGCATTTTCTGGGTTTCCGGGTTAAAAATTACCATGAGCGTCCAGGCAATGTATTGCAAAGGCAGATAGAGCAGGCAGGTATCGAATAAGGCTGCCAGGATGCGGGCTTGTATGGTCGCGAAAGAAGCGTAGACTTGTTTGCCATCGGCATTTTTATAGGCATAAAAAGCTTCCGGGTGGTCAATAACCACGAAAGGCTTGCCATTGGCGGCCACCGGGTAGCGCTGTGGCTGGTTGCGTTTTCCTGCCGGTGGGGTACCGTAAGGGTACGGCGGCCTGAAATTCTGACCAGATGGAGTAGCGCCATTGGGATAACCGGGTGGCGGGAAATTTTGGCCGTAGGGGCCGGGCTGGCCCGGTAATGAACTGCCGGGAAAAGCTGGTTGCGGGTTCTCCGGGCCGGACTGCTGGCCGGGGGCCGGGTTTTGCCCGGTTGGGCCGGACGAGTCAGCCGGGTCAGGATTGGCTGCCATTTCAGCCGACTTGACCAGCTTCGCGCCGCAATTGAAGCAAAAGTCAAAATCGGTTATATTCTGTTTGCCGCAGTTGATACAATAAACCATAATTTATTTTTGTAAGATGCTCATTTTTACAAAACTTTCACCGGGCCGGTCCTGTGAAACGAGGCTTCGGCCGAGGCTGGCAGTTCGGGCCTCAATCGGGAAAGTCTGACTGTAAAGCGATTGCCGCCGAAAGATTAGACGGCCCAATGATAAGTCAATCGAACGCTTAACGCAAACTCAAAAGGAGAATTTATGCTCTGTCTGGCGGTTAACTACCTGATTAAAGAAGGTCACGAAGAAGAAGCCGCGAATTTATTGCGCAAGATGGTGGAGCCTACCCGCGCCGAGCCGGGCAACCTGCTCTACCTGGTCCACCGGTCCCCGACCGACCCGCGCCGGTTCTTTTTCTATGAACAATATACCGACCAGGCCGCCCTGGATGCTCACCGGGCCTCGCCACATTTCCAGGAACATATGGTAAACGGGGTTTTTGCTTTTGTAGAGAGCCGGGAACCGGCCATTTACGAACTACTGAACTAATTTCGCCCCAAATCGGGCTATTGTAATTATAAAAAACATATGCTAAAATTTTTCCAGCGGCGTAATTTACCCTTTGGCTAAATTTTAATATGTAAGTTTTCCAACTTAATATTGAGCGCGGGGCTTTTTCATAGGGCCTATATACCCTTGTCTATCGTTATAACTATACTTAATCATCTAAGGAATTTGGGAAATGACTGCGCAACGTTCCAGACCGGCCGCTGCTGCCCACCCACCTAAAACGGCTACCCTTTTATTATCCATCTTTGGAATATTTTCCCTTTTATGGTTGAACCTGGCGCACCTTCCCCTGGCAGGGGCCACCGCGCCGGAGGTTGAAACTGGTTATCGGGCTGTTCTTCCGGCTCCGCTACCGGGCAGCCTGGCTAACACCCAGCGGTTTAGGTCCGGCGCGCCCGGCGCAACCCTGGCTGCCGACCGTTACCAGGGCGGCAACCGCCTGTTAAGCAACAGCCCGACCGGGGTGGGGAAAATCCAGGCCCGGGGCGACCAACTCGTAGACGCCAACGGCTTGCGTTATTTCATCGCCGGGATAAATTATGAGGGGCCGAGCGACCGGGCCTGGGCCATGTGGCGCGACGATAAATTCGACCCTGTCTTGATCGGCCAGAACATGGCGCTGGCCGCTGCCGGTGGCTATAACTCGGTCCGGATTTTTATCCAGGACAGCCTGCGTGATGACATCCGGGCCAATAACTGGAGCAAGCTGGATAAAGTGGCCGACCTGGCCCAGCAAAACGGCCTGCGGCTGTTGATTACTTTCGCCGACTATTATGAGGCTGAAATCAGCAAGCTGGCCCATATTGACCGCCTGGTTGCCCAGCATTTTTCAGGGTCGCCAGTCATCCTCGGCTACGACCTCCGCAACGAGCCCCAGTTTGCCGAATTAATCTCCGCGATTTATCCGGGCGGGCCGGTCGCGCTTCAGACCGAAGATATGATCCGGCTTTACGGGGAACGGATAACCCAATCCGCCGCCGATACCTACCGGGCCGGGCCAGGCCACAGTAAGGTGCCTAGCCAATTGGATTCGCGCCAGGCTTACATTTACCTCAACCTGCTTAAACTGTATGACGAGTTTCAGAACGATGTCTATACCTGGGTCAGCAATAACAGCCGGGTGACCGATATGGATTTTTTCGGCAGCTACGAATCAGTGAAATGGAATTCTTTTATCGGGGCGCTAAATGCCACGGTCCAGCGCTATATTGATGTCCGGCAGAGCGCCATCAACCAGGCCGACCCCGGCCGCCTGACCACTATCGGCTGGAACCGGCCTGAAATGGCCCGGTTAGCGGCTAACAATTCATTGGGTTTTATTTCGTTCCACCGCTTTCCCGGTGATTCGGCTGAGGGCCTGGCCGGGACGCTTTCGATGATCAATTATCTGAAGGCGTTCTACCAGGGCAAGCCGGTAGTAATGGAGGAATTCGGCTACAGCAATTTTGACGGCAAGAACCAGGTCCCCCTGTTAAAGACCGCTTCTTACGAGTCTTCGGTCTGGCTGTTCCTTTACGGCCGGGGTTATGCGGGTGGCTTCAAATGGATGCTGAATAACTTCACGACCGGCCCCAACCAGTACGAAAATAATTTCGGCCTGCTGGATGACAACGACCGGCCTAAACCGGCCTATTACGCCAGCCGGGCGGTGCTGCAAATGGCGGCGGCAAACCGCCAGCCCAATGGCGATTTTGAGAGGTTGGAAACCTTTGATGGGGTTACCATTACCTATAGCTGGAAGGCCCATAATGCTCAGTTCGGTAATGGGACTGAGTTCCGTGATAGCCGTTTCACCCTCAATCAGTCCGAAGTCGCGCCCTGGTCTATCTGGTGGTCGGAAGATAACGAGGGCCAGGTGACGGTAAGCACGACCGCGCCAGGCACAGTAACGCTCGACTTAAAAGCCCTGTTCGCGGGTTGGAAACCCGGTACGGACGTGGTAGTGGCGGCCGACAGCAAAGCCCAGCCCGAATTTAACCATGTTGGTGAGGGCAAATTTACCTTACGGACCCAGCCCGGCGAGCTGTACACGGTTAAGGCCCCGGTGAACCGGGCGGCCTTCAACCGGGCCGCTCCCCGCCCTGGCGCGAATAACCAGTTCTTTAACGAGACCGGTCACAACCTGTCCAATATTTTCAGGGATTACTGGCTGCGCAAAGGCGGCCTGTCTATTTACGGTTTCCCGATTTCGGAAGAGTTTATGGAAAATGGCTATACTGTCCAGTATTTCGAACGGGCCAGGTTTGAGCATCATCCTGAATATAAGGGCCAGGAAAGCGAGGTCTTGTTAGGGCTATTGGGACATACCGTGACCGGCGGCCGGAAGGAAGCCGGGGAATATCCTTTCCAGCCGGTAGCCCCTTTCAACAGCACTGCCACCGAATTTTATTTCAAAGAGACCGGCCACAGCCTCAGAGGCGGGTTTAAAACCTTCTGGCAGACGCACGGCGGGCTGTCCCAGTACGGGTACCCGATTAGCGAGGAATTCCAGGAAGTCAACCCTTCCGACGGCAAGACCTATACGGTGCAGTACTTTGAGCGGAACCGGTTCGAGTGGCACCCGGAGTATGTTAACACCCCGGCCGAGTTCCTGCTTGGCTTACTGGGCCAACAGGTAGCGCGGGCCAGGGGCTGGCTGGTTATCTAAGTTTACAATGGGGAAGTAGTAGAGTGGCGGCTCGGGCGCGCCACTCTACCAGTAGAATTGTTTGTAGCGGCGGTAGTATTCGATGGTGCGGTTCAAGCCCTCTTCCGCCTCAACGACCGGCTGCCAACCCAGCATGTTCTGAATTTTCCGGTAGTCGGCGTAGTAGTTGCCAATCGAAATCTTCTCTTTGTTTTCCGGCCAGGGCACCAGTTCATAGCGTCCGGTCCCGGCTAGCCGGATCATCATTTCGACCTGTTCCAGCAAGCTGTAGGGCTGGCCTCCCAGGTTGAAAAATTGCCCGTTTGACTCCTCAAAAGCGGCTGCTCGTAAGAAAGCATCCACCACATCATCCACATAGTTCAGGTCGCGCAATTGCTGGCCGTCACCATAAATCTGGGCGGTCTGGTCATCCAGCACCAGGCGCAGCAGCCAGCCCTGGCTGGTCAGCCGGTTGTCGCGCATCCACTGGCGCGGCCCGTAACAATTGGTCAGGCGCAGCGAGGTGGTGCGCATCCCGTAAGCCGTAGCATAGACCAGGTGGTAGCGCTCTCCGGCGGCTTTGTTGATGCCGTTCACGTCGGTGGGCCGGACCAGGTGTTTTTCGTCTACCGGCAAGTATTCAGGATTGCCATAAATCTGGCGGGTTCCGGCGTAGACAATTTTGACACCGGGGTTATTCTTGCGGCAGGCTTCCAGGATTGAAAGCTGGCTCCGGCAATTAATCTCCATGTCAGTGTATGGATCAACCATGCTATCGAGATGGGAGATTTGCCCGGCCAGGTTAAAGATATAATCCTGGTCCCGGACAAGATAATCCATACTGTTCTCATCGCGCACATCCGCGATATTGGTCTTTAACTTATCTTCCAGACCCCGGATATTAAACAGGTTGCCCCCGTAGGTCGGTATAAGGGAATCTACCAGCAGGACGTCGGCTCCCAGTTCGACCAGCCGCCAGGCCAGGTTCGAGCCAATAAAACCGAGGCCTCCGGTGATTAAACAGCGGCGGCCGTCAAAAGCGTTAAGGTAGTTTTCTTTGGTGATTTTCATAGGTTATATTTTAGCATAATTTTGAAAGACCGGTTTCATGCTTTAACACTATTGGTAGGCCAAAGGAAAAATTTAGATTACTTATTATTTGCAATGTTATTATAGTTATCTATATAATACGCCTAACTAAGCAATAGAAAGCCTGGTATAGCGAAAGCAGTTTTAGAATGAATAAGCGCCTGGGTGGGCTCTGGCAGCATCCCAATTTTTTAAAGTTTTGGGCCGGTGAAACAGTTTCAGTCTTCGGGTCGCAGATTACTTTGCTGGCGCTGCCTTTAACGGCGGTGCTAATGTTGGGCGCTACTCCCCTTCAGATGGGTATCCTGGGGGCGGTCGAAGTGGCTCCCTTTCTTTTTATCAGCCTGTTTGCGGGAGTCTGGGTTGACCGCTGGCGGTTGCGCCCGCTCATGATAATGGTTGATATTGGCCGGGCCATCCTTCTTGGCTCGATTCCGGCGGTCTATGCCCTGGGCTGGCTGAGTATCGAATACCTGTATGTGGTGGCCGTGTTAACAGGGGTTTTTACGGTCTTTTTTGATGTCGCCTATCAGTCCTATTTGCCGGTGCTGGTCGAGCGCGACAAACTGGTTGAGGGCAACGGCAAGCTGGAAGTCAGCCGGTCGGTGGCCCAGATTGCCGGGCCGGGCCTGGCCGGAACCCTTGTGCAACTGGTTTCGGCCCCGGTTACCCTGGCCCTGGATGCCATTTCCTTCGCATTTTCAGCCCTCTTTCTGGGTCTTATCAAACACACCGAACCGGCCAGGGCAGCCACCCAGGCTAAGCACAACATCTGGCGCGAGATCGGCGAGGGTATGGGTGTGGTCTTTGGCAGCCGCTACTTGCGCCCGATTGCCGCCTGTACCGGTATCGGTAACCTTTTTGGCAACATCGGGAGCGCGGTTTACACCATTTACCTGGTCCGCGAGTTACACCTGGACGCCGTAGTGCTGGGTTTAATCTTTGGCCTGGGCAGTATCGGGGCTCTGCTAGGGGCGCTAATGAACGGCTGGTTGACGGATCGTTTGGGGCTAGGCCCAACCATACTATTAACCGCCGTTGTTTTTTGTATAGGGCCTTTAGCTACACCGCTGGCAAATGGGCCGGTCCCGGTACTCATGCTAATTCTGACAGCGGGATACTTTATAACCAGCTGGAGCAGTCCAATTTACAACATAAACCAGCTCAGCTTGCGCCAGGCCATCACGCCCCGGCGTTTGTTGGGCCGCATGAACGCCAGTATGCGGTTTTTGGTCTGGGGCACAATGCCGGTTGGCTCGTTATTGGGCGGGCTGCTGGGTGAACTAATCGGCCTGCGAGCGACCCTGCTGGTGGCAGCGCTCGGTGGATTTCTTTCGGTCCTACCGATCCTTTTCTCGCCAGTCCGCACCCTGCAAAAACAACCCGACCCGATTGAAGAAGAAGCTCCACCCCAGCCGATTGTTACTACTCTTTAACCGCAAAGTCTATCCGGTAAAAATAAAACCGGGGCTTCAGGCTAATTAAAGCTCGGAAGCCCCGGTTTTTAATTTTCTCAATTGCTCCAGGGTAAAGAAACTACCCTTAGCTTTAATGCCCTGGAATTGGTAAGTCCGAAGCAAGCGGTGGGTGCAAGAAAAAGGCAATTGCAATGATTAAATACGCCGCCAGGAGTTGCAGCCCTTCCACCCAGTTTGTCTCGCCATCATTTACGATCAGGTTTACCATAAAGATAGACACGACAATCGCGATCAGTTCAAAGAGGCTAAAAACCAGGTTTAGCTGGCTGGTCCCTCCCAGGAAGAAGCCGATAAAGACCAGCAACGGGGCGACAAAAGCGGCGACCTGCGTGCTGCTGCCGATGGCGATACCCAGCGACAGGTCCATTTTGTTCTTAATCGCCACCAGCACCGCCGTAAGGTGTTCGGCCGCGTTACCAATGATTGCGATTAGAATTACACCGATAAACAACTCGGTCCAACCAAACTGGTTGGTCAGGCTTTCAACACTGCCGACCAGGAATTCGGCCATAAACCCGACCAGCACGGTTGCCACCAGCAACACCCCCAGGCTTGCCTTTACACTCCAGCCGTGGCCTTCTTCTTCCTCGGCATGCAGGGTCGGGTCTCCGGCGTAAAGATGGGCATGGGTGCGCAGCGAAAAGATTAGCTGGGCAATGTAGGACAGAATCAAGATAGCCGCCACCGCCAGGCTTAGGTTTTCCAGCAAATTTCGCTGGTCAAGGCGCTGGGCATCGTTTACAGGGGTAGTGAGGGTATAGGCAAAGCCTGCCGGGATAATCAGCGCAATCGCGGTTAGCGACATCAGGGTATTGGTTGCGCGGATAGCGGTTGCGTTAAAGGTTTGCCTGTCGCGTTTCCAACCGCCAAAAAAGATTGCCAGACCCAGTACGAAAAGCAAGTTACCCATAATTGACCCGGTAATACTGGCTTTAACTACCTCCAGTAATTTTGGGTTTTCCTGGGCGCGAATCAGGGCCAGGGTGGCAATAATCAATTCTACCGCGTTACCAAACGTAGCATTGAGCAGGCCGCCAATACCCTGTCCGGCTTTGGTGGCCAGTTCTTCGGTCGCCGTACCCATTATTTTTGCCAGCGGTACGATAGCTAAACACGATGCGAAGAAAACCAGGACTGACGGGAAATGAGTAAGTTCCGCCACAAACGCCAGGGGAACAAAAATCAGCAACGAATATAGAATTTTTTCGAAACCATTGGAGTCTTTAACCAAGCTGACGATAGGGTTAACCGGGGGGCGGTGGTGCGGGCCGGGCATTGCCTCGGCAGCAGGGACTTTTTGAGCCACTTTTACCTCCTATACTGTGCAAGCCTGAATATCAATTTGCCGTAAGCCTATATGTACTTCTTTTTGCATACCGATTCAACAATGCTGCAATAAGTAGGCCGCCCTTAGGGGGGTTAGGGCGGCCTAAATTTGCAGCATTGTATCATTTTTTATAACAATTTAAAACTTATGCGCGGTAGATTAATCAAGCGGAAAAGCGGCAGCACCGACCACTCCGGCGCCGCCGTGCGCGCCCAGGGTTGGTCCCATCTCAGCCAGGATTAGTTCTTTAACGTTGGTGTTGTTATTAATGCGGTTTTTGAGGAGTTCCGCTTGCTGGGGAGCCATGCTGTGGACGACTGTTGCCAGCAGCGGGCGCTGGCCGAATTTCTCGGCCATGGTTTTGGCAATCCGCAAGAAGGCCCGTTCCAGGCTGAGTTCCCGGCCAGCCGGTTCACCGATGCCATCTTTGAAAGTGAAAATAGGTTTGATGTGCAGGGCCTGTCCGATAAGGTAGGCTACCTGGTTGACCCGGCCGCTCTGGCGCAAATATTTCAGAGTGTCGGCCACAAATAACTGAACGGTTTCCTTTTTGTACTTTTCCAGGCATTCCAGGATCTGGGCGGGAGTCTGGCCGGCTTTAGCCATCCGGGAAGCCTGTAAAGCATACAGGCCCAGCACCATCGAAACGGTGCCGCTGTCCCACAGGGTAATGTCGGCATCGGGAAGCGACTGGCGGGCCAAGGTAGCCGAGTTATAAGCCACGCTCATTTTGGTGCTGGCGTGGAGCGAGAGTATCCGGTCATAGCGCTGCAGCATTTCCTCATAAGCGGCAACGTACTCCCCGGCATTGGGGCCCTGGGTCTTGGGCATGCCCAGTTCCGGGTGCTCCAACTTTTCGTAAAATTGCCGGTAACTGATGGTCACGCCTTCATCATACGAAATATTTTCCTTCTGGAAATAAACGTGAAAGGGGACGGTCTTGATATTACCAAGTTCTTTAAGCAGGTCTGTGGGTAAATCGGCAACGCTGTCTACTACCAGACCGAGGTCGTCTTTGGCTGAGGTACTCATTAATTTGCCTACTCCTATATCTGTTTAACCATTGTACCACCGCCCGATAGTATACTCTTTTTCGGTTAAAAACCGGTTAGTATCATCTAACCCTAATCCTATTAATCGCTTTATAAGCAGTTGGTGGTATAACAAATGGTATAATTTAATAATATTATAGGAGAAGTATAGGTTGTGAACGGGCAACGCCCCGAAAGGGAATTTAACTTTGCATTACCCAGGAATATTTTTAAATTTCAAGCTCTATAAATTTGGGTCTGGCTTGATTGTCCTTCTTCTGGCCGGTCTGCTGGCTGCGTGCGGCAATGATACCGCCGCCCCGACTACTACCGCTGCCACCACCCAGGCGGCTACCACTACTACAGCTACTACTGCGGCGGCAACAACCGCCGCCAGCGCGACATCGGCCGCGCCCGGCACGACTTCCGCCGCTGCCACTGTAGCGTCTACTACCGCGACCCAGGCTGGTACTACTACAGTGGCAGCCACTACTGCTCCCGCTGCCACTGTAGCGTCTACTACCACCGCTCCAACCCAGCCTGCCGCCACCACTGCCGTTGCTGCTACCACGGCGGTTGCTACGGCTGCGGCTGCCACTACCGCCGCTCAATCGGGTGTTAAAAACCGGCCGATTGATAACAAATACCCTGCTGGTCCGGCACCTACGGTTGCGCCACCGGCCGGGGGCCTGGTAGATATAACCTTGCAGGTGCCGGATGCCCTTAAGAAAGGAACTTTTGCCCAGAATCGGACCCTCAAGCTACCTAAAGGTTTCCAGATTAGTCTTTACACCCAGGTAAGTGGCGGCTTGCGCCATGCTACCTTCAGCCCGGACGGCCGCCTGTTCGCCACTGCGCGGAATGATGGCAGGGTCCTGGTCCTCAAAGATAACGGCGCGTACGCGGAAGCGGCTACTTTTGCCGAAGGTATGAATGGTCCGCACGGCCTGGCCTTTCATGAGGCTAACGGTCAGCTTTACCTGTATGTCGCAGAAAATGATAAAGTAACCCGCATGGCTTACCAGCCAGGCCAGGCCAGGGCCGATAGAAAAGAAGTAATCGTTACCGACCTGCCGACGGGCGGCGGCCACAGCACCCGCTCGATTGCTTTTGGGCCGGACAACAAGATGTATATCGCGGCCGGTTCAAGCTGTAATGTTTGTGTAGAAACTAACCCGGCACGGGCGGCTGTTACCCAGTATAATGATGATGGAACCGGCAAGCGGATTTTCGCTACCGGACTGCGTAACGAGGTGGGCATCAAGTTCCACCCGGAAACCGGTGAGCTGTGGGGCGTTGAAAATAGCCGGGACAGCCTGGGTAACAACTTGCCACCGGAAGAAATTAACATTATCGTGGATAGCGGCAATTACGGTTGGCCTTACTGCTATTCCAACAAGGTCTACGACACGAACTTTGGCGGTAAGGATCCTGCTTACTGCCAGCAGACTTTGCCACCGGCATTACCCATGCAGGCTCATTCGGCCCCGTTAGGGTTGGATTTCTACCTGCCCAAAACCATGCAGTTCCCGGCTGATTTCCGGGGTGATGTGTTTGTGGGTTTCCACGGTTCCTGGGATAGTACCCAGCCCACCGGCTACAAAGTCGTGCGCGTGCGTGTGAAAGATGGCCGCCCGGAAAGTTATGAGGATTTCGCAACCGGCTGGCTGATCGGCACCGGCACTAGAAATTACTGGGGCCGCCCGGTCGATACGGTAGTTGGTCCGGACGGAAGTCTGTACATTACCGATGATCAGACCAATGCGATTTATAAAGTAACCTATAAAGGATAAATTTATTATGTTTGGTGGAGGTCCGGGCATCCGGGTGATGCGCTTCCGGGGAGTCGATGTAACGCTGGATTTTAGCGTTTTGCTGCTGATACTTATTTTCTTTGTACCACAGGCGGCTAATTTTTCACGGGCCTATAACTGGGACCAGTCTCAGACTATTTTAGGTGGCGTGTTAATTTCCGTCCTTTTCATTGGCTCCATCCTGGTCCATGAACTGAGCCACGCCTCGGTCGGAATGGCCGTGGGCGCGAAGGTCAGCGCGATTAAACTTAATATGTTTGGTGGCGCGACTTTTTTCAGCTATAAACCTGCGTCCGAAGGCAAGAATTTCTGGATTTCAATCATCGGGCCGCTCTCCAACCTGGCCCTGTGGTATCTATTTAAGTTAGCCGCCGATGCCAGCCTCCAGGCCGACCTGGCCGGGTTTGCTCCTACCTATTCAGTCTGGACCGTAATCTGCAACAATTTATCCCAGCTTAACCTGTACCTGGCAATTTTCAATGCTCTGCCGGGTTACCCTATGGACGGCGGACAGGCTTTGCGGTCGGCCGTAATCTGGATTACCAAAAAGGAATTGTGGGCGGCCTGGGTTGTCGCGGTGCTGGGTTGTTTGACCGGGGGTGTTTTTATCCTCCTGGCCGTCCAACTGCTTGCCCAGCAGAGTACCTTCAATGCCTTGATCCTGGGACTGCTGTCTTTCTGGATTATCAGCGGGTCAATCGCCCAACTTCGTGAGGTCTTGCCAGTCTCGAACCGGCTGCGGCCCGCTCCCGGCCCTGAGATGCCGGTTATTCCGCTGGAGCCTATGGGCATCCAGGTAGGCCAGGTAATGGAGCGCCCGCCTCGCGCCTGGGACGAGCGCGCGCCCATCGCCGATTTCTTACGCGAAGCAGAAGCCATGCGCCTGGATGATAGAGCCTGGGTACCGGTCCTGCGGGAAGGGTATTTGCTGGGAATTGTAAATCGCCGTCTGGCCCGCAAAGGCCCGACCTATCAAAACGGTATATCTTCAAACGGTCCCGGCACCGTACCTAACCTGTCCCAGGTAATGGTCCCTCGTCGCAGCCTGGCGGTGGTCCAGGCCGAACAAGACCTGAGCCAGGCGGTTGAAGTCGTCCGGGCCAACCGCGAATACCCGGTAGCAGTCCTGGGGCCGGGTGGTTACTTCGTAGGTTTTATCACTCGCGATAACTTGCGGGGCTAAAGTAAAGTAGATAAATAATAAAAAACCGGCGCAATGCCGGTTTTTTATTATTTATCTACTTTGACTGATTCGACTTCTATTTCTTCTATCCGGGTAATTGGGTGCGGCGGCCCGGCTTTTGGTGGAGCGTGGCCGGTACCCAGGCCGTTGGTTGGGTGGGCCGGTAGCCTGGTGCCAGTGAGGTCCGAGCGGAGTTGCCGCAGTTCGCCCAGCAAGCTGTCTTCCCGGTTTTTTTGTTTATCCAGCTCTAATTCCATTTTCTTAACCCGGAACAGCGTATCTTCGATCAGCCGCCGGTTGTTGCTTATCAGGTCGGCGATAAGACCGATTAACATTATCAGCACGCCGATAATGGTTGAGGCGCTGCCCAGCATCAGCGATTGGACGTGACCGATGCTGCCGTTGTGTTCGGTAACGGAGAGCCACAGGAAGCGAACTATTACCGGGATTCCTATCAGGAAGAAGGGCACGCTAAAGTAGAAAAAGGCTTTGAGCGGCTCGTGCATGGCATAGATGCGGACGATAGTCGCGCCCATGCGCTTTACATAATTCCAAATGCCTTTGACCAGCCGGGACTCCCGGGTAACCGGGTTGGTGGAAATAGGGATTGAGGTTATCGCCAGGTTTCGCTTGCTGGCCTGAAAGATGGTTTCGACGGTGTAGGTATAGCGGGTAACCACGTTCAGGGAAAGGGCACACTCCCGGCTGAAGGCCCGAAAACCGCTCACGGCATCGGTTACTTTCGACCCGCTAAAGATGCGGACTGCCAGGCTGCCCCAGCGCTGGAATTTCTTCTTAATTGGGCTGAAATGGTCGATCAGATCGGTCTGCCGGTCACCGATGACCATATCGGCCTGGCGCAATAAGATTGGCCTGACCAGTTCCGGGATGGACTGGCCGGGATACTGGTTATCGGCATCGGTATTGACGATAATATCGGCATCCAGGAAAAGACAGGTATTGAGGCCGGTCTGGAAAGCCGCCGCCAGGCCCCGGTTGCGGGTGTGGTGAGCGATAGCCATCGGCACCTGGTTGCGCAAACCCCATTCCCGGGCGACTTCTACCGTCCGGTCACTGCAACCATCATCAATTATTACAACAACAATTTCATCAACCCCGTTTATTTGACTGGGACGCGGTAAATCGTCCAAAGTCTGAGGAAGGGTTTCTTCCTCGTTATAACAGGGGATTTGGATAGCAAGTTTCATTAAGCCTAACTTTTACTTCAGAACTTCCCGCCAGCAGCCTTTGTTCAGAATAAGAACGTTTCTGAGCGCATAAAAGTTGCGCTACCAGGCTTGATTCTACTCTTTAAGTGCCTAAAGGTCAACTGGGGGTCAGTAGTCAGAGGTCAATAGGCAGAAGAAGATAACAGATAGAAGACAGAAGAAGGTAGGAGAAAATAACAGATAGAAGACAGAAGAAGGTAGAAGGTAGAAAGTATTGGAGGGTAAAATTTTAAAGTTTTGGGTTTTCGGTTTAGCGTAATCTTTTTAACAGGCTACTCGGTAAATTAACGTTCTACTGTCACTTTCTCCTATCTTCCTTTCACTAACTACGACCCCTTCCGCCGCCTTCTCCACTGACTACTGACTACTGACTACTGCTCATCTCTCCTTGACCGGGCCGGGGGTTTAGTGTAGACTTTACCCGCTTACAGTCAAAAGGCGTGTAGCAAGGTTGCCTGGCGGGAACGAAGTCCCGGCCTCTCATCCTTTGAACACCTCAAAGATGAGCGGCTTTTTTGATTCTTTTTGGATAAAATAAAATTTCAGGAGCGGAGCATGCTTGACCTGCGGTTTATACGCGAAAATCCCGATAAAGTGCGCTGGGCCATCCAGGTAAAGCGGGTAGGACTGGACCTGGACGAATTGCTGGCGGTTGACCAGGAAGTTTTGAAGCTGAAACGCCAGATTCAAACCCTGAATGAAGAAAAGAACAGCAATTCCAAACGGATGGGGAAGGCTACCCCGGAGGAACGCCCTCAAATCATCCAGCGCGGCAAAGAAATCGGGGACGAACTGAAAGCCCTGGAACCCCGCCTGCGCGAGACTGAAGAAAGTTTGCGCCAGCTTTTACTGCTGGTCCCAAATATTCCTGACGCGGATGTCCCGGTCGGCCTGGATGATACCGAGAATGTCGAAGTCTACCGCTGGGGAAACCAGCCTATTTTTGATTTCGCGCCCCTGGACCATGTTCAAATCCTGGAAAATCACGGCTGGGCCGATTTCAAACGCGTAGCCGATGTCGCGGGCAGCCGCAGCTATATGCTCAAGAACGAAATGGTTATCCTGGAACACGCTTTGCACCGCTTTGCGATGGACCGGCTGATGGAGAAGGGCTTTACCCTGTTAACCGCGCCTTCCATGGCCCGTGAGTTTGCTTTCGAGGGGACGGGCCATTTCCCGACCGGCAAGGACCAGGTTTACTACCTGCCCGCCGATGACCTTTATCTCTCCGGGACCGCTGAGGTGCCGGTTAACGCCCTGCACAGCGGTGAGATTTTGAGCGAGAGCGAACTGCCCATCAAGTACGCGGCTATTTCTCCTTCCTTCCGGCGTGAAGCCGGTAGCGGCGGCCGGGATGTCCGGGGCTTGATTCGGGTACACCAGTTCACCAAGGTTGAGCAGTATATTCTCACTAAAAACGACCCGGAAGAGTCGAAGCGCTTGCACGAAACTATCCTGGGGAACGCAAAAGAGATTTTAGAGGCGTTGGAAATTCCCTACCGGGTGGTGGAAGTATGTACCGGTGATATGGGCGCGGGTAAGACCAAGATGCATGACATTGAAAGTTGGGTACCCAGCGAACAAAAATACCGCGAAACGCATTCCTGCTCCTCCCTGGGCGACTGGCAAGCCCGGCGCACCAACCTGCGCTACCGGGATGCCGACGGTAAAGTGCAGTTCTGCTATACCCTGAATAACACCGCCCTGGCGACCCCGCGCTTCCTGGTGCCGTTCCTTGAAAATCACCAGCAGGCCGATGGTTCGATCCGGGTGCCCGCCGCTTTGCAGCCGTCCCTGGGGGGTAAAGAAAAGCTGGGCTAATCGCCCAGCAGCGGAAATGTCAGAATAAAACCGGGCAGTTCCTGCGAATAATCCAGCTTGCCGCCATGGCCTTCCACCAGGCCCCGGGCCACATACAGGCTTATATCCAGGCTGCCCGCTTTGGGAATATCGGTCTGGAAAGGCTGCTCTCGCCGGACCGGCCGGTAGAGGTCAAATAATTCCCGGACCTGTTCGGGCGTCATGTGCAGGCCCGGGGCCGGTATCAGCAGCCGTACCTGGCCGGTAGCCGGGTCTTCTTCCAGCCGGATTTCGGCTTTCTCTTCCACCTGTAAAACATAATTCAAGACCGACTTCAAGGCCCTTTCCAGCCGTGAGCCGTCTACCATTACGGTATAGGCCCGGCCGGGAGCTTGCCAGGTTATTTCTTTACCCTCGGCCTCTTTGAGGCGTTCGATCAGGCTATCCAGCAATTCCTGTAAATTATGTTCAATCAGATCGAGGTTGAGCCGTTTTGATGGAATGCGGGAGGCTTCCAACAACTCCTCAATCATATCCACCATTTCGTCACCCTGGACCACCATTTGTTCGCTAATCCGGCGCTGGCTGTTAAATTCCGGCGTCTGGGGAAGCTTGGTAGTTAAAATCTGAGCGTAGCTGTGGATAACGGTCAGGGGAGTTCTCAATTCATGGAAGATATAGGAGAAAAACTGTTCTCGCAAGCTATCTTCTTCAGAATTAGTGGTAGGTGGGGTATTAGGGTCAACGCTGTAATCCATGAAATCGAACCTCTTAAGTAAGTTTAGAATGTTAGTTATAACTAGGCAAAATCGAGGAAATCGAGCTGCCCTTCGGCGAGCTGATTAATTAGCAGGCTGGCTAATACCGGGTCAAATTGCCGTCCGGCTCCTCTTTCTAACTGGCGCTGTCCGACCGCTTTCGTCCGCCTTGATCGAAAGGGCCGGTCCTGGGACATCGCGACTAAAGCCGAGGCAATGCCAAGTATCCGGGCAGAAAGTGGTATCTCCTCCCCCACCAGGCCGAGGGGATAGCCGCTCCCGTCAAAATTCTCACGCTGGTGTTTAATAGCTATCAGGCTGGACGGGCTTAATAGCTGGTCAAATGGCATTAATATCCCGACAACATCTTGCGGAATTTGCCGGATACGCTGCCAGTGGGTATCGTTTAACTTTCCCTGGTATTTCAGGATAGACTCCGGTATCAGCACCCGGCCCAGGTTGCTCAGCCAGGCGGCCGCTTCCAGGTCCAGGATTGCCTCCGGCGCCAGGTTAATTTTAACACCGATTAGCCGGACTAATTTTATCATCTTTTTGGCGCCACCGGCCAGGTAAGGCTCTCGGTTTTCGATAATCCCGGCCACTGCTTTCAGGCCGCTCCACAGCCCGGCTTGTAACTGGGCGTTGCGGTTATTGCTTTCGTTCAGCTTTTCATTGGTTTCTTGCAGGCGTTCGTTGAGTTCATGCAGGATTTTACTCTCAATGTCGTCCCGGTTGCCGCCCACCCACAGCAAAAAGCGTTCGTAATCCTCGGCTAACCACTCGGTCAGGTTTTCCGGCGAGTTAAGTTTTTCGGTATTTTCGGTGGTAGTAAGTTCTATTTCCGATACATGGGGCAGGTGGGCATTCGTGCCAATCCGGACCTGGTTACGGCTTTGTTTAGCGATATACATGGCCGCATCGGCTTGCTGAATAAGGTCGCGCGGCGTATTGGCATCATCGGGGCAGAGTACCGCCCCGATACTGACCGAAAGCGCCACCTGTTCGCCGTTTTCCAGGATTAAAGGGGTACTACTTATGGTCCGGCGCGTCTTTTCAGCGACAACTTCCAACCCCGTAGGGGTACAACCCGGCAGCATGACGCCAAATTCGTCGCCGCCATAACGGGCTACCACATCGGTGGCCCGGACGCAACGCCCGATCATATTGGCGATATGGCGCAAAGCTTCGTCCCCGGCCAGGTGCCCATATTTATCGTTCACCATTTTAAGGTTGTCCATATCGACCATCATCAGGCCGAGCATGGTTTCATCCCGGCGGGATCGGCGGATTTGGGCGGTCAATTCCCGGTCAAAGAAATCATGGTTATAGACCCCAATCCGGCTGTCAAACTCGGCTGAAAGCTGTTTTTCCTCATACAGGCGGCTATTCAAAAGGGCCAGGGCGAACAGCGCGGCCAGTTTTTCCAGCAGGGAGCGCCGTATCCGGCCTTCCTGGTAAATGTCAACGTCCTTGCTCCCCAGGGCAATTGCGCCGACCACTTTTCTTTTAGCGATCAGCGGGATAATCATCTGGGAGGGAAAGTCGGGGCTAAAAATATTAACCTCGTTAAACTTTTCGTCTGCCCTGCGGCTTTCCCAGTTGCCGGTTACAATTTCCTGGCGCTGGATAGCTTCTTCAAACGGGCTACCGGCCAGGGTCAAATTTTTCAGATAGGTCCGGCGCGAACGGCCCAGTGGGCCGTCCCAGCAAAAGGGCAGGCTGTAGGTTTCCCCCAGGGGTGGCAGCAGGGCCAGGGTAACTCTTTCGACCGATACGACATTATGTAGCCGGGCAATAAAACTGTTAAAAAGTTCTTCCCCATTGAGGCTGGCCGCCAGGGAACCGGCCATTTCGTTGACCAGGCCCATTTCATAGGCCGCTTCCTTGAGGTCATCAAAGCGGGTCGCGTTATCGAGGGCGATGGCGGTCAATTCGGCCAGCGACCGCAGGTATGACCAGTCAACCGGCTTAATTTGCTGGTCCGAACCGGCCAAAAAATAGCCGAAGGTGCGGGTGGGTGTCCGAACTGGCACAATGTAGATGACCTTGGCGCCCAGCAAAATATTTAGATCATTTGCCAGTTTGTCGCCTTTGAAGACTTCCGGTTGGTCATGGGGATAGAAGAGCCAGGGGGGTAACTGGCTTAAAAGCTGTTGGTTTTCTTCCTGGGATAGCAGGTGATTATTGCGGTGCGCCGTCAGGGAATAACTATTATTTGTTTCATCAATATTCAATAAACTGCAAAAAGAAAGATCAGGTATTAAATCCGCCGTGGCTGTAATTGCCAGTTCGGTGACTACCCGCTGGTTCTGGACCCGCAATAGCACCGGTGCGAAAGTAAGAAATTCAGATAGTTTTGTGTTACTACCGGAGTTTGAAAGCGTGCCGAAATCTAACTCTTCAACATTCACACAATACCTCTTATTTCCAGCCGTCAGGATAAGTAAAAGGAGTGCCGCAAGCTAGGCGCAGAACTTACCTTAAAATTGTAAGCCTACTAAAAGCTTCCCCAACTGGCTGCCCGAAACTTCAACCACAAAAGAATAATTCTATTATAACCGAGGTTTTAATTTTTGTTAGGGCCGTAGCCTAAAAGTACTATAAATGTATAGTACTATCAGGCATTTTGGTTTACTCTTAGTTTTAAGACTTGCTTTTATCCAGAGCAACCCGGGTGTTTCCGCTCACCCCATAACCGCGTTCGCCGGTTTGCGCGTCCTTTTCTTCCATCCGTCTTATCGTGTCACTAATGCTGGGATAGACTACTGATTGGAAATTAAAGCGTCCCAGATAACCGGCCAGGGCCGGGTTGAAGTTTTCCGGGCATTCTACCATTGGTGAGTGACCACATTGGGGTAAAAATAATTCATCGTGAGTGTTCTGGTTGTTTAGCAAAACTTCGCGGACTTCCCGGGCTTCGGCCTGGCGGATAACCCGGTCATTGCTGCTGGTAATCAGGGTAACCGGCAGCTTTAATTTTGCTACTTCCTGGTGAATATCAAAGTTGCGCATCACCTGGAAAATCCCGGCCTGTTCGTTGAAGCTAAAGTTCCTGGCCTGCATCGAGCCGCCAATTATATGCATGAACGCTTCTTCGTTGGCATTTGGCCCGCTTCCCTTAATATTGCCCGGGGTGAGGTTGCCGACCGGGAAATTGCCGGTCTGGAAATAGTGGTGGCGAAGGTAGGTCGCAACTTCGGCCTGGTTATTGCTGCGCAGGGCCCTGGTCAATTCGTCCAGTTCTTCGCTGCGTTCGGGCGGCCGGTGGCCCTTGGGTGAGATGGAGTTAACCAGGCACAGGCCGACCAGGTTTTCAGGGTGTTCTATGGCGTATTGCATGGCGACACCGCCGCCCAATCCCCAGCCCACCAGGTAGAAGGGCTTCAGGCGCAGGGTGGTAACGAAGTCATGCAGGTCTTTAGAGAAATCGGTCATGCTGGTGACGGGCTGGAATTCGGTCTGGCCGTAACCGCGCATGTCCGGGGCCAGGCTGTGATAGCGGTAAGGTAAGCTTTCCTGGACCGCTTCCCACCAGCGCGAGGAAGCCAGGTTGTCGTGGAGCAGGATTACCGGCAGACCCTCCGGGTTGCCGCCTTCCATGAAACACACGTTTTTCAAACCGGGTGTTTGAATATTCCGCTGAGTCAGACTATTGTCCGTTGCGATTCCATCAATCTTCCAGGGCATTACTATTTCTCCGTTTTCAATTTTCCAGTTAGTCAGGTCTTATTGTAATAGTTTTTGCTAAAAATATAAAAAGCTCTGCTATTTAGGAAAAGTGGCCGGTTTCCACTTTATACCGCCTGTAATCCTATACCCGATAGATATTAGCCAGGAAACACAGTGCTTTTAAAGCAAAATTAGTTCCCTGGATAAGCGCGGTAATACTTCGGCTCCCTCCGGTGTCACCAGTAAGTCGTCTTCTATTCTAACGCCGCCCCACTCGCTAAAGTACAGGCCCGGCTCTACTGTCAGGACCATACCCGCTTCCAGCAGGCTATTATCGTTAGGCATCAGGAAGGGTGTTTCGTGGACTTCCCGGCCCAGGTTATGGCCGGTGCTGTGCAGGTAATATTCGGCTAACCCGGCTTTCTCAAAGACCGTCCGGGAAGCTCTATCTACCGCGCTGGCGGATACCCCCGGCCGGACTGCCGCTATCCCGGCCAGTTGCGATTCCAGGACAAGTTCGTATATCTGGCGCTGGCGCTGGCTGGGCTGCTTGCCGTTGCCGCCCATAAAAATCGTACGTGTGATATCCGAGTTATAGCCGTTAAGCCTGGCTCCAAAGTCAAAAGTCACCAGTTCGCCGGATGCGATGGGCTTATCGCTGGCCTTACCGTGCGGTAACGCGCCGCGCGTCCCGCTGGCAACGATGGTATCAAAAGCAATCGCATCCGCGCCGAATTTGCGCATGCCGTATTCAAGTTCAGCCGCCGCTTCGCGCTCGGTCATGCCGGGTTTCAACAGGCCCAGCAGGTTTTCAAAAGCCCTGGAAGCAATTTCTACCGCCTGGCGCAGCGATTCTATTTCAAGCTGGTCCTTGCGCTGGCGCAAGCGGGTCACCAGGTTGGGCGCGGGCAGCCACTGGGTTTCTTTGATTTTGTCGGTCCAGAAGGTGTAATCGCCGTAACTCAGGTGGTCCGCTTCAAAGCCGATACTCGCCAGCCCCAGCCGCTTGATTTCCGGTATGACACTTTGTTCGAAAGGCCGGGTCAGCCGGATAACTTTCCAACCGGGAGCCTGTTGGGCGGCCTGTTCGACATAGCGGCCATCGGTAAAGACCAGGGCTTCGCTGGCGGTTATCAGCAGGTAACCAAAACTTCCGGTGAACCCGCTTAAATAGGCCCGGTTTTCGGGCCGGGTAATAAAAAGACCATCGTAGGGCAGACCCTCTTTTTTAAGAAGGTCCCGTAACACTGGCAGGCGGTCACTCATATGTAATCTCCTTATCAGGAAAACGGGGTAAGTTTAGTTGGGCCGCGCCCCACCAGTGGTTTAATCGTATCGTACAGGCCCTGGCTGAAGCGGACCAATTTACCTTCCCGGCTAACGGCGGCATGCTTGCTCATGCCCTCCACACAGACTTTCCCGGTAGTTTCATTATAGATTTGATAGCCAAAGACGCAACTGGCCCGGCCGGTCTTTTCAACCCAAGTTTTTATAACAATTTCATCGTCATAGTAGGCCGGGCTAAGGTATTTTACGCTCAGGTCGGTGACCATAAAGCCGTAACCTTCGCGCTCGATTGCCAGGTAAGGGTACCCGACCGCCCGGCAGTATTCGCCCCGGGCAACTTCAAACCAGACGATATAGTTTGCATGATACACCACGCCCTGGGCATCGGTTTCGGCGTAACGGGGCCGCAAATAAGCTTCCGAAATAAAAGGCCGGGGTGGTTCGCTTTTTTCAAGCAACTCATTACCCTGGCCGGTTTCGCTGTAATTAAAGTGGTTGTCTGCCACGCTTTTGTCGGTCAAAATATATTCTCAGTAAAATAAAATTTAGCGGATTAGCGCCGGGTAGTGGTCTGGGGTGCCGGTGTAACTTTGTTAAACTCATCCAGCATAGTCTGGGCTAACTGCGCCATTTCACTGCCGGGGGAGATTTCCGCTACTCTTTTCAGATAAATACTGGCTTTTGCCGGGTCGTCCCGGTAAGAAGAACCCAGGGCAAACAGGGCCGAAGCATCCTTCGGGTTTTCCTGGATAAGCATTTCGAACTGGGCGCGCGCTTCCGGGATACTCTGGTTGTAGAAATAGGCCAAACCCAGCCGGAAATGAGCCTCGGTGCGTTCTTCGGGTTTGTTGGTGCTGTTTGGCCGGTCGGATAATTCCGAAGCTTGCCGGTAAGCTGCTACTGCCGCTGCATAATTTCTATCGCAACTCAGGTTATAGGAACCCCAATCCATCAGGGTAGCAAAATCGTTTGGACTCTGCTTGAGCGTCTCGCGGAGGCGGTTTTCCGTCACCGGGTCTTTACAATTGCCATCGGCAGAAGTTGTCGCGGGCGGCGGTTTAACCGAGCTTTGGCGCATATAGCCAAAGCTTATGACCCCTACCAGGCTTAACACCAGCAGGCCGACCATAAAATAACGCAGCCCCTCCGGAAGGGGGCGTTCTTCATCATGGGGAATTTCTTCAACGGTGGGTTGTGAAAGATTTTCCTCTTTCAAAGTTGTTTGCAGCTTTATCTTGTTCTCTAACTCCATAAATCGAATGTTAACACGCCGGGCTTATCCCGTCAATGAACTGTCACCGCCTGGGGAGGCTTTCTAAACAACCTCTAATTGGTTGCCGCCAGGACCTTACTTAAAAAAACTTTTTCTGGGACCGCGCCCTCGAATTCAACTTTTTCGTTGACAATGATTTTTGGGACTCCATACACATAAAAGCGCTCGGCCAGCTCTTGAAATTCGTTGGCTTCAATGATATCGGCCGTAATATGCGGGCTGAACATCGCCATCTGGTGGGCCATGCGCACTGCCGAAGGGCAAAAGCTGCAGGTTGGGGTAACAAAGACCCTGATCTGGGCCGGTTGGTTGAGCGCGGCCAGGGCCACGCGGGTTTCCGAGCTGAGATTACTAGCGTTCCGGGAAAGGTCAATCACATTTTCTATTAATGTGGCGAACTCATAGCCGACCGGGATACCCAGAAACCGGGACCGGCCCGCCATGCTTTCGGCCCGGAAAGCCATCGCCGGGAGCATCAGGGGGTCCAGGCCCAGGTCAAGGGCGGCTTGTAGCCCGGCCGGGGTATCCAGGTCTTGCAGGGTCAGGGTTAAACGGGGTGACAGGGCCGCGACTTCCCGGTAAAGCTGGTAGCTGATGCCGCAAGCCTGGGGAATTAAATCCTGGTCTTCGCCTGCCATTTCAGCCGGGAACTCAATTACTTCTTGCTGGTGATAGCTGCCTCGAGAGAAGAAAAGCAATTCCACTTCTCGGTCCATTTCCTGGGAGAACCGCTCTTCCAGTATCGCGCGGTCTTCCTCACCAAGGAGGGCCATAATTCACCTGCTTTCTTGCCAAATAAAAAGGGTCTACCGGCTGATTTTACTCAAGACCTTTTTATTTGGCAAATAAAAGCCTTAATTGGCCCCGGAACTTGCGCTGGCCTGTAGCAATTCATCTTTAAGGTAAAGTTGCGGCACCGCGCTCCACTTTTTTGGTTGCTCGGTGTTATTTTCCCATAAACGCTGCTTGACTTCGCCTGGCGCTACCCCGGCGCTCAGCAGCAGGGCCGCCGCCGACGATACCATGGGAGCGGCAAAAGAAGTCCCGGCCCAGTATATAAACCGGCTGCCGCCATCCGCCTGGCTATCCCCGGTATCCATCAGCAGGTCCAGGCCGGGGGCCGCCAGGTTGCCCTGGTTTGTGTACAGGGCGGCTTCCCCCAGGGTGTTCGTGCTGGCCGAAACCGCGATTACCTGCTCAAAGGCGGTCAGACTATCACAGAAGTAACCGTAAGCGGCCGGTTCTTCGGGGTTGCGCGAGTGTAGAAAGAAGCTGTCGTTTCCGGCGGCGGCAACAATCATTCCACCCGCGTTACAGCTTCGCTGGCAGGCTTCCAGTAAATAAATGGCCTCGGCTTCTTCGGCCAGGCTGCGGCTGATACCCAGGCTGAGGTTTAAAACGAATTTATCTTCCACCAACCGGCGGCCCTGGCTGTCGGTTATCTGGCTTTCGCGCAAAAAAAGCAGGTAATCCATCGCTTCGGTCAGGTTACTGCCGGTGGTAAAACCCTGGTGGTTCAGCACTTCCAGCAGCATAATATTGGCTTCCGGGGCCAACTGGCGGACCAGGCTGGCAATTAAAGTACCGTGATATTTCTCGACCTTGCCCGCCTCAATATCCGCCAGGCCGGGCCGCTCCAGCGGTTGAGGATGGACCCGGCCCAGGTTATATATTTCCTTCAGGCTGACTTTTTTTAACTCAGGGTCAACCTCCACATCATCGCCGGGTGCCAGCATCGAAATATAAAAGTCGACCAGTTCCGGGTTTATGCGTTCCGGTTCCGGCGCGGCATCCACGATTACAATCGTAACGCCTGCCCCTTTATGCGGGAAGTTTTTGCGGTCGGCCGCGCCTATTAGTCCCCATAGAGCCTGGCTCTCCAGGGCCTGTTGGCCCTGGTTGAGATCGAATCCAGAAGACCGGGCCGGGATTTCCCAGGGGCTTAAGCCCGGCTGCACCCAACTGCCTACCACCAGGTGGTCCGGGCTGACGTCAAACCCGGCTACCCCGGCCGCATTGGGCTTGTTAAGCACGGCTGAAATTTCATCGGCTACTTCGGCGGTCGGCCTGGACTGGCGGCTAATCTGGAAGGGCCTGGAAACTATTTCCAGGGATGAATGGTAGCGCTTGAAGGCGTCATATAATTCTTTCTCGGTAACCGGCGTGAACGCGCTGCCAGGAGCGGCCGGGAAAAATTCCGAATCGGCGGGGAGCCTTAAACTGGCCGGTTCAAGGGTCTTTTTATTAGAAATGGCAATACTCGGCACATTGGCGGTAGCTGCGCCGGGCTGGCCGGTTAACGACGGCTGCCGCAAATTGCCCTGGTCAACCTGGCTGAGCAGTTGTTTCAGGCTGGCTTGTTGCGCGGTAATAATTACCTGGTCGGCCAGATAACGGTGTCGCCGGTCATCGGGCGAATACACCTTTAAGGCGGATAGCTTCATGAATTTCTCGCTTTCCTTTATCTATTTTGATTTAGAACCGGATGGGATGGAAGGCTACAGCGCACCGCTGTCGCCAATCAGGACAAATGGAGCCCAATAGAAAGGATGGGAATAGGCCGGGCGGCGCATAAGTTGTAATTGTGCCTGGCGTAGGGCCGCGCCCTTGCCCAGGCCCTGCAATAGTCCCTGGTAAAATTCTTGCATAAGCATCTGACCGGCCCGGTCATCAACTCGCCATAGGGAAAGGGCCAGGCTGCTGGCCCCGGCATAGAGGCAGGCCCGGCTTAAACCCTGGACTTCGTCGCCGCCGCTTAACGCGCCCAGGCCGGTTTCGCAGGCGCTGAGAGTAACCAGTGACGCCTGTAATTCCATATTTAATAGTTCGTGGACCGTAAGCTCGCCATCGGCCAGGAGTAAAGAGGAAAAGAGGGGTGCGTCTTCGCGGTAACGCCCGTGGGTTGCCAGGTGCAATATCTTGCGGGTGGCCGCGTTCTGCCGGAAATTTGCCAGGCTGGCCGCTTCTTCGACCAGGGCTTCGGTGTTCAGGGTCTGCCCGACCAGCCGGGCTTCTTCGACGGCACATGGTAAAGCACCCCGGTTGGAAAAGCCCAGGACCAGGCTGCCATCGCCGCTACCCCGGCTGGCCCGCTCCCGGCAAACCGCCAGCAAACTGGCCGCAGGCAGGTAGGTCAGCTCGTCAAAACTTTCCAGCAAGTAGCGGTCGTTACCCGCATCATACAGGGCATGAAAAGGTAAATAATGCAGCGAGCCGTGCGGCACTACGGTCAGGCGCCGGACTTCTTTCAAGTAGGGTTGCAGCGGCGCGAAAAGGGTCAGGTACAATTTATTAAGCAGCGCCCGGCTATTCGCCAGCAAGCTTTTATGGCGCTGGGCCAGCACTGCCGGGTCTAGCCCGGAGGCATCGGCCAGATTCTTAACCGTACCGGCCAGGTTGAGCCGGAACAGGCCAAGCTGGCGGTTAAGCTGGGCCAGGCTGCATAGCCGCCGTACCGGAGTGACCCCACTGGCTGTTACCAGGAAGGCCAGCACTTCGCCCCGCGCCACGTAATATTCCAGCAGACCTTCGTCCGGCCCCAGCAATGTTTGGTCGAATGGGCGGTAAGCCGTAGCCAGGGTCGCGTCCTCGGCGTAACCGGCGTTGCGGACCTGTAGCCGCTGTGTTAGCTCGGCCAGTTGTTTCTCACATTCAAGCGTCTGCTGCAGCCAGTCCTCGCGTGCTGTTTCGGAGGGCAAACGTTCTTCCGGCGAGGGGCCTACCGGCCCGGCTTGCCAGTGGGCCAGGCGGCTGGTCAGGTTGTTGTGGCGCAGCCTTAATTGTTCGATTTCCGTTACCAGCGCTCGGTCGGCCGGGTGGCGCACTTTTATCCGGATGTCCATACCGTTACCGGCCAACTCGGCCAGGGCACGGGATTTCACCCGCTCGGCCAGGTTAAAAGCTCGCCCGGGCTGGCCGGTTTCCAGGCTAAGAATTACAGCCGACTCGTAGGCATGTTCTTTGGAACGCAGGAACAACGAGCGCGTTTCGGTTTCTATCCGGCCCCGCAGGTGTTCCAGGTGGGCGATTGCCGCTTCATAATGGTCCAGGGCGGCCGTTACATCGGCCTGGGCTTCGGCAATTTCGCCCAGCAGGTTGCGGCCCTGGTAAAGCCCGCCGTAAATTTTTTGTTCTTCGAAATTGGCGATTACTTCCTGGGCCAGCTCGCCCGCCCGGGCATGGTTATTTCCCCTGGTTTCCAGGTGCGCCAGCAGCAATTTAGCTTGCAGGATTACCTGTAAATTTTCGGCTGTCCCCAGAATGGCATTCAACTTTGGCCGGGCCAGGTCCAGTTGCGCCCCGGCCAAATAGATTTCGGCCAGCCGGAGGTCTACAAAGTGGATGAAAGCATGCGCCTCCAGCTTTTCGGCGATAGCCTGGGCTTGTTCCAGAGCCTGGTGCGCTTCCTCGTATTCGGCCAGCGCAATGTACGCCCGTCCCAGCATGTAATTGGCCTGGAGACTGTTCCAGGTAAGGGCCATATCACGGGCGGCTAAAAAGGACAGTAGCGTTTTAGCCTGGCTGACCGCTTCCTCGTACCGGCCCAGTTCCAGGTAGCAATTCCCGATGAAAAAGTCGCCGGTAATCAACAGCGGAATCAAGCCGTTGGCCGCTACCACTTCGCGGGCTTCCTGGAGCAGCCGCAGGGCCTTATTGTATTCGCCCAATAAGTAATAACAGGTCGCACTGCTTTGCTGGTAATTGGCGAGTGCCAGGTTCATTTCAAATTGCCGGGCCAGTTCGCAGGCTTGCAGGGAATAATCCAGGGCTTCCTGGTAGCGTCCCAGTTCGCGCAAGGCAACCGACATATTATAGAGAAGCAGGCACAACTGGCGGCGGGCGGCCGGGGTACCGGCGGTTTCCAGTAACCGGCGGGCTTTGGTCATTTCTGTCAGGGCTTTGCCGAACTCTCCAAAGTGGCAGTGACAGTTCCCTGCATTCATGAAGGCAATTGCCGCCGAAATTAGCTCGTTATGGGCGGCCAGGGTCTGGCCGGTTTCCAGGGCAATTTCCAGGGCTCGCCGGTAATCTCCCAGTTGGGTCAGGGCTCCTATTTTCCCGACCTGGGAGCGGGCGGCTTCCACCGGGTTACCGGCTAACAGGGCCACTCGCCGGGCGTCATCATACAGGGCGATGGCCTGGAGTTCCTCACCCCGGCGCATAGCCACATTGGCCTGGACCATCAGGCCCAGAGCCTGGTGTAGGAGATTACCGGAAATCCGGGAAGCATAAATGATGTTATCGGCCAGGGCCTGACCTTTGGCGATATTGGAAGCCAGCAGGTCGTTAGCCCTGGCCTTCATAAACTGGATTATCTCGTCCGTCAGTCCGGCGGCCTCGCGCTCAATCAAACGGCGTTGTTCAGCCGGGTCGGACAGGCTTTCCAGGGTAGCCACAAAAACATCGGCAGTGATCATAAACCACTAGTTCAATTTCAAATCAGGCACCATTACAATTTTGGTTTCGAGAGTAATTTCAAGTTCGAAGGGCTGGGGTGGTTGGACATCCTCGAAAATAAAATTGCCCAGTTCGTCCAGGATTTCGGTCGCTACGGTCTGGCCCTGGCTTATGAGGCGTATTTCTGCGCCGATTAGCTCTTCCAGCGAACCGTCCTCATTCTGGACCAACCCCAGGACGTTCAATCCTTTACTGCGCGGACCGGCCGCCTGGACCGTTACCACAATCGTAAAATTTTCCGCCTGGTAAGTTAACGGCAAACCTTCGGTGCTGCCCCGTACCCTGGCCTTGACATATGAAGGCGCTGAAATATCAACTTTTAGCAAGGTCGCCACGACCCGCCGCAGCCAATCGATACGTTCGCCAGCCGGAATATTAGGTGGGCGGTGGGTGTTCTTTTGCTCTTCCGTTAAGGCATCCGGCACCCGCAGCCATTCCCGCATCTGTTCCGCTTCAGCGGCACACCAGGGACACTGGGCCAGGTGCTGGCTTAATTTGGTGCTTTCAACCGGCGGCATCAACCCCAGAATAAATTCACCGGTACGTTGGGCCTCAGGGCATAAAGTACGCGTCGGGCTGTTGATAAATTCAAATTGGCGGCGTAACTTATTATCCAGGTCCCGGTAAACTTGTATCTCCTGCTGGCAGAACAGGCATTTCGCCAGGTGTTGTTCAAACTCCGGGCGGCTATCCTTATTTAGCATTGCAAGGTAATCAGCTTCGGTAACCTGGCCCGGTTGAATACAAGTAAGTAATTCAGTCATTTATAAAGTAATACCCTTTACTGCGCCTGATACAACCATCTTTGGGGTTCTTTCAGAGCAATTAAACAAACAGCTATATCTAATAAACGATAGAAAAGTTAAATTTAGCAAATCCCAGGTATTTATTTCTATAAACGGTATCTGTCGCTTAAGCTGGATTAAACCTCAGTATTATTGCGTAGCCGCCAGAGTAAATTCTTGTTACGCCGGTAAACCGTCGTCACGTCCGTAAAATGCTGCGGGTAAAGCTGGGCGATTTCCCGGGGTGGCATGCCCAGGATATAGCGCAAGTAGACCAGCAGCCGGTCCGATGGTTCGGGTAACTTCTGCCAGACGCCGGTCCAGAAGACGGCCCGGTCTGCCGAATTTACCACGCTTTCTTCCATATCGAACACATCACTTATTTTCTCTTCCAGGGTCTGGCCGCCCTGGTTGGTTTCACTCTGCCCGGTAATTGTTTCCAGGGAAATATCTAAATTGCGGGCTTGCAAGTCGCGCTGGGCATCGGCCACAATCGTAGCGCAGCAAAGTTTGAGATATTGTAAAATCCCGGAAAGGTTGTGGAAGTTAGCGAATTTCTCCGGTCCTACAAACCGGTAGAAATTGATAAAAACACCATTAACCAGGGCTTCTTCTTCAAATCTAAGGGCCGGGAATTGGGACAGGCGCTGTTCTAACCAGCGCCGAACGAAACTGCCGTACTGCTTTATCAGCGTCTCCCAGGCAGTTTCATCTCGTTCGGCAATTGCTCTGCGCCATATTTCAAAACAATATCTGGAGTCGTACGGCTCATGTCGCAGATAGTGCCCGGTTTCCTGCTGACACCGTTCAATTAATCCGGTTAAATTAGCTTGCTTAATATCACTCAAGTTATATGGCTCTTTTCAAATGGGCTAACCAGGACTTTGAATTAAAGGTCAAACTTGTATCGGATTTGCATAAAATGTAGGACGAACTTGGAAAAAATTATATCACCCGTATATTAGCTTTACAATCCTGTTGCACTTAAAGCTTTTAATCCGGGGATATAAGAAACCTGACTGTATAATATTTAAGATCTTTTCAGAAGGTTTCTTGCCACCTTAATATTATATTAGGAAAAAATGAAGGTAATAAAGATAATATTAAGATTTTTATAAATAAAAAGACATTTATGATATCTGTAATGTATTTTATCAATTACTTTCACCTATTATTGTTCATTTTTGCATTAAAAAAATTATCTACTTTTGATATTAAAAGCCTATTGACAGAAAAATATAAAAATGTTACCTTAATCACAGATTAGTCATTGTATCATATGGCTAAATACTCGGGCACATTTCTTTCAACCAGGCGTTGGTTCGCTCAAGCCCCACTGGTTTGATCAAACACCAACTTAAAATTAAGTTTCTTTAACATTTAGGTATAGCCTCTTGGGGCCAAGCCTATTTTATGTATTTCTTTTTAGGTACTTTATCTATAGCTGCGGGACTTATTGGATAAAATAAGGTATCTACTTAAGGTATTTTTGTAAAAATTAGTATTTAGTATTATGGAGGATATGGTAATGGATATCAAATGGTTAAAGTATCGTACTGTACGTGTTTTAGTAGCCTTGAGTGCTTTAGCTTCGATGGCTATGGCATCCGGCGCGGCTAAGTGGTGGTAAATTAAACCTCAACCTAACCCAGCTAACTAGATAAGCACCATAAAAATGCTAATTCCTATTAAAAAGAATTAGCATTTTTTGGTTTTTATACAATAACCGGTAAATTAGTACTTTCATTCTTTACATGTATCAATTATAATGTAGAACATTACGAAGTTTTAAAGTTGTACTTCTGGCGATAGCTGTATTAAATGCAAAATTTTAACATTATAACCCGGTTCTATATTCTCCTGCTGGCTGTGCTGGCAACAGCTGTAGTTTTACTTAGCCTACGACTGGGAGACCAACAACCTATCCGTATAAATGACATCGCCTATTTGTTAATCCTGGCGACTATTACGGACGGTTACATGCTCAAGATTAATAAAAACTATGGTGTAACCCCTCTACCCACCATCCATATTGCCGCCATTTTTTTATTGTCACCCCAGGGAGCGGTCCTGGTCGCATTAATCTCAATTCTAATTGACCAGCTTATTAAACAACGACCCGGGCTTATTAAGGGCGTTTTTAATGTATCTCACCGGGTTATTATTACCGGTATCCCCGCTTTTATCGTTCAAGTAAGCGGAATTAGCATCCGGAAAATTGATGATGTAAATTTCTTGCTGGTATCTGCCCTGATCATCCTGGTTTACTACCTTCTGGATGTCGGGCTGGTTGACCTGGTAATTGCCCTGAGCCGCTCGGCCAGTTTCTGGCAAATCTGGAAGGTAAACACCAGCACTACCCTGCTTCTGGACCTTACTCTGCCTTCCCTGGGCATTATCCTGGCGCTAATCTGGGTCCAATCGCCAATCTTCTGCCTTTTGTTGGCTTTCCCGATTATCGTTAACCAGAATGCCTATCGCAGTTTAAAACTTTTGCAGAACGAAACCACCAAAGCTATTATCGCCATTACCGAGCTGGTTGAGGCCCGTGACCCTTATACATTTGGTCATTCCTTGCGGGTGGCAGGCTATTGCCGGGCAATTTGCCGGGAACTGCGCCTGGGTGAAGAAATGGTTGAGCAGATTTCGCTTTCCGGACAGGTCCATGACCTGGGTAAAATCGGGGTTTCCGATAGTGTCCTTCGCAAACCGGGTGCTCTGACCGCCGAAGAGTGGGTCGAGATGCGCAAACACGCCGAAACCGGCGCAAAAATTCTGGCGAACTATAGTTTTTATGAAGATGGCGTTAATGACGTCCTGTACCACCATGAATCATGGGATGGCACCGGCTATCCGGAAGGCATCAGCGGTGAGAATATTCCGCTGGGTGCCCGGATTATTGCCGTAGCTGATTCGTTTGATGCCATGACCACCGACCGGCCTTACCGTAAAGGCATGCCAATAATTAAAGCCCTTTCTATTTTGAATGACCGCCGCAATATTCAATGGGACGCCCAGGTAGTTGATGCGTTTTTGCGTGTTATGCATAAGATCCCTAATGAGTATCCTGAGTTGGGTAACCTGTTGCCAAACAAACTAGATAAATCGGAAATTCCCGAACCGGCCCTGGCTCTTCCTCGAAGCAAATAATATAGATTTCTATTGCGTTAAACTCCAATTTGTAATATTATTTAGAGTATAAGAGGGTTCAAACCTGTAGAAATTTTTATTAATTATATAAAACCTCTTCCTGTTTTCAGCTTATATCAATTTATTTTAGAAACATAATAATGTTATTTCTTGGAATTATATTTGGGGTAATTATTGGCTTTGGCTTAAAAGGTAAAATTACCCATCTGGCTGATTTGAAATTGCACGGTATTTCTCTGGTATTGATTAGCCTGGCAGTCCAACTGGCTATTTTAGCTTCCCCTTTATCCACCTGGCCCTGGTTCATCCAGAACGGTAATCTGGTTTATGTCATCTCAATGGTTGTGCTAATGCTGGGCTTGCTGTACGACCGGCAATACGGCTGGAGTTTTTGGCTCATTATAATCGGAGTAGCTTCGAATATTATTTTTATCGCCCAGAACCAGGGGGCCATACCGGTTGACCTTGAAAAATTAAGTATTGTTAGCGGGGAAAGTGTCAGCAGCTTAAGGGCTCAGTTTGCAGCCGGGAACCAACTGTCTTACCGGGTACCTCTCACCTCTCAAAGCGAGTTGGGCTGGATGGGTGACGTTATACACATACCCCTGCCTCTGCTGGACACTAACATTTATTCAATTGGGGATGTTTTAATTTCGCTAGGGCTGGCGGCTTTTACAGTTAAAGCCATGCTTGGTCACTTCAAACCGAAAGAGAGAAAAGATAAAGATGATTTGGCCGCGCCTGTAACCGCCGCCAATCCTTGATTAACTAAAAAAAGCGCCCGGCCTGACTTTTTATAGCAGACCGGGCGCTTTTTTTAGTCTGGACTAACCTGGGCTAGCAACAGGCCGGGAGTGCCTGCCTGTTCCTGGTTGAACATATTCCGGACCAAAACGGCCCAATGTTCGCCCTGCTCCAGGGTGTAGCCGGTCGCCCGCAAAGGTAAACGTAATTCATTGCGGCCCGCAAAATCCAGCGAAAACTTTTTAACCTCGCCACCGCCCTGGATTACTGAAAGCGCCGCTGGCAGGCAGACATGGACCAGCAGGCCCGGTATATATTCGGCCACTTTAACGACCAGTTCGACTGTATCCCCCAGCCGCAAAGGCTGCCCGGCCCGGCCCCGCCGGACCAGTTCCACTCCGACGGCTACCTCGTCCCGGAAACTGTTCCAATCCTCAACTATTTGCAAAGTGACTTCTACCAGGGCCGCCCCGGCGGTAACTTCTACTCGCTGCACCTGACCGGCCGCCCCAACCTCAAGCGCCCCTGCCATGTCCATTTCCAGGCCGTCCAGCTTCACCCGGCTGCCCGCTGTACCGCCTATACCAGCCGACCTTAAAGCCAGCAGCAGGCAAATCAGCGCCACTGAGTCCACTGTAGAGTAAAGGCGACCTTCGCCATCCAGGTCTTTAGCCAGATCATTGGCGGCTTTTATGGCGGTTAAAAGGTCCGCCTGGTCGCCGCTGGCTAAGAGCGTGGACGCGCAGTAAGCTTTTTCTTCGCGGGCCAGCACCTGGCCTTTAGGAGCCTGGGCCGCCTGGTTTGCCAGGGAAGTCCGGGCATAATCCAGGGCTTCGGCCAGTTTTGGCCCCTTTTTCAAGAAGGTCTGGTAAGCCTCCCGGCCGCTTTCAACTTTTTCAGGTACCAGGGGTATACGGTAAGCCTGGAGGGCCGCTTCGCCCATTGCCTGGGCTTCGCGGAGGGCTTGCTGCAGGTCCGGTGCAAGCCCGCTGACCGCTAAAGTCTCGCCAAGCGGGGCCAGGCCGCCTAAATGTTGGGCTGCCAGCTTGCCCCAGTACTCGTCCGGCTTCCGGTTGCCGCCCGACTCTTCCGGCGGGTACATCATAAAACCGCGCCCCGGCAAAAACATGCTCTTTTCCCGGGCCACCCCGGCTAAAATCACCTCGCGGTATTTGGCCTGGTCCGGCGCTCCGGCGGCAACCAGCGCCGCCACGCTTGCCAGCAATTTAGCGGCAGTCTGTTCGCAGCAGCGGTGGGCGTAATCGGCCGTAGCGTCGCATAGGAACTGGAAAGGCTTGTCAAGCGAAGGCAGTACCCGGAGTTGCAAAGCCTGGATTTCGGCCCGGTCCAGGCTCTGCCCGGCCAGCAAAACCTGGAACCGGCGCGACAGGCTGGTAAATTTGCCCAAAGCTTCGACCGCTCGTCCGGTCTGGTCGGTTTCGCCGGTGGCCAGGTCGCGCAGTTCCGCCCGCCACCTGCCGGGCCGGGCCTCAAAGACCGCCCTGGCGCGCCTTCCCTGGAAGTGGCCGGGTGCAGATTGTGTCGCACCCGAAAGTTTGTAGGCAACCGGCCGGTCATCACAAAATAGCTGTAAGCTGAATGCGCCGCCATCGCAGTTTACTTCCAGGACCGCCGGGGACAGGTCGCCGGGATAGACATAGGCCGGTAGTTTAAATTCGGCCCAGAGTGGCTGGCTCACTTCCAGGCTTTCCCGGGCATGGGACCACTCTTTACCGCCCGCGCTAAGGGCAAAAGCTTCAATCTTATAGGCCGTGATTGCTTCCGGCAGGGCCAGGCTGACCGAGGCTGTGCCATCCGGGCCGGTTTGGACTATTTCACAGAAAGCGACATCCGCGAAATCCTGGCGTACGGTTGCCTCTGTAGCCGTTTCGGCCAACCCGCCGCCCTTGTACATGACCCTTTGACTGAACAGGGCGATTTCCTGCGCACCCACCGGCATATTAATGTCCGCGCCCCCTGCCATGGCTGCTTCAGGTGGTATAGCGTCCGCGAAAGTCATTGAGGCCATCATCATGGGGGCGGCCATAGTCGTGCGATACAGCATGTTTCTTCTGTTAAAGACCGGGAAATCCTGCCATTCGGGCAACTCGGTCAGAGGTTTGGAAATATACCCGGAATTACCCCACCTGGCCGCGCCTTCCAGGCCGTTTTTGAAGCTGGCGGCCAGGCGGTCCTGCGGGGTGGCCCCGGCCAGGCGGCTATCGCGCACCAGTAAATAAACTGATGCCGGAGTCCCGGTATTTATTTTTAACTGAACGGTCTGACCGGGCTGGGCCTGGATTGGGCCTTCCAGCGAAACCTGGGCCGGTGAAGGCACCACCAGGGACGCCCAGCCTTCCCAGGCTTTGTCACCAATCCAGGCACCCAGGGCCAGGAATCCACCGGGCGCCGGTACGGCCAATTCCAGTTCGGTTCCGGCATGGATTTCTCCCAGGTCGCGGTCCTCCACCACTTTCCCGGCCAGGTCCAACAGGAGCAACCGGGCGCTCCGGGCTGTAGTCTGCCAGCGCAAACGGGCCGCTCCTGAGGCCGGGGCCGGGTCGGCCAGGGTGACCGGGGAATTGTTAACCGGGCCGGAAGTACTCAGGTACAGGCCGCGCACCTCGCGGGTGCCGGGGCCGGGCATCAGGCTAACTTTAACTTCGGTACCCAACGCTGACAGGACCGCTTCCTGGCGTTCGGCTTTGGTCGAGTTTGGAATTACGGCGGTGGCGACCAGGTCCTGGTAGCTTACCCGCACTTCCAGCCGTTCCTGGTTTTTGGACTTCAGTTTAAACTCTCCCAGGTAGATGCCGGGCAGTTCGGGCCGGACCTTCTGGGTGCCCAACTTCTGGCCGCCGCTCCACAGTTCCAGTTGGACCGGCCCGGTAAGCGGCTGGTTGAAGCGTTCGACTTTCAAACGGCAGCCAAGTTTGTTTCCGGCCAGTTCGTGGGCCTGGAGAGTCGCTTGCAGGGGAGCCAGCACATATTCCACGCTGCTAAACCAGCATTCGGCCGGTTTATTTTCAGTTTCGAATTCAGCAGTGGTTTCGGCTTGCCAGTACACCCGGTAACGGCCCTGGGGCAACGCTCCCAGGTCAGCCAGGGTCAGACCACCTTCGTTCAACCGGACCGGCTGGTTGCGGTAGACCACCCCATTATTTTCAATTACCAGAGTAGCAGTGGTAGGCTGCGGGCGGTCCGGACCGCCGAACAGCCAGGCCGGGGCTACCAGCAGCAGCCTGACCCGGTCCTGACCGGCCCGGTAGATTTCCTTATCGGTTAGTAAGACCGGGTTAATATGCAAGGGCCACTGGGCCGGTTTGATTTTGAAGCCGGGAAAGACCTGACCGTCCGGCAGGAGCGGCAGAATCCGCCGGGTAGTTTGCAAAGGTAGCCCATAAAAAGTATGCAGACCTTGCTGTAAGGCGGCTTCCGGTTGTTCCTGGGGCGCGACAAAGGCAAAAGCGCTTCCGGCCAGCACCTGCGCCCCGTAGGTCGTCGCCAGGTCATAGTCGGTCTGGTCAATTTTAAATTTAGGCATAGCAAATTCTCCTTGTGTTACTTTAAGAGTAGCACAGCTAAGCGGTTTATTACGAGCTATTCTTCTATTAAATTTTGCTCAAAAAGGGTAGGATAAGGTGGAGGCCGGTCCGGGTTCCGGGCGGACCGGCCAGGTGTACTAATTTACTTTCAGAGTTTGCAGAAATGGTTCCACTTCGGCTCCCAGCAGGTCCAGGCGCACCGCCTCGGGTAGCGACCGCAAGGCTTCAAGGACGGGTTGAAGCAAACCAAGCTGGTAGGCGTTTAATTCTTTTGCCTGGTGTAGCTCGTGCCACTGCCTGACCGCCTGGCCTAACCGGCCCAGGCAATCTTGCAGGAGCGCCAGTTCGGTTTCGTAATTATTGCGTTCGTTTTGCCACTGGTCGCGCACCAGCCCTTTACCGGAAGGGATAGGTCCGGGCGCTTCAAGTAAGGTTTTCATACTGCCTCCTTTGTGTTCTACAGGCGTGAAATTACCAGACCGGCCGCGAACAGCAGGCCGTAGACCAGTTCCAACCGGGCGGTCCCGGCCAGGGCTTTGTTCAGAATGCGGCCTTCCAGGTGCGCGACGGTCTGCCACAGCGGCCAGGCCAGTGGGGCCGACAGCCAGGCCAGCATTACCGCCGGACCGGCTACTCCGGTTAACCACATCGCCGGGGGTACGGCGTAAGTCAGCAGCACCAGCAAGGCGTACTCCGCCCGCACGCCGCTTTCGCCCAAACGGACTGCCAGGGTCCGTTTACCGGCCACCCGGTCGGTCTTGACATCCCGCAGGTTGTTAACCACCAGGATAGCGGTCGCCAGGAAGCCGACCGGCAAGGCACACCACCAGGCGATCGGCGCAACCGTCCCGGCCTGGACGAAATAAGTTCCGCAGACCGCGATCAGTCCGAAAAAGATGAAGACGAAAATGTCACCCAGGCCGTTATAGCCTAACGGAAACGGCCCGCCGGTATAAGCCAGGGCGGCGGCTATCGAGAAAAGCCCGATCAGAATAATGGCCCAACCGGCCACCAGCACCAGGTAGATGCCGACCAGCATCGCCAGCCCAAAGACCACTACCATTCCCATATAAACTTGATTCGCGGTCAGCAGACCGGCCTGGGTTACGCGAGTTGGGCCCAATCGTTCGGCGGTGTCGGCCCCTTTTTTGTAGTCAAAGACGTCATTGGCAAAGTTCGCGCCAATTTGAATCAGGAGCGCACCGACCAGGGCAGCCAGGGCCGGGCCGAGTTGAAAATGGTTGTCTTTGAAAGCGGCGGCGGTCCCCACAATTACCGGGACAGTCGCGGCAGGTAAGGTTTTGGGGCGGGAAGCAATCCACCAGCGTTGCGTTAAACTTAGCCGGGCGGTATCAGCGTTCATCGGGTCTAGATCTCCTTTTGTCCAAAAATGCGGCGGGCGGCCTGTAACAGGGCAGCCAGGGCCGGGCGGTTTGCTTCGGCTATTCTTTTTTCAATGTGCAGTTCCAAACCGGGTGCAACCTGAATGCGCTCCCAGGTCTGGACGTTAAATTCTTCTGGCTGGGCCGGTGGGGCGGGTACCGGGTCAGGCGCGGCGGCCATTGACATTAAAGCCATTGCCGGAGCCTCCGGTTCCGCCGCCTGGTATGCCTCTACGGCTGCTTCATGAACCGCCGGGGGCATTTCGTTTGCCGCGAAGGACGCGCTAAATTTCATGGCTCGTCCAGCCGGGGTCGGGTTAGCTGACGCGCTCCCGGCCATTGTGCCGGAAACCTTACCCTGCGGTGCGCCCGGTGGGAATGCGCCCGGGGCGGCCTGCCTGGACCGGAAAGCCTGGGCATGCAAGGGCCGCCCAACATGGCCCGGTCCGGTATAGTCCGGTGGAAGGGCTGGACGGCTTTCTGCTGGACGGCTTTCTACCGGACGGCTTTCTACCGGCAGGGTTCCATCGGCCTCTGGCGCGGCGGCCGCCTGGCTCCAGTCAGCGCTTTCCGGTGCGGCTGTGTCGGCGGCAAGGTCGGCCAGCGGCTCGAACATGGGCACCGGGGCCATTTGCTGGCGCAGCATGAGCTTATCCGGGCCGCTGCCTGGGACAGTACCCCGGCGGATTAAACTTACCAGGGGGTCGGACGGGCCGCTCTGGGAGCCATATCCCTTTTGTAGCATGCCGGGCGAAGCGATAAGTTGGGCCTGTTGGGCCAACTGGGCCAGTTCCGGCAGCGAGCGGCTGTCCAGCAAGTTTTTGATTTCGCTTAAAGGCAAATATTCGTCCTTCAAGCGTTTGATAAACAGCAGCCGAAGCCAGTGTTCAAATGTGTAGCGGCTGAAAGGGCCCGAACCGCTCGGCGGCGGCAGCAAGCCCTCTTTGATGTAATAGCGGACTGTCCGCTCGGTTACATCGGCCTCGCGGCACAGTTCCCTCAGGTTGTAAGTTCTAGCTTCCACTAAATTCCTTTTAGCACTTTTACGTAATAGTGTTATAACACAGCAACGTAATACTGTCAAGACCTTTTACACTTCTTGTGTTAAGATTTTAGCAAGTCCAGCGAAAACTGGCAACCGGGCTGGAAATAGCTATTGTCGAGTTCTGGCGGCTGCGCTATACTATGCTCGGTAAAGTTGTTGAGCAATAATTGATAAATTAGTCAGGATTTGGAACCTTGAAATTCTTTCGGCGCACACCTCGTCCCACTTCTGTTTATCCAATCGAAGATGTCTATATTTATCGCCAGGGTCACCGCCTGCATTACCAGGTTTCCGGCCCGCTGGACGCGCCACCCCTGGTCCTGTTGCACGGCATTGGCGGCAGCGTGAACTGGTGGCAGCACAATTTCCCGGCCTTTAACCGCCATTTTCGGACCTATGCCCTGGACCTGCCGGGCTTTGGCTTTAGCTGGCGCCTGAAACGGGCCTTTTCCATTGACGAAGGGGCTGGTTATTTGCGGGATTGGCTGGACTTTTTAGGGCTGGACCGGATAAATTTGCTGGGCCACAGTATGGGCGGCCATATCGCGGCTCGCTTCGCCGCCCGGCATCCCGGCCGGGTTAACCGCCTGGTCCTGGCAGCGCCCAGCGGCCTGTGGGTTACCGCCTGGGAGCGCCTCAAGTGGCTGCGTGAAATGCCTAAAGTCAGCGTGCCACTGGACCAAACCTTATCTATTGCCACCGGTACAATGCGGACCGACCTGCTTACCCTGTGTGTCAGCCTGAAAGCGATCATATCTGACCGGGGAGCGGCCGATGCGCTGGCCCAACTGACTGTTCCTACTTTACTTTTGTGGGGCGGTTCGGACGGTGTGTTACCGCCGGCCCTGGGTGAACGGGCTTTGCAACTGCTGCAAAAAGCCCCGGCTCGCCTCCAATATGTCGAACACGGTACCCATAATATGATGTACGACCAGGCCGAGCAGTTCAACCGCAAAACCCTGGGATTCCTGCTGAACCGGTCGTCTATTTCAATCCTGGTGCCTACCAGGGGCATTCCTGAAAGGTTAAACCTGAGCGAAAGCCTGATTTAGCTTATGGGGTTGGGAATTTTACTTGCTACTCTCTTTGGCCTCGCCCGGGTTATTTAATTGGAACCTTTGTGTTTAGTTTGGTGGTAGTGTATAATTCAGGCTGATAAAACCTCAAACTAACTAGAAAAAACTGAGAAAATAGGCTGTGACAGAACAAAGCAGGATTCGTAATTTTTGTATTATTGCCCATATCGATCATGGCAAGTCCACCCTGGCCGACCGGTTATTGGAATTTACCGGCACAGTAGCCCACCGGGATATGCAGGCCCAATTGCTCGATTCGATGGACCTGGAGCGCGAGAAAGGTATCACAATTAAAGCTCGCGCCGTCCGTATGTATTACACGGCCCAGGATGGCATTGAATATGAACTTAACTTGATTGACACTCCCGGCCATGTTGACTTCACCTACGAAGTAAGCCGCAGCCTATCGGCCTGTGAAGGGGCTATCCTGGTGGTAGATGCCACCCAGGGAATTGAAGCCCAGACCCTGGCGAACCTTTACATGGCGGTTGAGCAAGACCTGACTATTATCCCGGTTATTAATAAAATCGACCTGCCCGCGGCCCAACCTGATGTTGTCGCCACCGAACTTGAAAATACGATTGGCCTGCTTCGCGATGAAATTATCGAAGCCTCGGCTAAAATGGGTAAAGGTATCTCTGAAATCCTGGAAGCGATTGTCCTGCGGGTGCCACCGCCCAAAGGCGACACAGAAAAGCCTTTACGCGCCCTGATTTTCGATAGCCATTACGATGCCTACAAGGGCGTTATTGCTTACTGCCGGGTAATTGACGGTATGGTCCGCTCGGACGACGTCATTAAAATGATGGCGACCGGCAAGACCGCCCCGATCCTGGAAGTCGGCGTATTCAAACCCGTCCCTACGCCCATTAAAGAACTGCTTACCGGTGAAACCGGGTATATCGCCACCGGCCTTAAAGTGGTCGCGGATTGCCAGGTCGGTGATACGATTACGCTCGCAAAAGACCCCGCCAGCGAACCACTGGCAGGCTATCGCCCGGCTAAACCGATGGTCTTTGCCGGACTTTACCCTATTGATAGCGATGCCTATACCGAACTGCGGGATGCGCTGGAAAAGCTGAAGCTAAATGATGCTTCCCTGGTCTACTTGCCGGAAACTTCGGCGGCGCTGGGTTTTGGCTTCCGGGTAGGCTTCCTGGGCTTGCTGCACATGGAAATTGTCCAGGAACGGTTGGAACGCGAATACAATCTGGAACTTCTCGCCACCGCCCCCAGCGTGGAATATCACGTAACCAAGAACAATGGCGAAGTTATCGTGGTGGATAATCCCAGCGATATGCCGAACCCTGGCGAAATGTCGTCCATTGAAGAACCCTGGATGACTATTTCGGTTATCACCCCTACCCGCTATATCGGTGCGATTATGGAACTGGTCACTAACCGGCGTGGTATCTATAAAAAGATGGAATACCTGGACGAGAGCCGGGTGCTGTTAAGTTACGATATGCCTTTAGGTGAACTGATCGTAGACTTTTATGACCAATTGAAGTCGCGCACCCAGGGCTATGCTTCGCTTGACTACAGCTTCAATGCCTACAAAGAGGCCGATTTGGTCAAGCTGGACATCCTGGTAGCCGGTACTCCGGTGGACGCGCTTTCCCTGATTACCCACCGCGACAAGGCGTTTCACCAGGGCCGGGCCCTGACCACCAAGTTGCGCAGCCTTATTCCGCGCCAGCTCTTTGAAGTGCCAATCCAGGCCGCTGTCGGTTCTAAAGTGGTCGCCCGCGAAACGATCAACGCTATGCGCAAGAACGTGCTGGCAAAATGTTACGGTGGTGATATTTCCCGCAAGCGCAAGCTGTTGGAGAAGCAAAAAGAAGGTAAGGCCCGCATGAAGATGGTCGGGAACGTAGAAATCCCGCAAGAAGCTTTCATGGCGGTCCTCAGCCTGGACGACGACTCGCAGAGCGGCAAGAAGAAAGATTAACTTTCTTCCGGCTAGCTAATACGCAACCCGCCGGGCGCAAAATCAGCCGCCCGGCGAACCTTCATCTCAACCAATTCCAACAAAACATGCCAGAAAATATAGTAATCATAGGCGGCGGTGTGGCGGGTCTTACGGCCGCTCTTTGTCTGGCTGAAAGAGGGCTTCAGCCACTGGTGCTGGAAGGGGACCCCGCTTATTTTGGCGGTCGCCTGAGTGAAAAACCGGCGGCCGCTTTTGCTTACCCGGAAAACCAGCCCGCCGAAGTTTTCCCGGCCGAACACGGCATTCACGGCTTCTGGTCCCAGTACCGTAACCTGAAAGGAATACTGGCCCGGCACGATATCCGGCCAAAATTCGTCCAGGCAAACCGCCAGGAGTGGGTCCATGGTACCGAGAAACGGGTGAAACGAGCCGAGTTGGGCCGGGTAGTCCGGCGCACCTGGTGGCCCGCTCCTTTTCACTACGGCGCTTTGTGGTTCCGGCCTTCTTTCTGGCGCATGGTCGGCTGGCGCGACTGGCTTTCGATTCCGGCGGTGCTGGGGAGCCTGGTCGTGGCGGTTGGCATTGACCCGCTGGCCGAATACAAGAAAATGGAAGGCTTAACCCTGGCCGATTTCTGCAAGGGCTGGCCCCCGGCTATCCGGGCTTTCGTGGCGTCCCTGGCCCGCAGCGGCCTTAGCGCCCACCCTGAAGATGTGCCGCTTTCCGGGTTTATCGCTTTCTTACGCTTCTATTCGCTGCTGCGCCGGGACAGCCAGGGCTTTGAATACCTGGCCGGAGACTCCGGCCGGGCCGTGATAGACCCTATGGTTGACCGGATTCGCGAGCTAGGTGGTCAGGTACGGGCGGATTGCCGGGTTTCCCACCTTGACCGCCTTTCCGGCGACAATGGCGGCTGGGTGGTCCACCTTGCGGATGGCAGCCTGCGCACCGCGTCCAGTGTGATCCTGGCCTGTGATGCGACCGGCACCCGCCGGATAATGCTGGACAGCCCGGACACCCGCGAGTTAGCCGCGAACTTTCACTGGCCGCGCGGCATGGAAACGATTGTGGTCAGGCTGTGGTTTGCCGGACAGCCTCATCCTAAAGCCGAAGCCGGTATTCTCAGCGGGAATTTCGCAGCCGATAATTTCTTCTGGCTGCACCGCTTTCAGGACCGCTTCCAGGAGTGGCACCGCCGCACCGGCCAGAGCGCCCTGGAAGCTCATGTCTACGGCCCGCCCGAATTAATCAGCGAACCCGACAAAGTAATTTTAGAAAAAGTCACCGCCGATTTTGGCCGGATTTACCCGGCTCTCAAAGATAAGGTCATTCACCGCACTATCCAGCGCAATTCGGCCACTCACACCCTTTTCGCTATCGGAACGCTGGCCGAACACCTGGGCATACGGACGCCCTGGCCGGGCCTTTTTTGCTGCGGCGATTGGGTGCGCCACCCCAGCCCGGCCCTCTTTCTGGAACGAGCTTGCCTGACCGGTATTGAAGCGGCTAACGCGGTCCTGCTCACGCGCGGCCAATCGCCTTTTCCCTTAGAGCAGCATACCCGGCCCGAACTGCTTTCCCGGCTGGTCGGCGCCTATGTGCGCATGATGCGCTCTTCAATCCGGGGCTCTCGCTAAAAGTTACTTCGCTAGTTTAACTACAGCAATATCCGGGATGATTGAGGCGCTTTTGCAACAGCTTTGAGGTTAAAACGGCCTCAATACTAACGCGCACCGCTATAATATTTCCCCGAAGTGCCCCACTATGTACCTGATCGCTGCCCGGAATGAGAGTGCCCGTACCGGGCAACGGGCAACAAAAAAGGCCAGGAAGTTAATCCTGGCCTCTCTTTTAGAAACTATCTAGCGAGCGGTGGTGGCGGGGCGAGTGGCCGGTTTATTGGATTTGCGCTTGAAGAAGCGGTCCAGTTCACCCTTTTCCCAGATAACTAACAGCATTGAAGCGTTAAAGATACTGGAGTAAGTACCGCTGATGATACCAATCAGCAGCGCCAGTACGAAGTTACGTACGGTCGCGCCACCGAACAGGTAGAGGGCGCTCAGGGTAAAGATAACCGTCAGGGAAGTGTTCAACGAACGGACCAGCGTCTGCACCAGGCTGTGGTTGACCAGGTTCTCGAAAGGTTCACCCGGTGTCCGGATTTGATTCTCACGGATACGGTCAAAGACCACAATCGAGTCGTGAACCGAGAAACCGATAACCGTCAGCAAGGCTGTAACGAACAGGGCGTCAATTTCCACTCCGAAGAAGTAACCCAGCATAGCAAAGATACCCAAAACTATCAGCACGTCATGGATCATACCGAAAATCGCGCAGAGGCCGTAGCGCCAGGGCCGTGCTACTTTGCGGAAGGCATAGGCCAGGTAAGCCATGATTCCGAGCGAGGCCAGGATTACTGCCAGGAAGGACCGGGTCGTAACTTCCCCGGCCACGGTCGGCCCGGAAGTATTGAGGCCCAATTTCTGGGGATCAAAGCCGTTAGACGCGCCAAAGCGTTTAGTAAGGGCATCCGTCAGGAAGGTTTTTTCTTCGGTATTGTCAAAGATCTGGCCGGTGCGGACAACTACCAGACCATTGTCACTCTGCTGGGCAATTGCCTGGAAGGATTGGCGTTCGCGCTGGGCCAGCAAGTCGGTTTCGGCCTGGTTCTTATTGGGTTTAGCCTTTAACTGGCTAATAAACTGTCCTTCGGCGTCTACCAGGGCTCTTTCAATTTCAGTACCGGCTGGCACGCGGGCTTTATCAAAATAAATATCCCAGGAAGTTCCGCCGGTAAAGTCGATGCTAGCCCGTAACCCGCCTAAAAGGATAAAAACAAGCCCTGGGATAATAATTATTGTAGAGACAATAATAAAGGTCCAGCGGTGTTTTACTAAATCAAGCGATTTTCTCATTCCTAAACTTTCTCTTTCCTTTTCTTGGCCTGGGCCGGTTTATTTCACCGGCCCGCTCCAAATTTAGACCTGCTGAACCTCTTCTGTTGCCCGCCGGGTACGGTTCATACCGAACCACCAGCCACCACGGCTAAGCTTGCGCTGCCCGCCGGTAACCAGGAACATCAGGCGCAGGAAAGTGTGTGTTACTGTAATAGCTGTAAACATACTGCACAGCACACCGATAGCCAGCGTTAAAGCAAAACCTTTTATCGTGCTGGTGCCGGTGAAATCGCCGAACCAGTAAAGGATACCGCAGGTAATCAGGGTTGAGATATTGCTGTCACGGATAGACGGCCAGGCGTTACGGAAGCCTTCTTCGACCGCTCGTTCAATTGAACGGCCCAGGCGCAATTCTTCCTTCATTCGGGCGAAAATAAGCACGTTAGCGTCTACCGCCATACCGATTGAGAGGATAAACCCGGCGATACCGGCCAGGGTCAATACTACGCCTAACACCTTGAACAGGGCAAAGTTGATGATCGCGTAAATCAGCAGGGCCAGTACGGCCAGCACACCCGGTAAGCGGAAGTACAGGATCATAAAGGCTGCCACGATACTCAGGCCGACGGCTCCGGCCACAATGCTGCGGTCAATCGAGTCGGTACCCAGGGTCGCGCCGACCTTACGGCTGGCCTGGACATCCAGTTCTACCGGCAAGGAACCATACTTGAGTTGCAGCACAATGTTCTGCGCATCGGCGCGGCCAGCGGCGGTCTGCCAGTTGGGGCTGGTAATTTCACCCTGGCTGGAGATTACACCCTGGATAGTGGCGGAAGAAATAACCTGACCGTCCAGTACAATCGCCATCTGTTTGCCCAGGTTAGCGCTGGTGAATTGGCCGAAGGTATTGGTGGCGTCGCCTTTCACGCCGAACAGTACTTTGTAACCGCCCGCATCCGCGAAACCGACGTCAATTTTCGCCGGGTCCAACTGGTCACCGGTGATAACGGTCTGGAAAGGCTGATTGGCGGCATTCAGTTTGCCGGGTGCAGGGGTGGCGGTCGTGGTTACGCCGGGCGAAGCGCCGGGTGTACCCGCAGCACCGGCTGCAGCAGTCGCGCCAGGAGTACCAGGGGCCGTGGTTGCAGCCGCCGTGGTCGCACCGGGAGCGGCAGTCGCGCCGGGTGTGCCGCCCGGGCCAACCGCTTCGTTTGAAGGGGTGCCGGGGGTAGCGGTGGCGCCGCTAGCTACGGTGCTACTGGTAACGCCAGGACCGCAAAGATTGGCCGCTTTTTGGAACAGCGAACCGGTCGTACAATAAGTGGTCTGGACTACATCACCAGTATTAAGCTGGGCTGTCCCGGCGTCAATAAATTCCAACCGGCCGGTGCTACCAATTGCTTTCCGGACCGCTGCTTCATCGGTAATACCGGGCAACTCTACGCTGATGCGGTTGTTGCCCTGAATGGTAATGCTGGGCTCATTGGTGCCCAGGCCATTGACGCGTTTTTCAATAATCTGGCGGGCTGCTTGCAAGCGTTCCGGGCTAACATTAGTGGAACGGGTTTGCAGCAGAATTTGATAGCCGCCCTGGAGATCGAGGCCCTCTTTGACCCGTAAATCTACCGAACTGCCCAAAAATTTTTCGGTGCGGTCGCCGCCAAATACTATCCAGGAGGCACACGCTACAATCAAGGCGATAGCCAGTAGCGCTAAAAGGTTGTTCCTAACACGATGCACTTTAGTGCTTTCTCCTCTACTTGATTTCCCATTGGGGTTGGGGTTAGATTTTCAGCCTTATAAGGGCAAAATAATTGCGGTCCGCTCCAAGTTATAGGGTTTTCGGTTTTTTTTCTTTTTACGGTGGACAGCATCCCAAATTATAGAGGACTCAAGGGGGAGTGTCAATTATTGGAACTGCCGAAAACTAATTAGTTATATCAAAACTAATTAGAAATGTATTAGACAAGCGAAAAAGGCTTAAATTCCCACTGTGAATTTTGCATAATAAGACTTAAAAGAATTACTTATGTTTAAAATTGTACCAGGCAGGGGGCGCCTTCCGGGGAAGCTCCACTAAATTTTAGAATTTAATGAGGCTTCCATGCGGGCAATCAACCGGCTGTTCTGGGCCATCATGGCTTCCACCTGGCTCATTACGGCGGTTAGCCGGTCGGTGTATTCCGGGTGAGTTTCCATAATCTTAACGCATTCAATCAAAAGATTGGTGCAAGACTGCTGCTGGTTTTTAAGGCGGGAAAGCCGTTGGGTCTGGTCGTTTTTACTGGTATGTAAAATAGTCATCGTTGCTAAATCACCCTTAGACAGTTCTAATTATTTAATAACTAATATAAAGAATTATCTTAGTTAAGGTCTAAGTTTTTCCTGTACTGGCTAAATTTTAGCAGGTGAGTATGAACAAATAAGTTCAATTGTATTAAGACTCTATAACACTTTCCCGCAAATGGCTAATATTTTTGCCGGGTAGGCGGACTGGCTTGCCGGAACCGCGCCCGGTCCTCCGGAGTATACATCCGGTAGTCATCGGCCTGTAACACAAATATTCGGCAGAGCTGCTGGTCGCAGACCCGCGAATGAATGCGGCCGTCCAGCGTATCGAGGTCGTTATTAGTGGTAATAACGGTCGGCAGCTTGGCGTTATAGCGGTGGTTGATAATCTGGTAGAGTTTTTCACGCGCCCAGGGCTTGGCATTTTCGGTGCCCAGGTCGTCCAGGATCAGCAGCGGTACATTGCGAATCATTTCAAACCGTTGGTCGTAAGTTTCGGAACTATTGGGGTCAAAGGTAGCCCGTAAATAATCCAACAGGTCCGGCACAACCGCGAAATAGAGCCGAATATGGCGGCTCAGGGCTTCATTGGCGATAGCGGCGGCCAGGTGGGTCTTGCCGCAACCATAATTTCCCATAAAAAGCAGCCAGTCGCTGGGGTCTTTGGCATACTGGCGAGCGACCTCAAAAGACTCGCGGGTTTTTGGGACACGCGTGTTAAACGTATCAAAAGTCAGGTCGCGAAAGAGTTCAATATTGCTATTCTTTTTAAGTTCTTCAAAGGCTTTGCGGTCCTTAAGGGCCATGGTGCATTCGCACGGCACCAACTTCCCAAAGTTCTGGTCGCCTACCGGCGAGTCCAGCCGCAGCCAGCCGCTGCCCTTGCAATGCGGGCAGGCGTTCTGCTCGATGTACGGCTCGACATCATCTTCGTACTGGATAAATGGGCTGCTGGCTGTAGCCGCGAAATCGGCCAAGCGCACCACTTTAGGCGTTTCTACCGGGCCGGGCCGGGCCGCGGGCGGAGCCTGGCGCTGGGCAGGCGGAACTTCCCGGCCCTGGCTAGCGCCAGGCCGGACTGCCGCAGCCGGGTTCACAACCGGCTGGTTCGCGCGCGGGGTAATAGGATTTCCGACCGGAGGGTTAATCCTTGGAGCCGGACTCGCCTGGTTGGGTGATGTGGGCGTATTTCCCGGTCGTATATTTAGTGAAGTCGATAGGTCCTCGGCGGACATTTGACGGGGAAGATCCTCCCGGCGCGGCATTGGTCTTCCCTGGCGCTGCTGCTGGCGGAGCAGTTCCATCTCCTGCCAGACCCGCTCCTCCATTTCTTCCTGCTCGGTGCGCAGCGGAGTTACCCTGGCCGGGTTTCGATCTCGACCGTTCGGTTGTTTGTTCTCGTCCATTGGCTAACCAGTTCTCCAGAATACGGGCTATATAGGCCCAACTACGTCGATTATAATTGACTGCTTCGGCAAAGGCTTCTTCCACCCAGGCGGGCGGGTAGAGCTGTTCGGCTTCCCGCAAGCGTTCGCTTAAAATGGGAGTCAACGCACCAATATTTTGCTCGTAAAGGGTGTAAATATCCGGCCGGGAAGAGCGCACCCGCCAGGGTTTTTGCTTGTTCCACTGCTTGATTTCGGCCAGGCCGCTGCCACGGGGCGATTCGCCACTGGCGGCGGCATCCGGCAGGGGTTTGTCCCAGAGGTCCATCCCGACCAGCAAATTGGTCTGTTCGATTTGAATTTCGCCATGTTCAAGGCTCGCCAGGAATTCGCGGTTTCCGGACGTATTCAGCAAGAACCAGGTAACTGTCACAGGTTCCAGGTCGCCCTTAGCCGGGCTGTTCCCGAAGAATTCGGGCGGTGGCGGTGCCGCTTCTACCCTGAGCAGGCTGCCCCGGGCCATGCAAAGTTCGAGGGCTTCGCGTAAATGCTCAATAGCCGGGCGCGGGTCGCCACCTTTACGCAAGCCGGTCAGCAAATCGCTCGACTCGGCCAGTTCCCAATAACCGACCCATTTTGGTTCACCCCGTTTTTGACCGGCCAGGAACATAAAGTAAAGCAGCGTCTTAAGTTCGTTCGGATTGCTTATCTGGGGCAAAAGTTGGGTAAAAAAGGCTCCCGGTATGCCGGTCAGGCGGCGTTCTCGTTCGCTATTAGGTCCATTACTACTACTATCAAAACCTACAAACTTGCTCGGCATATCTCTCTTTACAATCCTTTCGCCCCTGATGGCAAAAATACTAACAACCGCAGGTCTAATTCACCAGGCGGGGTTGCAAGTCGCAAGTCCAAAGGCAGGTACCCAATAAAATCAGGCCAGGTAACCCGGTGGTCTACCGGTCTAGCGCCCTGGCGCGCGGTAAGGTTCGCAGTCGGCAAAACGCGTGGTTTTGTGGTGGAAGAAAAGCGGAACCACATCGACCGGCCCGTTACGGTGCTTGGCGACGTGAATTTCAGCGATGTTCTTCTTTTCGGTTTCCGGGTTATAAAGTTCTTCGCGGTAGATAAACATTACAATATCAGCATCTTGCTCGATTGCACCGGACTCTCGCAAGTCGGAGAGCTGCGGGACGTGGCTGGTCCGGGTTTCTACGGCGCGGCTTAACTGGCTGAGACACAGCACCGGAATATTCAGCTCGCGGGCCAGACCCTTCAGGTTACGCGAGATTTCGGAGACTTCCTGGACCCGGTTATCGGTTTTGCCGCCGCTCATCAACTGCAAGTAGTCAATGATAAGCATTTCAATGCCGTATTCGGCGTGCAGGCGCCGGGCCTTGGACCTTAATTCTTGGATTGAGATACCGGACGAATCGTCAATGTACAGCGGGGCGGTCGCCAGGCGGCCAAAGGCCCGGCTGATGCGGTCCCACTCGGTTTCATCAATATAGCCGGTCCGCAAGCGGTGCGAGTCTACGCCGGTCTCCATCGAGAGCATGCGCTGGACCAGTTGCTCCCGCGACATTTCCAGGCTGAATACGCCCACCGGGCGCCGGGCTTTCATTACAATATTGTAGGCGATACCCATCGCGAAGGAAGTTTTACCGACCGAGGGCCGGGCCGCCAGGATTATCAGGTCGGACTGCTGGAAACCGCCGGTCAGTTTATCCAGGTCGGTAAAGCCACTAGGCACACCGACCAGTTCGCCCCGGTGGTCGTGCAAATAGGCCAGCCGGTCGAAATATTCTTCCAGGATGGCTCCGACTTTGACGGCATCTTTCTTAACGCCCTGCTGGACTACGTTATGGATGAGTTGCTGGGCCTGGTCAACCATTTCCTGCGTATCCAGGCTTTCGTCAAAGCCCAGGGCGGTCACCTGCGCCCCGGCCCCGATCAAGCGTCGCATCACCGAATACCGCAGGACAATCTTGGCATAATGCTCTACGTGGACCGGGCTGGCCGTACTGCGCATCAGGTTTAATAAATAGGAAGCTTTAATCTGGCCTTCGCCGTCACCGAGCTTGCCGCGCCGCCGCAATTCGTCGCGCAAAGTAATTACATCGCTGGGCGTGCGCTGCTCGTAGAGGTCCATAACCGCTTCGTAAACGGCGGCGCGCTCCTCGCTGAAGAAATCGGCGGCGCGCAGCATGGGCGCGACTTTGATAATCGTGTCGCGGTCAATTAAAAGCGCCCCGATAACCGCTTCTTCGGCTTCGAGGTTGTAGGGAATGGTTTTATCACCACCGGTATTCGAGGTAACCTGAAATCCGGCCCCGGCGTTATTGCGACGGCGACCGTTATCGCGCTCATATGAGGAAGAATTCTCTGAAGAGGAAATAGGAAAAGTTGACTCACTAGACATAGCCGCTATCTACCTCATGTGCGTTATTGCGAAACGCGATAGCCCGACTATATCTCTACCAGCACTGCTGTAGTTGTCCGATTCCGGGCTATGCCACTAAAGCCTGCCCTTTACAAAAAAGGAGCATGCTTCAATCTAAACCGGTTCAGGTGAAAGGGGTCCCGTATTGTATAACAAATGACACCGCTCACCCATAACTAGCAACAGCTTATGAGTTTTCAGTCTGGCCTTAATCCTCTGCGCGTCGGGAACAGAGAGGTTCGGGCCAGACTTACTTCTTTAGTACTTGATTTTAAGTGTTAGGTCGTGCCCGGGGGACACTTCCTCGAAACTTAACCCTGGACGGTATCCGAGCCGCTCTCAACCACTTCGGGCTGAGCTTCGGTCGCGGCGGGTGCGGCAGCCTCAGTTTCACCTTCGGCTTCTACGACAACCTTCACTTTAGGGGCCAGGCGGCCAACCAACCGGACGGGTACTTCGTACTGGCCGGTGCTGTGAATGTTTTCGGGCAGATCAACCTTGCGGCGGTCGATTTCCTGACCAACCAGGCTGCTAAGAGCCTCGGCGATCTGGGCGCTGGTAATAGAACCGTACAACCGGCCGTTCTGGCCTACGCGAGCGGTCAGACGGATAGTCTGCTGCTCGATCTGGGTTGCCAGCGCGCGATTATCTTCCTCGGCGCGGAGCAATTTCTTTTCGTCGGCGGCTTTCTTTTGCTCAATCAGCTTGACGGTGCCGGGAGTAGCGGGTTTCGCCAGGCCGCGAGGCAACAAATAATTGCGGGCGTACCCGTTTTTAACTTCCTGGATGGTGCCGGTAGTACCCAGGTTCTTTATATCTTCGGTCAGAATAACCTTCATTTTAAGAAAACAAGCTCCTTCAACTCTTTACGGGTTTGCCTTTAGCTCCATGTTACCTTTAACCAGCGGAGCGGGGCTGTAATTATTAATTTTATAATCAAGCCATTATAACATCTCAACCCTAAACCGTCTAGTCATGGGTGGCTCTTTTTTCAGCCCTCGGAGATGCCCTTTAGCTTTATTGCCGGTCCTTCACTGGGGAAATGTAGACAAGACCGGGAAAACCAGTGGATAAGTTGTTAATCCGGCCCTGATTTCGCTGTAAAAGGTGCCATCTCTACCCTGCCCTACTGCCCTACAATGGTTGCCGGTTAAACCAGCCAGCCTTTATCCTTAAGCAGCTTGTTGCCTAATAAACCAAGTAATACCTCGTAGCGGGTCCCTTTATTCTCAGGGTGATATTCAAAGCGGTTGCGTTCGAAGTACTGGACCGTATAAGTTTTACCGTCCTCGGGATTAATTTCCTCAAACTCCTCCGAAATCGGGTAGCCGTAGATAGCCAGCCCACCGTTGGCTTCCCAGTAAGCCTTGAACCCGGCTGCCAGGTTGTGGCCGGTCTGTTCGAAATAAACGCCGCCGGGGTAGTGCCGGTTTTCAGTGACTTTGAACGCCGCTTCACTTTTGTCCTGGCGCTGTTCGATGGCCTGGTTGCCCAGCAGGCCGAGTAAAACCTCGTAACGGGTGCCTTTATGCTCGGGATGGTACTCAAAGCGGTTGCGCTCAAAATACTGGACGGTATATATCTTTCCATCCGAAGGGTTTATTTCCCGGAATAGTTCTGTCCGGGGAAAACCAAACTGGGCCAGTCCGCCGTTCTGCTGCCAGTAAGCCCGGAAGGCGCCGCCCAGGTTGTGTCCGGTTTCGGGGAAGAATAAATTACCGGGCAGCCGGTCCGGCAATACCCCGTTAGCCAGGGCTTTCCCGGCTTCCGGCAATTCCAGCAAGTACAGCTTGCGGGTTTTTATTCCGATAAGCGTCAGCGGAGCGTACGGGCTGATTTTCAGGTCGGGCATGTTACTGACCAGGGCTTGCCAGTTAAGGCCGCCATCGCTGGAGTGCCAGACACGGCCGGTCCCATCCGAAAATGAAAGAAAAAGGTTATCGGGCGACCATTCGGCCTGTTGCAGGGCGACCGCTTTGCCAAACTCTTCTTTCTGGGCGGCCGGGTCGTTTACCAGCCCGGCCGGTACGGCCAGCGCTTGCCAGGTCTTACCCCAATCAGTCGAGCGGGTTATTTCCAGGTTGCGCGAGAAGCGATTGCTAAATTTTAATAGTCCCTGGGCAGTTATAATGAATTTGCGGTTGTCCGGGGTGGGTTTCTGGTAGGCCAGGTTATTCTGGTCAACCTGGGTAAAGGCCCGGCCGCCGTTGCTTGAAATATAACTGGTGGTCTGGAAAGTTCCAGTCAATCTGGTGGTGATATGCAGCATCAGGGTATCCGGGGGCGCGGCTCTTCCCAACCCGGCATTGATTACTAACGAGGTGGTGCTGGCGTAATTTGCTTCGTAGCGTTTTTCCCAGGTCTGACCGCCATTCGGCGAGAAATGCAGGCTGTAGGTATCTTCGGTGGGGCTGTATTTGGTTTTAGCCAGGGCGTACAGGGCCAGGCCGTAGGTCTGGCTGGCGCTGACGGCTTGCAGGTTTGGGCCTAACTCCTGCCCGCGTTCCTGCCAATCCAGGCCACCGTTCGAACTGGTAAACAGCTTTTTCGCCGCCAGGGCATAGACCTGGTCGGTGCCATCTGACGCGACTTCATCCGGCGTATAGGTTATAGCCTGCCCGTTGGGGGCCTGGCTGGTAAAGTGTAAAGCGCCTTCGGTGCCTCTGGCGGCGGCGTACAACCGCCCGTTACCTTCGTTACACAGGCTAAAGGGCCGTTCATTCAGCCGCGTCCGCTGCCCGGTCTGCCAGTCAAAGGCATACGTCCCGGCCGGTAGGTCGTCGGAACCTTTGCTGGCGGCCAGCAAGCGCCAGGGCTGCATTCCATCGAAACAGACCGCCGGGGAGCCGGTTGGCAGGGCCATATTGGTATTTTTCCAGGTGGGAGCGTTTTCCGCCGCCCGGGCCACCCCGCTGAACCCGGCCAGGCATAATAAAAGAGGAAGTAACCATAAATTAAGGACCAGCGCCACATGTAAAACACCTGGCAGACCTTTTTCTTTTTTCATGCTACTTCCTCTTTTATTTAATTGACTGCTAAATTTAAGCTATTTCAGGTTGTCCTTCAGGAAGTTGACCGCCTTAGGCCAGGCGTCTTTGGCCGATTCTTCGTCGCCCATGCCGTGGTTGGGGTTGATGAAGGCATGACCGGCGTCATAGACCTTGACCGTAATATCTTTACCGGCCTCTTTGTAGAGCTTCTCGACCTTTTCGACCTGCTCCTGGGGAATGCTTTCGTCTTTTTTGCCGTAGATTGCCAGGACCGGGGCAGTGACCTTTGCCACTTCTTCCGGTGTGGGGTCGTAGCCGCCGCCGTAGAAACTGACTACCGCGCCCAGGTCAGGATAGCGCGCCGCTACCGTATAGGCCAGGAACCCGCCGACGCAAAAGCCCATCACGCCCAGCTTTTTGGGATCGACTTCCGGCATGGCCCTGAGGGTTTCCAGCGCCCCGACGATTTCTCCCACCGCCTTATCGACGTTGTTAATCAACATCATGATTTTTTTCTGGGCATCATTCGGTTCGGTAACGACTTGTCCGTGATAAAGATCGGGCGTAGCAACTATGAAACCTTCGGCGGCCAATTTTTGCGCCAGGTCAATAATATGCGACTCTATGCCCCACCATTCCTGGATAAGCACCAGGCCAGGGTGTTTGGCATCGTCGTCCGGCTGGGCCACAAAGGCATAAGCTCCATCGCCATTAATTTTCAAGTCAACCTTTGACGTGCGAATTACCGCCATATTTATTGTTCCTTCCGTTCTAATAACTAATCTTCTGATGCAAAGCGTTACCAAATATAGCTAAATTGGCGGGTAGCGGTCAAATGTAATGCGGTTTCAATTTTAAAAGGAGCTAACTTGCCAGATGTTATGTCTGGCAGATTAGCTCCTCAACAACCGGTTAAAATTTAGCTGGGAAGGTAAGGCCGTTTACCGGGTGCTGCCCATCGCTTCGCGGTCAATCGTAGAATAGTACTTGGCGTCCGGGTGATGTACCACCAGGGCGGCGGTGGTCTGTTCGGGGTCCAACTGGTGTGCTTCCGTAATAGTAACCCCAATTTCATCTGTAACCGGCATTAACTCGAAGAGCTTTTGCTGGTCTTCCAGGTCAGGGCAGGCCGGGTAGCCCCAGCTATAGCGCTTGCCCTGGTGCGAGTCAAGGCCAAGTTCCCGGCGGACCAGGTTGTGAATGTAATCGGCAGCGGCTTCGGCCAGGCTGCTAGCCAGACCGTGTACGAAATAGGCCCGGCTGTAGTCACCCGCCTTGTTGAGCTGTTCGCAGTACTCGCTGGCGTTCCGTCCGGCGGTCACTACCTGTAAAGGCAGCACGTCGGGGCGGTTATCCGGCCAATCCTGGGCGAAGTAGTCGGCCAGGCAGAGCTTTTCGCCGCCGGGCTGCCGGGGGAAGTTGAAGCGCGTAAGGACGGTATCCAGTTTGGCCGGGTTGTATACCGCCAGTTGGCCGTCGTTCAGGCCGGGTGTCGCTGGTAAGGCCCGGACCGGGAAGTAACCGTAGATGGCTTTAGGACTCAGGAAGCCTTCGCGGTCGGCGTCCTTGCGCAACTGGGCCAGCAGCGGCTCGAATTCTTCCCGGACCAACCGGTCATATTCGCCCGGGCCGCGTTTCTTGTCGCTGCCGCCACCCCAGTGCAACCGGAAGAGGGTATTTTTGTCCAGCAACGCAAATAGTTCATCCAGCGGCAGGTTGTCCAAAGTCTTGAAGCCCCAGAAGGGCACCTGCGGAATGGCCGCGTCAATTATACCGCTCGGCCGCTTGGACCCGTTAGCCTGGGCCATCCCGGCGGTTTCGGCCGCGATACGGGCCTGGGTAGCCGCGATTTTGGCTTCTCGTTCGGCCTGTTTGATCAGGGCGTTGAAGGCGTCTTCCAGGTTCTGGCGGGCGTACTCGGCGTGGGCAGCCGGGTCGGTCAGCTTGTCCATTACGGCCAGACCTTCAAAGGCATCTTTACAGTAGAAAACACCGCCAGTGTAAGGCTGGCTGGTATCGGCGTTTACAAAAGCGGTCCGGTAGCCGTAAGGCCGGTTGATGGCCGCCCCACCAATAAGGACTGGGAAGTCCAGGCCGCGCTGGTTCAGCTCTTTAACGCAGAGCGGCATTTGCTTGGAGGTGCTGACCAGCAGCGCCGAAAGGCCAATGGCGTCCGCCCCGACTTCCACCGCTTTTTCAATAATCGTATTGACCGGGACTTGCTTGCCCAGGTCGTAGACCGTGTAGCCGTTATTGGTCAGGATGGTATTGACCAGGCTTTTACCGATATCGTGGACGTCCCCGAAAACGGTCGCCAGGACAACCTTGCCCTTGGTGTAGCCTTCCTTCTTTTCCAGGTATATTTCGACCCGGGAGACAGCTTTCTTCATTACTTCGGCCGATTGCAAAACGAAAGGCAGGATTAGTTCGCCCGCTCCGAACTTGTCCCCGACTTCTTTCATGGCCGGTAAAAGCACTTCGTTCAGGGTTTCGACCGCGCCCCGGCTGGCAACTTCCTGGTCAATCAGCGGCTCGATACCCTCTTTTTTGCGGTGCAAAATCTGGTAATGAATCTTCTCGGCCGGGCTCATTCCGGCGGTAGCATCTTCAGCTTCCTGTTTCTGGCCCGCCCCGGAGTTCTGTTCGAAGTACTCGATAAAGCGGGGTAAAGCTTGCAGGTCGCTATTGAAGATAAGGTCGTTACAAAGCTTGCGCTGTTCTTCCGGGATTTCGGCGTAAGGCGTGATATGGGCGGCGTTGACAATTGCCATATCCAGCCCGGCCTGGACCGCGTGGTGCAAGAAGACCGAGTTCAGGACGGCCCGGGCGCGCGGCGTTACCCCGAAGGAAACGTTACTGACACCCAGGATGGTCGAGCATTCCGGCATGGCCTGTTTGACCAGCTTAATGCCCTCCAGAGTGGCCGCGGCGTCTTCGCGAAGGTCTTCCTGTCCGGTTGTCACGGGAAAGGTCAGTACGTCAAAGATCAGGTCCTGGTCGGCCAACCCGTACTCGTTATGCACAATGTCGCGTATTCGCTGGGCTACTTCTAATTTATGCTGGGCGGTGTGGGCCATCCCGACTTCATCAATTGTCAGGGCAATTACCGCCGCGCCGTGTTCACGGACTACCGGCATAACCGCGTCAATGCGCTCGCGGCCGCGTTCCATATTGATCGAGTTGATAATAACCCGGCCGGGGGCCGCTTTGAGGGCTTCGGCGATTACATTCGCTTCGGTCGAGTCGATTACCAGGGGCGCGTCAATCGAGGTGGAAAGCTTCCGGATGGTCTTCCACATTTGCTTGACTTCGTCGGGCCGCTCGGTCAGCGCGACCTGGACATCCAGGGTATGCGCTCCGCCATCAACCTGCTCGCGGGCGATATTCATCAGACCTTCGTAGTCATCGTCCAGCAGCATTTTTTTAGCTTTTTTACTACCCTGAGCATTCACTCTTTCGCCGACCAGCAAGGGGGCCGGTTCCTGGCGCATCGCGGTAGCCCGGATACCGCTGGAAAGCATCGGCTCGCTCTTGAATTCGCGGTTTGGCCGGGGGGCACCTTTGACCGCTTCGACTACTTTGCGGATATGTTCGGGGGTAGTGCCGCAGCAGCCGCCAACAATATTAAGGCCCAATTCGTGTACAAAACTGTGGTGAGCGGAGGCCAGTCCTTGGGGATCCAGCGGGTAAATCGCCTTGCCGCCTTCGTTGAGGGGTAACCCGGCGTTCGGTAGGCAACTTAACATAACTTTAGAATGTTCGGACAGGTAGGTCAGGGGGTCGCGCATCAGGTCCGGCCCGGTCGAACAGTTCAGGCCGATAATATCGGCTTCCAGCGATTCAAGGGTGGTCATTACGGCGGCAATATCGGTGCCCAGCAGCATCGTACCGCTGGTATCAATCAGGGAAACCTGGGCCTGGATTGGCACCCAGCGTCCCATCTTTGCCATCCCGGCCCGGCAGCCAAAAATAGCCGCTTTAACTTCCAGGATGTCCTGGCTGGTTTCAATTAAAAGTACGTCCGCCCCGCCGTCAATCAGGGCGGTGGCCTGTTCGGTGAAGACTTCAACCAGTTGGTCGAAGGTAATGTTGCCCAGGACCGGGTCTTCGGTCGAGGGTAAAAAGCCGGTCGGGCCAATTGACCCGGCGACAAAACGCGGCTGGGAGGGGTCGGCTGCTTCAAAGCGGTCGGCAACCTTGCGGGCAATCGCGGCGGACTGATAATTTATCTCGTAAGTCTTTTCGCCCAAATTGTATTCGTCCAGTTTAAGGCGGCTCGCCGTAAAGCTGTCGGTTTCGACTACATCGGCGCCAACTTCAAAATATTGGGCGTGGATTTCTTCGATTACATCCGGCCGGGTGAGGACCAGGGCTTCATTACAGCCTTCGTACTGCTGGCCGCCAAAATCGGCCGGGCTCAGCTCGTAACTTTGCAGCAAGCTACCCATCGCGCCGTCATAAATCAGTACCCGTTTTTGCAATTCCTGCCAGAAACGGCTCTGGGCGTAATCTTTTTTAAGTAATTCTTTAATATTTGAAGTCGCTGACACGATACACAACTCCTTATGCATGGCCGGTTTAACCTGAAAGACTGCCTGTAGCCTGACAGCTTTACCCTGGTAAAAACCGGCAATAAAGTACGGATACCCGCTGAATGGCACAAAAAAACCTTCCGGCTTGGATAATTTGGAAGGCTACAGTTTCCCGCTGCGGTGACGGGCGTATCGTTCCCTGCCGGGCTGGGAAGCACCTTATCCTCTTCGGACAGGTTGCTAGAGGTTCAATGGGCCAGTTCCCTCACCTCTTCTTGATAGTTTAGCTATTTACTTTAAAGTAATCTTGGCAACTACTTGTATCGTAGATTGTACCACGCAAATGATCCATGGTCAATTTTTATAAAATAAACCCTGACCTGTCCATCGTCCCCACTCGAACCCTTTCATCCAGAGGAAGGCTGGACTAATCAGGACTGATTCAGGAGGAATAACCGGCGTGGGGGATCCTGGGCACCCGCCTGTGGGTACCGGTGGCCCAAATGCAAAGGTGAAAACCTGGCCTGGTAGTTGGCAGGAAAGGCTTGCCATTGAATCGTTCTCCGGGTATACACATTCGCTGCGCCAGTGGCGAATGTCACACGACCTGAATAGGGGTAATGACAGGTGGGATTCGGGTAGAGGATAGACTTAACGGTAGCCCATTGAGCCGCGGATACCCACTGGGCGCCTTCGCTTTGGCTCAGGTTGACAGTGCAATATGGAAACCTTTTATAATTAAGCAAGGGTGTGGCAAAATTGCCTTACGCAGCATTGAATAAATACTATTTAACAGGCTGTCTCCCGATTGGGATGCCTTTCTAACTCAATTCCCCGTTGTTCAGAGTGCTTTTCGGGCAGCACTTACCCGGCTCGTACACTGAGAGAATATTAATCTTTTACAATAATCCCCCTGAAAAGGTATGATATAATCATAAAATAAAGGAAAATTAAATTAATAATATGGCTTTGGTTACAAAAATAGAAGGACAAAAAATGCCTGGACCGCTGATACTGGTAATTGATGACGAAACTAATATCTCCGACCTGGCTAAGATGTACTTAACCAAAGAGAGTTTTGAAGTTATCACCGCTGACGATGGACACGAAGGCTTGCGCCTTTTCCGCACCCGCAAACCGACCTTGATTGTGCTTGACCTGATGCTGCCGGGGGTGGATGGCCTTGAAATCTGCCGCCAGGTCCGCCGAGAGAGCAGCGTTCCGATTATTATGCTGACCGCCCGGGGCGATGATATTGACCGGATTGTCGGCCTTGAAATTGGCGCGGACGACTACCTGACCAAGCCCTTTAATCCGCGCGAACTGGTGGCGCGCGTCAAGGCGGTCCTGCGGCGGTACAATCCAAACTCACCCCTGGACGGCGATAAAAGCCTGGCCCACGATAGGGACCGGATTATTTTCGGCGACCTTACGATTGACCTTAAGCAGCGTACGGTTATCGCCGGGGAACGCCAGGTGGAATTGCGCGCCAAAGAATTTGACCTCCTGGCGACTTTCGCCCAGAGTCCCAACGCGGTCTTTGACCGGGAGAAACTGCTTAACCAGGTCTGGGGTTACGACTATTACGGTGATACTCGTACGATTGATGTCCATGTCACCCACCTGCGCGAAAAGCTGGAAGGTAGTAAAGTTAAAATTCAGACGGTCTGGGGCGTCGGTTATAAGCTGGTCGAAGGAAGCTAGTTTTGACCCTGCTCGACCAAATTGAACACCGGCCCTATGCCCTGGCAAAAGGCCCCTGGATTATGCGTCAGGTCTGGAACGACCTGCTTTTTGCGCACTGGCCGGTGCCGCCGGAGGTTATCCGGCCGCTTATCCCACCCCAACTTGAACTGGATACTTTTGACGGTCAGGCCTGGCTTGGTGTCGTGCCTTTTCATATGAGCGGCATCCGGGTGCGCGGCCTGACACCTATTCCCTATACTTCTGCTTTTGCCGAATTAAATGTTCGAACTTATGTAGGCTTTAATGGACGGCCCGGTGTGGTCTTTTTCAGCCTGGATGCGGCCAGCCCACCGGCCGTTATGGCGGCCCGGCGCTGGTTCTACCTGCCTTATTTCAACGCCCGCATGCCCTTTAGGGTCCAGGGCGATACGGTCACCTATGCTTCGCAGCGGACTCACCGGGGCGCGCCACCAGCCGAATTTGCGGCGGCCTATGGGCCAACCGGGCCGGTCTATTTACCTCAACCGGGCACCCTGGACAACTGGCTGACCGCCCGCTACTGCCTGTATACGGTTGATTCGCGCCAGCGCGTCTTCCGGGGCGAGATTCATCACCAGCCCTGGCCGCTCCAACCGGCCCAGGCCGAGATTACAACCAATACCATGACCCAGGCGGCCGGAATAAGCCTTCCTGAACGGCCACCTCTGCTGCATTTTTCCAAAAGGCTGGATGTCCTGATCTGGCCGCTCAAAGTGGTTGGCTAGATTTATATTCTCTTGAGAGTTATCAGATAATTATTGGCCGGTAAGCACTTCGTCGAGTTGCGGAGTAATTTTACGCCAGTCGAAATTTACTTCTACGAAGCGGCGGCCATGCTGCGCCAGGGCCGCGCGGCGAGCCGGGTCGTCCAGCAGGGCCACAACGGCCCCGGCAAAATCCTGGGCGGTATCGGCAACTACCGCTTCTTTTCCGGCGGCCAGGTCTATGCCATCTGCGCCCATTTGAGTAGTAACAATCGCTTTTCCCAGGGCCATTGCTTCCAGCACTTTAAACCGCACCCCGCCGCCCATCCGCATAGGTACAATATATAAGGTGCTTTGCCGGACGTAGGGCCGGGCATCCGGCACGGTCCCGGTAACTTCAATGCCGGGGCGGTTCCCCAGCGCGGTTACAGCCGGGGCCGGGCGCCTTCCCACGATAAAAAAGCGGGCGGCCGGTTTTTGGGCCAGCACAAGCGGCCAGACTTCACCGGCAAACCAGCTAACCGCGTCTACATTTGGCCGGAAATCCATCGTGCCGGTAAAGACCAGCCTGTCCGGTTGTTCTTGTTCGTTACTATCCGGGCTAAATTCGTCCAGGTCTATCCCGTTATGGATGACCGCCACCGGCCGGTGAGTCGCGCCGAGGGCGGTCAGGGCTACCCGGTCAGGCTCGGAAACCGCAATCGAACGGTCGAACTGGCCCAGGGCTTCCCGCTCGTAACGGGTCAGGCGGCGGGCCTGCAGCCAGCTATACAGGGCTGCCGGGCGGCGTTTCCAGCCGCTTTGCCAGTCCTGTTCGAAAATGCGCCGTTGCAGCAAAAATTCGGCGTTATGCTCGTCCAGGACCAGCCGGGCATTTAAACTTTTTGCCTGGGCCAGCACAAACGGGGCCATTTCCAACCCTTCGCACTGGATTACATCGAAAGCCTGGCTTTTTAAAATTTTTGCCAGCGCGGCATCATATAACGGGGAGGCCAGCCGTTTAGCCAGGTCCGGCAGCGGGCTGAACAGGCTGTCGCGCAGCCGGGAGAGTTTGGACCGGCGGGCGGGATGGGGTATAAGCTCTACATGGTGACAGTATTTGGAAAGTTCGGCCAGGGCCGGGCTGTTCGCGGCGTCTTCTCCGGGCCGGGCAAAACTGAGTAAAGTTAATTCGTAACGGGGATCCTGGCCCAGGTAGCGCACGAAACTAAAATTACGGATAGGCGCGCCCTGGTCGGGCGGGTAGGGCGTCTGGGGAGTCAGCAGCAGAATTTTTATCGGACCGGGCATTTTTCTCTAAGAGTGAAATATTAATTCGAACAGGCGCGGCCCAAACAGCAACAGGCCCACCCCGACCGCAAAAATCGCCGCAACCAGGACCGCTCCGGCCGCTACATCTTTGGCGATTTTCGCCAGTGGATGAAACCGGTCCGTATACAAATCCACCAGCGACTCGACAACTGTGTTAAGCATTTCCAGGATAAAGACCAGCGCCATCATAACCAGCAAGATGGCCCATTCGAGCAAGGACAGGCCCAACCACAGGCCCAGGATGGTCGCTACCAGGCCAATTCCCAGGTGGACCCGCATGTTGCGCTGGGTCCGTATGGAATAGTAAATCCCCTCAAAGGCATAGCCAAAACTGCGCAGGAAAGGATGCAGCCGCCCGGTGGCCTGTTTGGCCGCCTCCCGCTGGCGCATTTCTTGTAACTGGGGCTCTTTCAGGGGGCCGTGGTTATATTTGTCCAAGTGATTTCTTAAAAGCTAAATTTGCCAGAGAATTTCAGCGGCTACCTGTCCAGCAAAGCGGCGGCGGCTTCTTCTTTGGCCCGCATCAACTCGCGGTCGTTCGGGTCTTCGTGGTCGTAACCTAACAGGTGGAAAATCCCGTGAATGACCAGTTCCTGGGTTTCACGCAGGGGCGTATTGTTAAACTCCCCGGCCTGGCGTTCGGACTGGGGATACGAAATAATAATATCGCCCAGGTAGCGCTGCCCGTTGGCCTGTTGCTCCTGTAAGCCCGGGGCGGTTACAAACTGCGGTGCAGTGGCTCCCGGCCCATCATCGGCTTCGTCTTCGTACTCTTCATCCCAATCGGTGTCGATGTCGTCATCGTCCGGCAGCGGTTCGGCATTATCTTCCAGGGTATACACAACCCCCGTTCGGCCTTCCCAGTCGGGGGCTTCTTCGTTGGCGAACGAAAGCACGTCGGTGGTGCGGTCCACTCCCCGGTATTCCCGGTTCAAGCGTTGGACTTCTTCATCACCGGCAATTTCGATGCTCACTCCGATTACCTGGCCGCCCAGTCCTTCCGCCAGAAGGGCCGCGCTGGCGGCAGCAACCAGGGCTTCCTGGTTAACTGCTGCCTGGTAAGCTTCGGCAATGTCGACCATTATTTCAAAATTATCGGCCTGGTTTTCAGCGCTCAATGCTCTTATTTCTCCCCTTAAATTCGTTGAACGTTAACCGTTCAAGCTAGAATGGGTTACTTAATTCTGAAGTAAACCACCCTGACGATTTTCCCAAAAGTAGCTGGCATTTTAGCCCACGCTACCTTCCACATGCAACATTAAACTTGTAAAACATTATAGCATACCGTCCAGGGGCTTTGAAGCCCGGCGTAAATATGCGGTTCTGCTGCACACTTACATTCTGAGAATAATCATCTACACTCTTGTGTGACCTATAAGTACTACTTTAGTTAATGCGACTTTCGGAATGGTCGCGATCTATTCGAATATTTTTGGGGCCATTGATAAATCGGCCAGCCAGGTAATTGTCTTGATTGGCCTGATTAAATAAACTAAATAAAAAAGAAGCGCCTTTTATTTGTAGCACTTCCTTTTTATTTAGTTTATTTACCCAGTAAAATTTTATTAAGGTCGGGCAGATCATTATGAAAGAGCTTTAGCCCTGGTTGGGACGCCCGGAACCTGACTGAAAGGAAGCCGGTTTAACCGGCATGTTAGACCTGGATCTTCAGGATTTCATCCATGACGCGGTTGGTGCGGGCGGCCGATTGCCCGGTGCTGGGGCTGCGGCCCTGACCGTTCAACTCGTCAACAATCAACTGGATTAAAGATTGCTGGACGTGGGCCGGGTAATCCAGCCTGATTTCCTGCCTTTCGCCCGCTGTAGTTAGCGTTACCGGCTCTGCTTCGAACAACGCAAAGCTCAACTTACCTTTGCTTCCTACGATTTCAATCCGGTCCTCGCGCTTAAAGCTGGTAAAGCACCAGGTACCTGATACCTGTACCCCGCTTTCGTGGACAAAGGCGGCTGAGACAATATCTTCCACCTGGTAATAGCCGCCCTGGTTAGCCGCGAAACCTTTTACCTGGATCACCGGGCCAAAATAGTAGTCCATTAAATCCAGGGCGTGGCTGCCGACATCCACGAATAGACCGCCGCCGGAGATTTCCGGCTGCACTCGCCAGGGCAAAGCCTGCGGGTTGTTCGGCGGCATCTGGTACAGGGCCAGGGTAGCCAGCCGTACTTCTCCGATAACTCCCGAGTCTATCAATTCTTTTATTTTCACAAAGCGCGGCATGGCCCGGCGGTAGTAAGCTACAAATAAAGGCACCCCGGCCGCCTGGCAGCTTTCGAGCATGCTGAGGCATTCGCTATAGTTGCGGGCCATCGGCTTCTCGACGTAGACCGGTTTCCCGGCCCGGGCGGCCATTTGGGTGTATTCAAGATGGCTGCCCGGCGGAGTGGCAATATATACCGCGTCCACCTGGGGATCGGCAATTAAACTTTGGGCATCGGAATACCAGTTTGGCACGTTATGGCGGCGGGCAAAGTCTTCGGCCAGGCGGGCATCCCGCCGCATCACCGCGACCAGTTCGGAATTGGCCGCTTTTTGAAAGCCGGGTCCGCTTTTAACTTCGCAGACGTTCCCGCAGCCGATAATACCCCACTTTATAGTTGCCATGAAATATTCCTTCTGGATTAATTGACAGGTACAGAAAATAAGGTCAGGTTGTTACGGACCTTCAAGGGAAATTCCGGCCTTGCCGCCGGGCAGTCTGTTGCCTGGTTTTACGAGCGTTGAAATGCTTAGACCCGTTTGACGGTGCCGAATTCTACCTCATAGAGCGTGGCTAACTCTCGTAAAGTAGCCTGGTCGCCAAAGAAGGCCAGGTCGGTGGTGGTTATCAGGACCTGTTCGGCCCGGGCCTGGACGGTATCCAGGACGTATTGCCGCCGGTGCGCATCCAGTTCCGAAAGAATATCGTCCAGCAGTAAAATCGGGCGGTCGCCGGTCTGGGCGTGCATCCAGCCCACTTCGGCCAGCTTGAGGGCCAGGACGGCGGTGCGCTGCTGGCCGCGCGACCCGTAGGTGGAAATGTTGGCATCTTCCACCATAAAGGCGAAGTCGTCCCGGTGCGGCCCGGCCAGCGATACGCCACGCTGGAGTTCCTGGGAGCGCACTTCGTTCAGGCGGGCCTCGAAGCGGGCGGCAATTTCTGTTTCGTCAGTGGCCCCTTGCAGGTCAAAGCTGGGCTGGTAGACCAGTTCAAAGCCGGTATTGGGTTCGGGGATTAGGGCTGAAACCAGGCCGGTAAGCTGTCCATGCAGGGACGCGGCCAGGTTGTTCAGGTTTTGCAGGGCTTCTTGCCGCCGTTTAATCAGGTAGGCCCCGTTCTTAACCAGTTCCACGTTCCAGATGCTCATTTCATCGCGGCCTGTCACACGGCCCCGGCCCTGGCGTTCCCGCACGTTGCGCAAAAAGCCGTTGCGCTGGGCCACGACTTTGGCATAATCCTGCCAGTGGCGCAGGTAGCGGTGGTCCACCTGGGAAAGAGTTGAGTCCAGGTAGCGGCGGCGCAGCGAGGGTGACCCGATGATCAGGTCCAGGTCTTCGGGCGAAAAAAGGACTACATTTATTTTGCCGATAAGGTCTATGGAACGGCGAGGGGTCCCGTTGACCTTGATGCGTTTGCGGGCGGTCCCGGCCTGGCCCACCTCCGGCCCGGTCTGGTCGCGCAAGACCAGGATTTCTGCCTCAATCTCACCGTCCTGGCGTTCAACTGTCCCGGCCAGGCGGGCAAAGGCAGGTGCCCCAAATTCCGCCTCCGCTTCAAAACTGACCAGTTCCTGGTCCGAACCGGCGCGGGGAGACTTGGTGGTTGCCAGCAGGTAAAGCGCTTCCAGCAGGGTAGTTTTACCGCTGGCGTTCTCGCCCTGGAAAATGGTCAACCCGGGCGACAGGCTTAAATCCAGCCGCCGGTAGTTTCGGAAATCTTTTAAAGTAAGCCTTTGGCAATACATAAGACCAAAATTATACCATAAGCGCCGGATTTCCTTGACAAGAACACCGCGCAACTTATAATACACATCAGATAAATAGATACTATTTTTGGCTAAAAATTCTTAAACCTGACCGAGGCTAGATTGGATTCAACAATGTCTACCGCAACCGGTTCCTCTGAAAATAATACTGCTGATACGACCGCTTACGGCCCTAAAGAAAGCTTAATCGATTGTCAAAATTGCGGGGAGAAGGTAATTCTTTTCTCGCGGACCATCCAGACTTACTGTTATCACTGCGGATTGGCCGTTACATGGCTTGACGACCTGGGCCTGTATTACGAACCGGTCCACCCGGCTGCTGCCCCGGTATCTGCCTGAAACAACCCCTTCTCAATTTCCCCAGTTTTTACTAATTACTAATTACTGGTTACCCGGCTGGCCGGGGCAATTTCCGACCCCCTGGTGGAAATTGCCGGGAGGACGATGGTAAAAGTGGTCAGTCCCTCGCCCGGTTGGCCTAGCGGCTGGCTGCTTACGCTAATTGTTCCACCATGGACCTCGACCAGTTCTTTGGTGATCGCCAGGCCCAGGCCGGTACTTTCGCCCTTGCGCTTGCGCGAAGGGTCCAGCTTGTAGAACCGCTCGAAAATCCGAGGCAATTGCTCATCCGGTATCAGCGCTCCCAGGTTCGACACCGTGATCCTGACCGAAGGCGGTTGCAATCCCCGGGCGGCCCGGCCATTGCCGGGAAGTATTTCGCCTGAGCCGGGATTGTACTCCACGGCCAGGGTGACCAGGGCATTGGGCAGGCTGTATTTAACGGCGTTATCCAGGATATTAGTAAAGACCTGCTCAAGCCGGTCGGCATCTCCGGCCACCAGCAACGGCTGGCTCTGGTCCAGCCGAGTTTGAATGTGCAAGCCTTTATCGGTAGCCTGCGGTTCCAGCCGGACGACTGCCCGGTTAAGCACCTGCAGCAGGTCTACTTCTCGCCGGACCAGTTCTATCTGGCCGGACTCTACCCGGCTTAAATCTAATAACTCATCTACCAACCGGCGCATTCGAGCCGCTTCCTGGTAAATTACCGAAGCCGAATGTTCAATCGCGGGCGGGTCATCGGCCACCCCTTCCAAAATCGCCTGGGAATAGCCCTGGATGCTGGTTAAAGGGGTCTTTAATTCGTGCGAAACGTTCGCCACGAAATCGCGCATGGTCCGCTGGGAGCGGTCCACCTCTCGGGTCATACGGTTAAAGCTGGTGGCAAGGCGGGCCATTTCGCCCCAACCTTCCACCGGGAGTTGCTGGGCGTAATTGCCCTGGGCAATCTGGGTGCTGGCCCGGGTGATGCGTAACAGGGGCCGGGCGATGCTCCGGGCGATTAAAAGGGCCAGCCCGACCGCCAGGATCAGGGCCAGCGCCGCCGCCGCCAGCAAGCCTTTGGCAATATCGCGCCAGTCGGTGCTAATTTCGGATTGGGGTACGGCCAGCCAGAGGTCGGTTTGCAATATATTACCGACCGGCTGGGCCTGGATTTCCTGGGGAGTAAAATTGACCCGCTCCGCCTGGACGGTGGCGCTCCTGAGTTTAAATGTAGGGCCGGGGCGTTTGTAATAGAACCACTGCACCCCCTTAAGCGGGGCGGTATTCGAATAAGCTTTATTATTGCGCGGCGTTAGCTCGTAATTTTTTATTATCTCGCCTTTGATCGAAGTCGAAGGGCTGGTCTGGCTATCCGCCCTGACCAGGCCCGCGCTATCCACCAGCAGCAACCGCACGTTTAATAAAGAGGCGTAACCCTCCAGCACAGCCTGTATCTGGTCAAAGGAATTGCTCTGGGCGCTTTCATTTACAATATTATTACTGACCTGGATAGTAATAGTCTGCAACCGGTCGGTCGCTTTAGCGCTGGCGTCTTCCTGAATCCGGCCTACCACGTAGGAAAAGAAAACCAGGGCCATGAGCAAAGTGACTATTATGATAGCTGCAAATGAAATTATAAGCTTGCTTCGAAAGCCCATATTTGCCTGTAACTTCTAGGGGAGTAAAACTACTTTTTACTACTATAAACTAATAAAACCGAATATATTGTACTCCAATTCACCACTTAATTTGTTGAAATTTTGTTAACTAACCGCAGCCCTGTATCTTGCCCCGGCATGGCATTTAGAGTAAAATCTGGCCTAATGATAGCATCTAGCACAGGTGGTGACAATCCGTCACTGAGAGAAGCCGTTTGCCAGGCTATTCGGGAAGCCCCAGACGGACGCATAACATTTGCCCGTTTTATGGAAATGGCCCTTTATTATCCGGGTGAAGGTTATTACACTCACCAGGTGGGTTTAATCGGCGTACGTGGCGACTTTTATACTGCTCCTCACCTTTCGCCGGTCTTCGGCCAGTTAATCGCCCGGCAGCTCGCCGAATTCTGGCGAAACCTGGATTCACCGTCTTCCTTCCAGATTGTCGAGGGTGGCGCCGGGCAGGGTCTGCTGGCCGGGGATATTTTAAGCTATTTGCGGCTGCACGAACCGGCGCTCTGGTCCGGTTTAAGCTACACCATTATTGAAATCAGCGAGCCGCTCCGGCTGGCCCAGCGCCGCCGCCTTTCGGCAATCCCGGGCGGTGAGGAATTAATAGAAAAAGTCGCCTGGCGCGACCTGGCCGATTTTGCCGCCGGTGAGGTGCGCGGCGTGTTTCTATCTAACGAACTGCTGGACGCTTTGCCGGTCCACCTGGTGACGATAGAAGAGGCTGAGTTAAAAGAGATTTACGTCCGGCTTGACCCGGTTTCCGGTGATTTCGCCGAAACGGTGGGGCCGCTCTCCACCCCGGCCCTGGCCGCCTATTTCAAGCGGTTGGGGCTCGACCCGGCTGCCTACGATACGGGCTACCGGACCGAAATAAACCTGGGGGCGGTTGACTGGCTGGGCCGGGTGGCCCGCGCCCTGGGCCAGGGCTACCTGCTTACTATTGACTACGGTTACGAGGCCGCCCGGCGTTACCATCTTTTGCGCCGGTCCGGCACGCTCCAATGCTATACTGCTCACTCGGTACACACCAACCCTTACCAGAACCTGGGTACCCAGGATATAACCGCGCACGTAGACTTTACCAGCCTGATGCTGGAAGGTGAAGCTTCGGGTTTACATAATGTAGGATTTACCAACCAGGCCCTTTTCCTGGCCGGGCTGGGCCTGGGAGAACGATTGGCGGCCCTGTCCGACCCGGATACCAGGCCGCCAGGCATGACTACCAAGCAAAAGCTGGCCGAACGCGAGGCTCTGCATCGCCTGATTAATCCGGCCGGTATGGGCAATTTCGGAGTACTTATTCAGTCAAAAAATGTTCCATCCAGCGCTCTACCCCTAACCGGCCTTTCTCTTAAGCTTTAATCCATGATGTTGCCCTGGAAAAAACCAAAGAGCCCCGCCGCACCCCCGGACGAAACTAAGGACGGGGCCGAGTTGCGCCTTTTACGGCTGCCTGAACACTGGCAGGCGGTCGGGCATATGTACCGGAATTATCCTGGGGTTGACTCTAACTTTGACCAGATGCTCGGTACGCTCCGGAAGCCATTTTTGCGCTGGCTGGGCATGCCGCTATACTTCTGGTTAATGAACGAAGGCTGGGGTCTATGGCTCTACGAGGGCAAAAAGACACCGCAACTGGCCGGGCAGTTATACCTGCAATACCGTAAAATGGTGGCGCACATCAATGATATTGAGGTTAATAAAGCTTTCCAGGGCCGCAAGTTCAGTTACAAATTGCTGGAATTAGCCGAAAAGCAAGCCCGGCTGCACCGCAAAAAATACCTGACCCTGGCCGTAACGCTTTCCAATAGCCGGGCGGTTGGTTTATATCGCAAGACCGGTTTTCAGGACCAGCACCACCATTATTTCTACCTGTCCCGGCCCTGGTGGAGTGAACCGGCCGGGGAGGCGCCCGGTGAAGTGAGGCTGGTCCCGCTCAAACGGGCCGCCGCGCAGCGCAACCTCACTCGCTTCTTCCGGCTGGAAACCCGCGAAGGTGAGCCACTGGCCGCGCCGGTCTGGGAGGCGCTCTACCCGCCGGAATTACCTCACCGGGGCGAAGGCTTCAGTTTCGCGCTCTACTTTGGCGATAAAACCGTGCCCCAGGGCCATGTTGACTTTTTCGACTGGACCGGCCGGGGACGCTGGCGAATTTACCTGGACCCGGCTTTGTGGGCAACACCCCTGGAGAAATTACTTTTTATGGCTTTGTTGCACCAATCCCGGGGCTACTCGCAATTAAGCCTGATGGTTGGCTCAACTCCCCATCACCAGGGCGCCCGCAGCTTTACCCGCGGCCTGGGCCTGGTCGAGCGCGATACCGAACGCATGCTTATGATTAAACCGTTGGGGTAGAAGGGGTAAAGTTAAACGTTAAACGGGTAAGGTGCTAAGCCTAAAGGATGGCGTAGAAGGTTAAAGGTTAGCCGCTACTGGAAATTAGAACTTATTTGGTATTTCTGCTTATAGTAACCCCTCTGAAAATATCACGTCCAACGTTCATCCTGGAACGTTTCACGCATAGAGCATATAAAGGAGATCGGATTGAACTCGAATAAAGATCAAAAGAAGAACTTTGGGCCTTATCTAAACGTAAAAAGCGCTATTTTCCCGGCTTATGCCGCCGGAACCGAAGAACTGCTCTTTCTGACCGATATAACCGGCACTAACCAGGTCTGGTCGGTGGTGGCAAAACCGGCCGGTAGCTGGCCCGACCAGCTAACTTTCTATGACGAGCGAGTGACCGCCCTGTACCCCGACCCTAATGGGACTTCCTTTATTATCGCCCGCGATAGAGGCGGCGATGAACAGGACCAGTTTTACTTGCTGGAAGGGGATGCTGACCGGGGAGTCACGGTTACTACCCTGCTCGATACTCCGGAGAATAAAAATAATTTCGGGTCGTGGCGGCCTGACGCCCAGGCTTATAGTTTTAGCAGCAACCGCCGCCATACCGCCTTCTTTGACCTTTATATCCAGGAAATCGGCCAGGAACCCCGGATGGTCTACCAGGACGATGCTACCCTGTATCCGGAAGCTTTTTCGCCGGACGGGCGCTACCTGGCCTTCCGCCGGAGCAATACTAACCTGGATACCGACCTTTTTCTGCTGGACCTGACCCAACCGGAGCAGCCGCCGCGCCACCTGACGCCCCACGAGGGCCAGGCTTATTTCGCCGAAGCAGCCTTTGCGGCGGACGGCCAGTCACTTTACTGTATTACCGACCAGGGGCGCGACTTTGCCGCCCCGGCCCGGCTGGACCTTGCCAGCGGCGAGCTTACCTACCTGGCCGAACGCGAGTGGGATAGTTCGGTGGTGTGCCTTTCACCGGACGGTAAAAAGCTGGCCTATGACGTGAATGAAAACGGTTCTTTCCGGCTGTTTATCCGCGACCTGGCAAGCGGCCAGGAAACCGAAGTGCCGGGCCTGCCGCCCGGTACGGTGCTGGGCCTGGGCCTGGTAACTTCCCGGCCCGCCTGGTCGCCCGACAGCCGCAGGATTGCTTTCAGCTTCAACAGCCCGGTGCACAACCCCGACATCTGGCAGTACGAACTTGGCAGCGATACCGCCTACCCGGTTACATCAAGCGCCCGGGGCGGCCTGAACCCCCAGAACTTTGTCATGCCGGAACTGGTCCGGTTTCCGACTTTCGATGGGCGGGAAATCCCCGGCCTGCTTTTTCTGCCGGAAGGCGCTAAAGCAGACGCCACCACTCCTTTTATCGTGTTCGTCCACGGCGGGCCGGAAAGTCAGACGGTCTATAGCTGGAACCCGGTGCTGCAATATTTCGTCAGCCAGGGCTATGGCATCCTGGCGCCCAATGTGCGCGGCAGCAGCGGTTACGGTAAAGAATACCTGGCCCTGGACGATGTCCGCAAGCGCATGGACTCGGTTGCCGACCTGAAAGCGGCGGTCGAATATCTGCGCTCGGCTGGGATTGCCGACCCGGACCGGATAGCGGTCTACGGCGGCAGTTACGGAGGTTTTATGGTCCTGGCGGCGATTACGACTTACCCGGATTTGTGGGCCGCCGGGGTTGATATTTATGGTATCGCCAATATGCTAACTTTCCTGGAAAATACCAGCCCCTACCGCCGTAAGCTGCGTACACCCGAATATGGCGACCCCGATGTGGACCGGGATTTCCTTATCGAGATTTCGCCCATCCACAAGATAGACCGGATTACCGGGCCGCTCATGGTTATTCACGGCGAACGCGACCCCCGCGTGCCGATCAGCGAGTCCGAGCAGATGGTCGCGAGTCTGCGCGCCCGGCAGCACCCTGTCGAGTATCATGTTTTCCCCGATGAAGGTCACGGCATCACCAAGCTTAAAAATAAGCTGGCGGTCTACCCGGCGGTAGCCCTCTTCCTGGACAAATATTTGAAGGCCCGGTAACAGCTTTCCTTTTTCGAATAGAAAACCTTTGAATTTAGAAACAGGCGAGTTTGAAGCAAAATTAGCTTTAAACTCGCCTGTTTCTTTATGCTACAGCAGCTTGTTTTGAACTTTAGTTACTCCTGCCCTTATTTCTACGCGTGAGGTGGCGCAATCCCTGTGCATATTGCGGTAAGAGTAAGTAGGAATGCTAAACGTCTGTACCTAAATACTGGAATGGTCCTTGAATTGCTTGCTGTACTGGTTATTATTCGCCACCTGCGCGGCGGTTCCTCGACCAGTTTTGGAATGACAGCCTAAGGGTGGCGCGGTTGGCTAATACCCGGTAGGGGTTTGGGTTTACTCGAATGCTGTGTGACAGGGTAGTACTGAGGTCCATGGCTTTGGCTGGCAAGCATTTTGGTGCATACTTCAGTTCTGAGTAAAACTTTATGATTAAAATATATATGGAATACCTGATTTTTAACCTTTAAATTCCGGGCAACCCCGCCGGAACAAATAATATGATAAACTCAATAATATCTTGCTGAACGAAATCAAACTTACAAAAAGGGATGCTGCCTGAATGACGATTGAAACGGCTGCTTATGGAGTTATCTGGGATTTTGATGGTACGCTGGTCGATACGATGCCGACCCACTTCAGTGCCTGGCAGAAATTTATGGCCGAACAGCGCCAGGACTTTACCGAAGCCCATTTCTGGGCCACTTCCGGCAAGTCGGCCGAAGAAATTTTGCAAGCTTACTTTACGGATGCTTCACCCGCCGAACTGGCCCGCCTGGGCGACCTGAAGAATAGTTATTACCGGGAAGAAGCTGAAGGGCGCGGGATTATCTTCGCACCGGGAGCCGTTGATTTACTCAAAGCCTTACAACAAGCCGGTATCCAGCAGGCTATTGGCAGCGGCACACCGCGCAAAAACCTGGAACTGGCTTACCGTCAGCATCCCTGGCTGAGCGCTTATTTCCAGGCGGTGGTAGTGGCGGGTGATACGCCAAACTCCAAGCCCGACCCGGAAGTTTTTCTATTGGCGGCCCGTAAAATGGAGCTGGCTCCCCGGCGCTGCCTGGTCATTGAGGATGGCTTGCTGGGTATCGAAGCGGCCCGGCGGGCCGGGATGCCTTCGATTGCCGTGATAAACGAAAACCAGAGCGAAGCCGAATTTCTGAAGTGTGGTGCCACCAGGGTCGTTAAAAGCCTGCAAGAACTGGATGTAACCGGAATTATCAAGCTTATTGAAGCGTAGCGGACTAACAGAAAAGTAAATTCATGACGCCAGAAGGATCTACCCAATCCGAATCGTCCAAAAAGGGCCGCTCACCGCTTTATCCCAAACGCCCGGCGACCGAATATGCCCTGCTGGGACTGCTTATAGACGGCCCCGGCCACGGCTATGACCTGACTCGCCAGTTTGCCGCCGATACCGAACTGGGCAAAGTCTGCCGCCTGGAAATGAGTATGCTCTATGGGCTGCTCAAGAAGTTAGAGCGGGAAGGGCTGCTCAACGGCAAGGATGAACCCCTTACCGAACATAAGTCGCGCCGGATCGTCGAGCTTACCCCGGCCGGTCAGGCCGAGTTTGAAGCCTGGCTGGCCGAACCGGTCTTGCACAACCGGGAGATTCGGTTTAGCTTCCTGGTTAAACTTTATTTCGCCAGGCGGCGCAGCCAGGCCCTGGTCCTGCAACTGCTAAACGAACAGATCGAGTTTAACCAGGCTTTGCTCAAGAAGCTGCTTAATCAGAAGCAAACCGCTGCCCCGCGCCAGTTTGACGCCTGGGTAGTTGATTTCAGGTTGGAACAAACCCATGCCGCCTTGCGCTGGCTGACCCAGTGCCGCTATGAAGTACAGGGTCAAAGCCCGGACAATTCGCAACCAGGCCAACCTGATTAAGCAACTTTAGAAACCGGATGGACCGTCTAATCCTGGCTAACCGGGGTGCCGGCTGCTTCCTCCATGTCCTGGCTCAATTCGATCATAACGCCGTTACTGGCTTTTGGGTGTACAAAGGCAATTTGTTTGTGGTGGGCACCCAGGCGGGGTTCGTGGTCAATTAATTGTAGCCCGCGCTGCTTCATTTCTTCCAGGGTTTCCGACACGCTGTCCACGTCCAGGCAAATATGATGGATGCCTTCACCGCGCCGGGCAATGAATTTGGCGACCGGCGAATCGTCATTAAGCGGTTCGAGCAACTCAAAGCGGCTTTCTCCGACCGGCAAAAAAACCACCCGCACTCCCTGGTCTTCCACAACTTCGAAGCCTAGGTTTTCCAGCCCCAGGGCTTCCTGGTAGAAACTCAGCACACTCTCAATATCTTTAACGGCGATGCCTATATGGTCGATCTTCTTAACTCCCATTTTAGAATCCTCTCTTTATTATAATCAGGTTTAAATACAAGTTTTAGAGCGGGCACCGGGTTAGCGGTTCAGGCAGCATAATTACCCAGCGAACCCAGAAACAGCATAACTTCCCGGTTGAATTCTTCCGGCTTTTCCATGTTCGGCAGGTGGTTCGTTCCCGGAAGGATTACCTTGACCGCTCCCGGAACTTCAGCGGCCAGCTTATCGGCGGTCTTGTGAACGTGTAGATTATCAAATTCACCGGCCAGGGCCAGGAGCGGCACTTTGATTTCACCCAGGCGATTAGCCGCCGGGTGAGCAGCGGGTTCTTCTTTACCCGGTAAAAAGGCGCTGGCGGCGGCAATCGCGGCCATCTTCCGGACTTTCTCACGGACGGCCGGATCTACTTCACCTGGCGCGCGCGGGCCATCCACCCAGATACGTACTTCCAGGTCGGCAATTTTATCAATATCCTGGGCGGCTTCGGCGGCGTCCATTTCGTCCCACAATTTCCGCATTGCCGGGGGAATCTCACCTTCCGGATTGTAGCCGCTCAGGCCGCCGCAGACTGTCACCAGACCGGCCACGCGTTCCGGGTTATCCAGGGTGTAATCTATAATCGTGCGCCCTCCCATAGAGCAGCCCACCAGGGCCACCTTTGGGAAACCGAGAAAATCAATAAACTTTGCCAGGTCATCTTTATAAGAAAACGGCCCCTGGCCTTTAGGTGTCCGGCCAAAACCACGCTGGTCAAAGCGGGCCACTTCATACCCGTGTTTGAAAAGTTCGAATTGATTGTCCCACATCCGGCTATCGGCAATACCGGCGTGCAGCCAGATTACCGGGTGACCCAGCCCTGCTACCTCGTAGTAAAAAGGTACGCCGTTTAACTCCACCAGGCCGGTTTCCCTGTCACTGGTATTTTCCATTACTCTCCTTTGAGCCTGGTATTCGGGTTTACCACCGCCTCTATTTTCAGTGCTTCAGTATACCATCATGGACAAATTCCATCTGTACCAACGCAGTAACCTAAAAAGCAGGCTGCCCGGTTATAATCCCGGCCAATTCCGGGAGGCCGGGCGGGAGTATTACCCGGTACAAGGTCAAACCCCAATTAATTTGGCACAAACCGGCCTGAATTTAAATCTATTTCTTAATGTTGGTATGTAATAATGCAGTTGTACCCAAGAAAGATTACTTATATTCAATTCAGTGATTTATAAACTGAGCCTCTTATATAAGATAGTTTTAGATGGGTTTAAGGTTGCCAGTTTCCGCGATGCCTGGGTGAAGTTTTCCCGTACATCCTCAACAAATAACATTTCCTGGTTTTTAATTTAATCACCAAGTGGGAATATACTAAATAAATTTATGGAACATAAAATCACTCTTACCCGGTTTGGCCTGCTATCAACAGAAGACCGGCGCAAGGGGCCTGTCCTGTCCGTAGCTTCGCTTTTACTGCTGGCAATTGGCATTGCAACCGTCATTCTAGCTTTCAATTATCTCTGGTCGAGTGTAAGACTAAACCAAATCCTGGTTGTTATTATAGATTTAATAGGAGTGGGTTTTTGCCTGGTATCTTACTTGTGCAGCCAGCGGCCTGACCGGGTACGGTTTGGAAGTTGGATTATTACCCTTTATCTATGTGCTTTAATCACCTTCAACACTTATAGTGGCGATACCGTCCGGCCTAATACGATATTCTTCCTGACAGTAATTACCTTGAGCCTTTTTTTACTGCCTGGCTGGGCCACGCTGGGCTTTAGCCTTTTCGGGTTGGTCCTTTCGATAATGACCTATCTCTTTCCGGTTAATCCTATTCGAGGCCAAATGGCCGGGCCGGTTGCCTGGCAGCATTCAATATTAAGTCCATCTGTTACATGGGCGCTGGTATTGCTCGTCCCGGCTTTGCTCGGTTTCTACCTTTTATTACAGGTCCGGCGGTCGCATGCCCTGGTTTTGATGCAGAATAAGCGTTTGAATGAAGCCATGATCGAAAACCAACGCCTGGAGATGGCGCGCCAGTTGACCGAAGACCGGCTTAAAGAAAGCGAGGCGCGGTTGCGCCAGGCGGCTAAAATGGAAACGGTAGGCCGGTTGGCCGGTGGAGTGGCCCACGATTTCAACAACTTTTTGACTGCTATCCTGGGTTACAGTGAATTAGCCGCCTTCAAATTAGGCCAGGCAAACCCGGTCTATAACTACCTGCAAGAAATCAATCAAGCTGCGAACCGCGCCTCCGGGCTGACTTCCCAGCTACTGACCTTTAGCCGTAAACAAAGCCTTTCTCCCCAGTCCCTGCACCTTAATGAGGTAATAAACCAGGCCGATAAACTACTGTGCCGGTTAATTGGTGAAGACATCGAAATTTCGCATGACCTTGACCCAAACCTGGGCCTGATAATGGCCGACCCGGTCCAGTTGGAACAGGTCATTCTAAACCTGGCGCTTAATGCCCGTGATGCTATGCCCCACGGTGGCAAGCTTACAATTAAGACTCTCAATACTACGCTTGAGGAAGGCTCTATCGTCTTACAGCCCGGCATGTCACCCGGTGAGTACATCCAAATGATCCTTTCCGATACCGGCATAGGCATGGACCAGGCGACCACAAAGCATATTTTTGAGCCTTTCTTTACCACTAAAGAAACCGGTAAAGGAACCGGCCTGGGCCTGGCGATGGTCAATACTATCGTCCAGCAAAACGGTGGGTTAATATCGGTCAGCAGCAAGCCGGGTAAGGGCACCAGCTTTACGATTTATTTGCCCCACTTACAGGCCAGTTGTCTGCCGGAGGTTTGTCCCGCACCGGGTCATTCCACTACTCCGGAGCAAGGTACGGGAAACATTTTGCTGGTCGAAGATGATGCAGCGGTGCGCAGCCTGACCGAGCATCTTTTAACCGCACGCGGTTACAACGTAACGGCGGCTTCCAAAGGGTCATACGCCCTGGCCCTGTTCCCCCAGCTTGATACCACACCGGACTTGCTTATAACCGATGTTATCATGCCGGGCATGACCGGCCGCGACCTGGCTTCGCACCTGCAAACGCTCCAACCGGGACTGAAAGTGCTTTATTTATCCGGTTACACCGATCAGTCCATCGTTGCCCAGGACGGACTTGAACACGGATGGGCCTTTTTGCAAAAGCCTTTTACTCCGGAGCAACTGGCGACTCAGGTCCGCTCTACCCTGGCTTCCCGCAGGAACTAATTCCGGAGGGTAACCGTTTCTTATTTTTGGTGGATATTCGTCTGGCCTGGCCTGACGGTATCCACCTTTTTCTTTCAAAATTGCCCCGGTCTCCCTGTAATGCTAAAATCGGCAAAATTACATAAGCTGATTAATTAAGATTGCAATTCATTTGAAGGAGTTAATATGCAACTTGGACCGGATACTAGCGGTACGGAACTGATAGAAGGCGGCCCCCTGGTGGCCCTGGTCCGGCGACCCCAACCAGCCGATGCTCTACCGGAGCAGGGCAGCCCGGCCCTGGTAATGATTCACGGCTTTGGGGCAAACGAAGGTGATATTTATGAACTGGTCCCTTTCGTGGACCGGCGAGTGCTGGTAGTAGCGCCACGCGGCCCTATTAAGGTGGACGACAACCCCAGGGGAAGCTGGTTCTGGTCTGTCAAGACTGCCGAGGGTGTTCACGACCCGGCAGTTTTAGAGGAAAACGCCGCGAAACTTGCTGCCCTGATCGGCCAGCTTTCGACCCTGACCGGTGTTAAAGTTGACCCTACCCAGGTCTACCTGGGCGGCTTTAGCCAGGGCGGGTTGATGAGCCTGGAAATGGCCGCACGATATCCGGACCTGCTGGCCGGTATTTTGCCGCAGAGTGGTTTAATAAGTGAAGGTGCCGCTCATAAGTTGCGGGACGGAATATTCCGGGGCAAGCCCGCTTTTATGGTTCACGGTACCCGCGACACAATATTACCGGTAGAACGGGGCAGGCAGGCAAAAGAAGTCCTTGAAGCGGGTGGGGTGGACCTTACCTACAAGGAATACAATTTCGGCCATGTTAACAGTCCGGAGAGCCGCCGCGACCTGGCTAACTGGCTAAACCCGCGCCTTAAATTCTAAGCAGGACGTCCTGTCAGGGCTTGAAGCTGCCCGTAAAAACTGGAAGGCGTTCCTGAATCAAAAAAGCCGCTGAGCTGGTAAACTCGGCGGCTTTTTTGGTCCCCTTAGTATTCGTACCGGGAAGGCGGGTACAGCATAATGTCATCGTCCGGCTGCTGCGGCTGGGCCCGTTTGGGATATTCAACCTGGTAAGGATAGTTGGAAGGCGCGTTGGACGGTTGGGCCGGTTCCGGATTACGGTCTTCCTGGACCGGTCTTTGGCTGGCAACCTGCGGGAGCGGCGCTGCTGGTCCGGACTGGCCGGTAAGCTGCGGCCTCGGGAAAGCTGACTCCTGGCTGACCGGGCCAACCTGCGCCCCGTCGGTTGCTTTCTCAATCGCGTTCTGAAGCCGGTTCATTACCTCGCGCAAGCTCCGGAACTGGCCCCGGGCCGTGGTTAGCCGTTCCTGTTCCAGCCGGATAAACCGGGTATACGGCGCGATAGCCTCGCGGACCCGTTCCACCGAAACAGTCAGTTCGTGTTCAAACTGCTCTTTCAAAACCCCGGTAAGCTGGCCGCGCAAAGTTTCCAGTTTGTGCCGCAATTCATACTTGGCGCGCCGCCGCCGGGCCGGGATGATAAAGAAACCGACCCCACCGACCACGAGCGAAAGTAAAATCCCGGTAAAATCGGCGGCGGCGGTTCCCAGTATCATTACCAGGCCCGCTCCTAACCCAATCGCCCCGATTTCGGTCAGGGTCGTGCGGGCTACGGCATCCCGGATGGAGAGATTGAGCTTTTCCGCTTCCGCCCGGTGATCGAAGCTCTGCACAACCGTCCTGGCCCGGTCGCCGACCTGTTGCAGCAAGGTCCGGCGGTTGACGTTAAACTGCTCAAAGGCGTTATCGGCCCGGCCTATCAGGGTATCGTCACCCCCGGCCTGGCGGCGTTCCCGCAGAAAGTCGGTAATGTCCTGCCAGATCCGGCTTTCCCGCTCGACGGTCCATTCGACCATAGCCGTAACCGCCTGTTCAATCCGGTAGGGGGTATCGCTGACCACCCGCTGCTCGAAATCCTGTTTTATGCGGTCGGTCTTAATCATATCAAACAGCCGGGTAACTTTTAAGACATCATCAAAAAAGGCATCACCGCGCTGGTTCATCTCGTAAATCATATTGTCGATGTTTGCCAGGCGGCCCTCAAAGTCCCGTTTCATATCGTCCTGGTAGACCGCCAGGTGCCGTTCGATGGTATCTACGGTCCGGGAGTCCTGGGCCAGCAGACCCAGGCGGTCATCAATAGCTTCCAGGTAGCGCCCGGTCAGCCGTTCCGCCACCAGCAGCGGGCTAAGGAACTTTAGCCGGATGCGGCTGGCCTGGTCCAGCGTGTTGAAAATATAGTTTTCCAGCGGCCCGAACCCACTTAGCTGCCACTGCTGGGCAGACTGCGGCCCCGGATGGGTCTTTGCCAGCAGGGCCGCCCGGCCGGACACCGGGAAAATCGGCGGCTCCAGGCCAAGCAATTGCCGGAACCCATCCGCCACGAACTGGACCACTCTCTGGTAATCACCCTGGTTCTCCAACAGGTCAATTTTGTTGATCACCACCAGGATTTTCTTACCCCAGCTCTTAACCTTTTCCAGGAATTGCCGTTCGCTCTGGGTAAAGGGGCGTTCCGACGAGGTCACAAAGATTACCAGGTCGCTGCGGGGTACAAATTCCTCGGTCAGGGTCTGGTGCCGTTCGATTACGGCGTTCGTACCCGGTGTATCTACAATGCTAATTTCATTTAAGAAGGGGGCTGGGTTAAAGACTTCCAATAAATCTTTCTCCCGGCGTGACTGACCGGGCTGCGGCCCGTAACGAAGTACATTGATCTGGTCGGTGGTGGGAGTAGCTCCTTCGGCCAGCACTTTCTGGCCCACCAGGGCATTGATAAAGGCGGACTTGCCACTGTTAAACTCACCGACTACCACCAGTAAGAAAAGTTCGTCCAGGCCCGTATTGACCTTGGCCAGCAACTGGCGGTCTTCCGGGGCGGCTCCAAAATTTTCTACCGCTTGCCGTAAATTATCAAAAAAGGTTTTTTCCTGGTTCAGCAACTCGGTTTGTTGTGGTGTTAGAATCGAATTCGCGGCCATTTTATTTTCTCGCAATCAAAATTTTTATCGTGATCTTCTTTATATTCAATATTCATATTCTTTATTCAAAGCAAATCCTGTGCCCCTACCCCAAATGGCGGCCGGCTGCCCGGTACGGTTAAATTCCGGGGCAAAGCCTGGCTGTTCTAAGGCTAATTGGAGCTTCACTTTGTGTCTGGTCGGGTTACCGCTATAGTAGTATAATTAAAAAGCAAATTTTACCGGTCAATATCCATATCCGCCATATGCCGGGCGGGTTACTCGCAGTCAGCCAATGATCCAAGGGAGAAAAATTGTGTCAGAACAGCAAGATGAGATTAAACCTGCCCTATCCGACCCAAGAGCCAGTCTGAACCAGGGCGCTCGTAACCAGGGCTTAATCGCTATCCATGATGAAGACATCGACCTGGGGTTTCAGTTAAAGGCCGCCGACGCAAAAAGCTGGGGCCGGGATCAGGCCGTTCTGAAAAAGATTTCCAACCAGGCCGCGCTGCCAGGCGCCGGTAAAGGCGGTGTTAGCGGCGAGCCGGGCAGCGGCAATAGCGGTAAAAACTACGGTGCCGCTTCTAATTCCGGCGATAACTCCGGGATGCATTCGACAGGCACGAGTGGTGTAACCGGTGTCCCCACCGATACCGGGGAAGGTACGCGCCTCACCGGTTCCGCCGGTACTGAAAGCACTTCCGCAAACGAGCGGAAACAGTAAACCACCAGAGCCAGCACGTTAAATGCAGAATATAGAACTAAGCTGCCCTGGTCCCGGTATTACCGGTGCAGGTCATAGTACTGCGTTCCTACGTTTTATGTTTAACGTGCTGCGTGTCGCATTTTGCTCTGTGTTTTATGTCACATTCGTCAATTTGCCTCTTTCCAAATAAAAAAAAACGGTTATAATTTATAATAATTAACAGGATATTGTTACGGCACCAGGAATCTTTATCCGGTTAATCAGTGCAATCAACCTCAACTCTTTATTGTAATCAATTATATGGACCCCAGGATTTAGCAGTCTTTATGGTTTTATCGAGCTCACCGGCTAATTCCAGTGCCCTTTATTTGCCTGTACAAAATTGAAAATATATTGAGAAATTCAGGTTTGATATCAGTACCAATATCCTATTAAAAAAGTTAAATTTTGGCATAACTTTTGCCCAATTTTAATCATTGTATATATCGAAGTAGCATAATAAATAGGAAAAACAATTGACTCACAGGACAGCGCTTTAGCCTGGCCTGGCTTTGTCGAACTATCAAATAAGGAGCAGCCCGGTGAACACCTATCGGCGAAAGTTACATCTTTATCTGCTGGCGCTGGTTATTTTCTTTATTGCTTTTGACGGTACCGGGATATCAACTGCCCTTGCCGAGTCTCCCAGGTCCAACCCAGCCGCCCTGAATCTACCCTTGCCCGCACCTAAGAACGTAGCAGGCCCTGCCAAAGTTTATTTCCCTAACTTCGGCCAATCCATCGCCAACCCTTTATTGCGATTCTGGCGCATGCACGGCCGGTACGACCGCTTTGGCGGCCCGATGGCCCGCGCCTTTGTGGATTCACAGGGCCGGACCGTCCAGTATTTCCAGAAAAACGCGCTGGCCTATTTCCCTGAACTGGCCGGTACCGCCTGGGAAACCCGTCCTTACCCGCTTGGCCGCATGTTGCTGGAGTCACAGTCGCCGGACATCCAGCATGCGGGACCCTTCTCCCGGGTAAATCCTGTTGCGAATACCAAAAGCCTGCGCTATTTCCCGGAAACCGGCCATACGGTGGCTAACGGCTTCCTGGGTCTTTATAATTCTACGGGCGACCTTTTCATGTGGGGCTTCCCGCTCAGTGAAGAGTATAGTATCACCGGCTCCGATGGCAAAACCTGGGTAAACCAGCTTTTCGAACTGGGTCGCATGCGCTGGTCCCCTCAAACCGGGGCCATGATCGATCCAAACTTCGGCACCGAAATGGCGAACCTTACTAATGTAGATGTCTCGGTGGAAATCAAAGATGCCAAGACCCCTAATTATTCCACTTACCTGTGGGAACATTGGGTTGATATCAACCTTAGCCAGCAGTACGAAACCTTTTTCGAGGGTGATGTCCCGGTCTACGGCAGCTATGTGACCACCGGCAAGGCGGGCCACGAAACGCCAACCGGCACCTTCTACATCTTGCGCCTGGTTGCCAACGAGCGGATGAGAGGCGGGTCGATTGGGAGCGAGGATTATTATGACCTGGATAATGTCCTCTTCACCATGTACTTTACCTGGGAAGGCCATGCCCTGCATTATGCCTGGTGGCGCAGCGTCTTTGGAGCGCCCGGCAGTCACGGCTGTGTTAACGAGGATTACAATACAGCCCAGTTTGCCTGGAACTTCCTGACCCTTGGTTCAAGAGTTTCAATCCATCATTAAGGTAAAAATGAAAAGTATAGTGGTGGCCGGTAGCCTGAATATAGACCTGGTGGTAAGCACGGCCCGCTTACCGCAGCCTGGCGAAACGGTGGCCGGTCGCCACTTTGCGACTTTTGAAGGTGGCAAAGGCTTTAACCAGGCCGTCGCAGCCCGCCGGGCCGGTGGTGAAGTCGCCTTTGTAGGCAAGCTGGGGGCAGATGCTTTTGGCGACCGCCTGGCTGCGGCTATGGCCGCCGAAGGTATCGATGCGGCGTGGGTAACCCGCTGCCAGGATCCGCAAATCAGCACCGGGGTCGCTTCGATTACGGTCGATGCCCTGGGCTACAACACCATTGTGGGCGTGCCGGGGGCGAATTTTGAAATTACCCCGGCTGACCTGGGAAATGCCGCAAGCGTGTTTCAAACAGCCGCCGTGCTGCTTTTGCAACTGGAAATCCCCCTGGAGATTTGCCAGCAGGCCGCTCAACTGGCAAAACAGGCCGGGGCCAAAGTAATTCTTACTCCCTCTCCGGTTCCATCTCAACCCCTGCCGTCCTCTCTTCTAGCCAGCCTTGACCTGTTGATATTAAACGAAACCGAAGTCATCCTGATGGCCGGACTCTTACCCGCTGCGCCTGTCCCCAAAGATGAAATAGACGCTGCCCATTACCTGCTTGGCAAGCCCGACCTTAACCTTCCGGGACCACTGGCGGTGGTGGTTACACTGGGCGAACGGGGCGTGGTCTGGGTTTCGGCTACGGAAGTAATTTCTGTCCCGAGTTTTCAGGTGGAACCGGTCGATAGCACCGCCGCCGGTGACAGCTTTACCGGGGCGCTGGCATTTGCCCTGTCCCAGGACTACTCCATCCGGGAGGCTTTGCGGTTTGCCAATGCCGCCGGGGCGCTGGCCGTAACTCGACCGGGTGCTTATCCCTCTATCCCCATCGCCCAGGACATTAAACAGTTTCTAACTCTTAATCCACCTGCCGTAAATTAAACAGGCCGGTCCCAATAGATAGGCCAACATCTGGCCTTTCGTGGGCCTCTTACCGGACAATACCAGTGCCCTTAAGCGGTTTGCCCTGGCAGGCGGGCAAGATATTATTGTATCTTGAGGTTTGAGGTGTATTAGCCCTGGATGCGGAACTGGCGCGGCGAGACTTTATAGCGCGACCGGAAAATCCGGCTGAAGTAGGAATAATTCCGGAAGCCGCTGGTTTCGGCAATCTGTTCCAGCGGCATAGTAGTCAGCCGGATACGTTCGCAGGCTATCGCCAGCCGGACATCAATCGCGTATTCGATAATTGTTTGCCCAAAAGTCGCTTTGAATAGATGGACTACCCTGGATACACTCAGCCCGGCATACCGGGCGGCATCTTCCAGGCTAAAATTGGTGGTCGCGTTCTGCTCAACAAAATGTTTTACCTTGTACGCTACTACGGCGGTCCCTTTAGGGTCCTGGCTGCTGGTCAAAATCAACCTGTCCAACCCCAGGCACAGGCTGCGCAGCAAATTACTGGAAATCTCGTCTACCTCATCCCAGACGCGCCTCTTTTCGGCAATCAAAAGCCGCCAGATTACAAGCAGTCCTTCGTCCGGTGAGATATTAAAATGGGCCGGCTGCTGTTTTTGGGCCCACCAGTTGTCCAACCAGCTACCGTTGCAAAATACATAATAGTCACCACTGGCAGATTGTGCTAGTGGGCTGCCGCTGGAGGCCGACACTTTCAATTCGTAGGGCTGGCCCGGTGAGTAAATCAGCAAGTCGCCGGAAGCAATAACTTTAAGCTGGTTTCCGACCAGGGCCTGGGCCTGGCCTTCGGTTTGGAGCCTTATCAGGTAATTTTTCAAACCCTCTCGTTGAATATCGTGGTAGCCCCTGGTATGAAAAGAATAACCGGCTCCCAGCACCCGGGCGTTCGCGTTGTCGGTAGTCATCTCACTCCTTGACACAATAATAGCCAGATAAGTCAACTTTTGAGCAAATAATTTATAGACATTATAACACCTCCGGTCTTTAATAGAACTATACCGATAAATCTTCCGGGCGACTTGCCAGCCCACATGCCTGAAAATATGAGAGGAGTAATATGGCACAAATCAAAGGACCAGCGCTGTTTCTAGCCCAATATGCCGGTGAAGAAGCTCCCTTTAATACTCTTGAAAACATTACCGCCTGGGCCGGGTCACTCGGCTTTGTAGGCGTCCAGTTACCGTCCGATAATAAAAACTTCATTGACCTGGAGAAAGCGGCCGAGTCCAGGGACTATTGTGATGAGCTTAAAGGGCGCACTAACGGCCTGGCAATAACCGAACTGGCCGCCCATCTCCAGGGCCAGTTGGTAGCGGTCCACCCGGCTTTTGATGTGATGTTTGATGCTTTTGCGCCCAAAGAATTACACGGCAATCCGAAAGGCCGGGCCGAATGGGCCGTTGATCAGATGATTAAAGTCATTAAAGCTTCCCGCAACATGGACCTGGACGTTGCCGTAACTTTTTCCGGAGCCTTGCTCTGGCACACCTTTTACCCCTGGCCGCAGCGGCCCAAGGGCCTGGTGGATCTGGGTTTCTCGGAACTGGCGCGCCGCTGGCAGCCGATTTTGAACGCGGCGGAGGAATATGGGGTTGACCTGGCCTATGAGATTCATCCTGGCGAAGACTTGCACGATGGGGTGACTTTTGAACGGTTCCTGGCCGCTACCGGCAACCACCCCCGCGTGAAAATGCTTTACGACCCCTCGCACTTTGTCCTGCAACAACTCGACTATGTCGGCTACCTGGATGTCTACAAAGACTACATCCGGGTTTTCCACGTTAAAGATGCCGAGTTCAACCCCTCGCCGCGTTCGGGCGTGTACGGCGGTTACCAGGATTGGTTGGACCGGCCGGGCCGCTTCCGCAGCCTGGGTGACGGCCAGGTGGACTTCAAGAAAATTTTCTCCAAGCTGACTCAGAACGGCTATAAGGGCTGGGCGGTCCTCGAATGGGAAGACGTGCTTAAAGACGCGGTCCAGGGCGCCCGGGAAGGAGCCGTTTTTATTAAAGAAATGCTGATCGAGCCGCCGACCAAGGCTTTTGACGATTTTGCCGGGGGCCAGGCCGATGAAGCCACCAACCGCAAAATTTTAGGCCTGGTTTAGAGCGTAGCGTGGAAGGTTGAACGGGGAACATTGCAAGTAAAACGCCTCAGGTTAAAGCCTACTTATAGCTTTAGCCTTAACTGGCTACTGACTACTGATTACTAACCAACGAGGATTATTAAATTTAATGGATACTAACCGGATTGCTTTACAACTTTACACCGTACGCGAAAAGGCCGGACAAGATTTAGAAGCTACCCTGCGCCAGGTCGCCGGTATCGGCTACCGGGCGGTTGAACTGGCCGGGTTTTATGGCCGGACCGCCGCTGAACTGCGCTCCTTGCTGGACGCTTACGGCCTTAAAGCCGCCAGCGCCCATGTCGGACTGGCCGCTTTTGCCGCCGACCCGGCCCAGGTCTTTGCCGATATGCATACTCTCGGCTGCGAATACGCGATTATGCCTTTCCTGCCGGAAGACCAGCGCCGGACCCGGGCCCAGTTCGAACAACTGGCCGCCACGTTAAACCGGCTGGGCGGTCTGGCCCAGGCCGAAAATATCAAGTTTGGCTATCACAACCACGCCTTTGAGTTTGCCCCGGTTGAAGGTACTTCGCTCTGGGAAGTCCTGCTGGAACAGACCGACCCGGCCCGGGTAATCCTGGAACTCGACCTTTACTGGGTCAGTTTCGCCGGGGTGGACGCGCTGGAACTGCTGAAGCAGCACCCGGGACGGTTCCCTTTGCTGCACATGAAGGATATGGCGGACAGCCCGGCCCGCGAAGATTTGCCGGTCGGTGAAGGCGTTTTACCCTGGAAGGAAATCCTGGGACAGGCCAAATCCACCAATACCGCCTGGTACATCGCCGAGATGGATAATCCCCGCGACGCTTTTGAAGATGTCAAAACCAGCTTTCAAAGTCTGCAACAGCTCTAATTTATTTGAAAGTTCTAGTCAAGATAAAGAGGTCTTATGACGCAAGAGCTATTATCGAGAAGACTACGGGCCGGTATAGTGGGCGGTGGGGCCGGTTCCTTTATTGGTAAGGTTCACCGGATTGCCTCCGCCCTGGACGGCCAGTCCCTCCTGGTGGCGGGGGCTTTATCCTCCGACCCTCAAAGGGCTAAAGCCTCCGCCGATGCCTGGTTCCTGGAACGCTCTTATGCCAGCTACCAGGAGATGGCTCAGGCCGAAGCAAGCCGCCCGGACGGAATTGATTTCGTGATCGTAGCGACCCCTAACCACCTGCATTTCCCGGTGGTAAAAGCCTTCCTGGAACAAAACATCCCGGTAGTCTGCGACAAGCCGATGACCTTTAACCTGGAAGAAGCCCAGGCCCTGGTCAAACTGGTCGAAGAGCGAAAGGTGGTATTTGCCCTCACCCACAACTACACCGGCTATCCCACGGTGCGCCAGGCCCGTTATATGGTCCAGCAGGGCATTCTGGGCGACATCCGCAAAGTGCTGGTTGAATATATCCAGGACTGGTTGATGGAGCCGCAAGAGCAAAAAGGTAACAAACAGGCCGAATGGCGGACCGACCCGGCCCGGTCGGGCGCGGCGGGTTGTGTGGGGGATATTGGTACCCACGGCGAAAACCTGCTGGAGTTTGTTACGGGGCTGAAAATCCAGTCGTTATGCGCCGATTTGACTGCTTTTGTACCAGGCCGGGCGCTGGACGATGACGCCAATATTCTCCTGCGTATGGAAAACGGCGGCAAAGGTCTTTTGACCTGTTCGCAAATCGCAGCGGGTGAGGAGAACCGTTTGAGCATTCGGATTTACGGTTCAAAAGCCGGCCTGGAATGGAACCAGATGGAGCCTAACAGCCTTATCTTGAAGCAGCCCGGCCAACCGGCCCAGGTGCTGCGGACCGGCCAGCCTTACATGAGCGCCGACTCCAATGCCATGGTCAGAATTCCGTCCGGCCATCCCGAAGGTTTCCTGGAAGCCTTTGCCAACATCTACCAGCTGGCGATTGCCGACATCCGCCGGGCTAAAGCGGGCCAGCCCTTGCAGGGCGGCTACCCGACGGTATATGACGGTTTGCGCGGCCTCCAGTTCATTACAAAGGTAGTCGAAAGTTCCCAAAAGGGCAGCGTCTGGGTGAATTTTGCGGATTAGTGCGAAATTCCTGACCAGCTAATGAGCCCTGTAACCCTGTTCCTGGCTTTGCCAATGATGTGGTGGCGGGCCAGGGCCGGGTATTTTCTCGAAGATTGAAGAAAAGCTTAAGGAGCATATAAATGAAGAAGGCCATGATGACCTGGGGCGGCTGGGAAGGCCACCAGCCCCGGAAGGGTGCGGAGCTATTCAAGCCGATTTTGGAGGACGCAGGTTATGAAGTGGAAGTTTACGATACACTTGATATTTACGCGGACCAGGCCAAAATGAGTTCCTACGACCTGATTGTACCCATCTGGACCCAGAGTACGATTACCAACGAGCAGGAAAAAGGCTTGCTGACCGCCGTTAAAAACGGCACCGGTATCGCGGGCTGGCATGGTTGTATGGGTGATTCTTTCCGCAACAACGTGGAGTACCAGTTTATGGTCGGCGGCCAGTGGGTCGCTCATCCCGGCAACATTATCGACTACCGGGTGAATATTACCAAAACCGACGACCCGATTGTCGCTGGCTTGCAGGACTTTGATATGCATTCGGAACAATATTACATGCATATCGACCCTTCCAACGAAGTCCTGGCGACCACCACCTTCAGCGGCGAACACGCTTACTGGATCGAGGGTACGGTTATGCCGGTAGTCTGGAAACGCCAGTGGGGTAAAGGCCGGGTCTTCTATACATCGCTGGGCCACGTTGTTAAAGATTTCGAAGTGACCGAAGCGCGTGAAATTGTGCGGCGCGGCATGCTCTGGGCCACCCGTTAATTATTGCCGGTAGTTTTTGAGTTAGCAAAAGAAAGAAAGAAGCGTGAAGCCGTAATGACAAAACCTAAAACCAGGGTTGGTATAATCGGGGCCGGGGTTATCAGTGGTATTTACCTGGAAGCGCCTAAAAAGTTTAACATTCTGGAGATGGCCGCCATAGCCGATATTGACATTTCCAGGGCGAAAGCCAAAGCCGAACAATATGGAGTGCCGAAAGCCTGCAGCGTTGAAGAACTGCTGGCCGATCCTGAAATTGACCTGGTGATTAACCTGACTATCCCGGCGGCTCACGCCGGGGTCAGCCTGGCCGCCCTGGAAGCTGGCAAATCGGTCTACAGCGAAAAACCACTGGCGACCACCCGTGAAGATGCCGTCCGCATTTTAAGCCTGGCAAAGGAGAAAGGTTTGCGGGTAGGCTGTGCCCCGGATACCTTCCTGGGAGCCGGTCTGCAGACCTGCCGGAAGCTGATTGACGACGGCTGGATCGGCCAGCCACTGGCCGCCAGCGCCTTTATGCTGGGAGCCGGGCCTGAGAAATGGCATCCCGACCCGGAGTTTTTCTTTCAACCGGGAGCGGGACCGCTGTTCGATATGGGGCCGTACTACCTGACCGCCCTGATAAATTTGCTCGGCCCAATTGGCCGGGTGTCCGGCTCGGCCCAGGCGGTCAGGACCGAAAGGACGATTACCAGTCAGCCGAAATTCGGTACGGTCCTGAAAGTTAATACTCCTTCCCACGTGGCCGGGGTGTTGGACTTTGAGGGCGGCGTGGTCGGCACGCTCATAACCAGTTTTGATGCCTGGCACCACGCCTTGCCGCCTATCGAAATCTACGGGACCGAAGGCACTCTGTCGGTGCCGGACCCGAACACCTTTGGTGGGCCGGTCAAAATACGCCGGGCCGGGGCGGAAGCCTGGAGTGAAATCCCGCTGACCTTTAACTATGCCACTAACAGCCGGGGACTTGGCGTGGCCGATATGGCCTTTGCCATTCAATCGGGCCGGGCGCACCGGGCCAGCGGTGACCTGGCTTACCACGTGCTGGATACTATGCAGTCCATCCTGGATGCTTCGACCCAGGAAAGGCATATCCGTTTAAGCAGCCAGTGCAAGCGGCCTGAGCCGTTGCCGCTCGGTTTTCCGCTGGGCGTGCTGGACTAGTTACCTTCCTGAATTAATAGGCGGTCAGGCTTACAACCTGACCGCCTATTTTCTTAACCTGGTTTTGGACCGGGTGGGTTTTAGTTTTGTTCTAAGACGGTTTTAACCGGCTTGCCAAGCTCGTGAATGCCCCGGCTGAAGAACAGACTGGAAGTAACCAGAATGTAGATTATCCCCATTACTGCCAGCACTACCCGCACATCAACTTGTTCCAATATAAAACCTACTCCCAGCACGCCGATGGGAGTAACCACGTTTGCCCCGGCTGTAATTGCGCTTATAACCCGGCCCCGGCTGTTGGCCGGAACCCGGTTGAAAATAACCGCGCCCATTATCGGGTTAATCGGCCCGGCGGCTATCCCACCTACGGTGAAAGCCAGGATTAAGACCCAGAAAGGCGGCACCAGGGCTAAAGCGGCATATTCAATTCCTATAATGACAAAGCCCCAGAGGAAAATCTCGCGCTGTGGCAGCTTTTTGCTGAAGGCCCCAAAGATTAATGCACCGACCACCGCGCCGCCGCCGCTTACGGCGATTAGCAAACCCATGTCAAGGGCCTGGCCCAGGAAGGTTTTAGTGTAAAACGGTAAAATCACCCCGTAGACCGCCCCGTCCAGCAAGTTAGTGACCATTACGACTAAAACAACCGGCTTGATTAAACTGTCTTGCCAGATAAAGGTGAAGCCGCCCACCATTTCTTCCCAAAAAGACTCGGATTTTTCTTTGCCCGGTTTTATTTTAGTTCGTGGTGTTGCTACAGTGATTATGATTGCCGAAACCGCAAAAGTAGCCGCATCCAGCCACAAGACCTGGCTGGGCCCCAGTAAGGCAATCAGCAGTCCGGCCAGGGGTGCGCCGATTAACCGGGAGCTGCGCCCAATAACCTGCAGGGCCGAACTGGCCTGTTCCATGGTCATATTTGCCCGGACGGCCAGGTCGGGCAGTAAAGCCATCCGGGCAGTCCCACCCGGTGTCTCGAACAGGTTAGCAATAAAGACCAGCACCAGCAGCAGCCAGAATTCGAGCAGCCCGGCGCTGTAGAGCAGCGGTATTAAGCCAATGGTGATAGCACAGGCGCAGTCGGTGATAATGCTGGACCTTCGAAAGCCCAGCCGGTCAACCAGTGGGCCGCCGATAAAAGCGGCAAAGACCGTTGGCAGGATAATAAAAAAGGCCACAATACCAGTTTTAGCGGCACTACCAGTAGTTTGCAGCACAAACCAGGGAATAGCAAGGTGGGTCATAACTGTCCCGACCATCGAGATGCCGTTCGCCGTAAACAGGGCTACAACCGGCAAACGGGTAGGTGGATTGGAAATTTCTATATCGTCAACCAATGTATCCGCTCCTACGATAAATAAGAAAAGCTTGTTTAATTTATTTAGTTTGTTTCAGGACTTCTTTTATCCCTTGAAAGGCTGGTAGCCGTTCCGGTCCCTGCCAGCGAAATTCGAACACAACATAATAAAGGTCTGTCCGGGTTATACCACTCAACCAGGTTCTGCCCCATTAACTCAAAAACACATTAATAATATTTATGTTATTCTGGAAACACTTAAAAATATCAATTCATTTATTAATAATATTAAGTACAAAGCCATAGTAACATAAGTTTTTAGGATTGCAATAGATAATTAAAATTTTGTACAAATTCAGGGATTATGCGCCCATCTGGGATGTTTAGCAGGATAGGAACGGTTATAATAAATTTACCGTGGGAAACTATGCCCGGTTGGAAATGAAATAAAATTACGCAGTAGCAGGTAAAAGAGAACAACGTGAAAATTATAATTGTTGGCGCCGGGCTGGCCGGTCTGGTCTGCGGCCGGACCCTCCAGCGGGCCGGTCACAATGTAGTAATCCTGGAAGCCAGCGATGGCGTGGGTGGGCGAGTACGTTCCGATAAAGTCAACGGGTTTACTCTCGAACGCGGTTTTCAGGTCCTGTTCACGGCTTATCCCGCCGCCAAACGCCAGTTGGACTTCAAGCAACTGGACCTGTGTTACTTTGACCCCGGCGCGATTATCTCAAAAGAGGGCAAACGCTTCGTCCTGAGCGACCCGCTCCGCAACCCGACCTCACTGGTGTCGTCAGCCTTAGCCCCGGTGGTAACCCTGAAGGATAAAGTAAAAACCGGTCTATTCGCGGCCGGTTTGCTGCGCGACAGTATCGGTAAAATTGTCAGCGGGCCGGATACCACCACCGAAGATTTCCTCCGCCAGGAGGGTTTTTCCGAAAAGTATATCAATAATTTCGTCCGGCCCTTTTTTGGCGGGGTTTACCTGGACAACAGCCTCAATACCAGCGCCAAAGCTTTCAAATTTGATTTTAAGATGCTGGCCCAGGGCGCGACAGTGTTGCCTTCCGGCGGTATCAGCCGGGTTCCGGAGCAAATTGCCGGGGAACTTGTAACCCGGGAAGCCCTGCGGTTTAACGCGAAAGTGGCCGGATTGGTCCGGGATAGCAGCGGCCGCTTTACCGGGGCCAGGCTGGAAAGCGGCGAAAAGGTAACGGGTGACGTGCTGGTGGTGGCGGTCCCGGCCCCCGAAGCCGCCCGCCTGACCGGGCAGCCCATGCCCAAAGGCCAGACCAGCACCGTGAACCTGTATTACAGCGGGCCGGTTCCTGTTTACAGGGCTAAAAAGCTGGTTTTGAATGCCAATCCCCGGCCCTTTGTTAATAATCTGATTCAGGTCACTAACGTTTCGCCACAGCACGCCCCACCGGGCCAGCACTTGCTCTCCTGCACAGTCCTGGGTGTGCCGGAGGAAAGCGATGAAGTCCTTTATAAAAAGGGGTTGGAAGACCTGGGCCGCATCTTCCAGGGCGATGCCAGGGCCGGAGCGGCGCTGGCCCGTTACAAGCCGCTGGCGCTTTACCGCATTCCTTACGGCCAGTTCGACCAGCCGCCCGGGATTCACCGCACTTTGCCGGGGAACCATTCCGGCCAACCGGGCCTGTATTTCGCCTCCGAGTTTACCGAAGCCAGCAGCCAGAATGCCGCCATGATTAGTGGCGAAAAGGCCGCGCAGCTGATTCTTAGAGGCTGATTTGTTCTATCCCGGCAGGTTTGTTAAAATAGGAGCGACTCACTGTGTTAAGTGGGACGCTCCTATTTTGGGTTTACCGGTAACGTTTATAGTAATTCAGGGATTTTTGGTTTAATGGCAACTGTTTCACCGCCGCAAGGCACTTCTTCTGCAGGTTCAAAAGGTACAACTTCCGCCCCTCGACCGGTCCGCCGGAAGGCTTCTAACGCCCCGGTCTTTCTGGTGGCGCTACTGGTAATCGGGTTCTTTGTGGCTATTTCGGCGGTTATAGCAACCGATGACGTGGCCGGGGTAGTTAATACATTTGGCTACTTTGGCTGGGGCATGGCCGGTGTGGCTGTCCTGTTAGGGCTTGGAATCGCGCTCAGGCGCGGCAAAGCTTTTCTGGGCCTGGGCCTGGTTTCGGTCGGGTTGTTATTACTGGCCGGGGCAGTCCTGGCCGGGGCCGCCCCGCTCTTTTCCAGCCCGGCCCATGCCAGCCAGGGCACCCAGGCTTTCTTACAGCAAAACTATGAAAGAGCGATTGCCGAATTTCGCCTGACCAGCGGCGGTGACTATTTCCGCAAAGAACTGCCCGAAGCTTATTTGAAATACGGCGACCAATTGACCCAGGCCGGTAATTACCAGAAAGCCCTGGACCAGTACAATCAGGTTATCAGCCCTGAACTAAAACCGAATAGGTTTGAATCCCAGGTGCCGGACGCCCGCGCCAGGGTTTACCTGGCCTGGGCCGATAAGCTGGATAAAGACAATGCCCGGGCCTATTCGACCTATTCGGCCGAACAAAAAGCCAGCCTGGATAATGAACTGCTCAATAAGTATGACGCGGCTATCAATGCCCAGCCCTCCGAAACCCTGATTAACCAGGCTCGTTCCGGGGTGCGTAATATTCTTTACCGGCAGGTCGAGGAGCTAAAGGCCCAGAACAAATACCAGGAACTGGATACCCTTTACCAGAAGATTTCTCTCAACTACCTGGATGGCAAGCCACAATCACTTTCCGAACTGGAAAGCCGGATGGCCCAGAATTATCTTGAATGGAGTCACCAGGAAACCACCCGCTATAATTACGATAGCGCTTTGGCGCTCTTGCAAAAAGCCGAGGCCCGTTATACCAGCTACGACCCTAAAAAGGTTGATGGAGTGGTCCTGGATATTATTGATAACTTTAGCAAACTGGCGCCCCAGTTAATTACCGCCGGTCAATACGATGAAGCGGTTAACCGCCTGGAAGTCGCCCTTAAGACCTACGGGCCTAAAGACAAAACCAATGTTATTGCCCTGGCCCTGCTTAACAGCTATGTCGAGTACGCCAATGATTTGCAGGCCCGCAATAACCTGGACGAAGCCAAGAACCGCTTCAAGCAGGCTTTTGACTTCAACCAGAAATACTCCTTTAAGGATAACCGGCCCAAAGCCGGGTTAGGTAAGATCTACCTGTCCCAGGCCCAGGATGCCGAGCAGAAAACCGATTACCCGAAAGCGATTGCGCTCTACCGGGACGGGCTTAATACGCAGTACTTCAGCCAGGAAGAAACGGCTACTGCCAAGACCTCTATTTCGCGCAGTTACCTGACCTGGGGACAGCAGACCGAACAGTCCAGCAACCCTGACCGGGCCCTGGAGATATACCGGGAAGGTTTGCAGAACAATATCTTTGATGCCGCCAGCCGCCCTAAAGCCCTTGATGCCGGGGGTACTATCCTGCTCAAGCGGGGTACCGATGCCGAACAGCGCAACGAACTGGAAGGCGCGATCAAGATATACAACGACCTGGCCGCCGATGCCCTCTTTAAGGACAGCGCCAGCGCCAAAACCCTGGTAAACATTGCCCCGAAAACAATGTTTAATTTGAGTGGTAAATTGATCAATGAAGGACGCCAGGGCGATAATGTAGTGGACCTGGCAAAGCTGACCCAGGCCCGGACCCTTTTAATCAGCATAACCACCAGTTATGCCAGGTCGGAATATGCCAGCCAGGCCAGGGATCTGCTGAACGCTCAGATTAATATGACCGGCAAGCTCCTGAACGTCCGGGGCGAACCGCTTGGCAACCGGCCGGTCCAGTTCTCGACCGATTACAAGCTGTGTACCGCGACAACTCCGGACACCGACCCGGATTGCCAGGGCCGCAAAGAAGGCATTGCCGCTAAAGGCGAAGTGCTGGGCTTTAATACTGCCGCCGACGGTGGTTATGCCATCAAGCTGAATCCGGGCCGGACTTATTACTTTAGCTGGCAGGAACGCAACGGCAAATGGATTACCGCGCTGGCAAACAACCAGCCTATCGCCGCCGTTACAGTCAAGACTGATGGGTTAGTCCCACTGAAATATGAATATCGCACACCAACCGATGCGCCGCAATAGGCCATAGAACAGGAGATTTTTAGTAATGGTTCAGATTAACCGGGGCAACAGTTTCGAGCCTCCACCGCCCGTCCGGCGCATTCCGATTATCGCCGGGAACTGGAAGATGAATAAAACGGTCGAAGAAGCCCTTTCTTTGATTGACGAAATGATGGACGACCTGGACGCCTATGAGGAAGTGGAGACGGTCATTTGCCCGCCTTTCATGGCTCTTTCGCCGGTAATGGACCTGATTGAGGACACCAACCTCAAGCTGGGCGCTCAGAACATGTTTTACAAAGAGAGCGGCGCTTATACGGGCGAAATTTCACCGCTGATGCTGCGCGAAGTCTGTGACTATGTCATCCTGGGCCACAGCGAACGGCGGCAGTACTTCCACGAAACCGATGAGGATGTGAACCTCAAGGTCAGGGCCGCCCTGAAAAATGACCTGGTGCCAATTATCGCGGTCGGTGAGAACCTGGAGCAGCGTGAGGCCGGGCGGACCGCCGAACTGATCGCGAACCAGGTCGAAATCGCTTTGCGCGAGGTTAACTCGTTTGACGCGGCGACTGTCGTTATCGCTTACGAACCCATCTGGGCGATTGGCACCGGCAAGGCTGCTTCCGGCCAAATCGCCAACGAAGTCTGCCAGGGAATCCGCCAGACCGTTGCCCGGCTGTACAACCAGGAAGTCGCCAGCCAGGTCCGGATTCAATACGGCGGCAGCGTGACCGGCGACAATATTGCCGAATTCATGAGCCAGCCTGATATTGATGGTGCCCTGGTCGGCGGAGCCAGCCTGAAAGCCGCCGATTTTGTAAAAATCGTGGCTCAAACCCAGGAAGCGGTTGGCAAAAAGGGCTAATACTTTTAACCCTTTACTGGGAAACGCCTGGCAGTCCGGTTTTAAGGCCGTGCTGCCAGGCGTTTGACCAGGCCCCGGTAAAATCCGTTCCCGGAAATTTCTTAGAAATAAAAAACTCCCCGGTTTTGTAGACCGGGGAGTTTTAAGTTTATACTTTTCGGAGCCGGGTTTAGCGGGCCGAGCCGTAGCGCCAGGTGGCGTAATGCGCCCCAATGTTGCCCATTTCGACCTTGAAACCGGCCGGGTTGGACGGCGTATAGGTCAGCACGCGGCGTTCAAAGATTTGAATCATCACGTCTATTTCAACCCCTGCCACGGTGACTCTGGCCCAGTAAGGATTGCTCAAAGGCAAGCCGATACTGTAAATCCAGTCTACCGCGTCACCCTCGATATAATTACCGTTGACCTTGACCGGGCCGCGGCTGATCATGAACTGCCAGAAAATATCCGCAATATTGTGATGGGTTACATCTACATAATTGGTCAGTCTGACATTGTAATTAGCCAGGCCGGGGTTCGTCCCGGTATTGCCGTGCCGGTCAATCGTATCGGTGACTACCTTACCGTTCTGGTTCGGCTGCCACTTATCGTTATTGAGGCTTGTGACACGGGCGAAGGCGGCGTAGGTAGGCGTATTAGGGTTGTTGCCGCTATCGCCCGCCGCCGGAATCTGGGCCGGTCCCTGGGCCGCCGTAACTACCCGGTTATGACCGGTCTGTATCACGCCGCTGACAAGTTCGCGGGCCAGCAAGCCGTTGGTTACGTAATACTTGTCGCCGGGATTACCGGAAGGGTTGGTGATTTCCATCCGGCTTTTGTCCCAGTAAAGCACGGTCCGGCAGCCGCCCTGGCCTTCTTCGTAGGATTCCTGGACAAAGCGGTGAGTGGTAGGCCCCCACATCCAGCTCCGGCTGGCCCTGCCGGAAGTAATCGCTTCATCGAACTTCTCCCAGGTCGGTTGGAACCGCGAGCGCAGTTCGTCCGCGCCGGTTTGAGGGCAGGCGCTGGCGCTGGGAGCGGACGGGTTTGACATCGCCGGGGCCTGGTGTTCGATATAGACTGGCGAATCGCTTACGTGGATTGCTAACTTGCCGTTCTGGGCCGTCACAGTGGACGGTTGGCCGTTGCGGTTGTAAACCGTTGCCGAGCCGCTGGCGGTCGGGATATTTACCGTACCCTGTGCGCCATCCGCCCAGGCCACGTCTACATGCTGGCCGTTTTTGGCATACCGGAACATGTACAACGGCAGCCCATCTTCGGCGTAAAAATCGTCAAAATAAGCGGTGCCACTGTAAGTGGTGCTTTTCGGCCAACCGTCCAGGACCAGTTCCATTCCTTTGAGCGGTAGGGCCAGGTTGGCCGGTCCGGCCGGGACATTCGGGTTTGCCAGTTGCGCTTCATACCGCTGCCAGCCCTGGCTTGGCGCGCCCATCCGGCCCAGGGTATAGACGTAGCGGGTGTTATTGTTGTCTATTACGTGCAGGTGCATTTCGGTCTGGGTGGCATCGCCCATGGCCCAGAACCCAATCTTCTTCGGAGCGAAATTCAGACCCGGAAAACCGGCCGGAATGAGGCTGACATAGCGGTCGCGGCTGGTGTTATAAAGATTATAGTCCACCTTGAGGGATTTGCCGCTGCGGGCCTGTTCTGCGGTATAACTCATGTTGACGCTGGCGGACGAGGACGCATAACAGTTCCAATAGCCGTTGTTGGGATTACCGGCCTGGCAGTTGGTACCGGCGCCGCCGCCGTTGAAATCGAAAAGGGTCGAGTAACTGCCGCTGCCTTCGTAGGGGTCAACCTGGCCCAGCGGAGTGCTGCCGGTCAGGCGCGCCACCATGTTGGCGTAGGCCCCATAGGCCGGTTTCTGCGATTTCCAGTCCGTACCGACCAGCCCGTAGCGGTCGCGCGGGTTGGAAGTATCGTCGTGAAACTGGTAGACGAAGTATTTCTGGACATTGGTGGACAGGCCCATGGCGTAGGTCCGTACCAGGTAATTGGCCTGTTGTTCGGGCGAAACCTTGTTGTGGCGGTTGGGGTCGGTGTTTTCAGTGTTAAAGCCAAGCTCGGTGGCCCAGATCGGCCGGTTGCCCAGGCGAGCCGCCAGGCCTTGTGCCAGGTTCATCCCGGCGCTCAACCAGTAACCTCTTTCCGGGCTCATGGAGCCGCCCGGGACATTGGGAGTGGGGTCGTTGACGTAAGGGTGGATACCCAGGATATCAAACTTATCGCGCCCACCCGCCGCAATCATTTGTTCCATCCAGTCAATACCATTTGAAACCGGGACAAAACCGGCGCTGACTACTTTCAGGCCGGGGTCAATTGCTTTAATGGTGTCATAACTGGCCGCCAGCAATTGGGCATACTGGCCGGGGTCGGCGCTGGCGAAAAAGACCGGGTCCTGGGGTTCGTTCCAGATTTGCCAGTAGCGTATCTTATCTTTGTAGCGGGTAACAACCTGGCGGACATAGGTTTTCCAGGCGTTTAGCTCCGGCATCGTGTGGGAAATAGTGGCATTGCCGCCACCGCTCCGGTTAACGTTGTATTCCAGCAGTCCTAATATCTGGATACCGCGTGAAAGGGAAGCATTAACCGCTTTATCCGCGAAGCCCCAGTTCCACTGGCCGGGTTTCGGCTCTACCCGGTCCCAGCTAATTTCTTCCCTGGTCCAGCCGACGCCCATATTTTTAGCCTGTTGAAAAGGCATGCCGTAATCGTCACCCGAGCCGTTGGGAATGTAGCGGGAAACCGCATGGACATTCATGCCAAAAGGGGAATCAAGGCCGGTGCCTACCCCGGCGAAAGCCGCCTGGGTAACCGGTGGGTCGCTATAGGCGCTAAGGGTCAGGCCGCCCAGCAGTAATATTACTAACCAGAAGTTGAGTAGCGGATAAAAAAATGATTGCTTAAAAAAAGTTTGTTTAGCCGTGTTTTGGTTTTTAAACATTAAATACATCCTTAAACGGTATAGAATTCGCCAGGACCGGACCAGCCGGTTGCGGGCAACTGTTTAGAGCAGGTTCTCTAAATACAGGAAAAATAAACCGATAATTATTCCGAAACTATTTAATTAGCTTTTAACTAAAATAAAATTGAGCCTTCTAATCTTAGCATCTTTTCAGGTGCTTCTTTAGAATATACGATAAGAAATTAGTCCTGATAAATAGCCTATAAGTATGGGACTAATACCGGGGTTACTCCTGTTTGACTGTTAAAGATAGATTCAAGCAAGCAAATAACTTATTTGAAGTCCTGGGACGCCAGAAAAAGCAGCGATTCGGCGACTTCTAAAGGTTTGGTAATAATTCCCTCATGTCCGGCATTAATATTGATGTGGCGGTAATGGAACAATTTTTTAGGCATTTTGGGGTAGAAATCACCATTGGGTAAGCTCATATCCTCGTTAAAACTTAGGTAGGCACAGGGTACCCTTTGCTGGAAAAAGGTCTTAAAATGGGCCGGTTCAAACAGCGGTTCCACCGGTTCCGGTACCAGACGGGCCAGCAGCCGGTCGGCCTGGCGCGGGTCGTCATTAAGCATGTTATAGCGCCAGAAGTCGGGTACCTCAGTCAGGTCAAGTTTTCCGGCCGGGTGACTTGCGGCCAGTTCCTTGAAGTAAGCGGCTATCTCCGGCGGCATCAGCCCGGCGATACTCTCGCCTTCCCTTAAGATATAAGCTTCCACGAAAGCCAGGGCGGCTACCTGCCCTTCCAGACGTTCCGCCGCAAGCTGGATAACCGGCCCGGCGGTACCGTGACCCACCAGGACCGCTTTGCGTGCGCCAATCCGGGCGGTCGTAGCCTCGACTACTGCCCCGACATAACTTTCCAGGGTTAGTTTTTGGGTATCCTCGGGGACAAGGGCTGCCAGGCCGTGTCCGGGCAGGTCAGGCATAATTACCGGCCAACCACGCTCAGCCAGTTTTGCGCCTACCGCTTCCCAGGACCATGCCCCCATCCAGGCATCATGGACCAGCACCCATAAAGTTTCATCCGGCTTCACTGCGCTCCTTCAAATTTGTTGGCTGTTCAGTTTACCTTTTCAGACCCGGCTATTGTACCATATCGGAATAGAAAATATGTTTTGTTTTTATTTAAGTAAAGGCATTTTATTTAAGGCGAATGATCTTAACAACCAGATAAATTATATGCTAGAATTAGTTTATTGACTACCTGCTACTAATGGTAAGTAAGAAAGCTTTGAAATGGAAAATCCAAAAGGGCGGTTACAAAGAGGGCCTAAAGCTGGGCTTTGGCGGTTTGTCCAACGGCACCCTTCTGGTCCAATTTCGGATTCTAATTCGCAACCGGCGCCAGTGGCTGTTGCCATAAAAATGTAGTGGGTCGCCATGAACATGGGTATACGGCTATCTCCTAGAAGGCAGGTTGCCGGAGCGGTGGTTGGACAGGGTGCTACTTACGAAGAAGCTTATAACGATGTGGTATCGGCTTTAAATGCCCATGTTTCGATGTGTGGACCTGAAGTATTGGAAGCCGATTTTCCGGTTTTAAAGGCCAAAATTGCAGAACATATAGTTTCGCTGAAGTCGAACTACAATGCCAGAATTCCCCGCTGACGCCCGCAGTGATAAAGTTTTAAGAGCCTTTGCATTACCTGGATTCCAGGTTGCTATTAAGGAACGTATTCACATGGGACGTAAAAACCGGACGGAACAACAACTACAGCGACTTTGCCTGACCGCAATAATTTTCAAGGTCCAACTTTATTACCAGCCTGTAGACAGGCTGGTATTTCTAAAAATGATTTTATAGCAGCCTTTGACCGGGCCTGACACTTCCCTTGCCCCGGTTTAAAAGGCCAATCAGCCATCCGGTTTGTTAAAAGATGGGAATGTAGAGAAATTCTTTATTACCAAAAATTCTGTTAAAGAAAGTGTATTCAGCTAATGTTTATTCCTCAAGATGCCCGGTTTTATCTTGACACTTTACGCGATATTGTCTCTATTCCGACTACATCATTTCACGAGCAGGCGGTCTGCCTGGAAATCCGGGCTTTCCTGGAGCGCTATGGGATTCCTTATGAGATCGACCGCTACGGCAATATTATTGCCCATTACCAGAAAGGCCCGGCTTGCCGCCCCCTGGCCCTGATGGCCCACACCGACCACCCGGCCTTTGAGCTGGAAGCGACCGGACCGGTTCCCGAATTTCCCGGTGCGAATTGGACCGCACGGCTGCTGGGCGGCGTTGCCGAAGCTTACTTTAGCCAACCGTCACCTATCCGGGTGTTCGCCGGGAACGACCTCGGCCGCCCGGTATCCGGCCAACTGCTGGGGTCCAAACGCCTGGGCGGGCCGCGAGAAGTACAGTTGTTCCTGCAACTTGAAGAAACCGGCCAGGCTCTACAGCCGGGTGACTTTGGCATCTGGGACTTGCCGGACTTTAATCTGGAGAATGGTTTTATCCAGGCGCGGGTGATAGATGACCTGGTTGGTTGCGTGGCCGCGATGCTGACACTCTGGAAACTGGTCCAGGAAGGCGCTGAAACCAATGTCTATGGCATCTTTACCCGGGCCGAGGAAGTCGGGCTGGTCGGAGCGGAAATGGTCTTTCAGCAAAAACTCCTGCCCGCCGATACCTTTGTGGTTTCGTTAGAGGCGTCACGTACCTTGCCGGGAGCAATCCAGGGCGAAGGCCCCGTAATCAGGGTAGGCGACCGGGCTTTCACTTTCAGTGAGGAAGCTGAATTTGTCTTGAAACAGGCCGCTAAAAACTTGCAGACCCGCTCGGAGGAAGGGCCGGTCAAGGTCCAGCGCCAGCTAATGAGCGGCGGGCGCTGCGAGGCCAGTACGGCCATTTTGATGGGCTATACCGCTACCGGGCTGGCCTTCCCGCTGGATAATTACCACAATATGGGTAAAGACTCCCGGTTGGAAGCCGAAACAATCCACCAGGATGATTTCCTGACCGGGGTTGAGTTGCTCCAGGAAGCCGCCCGCCTGATGCCGGGCCTGGCACAGCTTACCGCTGCCCAGTTCGCCGCTGAAACTACCCCTCAACCCCTGATTGACCGGCTAATTTCCAGCAAATAGCCGGTAATGCCTGGACTTAGACGGCGGTTTCTTTCTTTAAGGTTTCTTTCTTTAAGAAGGAAATCGCCTGCTCCCAACTGGCCTGGCTGGCTTCAAAACTCGCCTCTTGCGGGTCAAAAGTCAGGAAGGCGTGGCCTATGCCGGGGTAGATGGTGAACTCTACCACTTTTCCGTTCTTGCGGGCCTCTTCCTGGTATTTACGCACGTTATCCGGGCCAACCCCGGCGTCCGCCTCACCAAAGAACCCGAGTAAAGGCGCCTTCAGGTCGGCCACTTCCTCAATAGGATTGTTAGGCCGGTTGGGCGTGGGTTTGGCATTTACCGGGAACCCGTAATAGATTATGGCCGCCTTTAGCCCGGGAAAGCGGGTTGCCGAAAGCAGTCCCAGGGTACCACCCATACAAAAGCCCACCACCGCTACGGCCCGGCCCTCATCACTCAAATTGTCAACTATAACGCTGAGTTCTTCCAGGGCGGTAACAAAACTGTGTTTAGCACCCCGGGCCATGGCCGCTTCCCGGTTCCGTTCCGGCAGCGGGCCTTCCCGGTGAAATAAGTCCGGCAGGAAAGCCGCGAAGCCCTGATCGGCCAGCCGTTTGCCCAGGTCCCGGTAAAAGTCACCCGCCCCGAAAATATCGTGGAGAATGATTACGGCCGGTTTTTTATCGCCCGAAGAGTAACCGTAGGCAAAGGTGGGTATGGAAACGCCCTTAACTTTCAGGTCCATTTGTTGCTCGCTAATGCCCTCAAAACTAACTTTACCGCTATCCGCGTGGCACATCTATGGCAGGTCCTTTCTTGTGTAAGTTAAACGTATAATAAAACTGCTAAAAGCCTAATCTGCAAAAAAGCCATTATTTCTAAGTCTGTTTTTGAAAGTTTTTAATGAATTGGTCCGGCGGTTTTCAGTAATTACGGGGAGGCGGACCAGGGCGGCGGTTGGTGAAATCCGGCGCTCGAAATTCTCAGCAAACTGTTTTGAGTTAATGAGTTCGTCCAGGACGGCAGGGTCTTCCACCTCCAATAAGGTTACCTGTTCAACCTGCACCCTTTTGAAGCCTTTGCTCCAATCTTCCAGCGAAATAGCCAGGTTTTGCGGCAGCGGCTGGAGGTTGTGTTTTTGCAGCCAATCCACGATGCCCGACAGGGTTAGCCCCGACTCCAGCCCCCGCAAGACCGCCTCCTTGGTCAGGGTATACAGGCTGACCTGGTCCAGCTTTTTAAGATCGGTGAATTTTTCCAGCATCCAGACCGTCTCCACCTGGGGTGCGAACAACATAACTTCGAAATTTGGCTGCACCAGCAGG
>JAQBPB010000022.1 GCA_028287745.1 Chloroflexota bacterium
TATAACCAAAATGGGCTTTACTTATCACCTTTAGAGTACGGTTGGGTATTAGACTTTAGTCCCTGGACAAATTGTGAATTTTTAGCTTAAATAGAGTAAGAAACTTACCTGCTTATAATTACTTTGAGAGAAACGGTACAGAACCGGGAATAAAGGCCATATGGCAAAAATCCTTTTAGTTGAAGATAACGAAATGAACCGGGATATGCTCTCCCGGCGCCTGGAGCGGCGCGGCTTTGAGGTGACGCTTGCCATTGATGGCGGCGAAGGAGTTGAAAAGGCCCTGACCGAACAGCCCGACCTGATATTGCTGGATATGAGTCTGCCGGTTATGGATGGTTGGGAGGCCGCTAAACTGATTAAGAACCAGCCAGCCACTACTGCTATCCCGATTATTGCCCTGACCGCCCATGCCATGTCGGGCGACCGGGAACGCGCCCTGGAAGTCGGTTGCAACGACTACGATGTTAAACCTATTGAGTTCGAACGGCTGCTGGAAAAGATCCGGACCCTCCTCAACGGTAAAAATAGCTCCTGAATTATTACGCTTCGTTTTCGGTTTCCAGATTCTAAATATTCCCCTATCGGTTAAACTTGGTTTCATAACCGCCTGCGCACTATTACCACCAGTTTATTGACCAAAGACCTGCTCCTGGATTGGCGGTGGGGCAAGCGCTATTTCTGGCAAAAATTGGTGGATGGCAACCAGTCTTCTAACAACGGCGGCTGGCAGTGGTCGGCTTCCACCGACACCGCTGCTCAACCGTATTTCCGTATTTTCAACCCGGCCTACCAGGGCCGTAAATTCAACCAGCGCCGGATAAATACATTCATGCTCCCGAAAAGATGCCCCTTCCCTGCAAGAAGAACTCGGTATAATCATTGGCCGGGATTACCCGGCAGATCGACCCGGTTGCGGAACCTGGCAGCCTACCGCCTATAGCCTCAAAATTTATTAAATTCACATTTACTTAACCCCTGGCCCGGTGATTGCTTTACATTTTGCTAATAGTTATGGCTACCGGGACAACCTCAAGCCATTTGAACCTGTAAACTTCTTACCATTAATCTTCCTCTTTAATATATTAAAGATAGAGAAGGTTCTAACCCAGGAAAGTTTTACAGCTTTATGCCATTGAGCCAGGTTTCTCCGGTACATCTTTAAGTTTAATTAATGCGATACCGGTTAAATCTTTGCCAGGCAAAGAAAGGATTAATAATAGTAGCTGCGAATATATGTAAATTTAGCAGTTTAATCTGGTCCAAAACCGGGAAGTTTGTAAGGAGAAAGACTATGTTTATTCGAGTAGTTAATTATGAGATAAAACCGGGTATGATGGAAGAAGCCGAAAAGGTCTATCACAACTTGACTGCACAGGCTCTGCAAGACCAGGCCGGTTTTCAATCGGGCTATGCTCTTATCAATACCCAGACCGGTATCGCTTTGACCGTAGGTGTATGGAATTCAAAAGAAGATTTTGAGAAGTTCAGCTCGACCGGTGCCGGTAAAGAATTGCCCGCCCAGATTACGCCGCTGCTGGCTAATCCACCTTCCGTCAATGAGTTTGACCGGATGCTCGAGGCTTAAATTTTAGGACCGGCGGGGCTTAAGCCCTCACCGGTCCTTTCGAGACTGTTACATTTCGCGTTTTTCGTAGGTGATGCAGGCAATCGCCAGCAGCAGCGCCGCCATCGCCAGCCCCACCAGGACCGGGATGGCGAGTTCACCCGGGCCGGTTGCTCCGGTCATGACCTGGCGCGAGGTGCCGGTATTGAAAATAGCCTGTGGGAAAATTTTGGTCCAGCCAGGGATAAACTTCACCAGGTTATCTATCGCCAGGAAAGACACAAAGCTGACGCCCCCGGCTGCTACTCCTGTTTTAAACAGGCTGCTGCACAGTACCACCAGGGCCAGGATATAGCTGCTATAGCTTATTACTCCCAGGTTTAGGACCAGGAAGGTGCCAAAGTTGAACGAACTGCTGAAAAGCAGCAGGGTATAGTAAGCTGAAGCGGCCGCCGTTAAAATAATTGCCCCGACTACAATTCCCCAGAACGCCAGATATTTAGCCAGGATAAACTGGCTGCGCGTGACCGGCTTGGTCAGCACAAAGACCTGGGTACCGCGCTCGCGCTCTCCGGCCAGCGTACCCATGACGACCAGGATCAGAATCAGCGATGGGAAGACCGACATCTGGGCCACATAGCTTAAAATGGCATCCAGGGCGGTCTGTTCGGGAACAGTGATGACTATCCCTTGCATGCTGCTGGATGAGTTTTTAATCAACTCAGGCAGCAACTTTGTCACCACCGGGCCCTGCAAGCCGGAGAATAAAAAGCCCAGCACCAGGATCAATATTTTATTGGTGCGCCACTGTTCTAAGAGTTCTTTCTTTAGTAAGGCAATTGTTCTGTTCATCCTAATACCCTGGCCTGGCCGGTGTCCTGGGACTCGGCCTTCTCATTTGCGGCGTTTAAGAGTTGCATAAAGACATCTTCCAGGTTGGGTACGACGGCCTGGTAGGAGCGCAGGGACAGTTCCAATTCACTCACCAGGCGCGGAATGCGCTGTCCGGCCTCATGCATGTAATTTTCCGAAGTCAGCTCTACTTTTAGCCGCCCGTTATCCAGGGTAGTTGCATTTTTAAGCCAGCTTTCGCCCTGAATGGCCGCTGCCAGGCGCCCGGCGGCGTTATGATTGCCGTCCAGCTCGATTATTATTGCCGAAATGGCGTTACGCTCTTTCAATTCAGTGGTCGTCCCGGCCGCAATAACCTGTCCCCGGTTAAGAATTGAAACCTGGTCACAGACCCGGTCTACATCGGCCAGCACGTGACTTGACATAAAAACAGTAGCTTCCTGCCGGATATTCCCCAGCAAATTCAAGACATCCCGGCGTCCCAGCGGGTCCAGGGCGCTGACCGGTTCGTCCAGGAAAACCACTTTTGGCCGGTTCACCAGGGCCTGGGCAATTCCCAGGCGCTGGCGCATTCCGCCGCTGTAGCCGCCGACTTTACGCTGGCCTGCGTCGGTCAGGCCGACCAGGTCTAGCAGTTCTTTGGCCCTGGCCTTCCGGGTGGCCGGGTTAAGCCCAAACAATTCCCCGGCCAATTCAAGCAATTCCTGGCCTTTCATCCACGGGTAGAAGTTTGGCAATTCGCTAAGGTAGCCGATATGGCGCCGGGCTTCCAGCGAATTGCGGGTAACATCGGCCCCGGCGACCCAGGCGGTCCCGCCGGTCGGTTTTATCTGGCCGGTCAAAAGCTTCATGGTGGTAGATTTACCCGCTCCGTTTGGACCCAGAAAGCCAAAGACAATATTTCCTGGCACGCGCAAATCCAGTCTATCGACCACTTTGTGGTCACCATATTGTTTGGTCAGTTGCTGGCAAACGATAATGTCGCTCATTTAGCTTGCTTTACCCTCTGTACGCCCGGCCACCAGGTACACAATTGAGCCGAGAGTATTTCCAAGTATAATAACCAGCGCCCAGACCCACTTTTTGCCGCCCTGCACTCTGTAGGATTCCCGGCGTACCAGGTCTATCAGGGCAAAGATTTGCAGGCCCACTGAGATTAGAATAAGCGGTGAAAGGGCCAATAAAAGGTTATTTTGATCCATGACGTTAGCGAGGACAGGTTTTCACTTGTAGCTGTTTGCGCCAGTCCTCGCACCCTCCTTTTAGTTAAGTACGCACTCAAACAGCTATACGCTTAGTCGGTTTCCGGTTTTGTATCGTCGGTATCGGGCCGGAATGAGTCTTCCTCCGGGCCAGGGATGATAATATTGGTCCAATTGATCGATTTGCGGCCGGGGGCCGGTTTGTTGGCAAGGTGTTTATTAAAAGCCTGACCAACTGCAAAAGCCAGGTCATTAAATTCATCTTCATTCAGGTATAACGGCGCCTGCCGGAAACTGATCTTGTCTTCGATCAGATTAATTTCATCGCGCTGTAGATAGGTCGCAAAGTCCCTGACCTTCCCCATCACGAAGTTCGTAAATAATTCCAAAAGTTCTTCTCGGCTGGCCTGTAAGACATCTTTATTTTCAAGGTTCATGGTTTCAGTGTTAATTCCATATACCTTTTCGACCGTACCTCGTACCGGCCGCTCTCCCACGACTCTTAAAATCTCAGCCTGTACCAGCTTGTTCAGGTGCCGGTAGAGGGTGGCCTGCGGCACATTGACCAGTTCTTCGTACAGTTGGAGCGGCGTCAGATTCTGTTTTGCCAGAGTTAGAAATATTCGCATCCTGATAGGATGTAGTATCAATTCGGTTTTTTTAGACATCTTAGTTTATCGCTTTTTTATTCTCTCAAGAAAGATTATATTATCATTATTGATAACAATCAATTGGACTTTTGGTCTAGTTTTCAATCTAAAATAAAAAGAGGCCACCTGTTCAGGGTGGAACCTCTTTTATTTTTGCGAAGTTTGGGTTGGTTTAATCTTTTGCTTTAGGCGTTTCGTACTTAATGGTTGGTGTTTTAGTCGGTAGGGGAGTAGGAGATGGCGTTTTCGTCTTGTCGCCATCTTTCTTATAGTCATCACTATCGTCTGAGTCATCGATAGTTGGACTAGGGTTTCTACTCACAGTCGTCGGCACAGGTTTATCTTCCTCCGGCTCATCCGTTGGTTCAGGGGTCTTGGTAGCTGTAGGAGCCGGTTGAGTTGCGGTTGGTGCCACACTGGTAGACGTTGGTTCAGGTTTCACCGTAGTTGGTTTCGGTGTAGCCGCCGGTGAAGTAGCCTGTACCGCCCGGGGCGCCGTTGGTTGGGCAGCCGGGCCAGCGACTGTGCGCGCCGGTAAAGTGGCCGTTGCCGGGGCCACCGTTCTGTCCGTAGCTTGAGCCTGCGTAGTAACTGCTCCCAGGGTAGGGGTAGCCGGTACAGCCGGAATAGCTGCAGCAGTAGTAAGTGCCGAAGTGGGAGTAGCTGTTTCAGGCATAGCTGTAACGGTTGCGGGTGCGGTAGGCGCTCCGGTTATAACCGGCGCTGGTGTAAATTGCGGCCCTGTGGTTACATCCGGGGTTGCCGTCATAACCGGCGAAGACACCGCTGTGGCGGTCGGGGTGGTTGCCTGGCCCTGATCAGGCGCGGTACCCCGGCTGGTAATAATCAGCAGGCTGATTGCCAGCACTAAAGCCACGGCTACTACCGCTTGCTGTATCCGAAGGAACCAGTTCCACCTTAGTTGGGGGTGCCATCCCAAGTTGGTACGCGGAGTTGTGCGGGCCGGAATTGGGTTAGGGTTAGGGTTGGCGGCAAGGGCCGCTAACGGCATAACTTTATTTTGGGTCTGGTTGGTCAAGCGCCCCAGTAACGCTGCCTTTGACGCCGCGGACATCTGGTAGCGCGGCAGGTCGTAGGCTGATTCAACGATATTTAAAAGTGGGACAATTGTGCCATTTAGCATGAGGGTCTGGGAGGCCGCAGCCGGGCTGGCCCCTTTTTCCAGCAAGGCTACGCCGCTTTGAAATACTTCTTCCAGGCGTTTTTCACTGGTCATAGTCCTTTACCTCGACTGCTAAAAGGCATAAGTTTTTTGCCTAATGAAGTTTTAGCTGCCTCAATCTCTTTGGCTTGTTCCAGTGTGCGCCGCAGATTAACGACGGCACGGTACTGTAAACTTTTAATTGAAGCGATGCTTTTTTCGAGCGATGTTGCTACTTCTTCCAAGTCCAATCCTTCGATAAAACGTAAAACGAAGACCGCTTTTTGATCTTCAGACAAAGCCATGATGGCATGCCGCAGTTCTTCGCGTTCGGCTATATGGCTTGCCATCAGGCCGCCATCGGCTGCCCCCCAATCGTCCGGGGGGTCAAGAAGCCGCTCTCCATCTTCATTTACGGCATCCAGGGAAACAGAGTAATGGCGGCTGCGATAGCGCAGGTGGTTGGCTAACCGGTTGTGGGCAATCCGGAAGACCCAGGCCTTAAATGGTACTTCCCGCTGCTCATAACTGTTTATCTTTTCCACGATGCGGGCGAATGTTTCACTGACAATATCCTCGGCCAGGTAGTGATCGCTGCACCGGTAGAAGGCGTAGTTATACAGGCGGTTGGCGTACTGCTCTAACAGTACGCCAACCGCTTCTGTATCACCCTTTTGAAGACGTTTTACCAGTTCTGCGTCACTCAGATTGAGCATTTCCTGCCTTAGAGATGTGTGTTAATCGTCGTCCTTGCCTTTGCCGCCGCCCTTACCACCTTTGTCGTCACGGGCTTCGGTGGCTTTGGGAGTAGAGGTAGCTTTCTCAGCCGGTTTCACCGTGGGAGACTTTGTTTTATCGTCACTTGCTTTGGTGGTTGGACTGATTTTAGCAGGCTTGGTTTTGTCGTCATCGTCGTCATCGTCGCTGTCTTTGCCGCGTTGGCCGCCCTTGTCATCACCGGCTTCACTCGGCCTGGCAGTGGTTGGTGTGGGTGTAGATGACTTGGTCTTGTCATCGTTTTTGCCGCTGCCTTTACCATTATTGCCAGAATTAGAGTTCTGCCCCGGGGGAATGGTCGGGCTTACGGTTTTGACCGGGGTTCTAGTATTATCATCGTCATCTTCAGCGTCGTCATCGTCGTTGTCATCCTTGACAGTTGGAGTAGTACCGGGTGAGGTGGATGGTTTTGGTGTCCTGGTTTTATCCTCATCCTCTAATTCAATTTGTAATTTTGTAAGCACTCCATTGACCATCTGGGCCTCCACCTCAACTTTGGCGCCTACCTTCAGTTTCGAGCCAAACTGAGCCATCATCTCCGGAGTAAGCGTGAAAGTTCGCCCATTGATGGTTACGGTGTTGCCGGAAATTGCCTGGATTGTGCCCTCAAACTTGATTTCCAGCTCGGATTTCCCGGTTGTGGCAGGCGCTGTGGTAGCAGGCGCTGTCGTGGCCGCTGCCGTGGTAGCGGGTGCCGTCGTTGAAGGTGCCGTGGTAGCGGGTGCCGTCGTAGAAGGTGCTGTCGTAGAAGGTGCCGTGGTAGCGGGTGCTGTCGTAGCCGCCGCCGTGGTAGCGGGTGACGTGGTAGCAGGTTCCGGGGTGGCACCGGCTACTGGTGCCAGACCGTCCAGGTTGCCTTCGCTGCAAGCTGCTAACAGCGTACTTAACATTCCAAATATTGTTAAAATTATTGCCAGCTTAAACTGCTTGTTGAAAAACATAGACAAAGCCTCCAAAACATTCCTTTAAGTCTGTACCGGGGTACGACTTGTCCGGAAATAGTGTTCTAGTATTATAATTTCGAGCGAAAACGTTCTCTAAATAATAGAACACCAGACTTTGTCGAAAGTAGCGGCCTATTTAATCAATTTTAAAAATCCCTTTCACGCCCAGGGTATCCGGATAATTTAATTATTTAGGGTAAGCAAAATTAAGCCGTGGTTTTATGATATAATTCTTATTTGTAGTAGTAAATAGGACCTTTGACAAGGTCGGCAATGCAAGGGAGTTTTTGAAGGTTGGACATTTCAAACCAGGTCTCCGGAACCGGCAATAAGCGCCGTAAAGACCTTAACCGAATTGTTAAAATTGAACCGGGTTCGCTGGGCGAAAAGGCCGGAGTAAGAGTTGGCGACCGCCTGCTATCAATTGATGGGCAACCGGTCCGAGATATGATTGATTACTCTTTCCAGACCGCTGAAGACCGTATTCGCTTGAAAGTAGACCGGGACGGCCAGAAGCTGGAATTAAAGGTCAAAAACTCAGCCGGTGAACCGCTGGGCCTGGAATTTGCCGAACCAACTTTTGACGGCATCCGCGTTTGTAATAATAACTGTCCTTTTTGCTTTGTCTATCGTACTCCCAAAGGCTTTCGACCGACGCTTTACGTAAAAGATGACGACTACCGCTATTCCTTTATGTATGGTGGTTTTGTGACTATGACCAACATCAAGGAAGAGGACTGGCAGCGCATCATCGAACAGCGGCTTACACCTCTTTATGTATCGGTCCACAGCACCGACCTTGAGTTGCGCCGCCGCTTGCTGGGTAATTCGACCGCGCCGGATATTACAGAACAACTGGCCCGTTTGAACGCCGGAGACATCCAGGCCCATACCCAGGTCGTGCTGGTCCCAACGGTAAACGATGGCGACAACCTCCGCAAGACTATCTTTGACCTGGTAAAACTGTATCCGGGCGTCCAGACTTCGGCGATTGTGCCGGTCGGGCTGGCCGGTGGGCCGGGTTACGAGGGCGACCGCCGCCGCAACTTTAAGGCACATGGCCGGGGTTTTCCTGACGAAAGCCCGATGCCTATGCGGCCCTTTACCGGCGAAGAAGCCGCCGTGGTTATCGAACAGGTTCACGCCTGGCAAAAACGGTTTAAGAAAGAAATTGGCACCCCTTTCGTTTATCTCTCGGACGAATTCTACCTGCTGGCCGGACAAGAAGTGCCGGGCAAAGCGCATTACGAAGAGTTTGACCAGATTGAAAACGGCGTTGGCCTGGTCCGCCGCTTCCTGGACGATTGGAAGCGGGTTGAAAAGAAATTAACGACCCACCTGGCCCGTCCTTTGCGGGCAACCCTGGTTACGGCCGAACTGATCACACCGACTTTCGAGCCTATCATCAACCGCCTGAACCGGGTTGAGGGTCTGGAAGTTAACTTGTTGACGGTAGTTAATAAGACACTTGGCCGGACCGTTACGGTAGCCGGGCTTCTGACCGGCAAAGATGTTATCGCCGCGTTACAGGCCCTGGAAGCCAGCGGCCGCGACCTGGGAGAAGTTATTTACCTGCCCCAGGTAATGCTGGACAAAAAAGGCTACGGCGCCCGCTTCCTGGATGACCTTACTCCGGCCGATGTCGAAACCGCCCTGGGCCGCCCTGTCGTAATGGCCTCGGTTATGAGCGAAGTCTGGGAAGATTTGGAACAGCGCCCGGCGGTCCCGGCCAACCGGCCGGTATTTGAGCTGGCAATCCGCTAAATTAGCGGCCAATTTAGCCCAGGTACGCCTCTTTATAAATCTTCTGCGGGAAATCTGGTACAGCTGGTGGCCGACCCCGGCTTCAGCGGTCCTGACCCGCGCGATAGTTATAATTACCGGGCTACTCTCGAAGATTTTGACCAGTTCA
>JAQBPB010000053.1 GCA_028287745.1 Chloroflexota bacterium
TGAGTTTGAGAGCCAATGGCAAGCCCAGAAAGTTACTCAAGCAGATTTTGATTGTTAATGTACACAAGCAAGGGCGCATTACAATTCTTTTCACTAGGGAAAGTCATGATTTATTTGGACAGGAGAAAGGTAGTCAACCTTTGCTATTGGCGGGAGCAGGGGCGGAATACTTCTATAATGCTAACTCGCCCGACAGTAACTATATTGCCGTCACCAGGGGCTTGGATAATAGCCGGGCGATTTACCAGGTAGACCGGAACGGTAAACAAACCCAACTTAGCTCACCTGGAAAAGTGGCGACCTATCCAACTTGGTCTCCTGACGGCCGTTATGTGGCTTATCTGGTGCTTGTGGGTAGCACCTGGGAATTGTATCTGGCTGATATTAATACCGGCAAAAACCAACCTGTATTAACAAATGGCAAAAAAAAGTTTTACATAACCTGGGAACGTTAATGTTTTGGGGTATTTTGACTAGAAAGGGTCAGGCGGGCAGGATTGGTAATAGTTTATTTATGCTTAAATGTCCCCAATCTATAAGTCTAGTTGCCTATATCAATCCCCCAGCTAAAATATAAGGCTATACGAACCAAATAGCCAAGTGGTAGACACTCACGCTGGTTTGTTTGGCTTTCTTCAAGGGAAGTGCTACATTAATTTGGGTCATGGAAATGAGAAGGCAAGATCAAATGTCTTTTATAATAGGAGCAAATGTTAAATCATAAATATTTCCCATGGTTTTCAATTTTGTTCTAAATTTTGGGGCTAAATTAGAACAAAACGTGTTGGGAACGGGCGAATCAACGAATATGCCTTTTAATCAGTGAGTCGCGGGTTCGAGTCCCGGCCAGGTTATTCTAAAGCACCGCAACCAGCCAGCCACCACTTCTACAAAAGGTTGCGCTGGAAACTACGGGCCTAATGGATACCAAAAGGGCCGGGTAATATTTCACCACGGCCCTTTGACTTTGTTAAGGTTTTAATTTTGGGTTGCGTATCCGGGCGCCGGAAGTCGGACCCCAGTGCCTATGGGTAATAACCCCACCGCTTACCTCGTTAAGATCTTGTGAGTTTAGTTCCTGGTCTGTTTCTTCCTTTGCATCAATTTGTTGCTCTTTGGTGTCTGGGGTGGGTTTACCCACTATTGTATCAGTATCTGCCATTGGTGCTACTCCTTTGCTACTATATTTTTGTGGACTTAATGAAAACGATTGGGACCACCTGGCTTTGTTCTAAGATTAGTCTAACATGTAATAAAAGTATCTCCAATGAGCAAAATCACTTTTTATCTACTGGTACCCTGCATATTTCTTGACCATTCTACTCTTATTACCGCCGGAAAGCGGGCCGGTTGCAGGCCGCAGAAGGGGGTCACGGGTAATAAGGGAGGGTTTCAAACAGCCTTTGCCTGGTACTGAAAACCAATACCAGGCTATATTGCCTCTAAAAAACGTTCTTCGATACTGGTTGAACCCATAGTATCACCAAAGGAATACTTAAACTCCAGCAGGTATTTAAAAGTATGCCTGTACCCGTTATTGAACGGAGTAACATTTTTAACCGTCATAATTCTACCTCCCTCGTACCCTAGTCCAGACCCCTTTATGACCTTGACTTCCTGCCCGATATTGAATTTGGCTTGGATTTTGCCTTCCATATTTCCCCTTTCCATATAAGTCTTTTTAATAACATGTTTAATTGTAGCACAATGGTAAATTTATCAATTTCAGTATTTAATTGGTGTTACACAAGGTGGTTATCTACATGGTAAGGGCCAATCCTCAAAACCAGGATACGGAATTAAGGCCATCCCTGGTTTCAAAATAAATAACCTTTTGTTAATGTATTAATTATTACTATTGATTAATATCAAAAATTGGTTATAGTAGAATTAGCTTCGTTTCAATTTAATCTTCTAAAGCTAAATATCTGACTGAAACGTTCGACCTTTTCCAGCTAATTTGGAGGTTTTACTATGTCACAAATAGCTTTTGTTTCTGAAGGTGAGCAGACCTGGCCTGGCTGGACAAGGCCAGGGACCTTCAAAGGTCATTTTTCGGGCAGTGGTCCGGCTGGTAAATAATTACTCCATCTATATTCCCTCTACTTAGCAAGCTGGGCGCGGTCTGAGTATAAGCGGGATCGCGCTGTTTAAGCCTGGAGTTACAATGAAATATTTATTTGGGCTGCTGGTCGCGGTACTGTTGCTGACCGGCCTTTTAACCGCTTGCGCTGAAAACAGGGTAGTGCAAAGCCACGCTGTACTTTACACTAGTAGTGCCAGCCAATTAGTTTCCCCTGACATAAGTGTACTCGAAGAATTTGTAAATGCCATGAATGATCATCAGGCCCAGGCCTCCCTGGACCTGTTTGATGACCTGATTGTACTTATTTCGAATGCTCAGTACAATTTAGGGACAAATATTCCGTTACATGGGTGGATCAATACTTATACCGGTAAAGCCGAAGTACAGGGCTGGTTGGAATATCAGACCGGGGCAGTTATTAGAATAGTCCCCGTGGCATCCAGTGTAGCTGCCCAGGTCGTCACCCTGCAAGCTGTTTTTTACTATAGTAACTTTGTTCAGGAAATCCGGCTAGATGCCGTGACCGTGGGCGGTAGAATAAAAACCCTCCATTTATTTATTGAGAAAAGTAAAAATGCCTGACTTCCAGGGACTTTGGTTTAATATCCTGTAAAATCACCCCGACTTTTGACTCAGGCCCATTAAATTCTTATAATCTTTTTATACACAATGGTATAATATTCACCTTGTAATTTAGAAGGGAACAATGGCAAAATCAGAATTATTAGAGGCTTTATTAGCTGTACCAAATATCCGGCGCTATGAGGTTTCACCGGATGGAGAATGGGTCGCCTGGTCCTGGGTTGGCCTGCACCCGGCGGCGGAGGTCTATGTGGCGGCCACGGACGGTTCCACCGGGCCGGTCCGCTTTACCGATACCCCTGAGAATACCCAGCTTTTCGGCTGGTCGCCGGACAGCCGGTGGATTATTGTCGGTCAGGACCATCAAGGTGACGAACGGGTCCAGCTCTTCAAGGTAGAGGTAAGTCTGGATTATCCCGGTGAGATGCATCCCCTGTTGGAAGCTTCCCCGCACTATTTTATCCGGGGCGGCCGGTTGCATCCAAACGGCCGCTGGCTCTTCTATACCGCTAACTATGATTTTGCCAGCAATAAAGAACTGGAAGCCTTCTGGCTCTACCGCCACGACCTTGTTACCGGCGAGCGTAAAGTCCTGGCCCGGCCCACTAAACCCGGCTCCGACCTGGTTGACCTCAATCACCAGGGCACTCATATTTTATACAACCGTATAGACCTGCACCCTAACGGCGAGCAAATCTGGCTGGTGGACGTGGAAGGTAACGCTGACCGGGAGATTTTGAATTTTGGCTCTGATAAGAAGGTCACGGCTTCCTGGTCGCCGGACGGCCAGCAAGTCCTTTTCCTGGCCGAAACCGGCATGTACCGCAGTCTTGGACTCTGGGAAATGGCTTCGGGCGCTTCGCGCTGGTTGATCAATGACCCGGACCGGAACCTGGAGTCGGCCTTCATTCCTGAAAATGCACCCGGTCAGGTGGTTGTGGAAGAAATAAAAGAAACATCGCCGAGCACTTCCTGGCTGGACCTGGCAACCGGCCAGGAACGGTTTTTACCGGAACTGCCGGGCGGCCTGATACCCCTGGCGCCCCAAAACCAGGGGGAGGACTGGGTAGGGTATTATTTCAGCGCCCGCCAACCCGCCGACCTGGTCCTGTTCTCCCCTGAGGATATCCGGCCTGAAAGTTTTACCAGCCTGACTAATCTTTGGGATCATACGGCCCTCAAGCCGGAACAATTGGTACCGGCCCAGAATTTCCACTGGGTAGCCGGGGATGGAATAAAAATCCAGGGCTGGCTCTACCGGCCCGCAAACGGTCAGACCCCTAAAGGCACCATTGTCCAGCTTCACGGCGGGCCGACCGCCCATTCCGAGGACCGCTTTAATGCCCAGGTGCAGTTCTTTGTGTCGGCCGGGTTCAACGTCCTGACGCCCAATTACCGGGGCAGTACCGGCTTTAGCCTGGCTTTCCAGGACGCGATTAAAGAGGACGGCTGGGGTGGCCGGGAGCAAAGCGATATCCGGGATGGTATCGCGGCCCTGATTGAGGCCGGTATTGCCGAACCGTGCAAAGTTGGCGTGACCGGAACTTCTTATGGCGGCTATTCTTCCTGGTGCTCGATTACCCGCTACCCGGTGGAACTGGTCGCGGCGGCTATCCCAATCTGTGGAATGACCGACCTGGTAGTGGACTACGAAACTACCCGGCCTGACCTGCGGCCCTACAGCGAGGCGATGATGGGCGGCCGCCCTGACCAGCAGCCGGAACGCTACCGGGCGGCTTCGCCTATAAACTTCGTCAACAACATAAAGGGCCGTTTGCTGATAGTCCAGGGCCTTAAAGACCCCAATGTTAGCCCGCAGAACCTGGAAGTGGTCGTTAACGCCCTGGAACAAAGTGACATCCCGTTTGAGGTCATGACTTTTGATGACGAAGGACATGGCATCAGCAAACCACACAACCAGAAAGTCTTATATTCGCGCATGGTCCAGTTTTTCGAACAGGCTTTTAGCCACTTTAAAAGCTGATTAGCTGACCTGTAACTGGTGGGCGGTCGAAAGGGCCGCCGTTACCGCCGCCCAGGGATCAACCACGCCGTGGCCTTGCTGGCTGGGTGATACCTCGGGCAGGTAGCGGGCCGTCCGCATAACCAGGTCTTTTAGCCCGGCCGGTTTCAGGTAAGGGTTGGCCTGGAGCATCTGGGCGGCTACCGAACTGACGATAGGGGCCGCAAAGGATGTCCCATCAACGTGCTGGTAATGCGGGTTGATCAGCTTCTGGTTGTTCCAGGCTTGCCGGATATGCTCACGGACGGATTCCTGGGGCATCTGGCCGATGTCACCCGGCAGGCTGGTCTGCCCGATTAGCGCCTGGTCGGCCAGCAAGGCCGTTAGTTCTTCCCGTGTGGCTTTGCGCAGTTTATCCAGGGCCAGGGCTTCGCGCTCCACTCTGCTGCCGGGCAGGACCGGGGCAGCCAGCCACAGGCTTGGCGCGACAAGCTCGGGCTTCCAGACGCCGCCCAGAGTCTGGCCGTAGTTGGAATGCCACAGTTCGGCCGTATTGGGGTCAAGGCTGTTTTTATCGTCCAGGCCGCCTACGGTAATGGCGCTGGCGGCACTGGCAGGCGGCACCAGCCAGCGTTCCCCGGCGTTCCCGGCCGCGCATACCACCAGCGTTCCCTGGGCCACCAGGGCCTCTACCATCAGGTCTACCGGGTTCTGGTTGAAATCGGCCGGACGGTTGCCACCCAGCGAGATATTTACAATCTGGATACCGTAACGGGGGCCGTTTGCCAGCACCCAGGCCAACCCGCGTCCGATGCCTTGCTCGGTTATATTCCCTTCCGGATCGCTAACCCGCACAAGCACCACTTCCGATCCTGCAGCCAACCCCCGGTAAAGCCCGCCGCTTAAACTACCGTTCCCGCAGGCCACCACCGATGTCATCATGCCGTGCCAGCTTAAGTCGCCGCTGGTTTCGACTTCCGGCAGTTCCCGGATTTCCGGCGTGGAAGCGTCTACGTAAAGCTTTATCCGGCCTTCCAGGTCGGGATGGGCCGAAAACCCTGAGTCCAAAAAGGCCAAAGTAACTCCGGCCCCGTTATAGTGGCTGTTGACGCCCAGCCGCAGCCCCACCGGCAGAATCCCGTAGACCGCTATGGTTGGATTAAATATTTCATCATCCGGGCTCTGGGCCTGTTCCTGTAACAAATATTCCAGGGCCTGTTGGATGCAATTGGTACACACTCCCTGTTCCGGCTGCCATAGCTGGTTTTGTTCTTGCAGGTAATTTAAAGCGGCCGGTTCTATATCAAAAGGCCCGGCAAACTGGTTAGGCTTGACCATTTGTTGACACACCGGACACTCGACTCGCCCGCCGTGATTTTCAGGGTTAAACATTTTACTGAACTTTCCTTTATCTTTTTTGGCAATATTTTTATTTACTTGTTCGTCCGGTCTAGAGATTAAAGAATACTTTCTTTACTTATTAGCCTGATATGAAATAAGAGGCATTTTTAGTGCCATGCCCGGTCCTTTTTATCTTTTTTATTTTTCACAGAATGGCTATAATAACCGGGTGATTTATTGAATTCCATATCGTGGTTGGGTTTGATAATGCATTTGAAAAGGAGGCTTTATGGGAGAACAAACACAGGCACTGGCCGAGCGGTTCGAAGCGGTTAACCGGGAAGCTATCACGCTCGCAGAAAGTTTAACGGCCCAGCAGTGGCAGCAAGTCTGTCCCGGTGAGGGTTGGACCGTGGGAGTAGCGCTTCACCATATCGCCGTTTCATATACCGGCATTGCCGATTGGGTGGTACGCCTGGCCCAACAAAAACCGGTCCGCACTTCTCACGACCAGATAAACGATATTAACGAAAAGCATGCCGCTGAACAGGACGGTTATACCAGGGAAGTTACCCTGGCCTTGCTTCAGGCAAACGGTGGCGTTGCGGCACACGCGCTCCGGCATCTTGAAGACGCCCAACTGGATAACTCGGCCCCGTTTCTACCGGCTGGAGTTGGCAAAGAACGCTCTTGCCGCCAGGTTATCGAACACGTTTTAATCGGGCATCCCCAGGGCCACCTGCAAAGTATCCGGCAGGCGCTAGGCCTGGGCGGCGCTAGCACCACCCAGGCCCCGGCTTAGACCGCTATTGTTATAAACCTGGTTGATGATTTCCCAGCCGGATAGGGTAATTGAAACGCGGGTTACTTTTGGTAGTTTCACCTCAGGGAGTGAAGAAGCCTGGATCAACCCGGCTTGCTCCAGGCCGTAAATCCGCCGGTAGAACTCGGTTTCTTTCAGCTCGGTTATAAAAATAAAGTTAGGGTTTTTAAAATTGTACCGGACTGCCTGGTTGCAGGTGTATCCTTTAAGTGGCCCCGCAGCCAGGCGAATTTATTTAGACTAGTGTTTTGCCTGGCCATAGGTCGCAATAAGTTTATCAATTAACTGGTCCCGCGCCTCATTTACTTTCTGGGCGGCGGGATGGCTGTCGTGCCAGGCCACTATTTCGGCGGCGCCCTGGCGGAAGGGAATGGTCGCCACGTAGTCAGGCACCAGGCGTTTGATTTTGGTATTGTCAAAGACCATGCTATGCGCTTTATCGCCTAACAGCCCGGCTCCCCAGTCTGCGTCAGCCTCGGCGATACGCTCAGAAGGAATGTGGACGATATTCGCATTAACCCCGGCCGCCTCGGCGATAGTTTCAAAAATCTGGTTCCAGGTTAACACCTCATCGGAAGTGATATGGATTGCTTCACCCAGGGCGTGCTGATTGCCTAACAGGCCGACAAACCCCTTAGCAAAATCACGGTGGTGGGTTAAGGTCCACAGCGAAGTGCCGTCGCCGTGAACGACTACTTTTTTCCCGGCTCGCATCCGGTTCAGGATGGTATAGCCGCCGTCAACCGGCAGCGAGGTTGGGGCGTAAGTATGGGACGGCCGGACGATGGTCACCGGGAAGCCTTCCTCGCGGTAGGCCCGCGTCAAAAGCTCTTCACAGGCAATCTTCTGGCGGGAATAGTGCCAGAATGGATTGCGGAGCGGCGTCGATTCGGTTGTTAACCAGTTAAGCGGAGGTGTCTGGTAGGCCGAGGCCGAACTGATAAAGATGTATTGCTTGGTGCGGCCGCGAAACAGGGCCAGATCCGTCTCAATATGCTCGGGCGCAAAGGCGATAAAATCTACTACCACATCAAAGGTCATATCGTTTAAGAGTTTTGCCACGGCTTCTTTGTCGCGAATATCGCCCTGCAACACGGTGGCGTTCGCGGTCTGCGGCCGGATGCTCTGGCCCCTGTTGAGCAGTACCAGGTCAATACCGCGCGCGACCGCCAGCTCACCACAGGCTGAACTGATGGTGCCGGTCCCTCCAATGAAAAGAACTTTCAAAATATCCTCCTTTATTAAATTTTAGGTTGTCTATTTCTTTAGATTCAATTTTCCCTGTAAGGGAGCCAGTTTAGCAAAAACAGGTAGATTTTGCTATCAAACATAGCGTTAACCTCCCCAAAATTCCTCAGAGTAGGCCAGCCCTATTGTTTAATTAAGGTTTATGGCTTACGTTTCTTACGACCCTGACAGGTTTTTGTTTATGCGGTAGGTCCAACGGCACGGGGATCCCTCCGTCGGCCAATCCTCCTTAATCGGTTTTGGTAAGTACAGCCTCCTCGGGGTGACTGTATTCCTGGGAGGGCGTTGATGGAGGCCGGTTGCAAAGGATCGGGCGTTTGTTGGGGTTACAGGGGGCACAGTTGTGCGGGTTGCCAGCCGCTATTTGCAGGCCGACTAAAGAGGTTTAATGGTTGGTAGTACTGCTTTTAAGGCTAATATAAGGCAGCGGTCTTGCCCATGTCATCCTTCGCCGCGGCTCAGGATGTCGCGCCGTTGGCGTATGGAAAAAGCCGGGTAGGGCTGCACAGCCAGACTTTTCCAGTCAGGGTTATGGAAAAATGCTATAATGTTTGTATGAAGAAAGTACCTGGTATTAAAAATAAACCCGGCTCGCCCAGGCGGCGTTACGGCCTGAGTGCCGGGACAATGTGGGTGGTCCTGATTGTCTGGGTCATCCTGTTCCTGATGATCCGCTCGTC